>DLDA01000017.1:5583-104997 GCA_002480925.1 Lachnospiraceae bacterium UBA7784 | reverse complement strand
AAAAATCAGCATGATTTACCAGTCCTTCGCCTAATGCAGCCAGGTAATCTTCCATACTGAACCTTGTCTGAGTTCCACCCCCAGTCTGCGTGACATTCATCTCAATAAAATTTTTGCCATCAGGCGTGTGCCAGGTGCCGCTGTGAAGCCCAGCATTTTCCATGCTTCTGCCATTCCCGTCGATCAGGCTTTCCCACGAATACTTCTGACCGTTACAGTATATATCCCCGCCAATCCCGTTAATCTTAATCTCTCTTGTAACTTTAGGCAGACTTGTTCCATCCTGCGCCTCGATCACAAACGGGTCGTTTCCGTATGGATCATATTTATATGTGCCCGCTTTGAAAGTAGTCTTTCCAGTAGCCGGATCTACAGATGCCAGGTTAGGGTCAACCTGATTCCACGGTATTCTTTTCCCATCCACCAGAAATCCGCCATACTGTGCTTTATGAGTAGCGGCATCGAATGAGGAATTAAAAAACCCTATATTATCCTTCGTGTAGTATTTCCCTGTAATGGTCATATCAGGAATGGTTACATCCCCGTCAAATACCTTCAGGGTATTAAATTCTGTATCTTTTCCTATTCTGTTAATTTCCTTTTTCAGATTCGTAACTTCAAGGTTGATCGCCGCTCTGTCTGATGAGGTATTAGTATCATTAGAAGCCTGAACTGCCAGTTCATTCATTCTCTGAAGTATCTTATCCACTTCATCCATGGCGCCATCAGCTACCTGTATGAATGAGATCCCGTCTTTTGTATTATCAAGTCCTCTGTCCAGCCCTCTTATCTGATACCTCATCTTCTCAGAAATTGCCAGGCCAGCAGCGTCATCCGCCGCCCTGTTTATCCTGTAGCCGCTGGACAGCTTCTCGGCTGACTTACTCTTCTGTCCCGTGACAATCTTAAGCTGTCTGTCAGCGTTCATCGCAGCCATGTTATGCGCTACTACAATCATACGTTTCCCTCCGTGACTCAGATAAAATATAAGAAAAACTAACAATACATATTCTATTTCGACACATTTATCAAAACATTTATGCTTGCACTAAATATTCTATAGCAACAGATTATTATTTTCAACTCTCAGAACACTTATAATTCTTGTAGGGATGGAGCAGGGACGCACATAATTACGGAGGCAGTCATATGTACGAACCCCCTCCTTTACCTCCCCCACCACCTATGCTATACTTACTCCTATGAATAACAAAACTTTATCACCTGGTAACTATGAAATTCCTGTTTCCCTGTCCGGTGGCAGCGGGCGGGCTGGTATTGCCTCTCCGGCTCCAGTCCATATAAAAGCAGGAAAGACAACTGCAGAGATCACCTGGTCGTCAGGCTACTATGACTATATGAAGGTAGACGGCAGGAAATATCTGAAGGTAAACAAGAAGGGCAACTCACGCTTTGATATACCTGTAAAGGACTTAAACAAGCCTCTTCGTGTCATAGGAGATACGACTGCTATGACAAAGCCTCACGAGATCTCATACACTATCCGCTTCGATACAGCAAGGGCAAAAAGGACCGGGCCAGGATCGCTCATTATCGTCCCTGTTCTTGCAGCTATAGTGATAGCAGTCATTGCTGCTGTTCTTTTCATCAGAAAAGAAAGGAGACATTAAATGTCACAGAAGACGCGAGACCATTCTATGCCAGCAGTTTTCTTATTGCTTATCTTTGCCTGCCTTCTGCTTTCATCATGCTCTATCCTTCCTACCTCCGGGACAAAGCAATATGTCTATACAGAGCAGAAAAAGGCATCTATAGGCACCAGAAATGAGAAGGAGCTTTTAAAAAAGCTTTCCACAAACGGCTTTACCGAGGGGACGACCTACCAGAATACGGCTGCCACTCATTTCTCAGTCACAGAATATAAAAAGTACGGTAAGACCCTCTATCTGCTTGTCATAGAGGGCAATCAGAACTACCTGATCTGCCCTTTGGACTTCTCCACAGATGAGGTAAAAAAGGATTTCGGAGACGAGCTTACTATTATCGATCAGGGCCAGGGCAATATCTACCTTGCAGCTACGGCATGCGGTTCCTTCTTCAGGGCCTGTAATGCTATAGATGATATAGGCTTCTCAAGCATTAGACCCGCTGACTGGTCCATATCACAGCTTAAGGATGCAATGGATAATAAGCAGATAAGGTTCGCCGGAAAGTATTCTGCTCCAGATTATGAAAGACTTACCGACGGGAAAGCCTCGTTGGCCATTGAATCAACTATGATCCTTCATACTCCTGCTGTCAGGGAAAAACTCCTTAAACTAGGCATTCCTGTGATGATCGATTACTCGAGTTATGAATCAACTCCAGAGGCAAGGCTTGAATGGGTAAAGGTTTACGGGATCATCACCGGTCATAAGAATGAGGCCTTCCGCTTCTTCAACGAGAAGTACAAGAACATAGAAAAGGTAAACCAGCTGGAAAAGACCGGCAAGTCCGTCGCATATTTTTCTCTTGATGCAGAAAACAATGTCGTCGTCCGTTCCGGAAGCGACTATATACCTGCAATGATAGAACGTGCCGGTGGAGAATATGCCTTCCCCGATCTTAGAAATCCTGACAGCGATTCGCACTCTCCTACTGTAAATCTCTCCTTTGAGGATTTCTATAAGACCGCAGGGGATACAGATATAATGATAATAAACACAACTATAGAAGGAAGCATAGGTTCCTTATCCGCTCTTACCGACAGAAACAGCCTATTTAGTGATATGAAGGCTGTAAGGGATGGAAATGTATATGAGACAAGCGCCGATATATATCAGTCTGCTGACGAGAGCGATCAGATAATAAACGACATGCACCGTATCATCAAGGGTAAGAAAGCTAAAAAATATTTTAAAAGGCTTGACTAATGACACAAAAAAAAGACTACAGACGTTTCATACTGACCATTGTACTGCTTTTATGCCTGCTTATCATCTTCTTTTTGATAAACATTTCGACCGGCTCAGTAAGGATCCCCCTGTCTCATATACTTGACAGGGATCAGGTCATAATAAGACAGATCAGACTTCCAAGGGCTCTGCTTTCAATGATAATAGGCGGAGCCCTTGCCGTTTCAGGCTTCCTGCTTCAGACATATTTCAGGAATCCGATAGCCGGTCCATTCGTACTTGGTATTTCATCCGGAGCGAAGATGGCTGTCGCCATCCTGCTATTTATGTCAGTCTCCTTTTCGGCAAGACTTTCAAGCCTGTCAATGGTTCTCGCTGCCTTTGCCGGATCTATGGCTGTAATTTTATTTCTTGTCCTTATATCATCCCATATAAGCGGAATAGCCCCACTTCTTATAGCCGGCATAATGACAGGCTATATCTGCAATGCTGTCTGCGATATGCTTGTCACATTTTTTTCTGACAACGACATAATAAATCTCCATAACTGGACCAGGGGAAGCTTTTCAGGAGCCGATATGAGAAGCGTCCATATATCATTTATAATAGTTTTGGCCTGCTTTATCATAGTCCTTGCCCTGTCAAAGCCTATAGAGGCTCTTATGCTTTCTGAATCCTATGCCTTTACGATGGGAGTAAATGTAAAGCGGCTTCGGATCCTTATCATTATAATAAGCGGTATCCTCTCAGCAACAGCCGCCGCCTTTGCCGGGCCTGTATCCTTCGTTGGAGTCGCTGTTCCATTCCTTGCCTCGAGACTTTTAGGAAATACAAGGCCTCTTTTTGTGATACCAGCCGCCTTTCTTACAGGCTCCCTTATGTGCCTTGTGTGCGACCTTATGGCAAGGGCCCTCTTCTCACCTACAGAGCTTAATATCAGCACAGTCACCTCTATAATAGGAGCCCCTGTAGTGATAATCATGATAATAAAGAACAAAAGAGACCAGGGGGCATAAAATATTAGAGACGGCTGTAAACCAGCCGCCTCTGAAAAAGGAAAGAAAAGATATATGTTGTTTATTCCACATCAGCAAGGGCTTTGAAATCTTCCTCTCCGGTGCGGACCTTAACAACCCTGGTAACGTTATATACGAAGATCTTCCCGTCGCCGATATGACCGGTATAAAGGGTCTTCTTCGCAGCTTCTATCACGTTCTCAACTGGAACGTTTCCGACTACTACCTCTACCTTTACCTTAGGAAGAAGTGTCGAATCAACTACAGCACCACGGTACTTTGTTGTCGAGCCACGCTCGATTCCAGATCCCATGACCTGTGACATTGTCATTCCTGTAACACCTACCTGGTTCAGTGCCTTCTTTAAGGCATCGAACTTTGCCAGACGGCAGATGATTGTTACCTTATGGATACCGCTGTCGAGATCTGCTGGAAGCGGTGCCTCCTCGCGAACCTTGACTGCTGCATTGATCTGAGCCTCAGATGCCTTCTCGAAGTCATCCTCACCGAGATCAGTGTTCTCATTTGCATCGACCTCCATGTCTGTGACATCGGTGATAGCAAATCCTGAATATGCGCTTACAAGTCCGTGCTCTGCATAGTCGAGACCGTCGATCTCGATCTGCTCTGATACACGAAGGCCTACTGCCTTGTCAATGATCTTGAAGGCAATGAACATTACTACAAGGGCATATGCCTGAATGCAGATGAAGCCTAATACCTGAACTCCAAGCTGCTTGAAGCCGCCGCCATAGAAAAGCCCCTTTGCTATCCCGTCATTTCCGGCTGAGAAGAGGCCTACCGCAATAGTTCCCCAGACACCATTTACCATATGTACTGAGATAGCTCCTACAGGATCATCGATCTTTGCTACGTTATCAAAGAACTCTACTGAGAATACTACTATAATTCCGGATACAAGTCCGATGAAGAAGGCTCCAACAGGTGTAACACAGTCACAGCCTGCTGTAATAGCTACAAGTCCTGCAAGTGAAGCGTTGAATGTCATCGAAACATCCGGCTTGCCATAGCGGAACCATGTGAAGATCATTGCCACTACTGTTGCGACTGCTGCTGCAAGGTTCGTATTCATGAATGCAAGTGATGCTACAAATGCATTGTCTCCTGAAGCCATTGCTGTTGTAGATCCGCCGTTGAAACCGAACCAGCAGAACCAGAGGATGAATACTCCGAGTGCCATTGCTGTAAGGTTATGTCCCGGGATAGCTCTTGCCTTGCCGTTCTTGTCATACTTACCGATACGAGGTCCAAGCATTGCTGCTCCGAGGCAGGCAATCGTTCCACCGACCATATGGACAAGTGCAGATCCTGCGAAATCATGGAAGCCAAGCTGTGCGAGCCAGCCTCCGCCCCAGCCCCAGTGTCCTGTTATAGGATAGATGAAAAGTGAAATGCAGGCTGAGTAGATGCAGTATGCCTTGAAGTTGGTTCTCTCTGCCATGGATCCGGAAACGATCGTAGCTGCTGTAGCGCAGAAGACAGTCTCGAATATTACATAGCACCATAAAGGCATTGTCTGAGGAACCACCGAATTCTTGGCTCCGTAAAGGGCTGCATGAGTGATGAATGGATCGAACTTACCGATGAACTTTCCTGTTCCTGCGAACATAAGTCCGAATCCGATGAACCAGTAGCATGGTGTCCCTATACAGAAATCCATCAGGTTCTTCATCAGAATGTTTCCTGTGTTTTTGGCTCTGGTAAGGCCCGCCTCACACAGTGCAAATCCTGCCTGCATGAAGTAAACCAGTGCTGCGCAGATCAGCACCCAGATTACTGTTGTCATTTCAAAGTGCATTTTTTCCTCCTATTCCAGAAACGGAAGCCGCATCGCTTCTCTGCAGGTAAAGCCATGCTCTTCCAATTCCAAAAAAAATGACGCCTGATGCGCTATATAGCGCACCAGACGTCTTTGTCTGTGATGTGATAAAGGATATACTATTTCTTGAAATATGTCAAGAGGAAATTTATTTATAAAGCGATCTTACCTCAGAGGTGATAAGTCCGCCTCCCTGTCTGTACCATTCCTTAGTGAATTCATCAAAGCTGCTTAAGGGGGATTCTCCTGTGACGATGGTCAGAAATGTCTTCTGCTCAAGCTCCTTAAGCTTCCACCAGCGCTTCTTCATAGCGTCTGTCTCTATATTATGAAGACAATTCACCTCCCTTACCTTATTGTTGGTAAAGGCTCTGCAGGCAGTAATCCTTGAGGTATAGGCTGCCCAGTTGTATAATCCCTTATCAGAGTCCTTCCCTGACTTCAGATAGTCCCTGCAGGCCTCATAATAGGAGCCCTCAAGCAGGTCTAAAGAGGATGCCTTCATCTTGCCATGAAGGACTGCTGTAAGGTCATTATAGCAGATGGTAAGGGCATTCTTGAAATCAACGTTTACTGACAGGGGTCTTGCAGTAGGATCCACATTATTTATATAGTAGTCCTCAAGCTCCCTTGTCGCAGGCTTCCCGTAAGGGAGATCATCAAAGAGCACGCTTACTATCTTCATAACGACCTCAGGATGCTTATAGCCCTTCCTTACGACTACGAACTTGCCATTAGGATTCTGTGAGGGGAAGCTGGTAAAGCCCTGAGAATCCGTCTTGATAAGATATGGCATCCATCTGGCCCTGCTGTCCTTTTTTACTGAATCGATAAGAGGATTGTTCGGAGCCCACCAGGGTCCGAAAAAAGCCCCGCATTTTCCTTCTGTAACAAGATCTATCAGATTACCTGAATTCCTGACAAAGAAATCCCGGTCGAGAGTCCCCTCCTTATACATATCCCGGAGATAAGAAAGAGCCTCCTTTGTCTCAGGCTGGACAGAACCGTATACATATTGCCCCTTTTTCTTATACCACTGGCCTGGATAGGATGAAAAGGCTGCAAAAATGATATCGGTCTGATACTCCTGAGAATATCCTGCATCTCCTGTAAGCTCAGGGGTCGTGATAAGACCCGTAGAATCAGGATAGGCCCTCTTAAAAGCCTTAAGGATGGTCCTTACATCTGATATATCCACAGGAGCAGAAAGACCAAGCTCATCCATCCAGTCCTGTCTGAGCCATAGAAGAGAGGGACCGTTGTCTATATTGGTCTCGGGAAGGGCATAGAGCCTGCCATTAAAGGTCACCGGCTCAAATATCTCATCACCGTATGACTCATATATCTTCTTGATCCTCGATGAGGCGCAGTCCCTGTAAGCGGTGGTCAGGTCCTCGACAAGGCCCGCGCTTACAAGTCTCCGCAGGGTTGACTCATCATTCACCAAACATACATCAGGTATATCTCCTGAAGCGATCGAGATAGATACACGGTCGTTGTAGTTATTGTCACTAAGCTCAAATACGTCCTTATTTACTACGTTGATCCTTTTTTCAACATACCTGGTATAGGCATTATCCTGATAGGAATCGCCTGATGGCATATTGGATCTGTTACTTGCCGAAAGCTTGCCTAAGGTATAGGTCACCTTTGACGGATATCTGCCGAATGGAGTCCTTGACGCTGCCCTCATGACACGCTCTCTCTCAGCAGATCTATACTGCTTATCACCCGTTAGACAGGCGCATACCAGGCAAAAGACCGTAAGCATACAAAGGCAGAGTAATTGTACTATCTTCTTTCTCATGGTAAAAATTATACAACAAACAAAAAAATAAAGCCACCCCAGCCGGGGCGGCTTTATATTCATCAGCCTTTGACGGCTCCTGTGAGTCCGTCTGTATAGTATTTCTGCATCGCGATATAGAGTATTGCGATAGGAACCGAGATACATACAGCACCTGAGGCGAATCTGGTGTACCACTGGTAGATATTCTCCTTCTGGAGCATATTCCAGAGTCCGATAGCCACAGTATAGTAGTTGGCATCGGTACCGATGATGACCTTACTGAAGATGAAGTCGCACCATGGTCCGATGAAGGAGGTAAGTATCGTATATACCACGATCGGCTTCGACAGAGGAAGGGTGATCTTTGTAAAGATCTGCATATTGGTAGCACCGTCAAGCCTTGCGGCCTCATCGAGCTCCTTAGGTATGGTATCAAAGAATCCCTTACATACGAAATAATTAAGGATTCCTGAGCCACCTGAGTAGACAATAGTAAGAGCTACGAGCTTAAGTCCTCCCTGAGTAAGACCTACACCCTTAAGGATGTAATAGATAGCTATCATGGCCATAAATCCAGGGAACATACCAAGGATCAGGCTCATGTTGAGCATCATCTTTCTGGCCTTGAATCTGAGACGGCTCATTACATATGCTATGCTTACTATAAAGAAGGTAGCTATTACACAGGATACCAGAGCCACAACAAGAGTATTTAAGAACCATCTTGGGAAATTAAATACATCTGTATCTGTAAAGAGTGTCGTGTAATTCTTTAAGGTCCAGCTCTTTGGCAGGAAGGTGGTCGTGTAGGAGCCCTTTTCTGCCCTGAATGATATCATGACTACCCAGAATAGAGGGAACAGCCATATCACTGATAGTACAACAAGGATCGCATGGACCAATATATTTCTTGCTTGTCTTGACATATTACTGGAACGCCTCCTCGTTTTCTAATACCTTTGACTTCTTAAGCGCTATAAGTGAGAACGTTGCGGAAAGTATAAATACGAGTATCGAGATGACTGCACCGTAGTTATAGTTCTTCTTGTCAATTGTCAGCTTATAGAGCCAGGTTACAAGCAGGTCTGTCTTTCCTGCGGTTCCATTGTTGTAATCCATGGAAACCGGAGCTCCTCCTGTCAGCAGGTAGATCACATTGAAGTTGTTGATGTTACCTACGAAGGATGTGATCAGGTAAGGAGTCGTTACGAACAGGATGTATGGCATTGTTATCTTGAAGAAGATAGTAAGCGGTCCTGCTCCGTCCATCTCTGCTGCCTCATAAAGCTCCTTAGGGATATTCTGAAGGATTCCTGTTACCTGAAGCATTGTAAACGGTATACCTACCCAGAGGTTTATTATTATTACCGTAACCCTTGCCCATGTCGCATCGGTCCAGAATGGAAGCGATCTCTGAATCAGTCCTGCATTCTTAAGCAGTACATTTACTGCTCCGTCAGGCTGAAGCATTGTCCTCATGATAAGCAGCGATACGAACTGAGGTACTGCGATAGAAAGCACGAAGATGAATCTCCACAGGCTCTTGAGCTTCGTATCCCTTCTGTTAATAATAAGAGCAAGGACAATTCCAAAGATATAGTTTAAGAATGTTGCAAATATTGCCCAGACAATGGTCCATCCGAGTATATGCCAGAATGCGTATCCCAGTCCGTTATCGGATGAAAGCATGGCCTGGAAATTCTCAAGACCTACCCAGTGGAAAAGAGAGCCAGGCGGCTGATGATGCTGATCGTAGTTCGTGAATGCGATCAGAGCCATGAAAACCAGCGGTACAATAGTGAATGCAAAGATGCAGACTAATGGTCCGCTGAGCAGGAACTTGTAGAGATTGCCGTCAAACAGCGCCCTTATATCCTCTGCAAAAGTGTTTAAGTGTCTTCCGTGCTTTGCATAGATCTGTGACTTGTAGGCACTTCTAAGTCCGTCAGCCCATACCATGACGAAGAAGAAGATCACAAATAGTGTGAAGGTTCCATAAAGCAGGAAAAGCATAGAGTTGTCGCCTGAGGTATATTCATATACCTGCTTGGCGTCATTCCATACCTCTCCTCCCTTATTGGTTCCAAGAGTTACGAGTCCTTTCAAGAATCCAACTCCGAGCTCTGCCATATACAGGAAAAAGAGAAGCTCCACAGCCAGATACATAAGTCCCTTTCCTATCTGTCTGTGCGCGAAATTCCCGGCTCCCATGATCACTGCCGAGCATCTCGTCGCTGCGTCTCCATGGGCAAGGGCATTTCGGAATGTGATCTCCTCCGGATCCTTTACCTTTTGTTTCTTCATATGATTTGTCCTCTGTAAAAGAACCCTGACGCCCCGGGTACCCGGAGAGCGCCAGGGTTCTTCGTGATAATATCAAGACCTTGGTTTCTGGTGATTACTTGCCTATCTGGCTGTTGATTCCCTCAACCATCTTCTTGGTCTTCTCTGCTGCGTTAGCGTCTGTTACATCTCCGTTAACGATCTCGCCGCCCATGGTTCCTGCCGGATCCCAGTAAGCGCCCATCTCGTCAAGTACAGGCTGTGTCTTTGAGGTGTTGGCAATTGTATTTGCCTGAGCTACTGCGACTTCATCCTTCTGAACTGTATTAGATGCAACGAGCTTCTTGTTGCAAGGGATGATTCCACGAGCCTCAAATCTGATCCTCTGGCACGCCTCTGATCCGAGATAAGAAGCAAGTGCTACTGCTACATCCTGATCCTTGCATTTAGGGTTAACACCGATTGCCTTTGATCCAGCAAAGGCGCAGAGCTGACCCTTCTGTCCGTTGATTGTTACTGCAGGAAGCTGTGTGCATGCGAAGTTCTTTCCAAGAGCTTCCTTAATAGCTGCTGCATCCCATGATCCTGAGCAGTAAGCTCCGAGCTTTCCGTCCTTGAACTTGGCGATAGATGAACCATCCTTCTCGTTTGAGAACTTAGGGTTCTTAGCAAGTGCTACCATGTACTTTGTAGCTGCGATTCCCTGATCATTGTCCCAGTCACACTTTGCTGTAGGATCATCGCCGTTAGCTCCGAAGAGTGTTCCGCCTGCTCCATAGTAGAATGCTGAGATATACCATGAGTTGTCAAGAGCGAATGCGAAGTTTGTAACGCCCTTTCCAAGATCCTTTGACATCATTGTGTCCAGATCCTTTACATCTTCTGCTGAGTACTTGCTCTTGTCGTAGTAAAGGAACCAGGTATTTCCAGTATAAGGAACTCCGTATACCTTGTCCTTGAATGTAACTGAAGTTGCGATAGAATTATCGTTGTCCTTCTTTACCTGATCTGCATAGTTACCGCCGATCTGAGCGAGGGCTCCAGCATTTACAAGTGTAGGGATCTGATCGTTTGCATACATATAAACGTCTGCAGCGTTATCAACATCCTTTGTGACTGTGTCCTTGGCATCTCCCTCGGAGCAGACACCGTACTTGAATGTGATGTTCCACTCAGGATGATCCTCGTTGAACTGGTCACACATGTACTTAAGGATACCATCCTTGTACTGATCCTTGCCGTCGATGGCTGCCTGATCCTCCTGCGGACCCCAGACTGTAAGTGTAACATCCTTGGTCTCAGTCTTCTTGGAAGAGCTGCTTGCCTTTCCAGTGCTGCTGCTCTTTGTTGCTGAGCCACCGCATCCTGCGAGCATTCCTGCTGCCATTGAAGCAGTAAGAAGGGTTGCTACGATTTTCTTTGCCTTCATGTCTTGTTCCTCCTTCTTCGCCTTTTATAACCGGCTTAAGAAAATTTTTGTTTACAATGTATATTATAAGGTTGATTTGGGAGGACGTAAATATTACTCTTTTTTGATTTATGTTTGATTTTTGTCTTTTATGTGAATTTTTGGGATAGTGATCGTACATATGGTCCCAAAACCGACCCTGCTCTTTACCTTTACCCCATATTTTTCTCCATAAAAGAGCTTTATCCTCTCATTTACATTTGCAAGTCCGTATCCATGACTCTTGAATGTGGTGATCTTTTCTGCCGTTTCCTCATCCATTCCTACTCCGTCATCAGAAACAGTAAGAACAATCGTATCCTGATCCTGCCTGCCTATTATCTTTATATAGCCTCTTCCGCTTTCCTTCATATCTATACCATGATCGATGGCGTTTTCCACAAGCGGTTGCAGGATAAGATTTAAGGTCTCGTAGGGCAGGATCTCCTCATCTATATCTATAACTGTATCAAAGCTGTTGTCATGCATATAGAGCTGGATGGCTATATAGCTCTTTACGTTTTCTATTTCCTTCTCTATTGTAAGGACGTTTTTCCCCCTGTTAAGTGATGTCCGGTAAAAGTTGGACAGAGCCAGCGTGATGCTTGATATATCATCTGCCCCTACCTCTATCGCCTTCCAGTTGATAAGAGAAAGTGAATTATAGAGAAAATGCGGGTTGATCTGGGCCTGAAGGGCCTTCATTTCAGATTTTCTTAAAGCCAGCTTATTCTCATAGTTTTCCTTTATCAGCACATTTTCCTCATCCAGCATGGATCCGAAGCCGCGAATCAGATCTCCTATCTCATCGGCTGAGTCGCTTTTTACAGTAATGGTCCTGTTGCCCTTTCCTACCTCTACCATGTTCTTTCCAAGGGCAGATATATCCTCTACCACATAATGATTGAATAATACTGATGCAATATATAGTGTAGATGCTACTATAGCTATATATGCCAGAAAGGCCAGTATCACTGTCTTGTGCTGGGCCGGCGAAAATCCTATACCGGTGTAAATTGCCGCTGTAAGGCCTGTCCCTGAGATACGCCTTTTTACAATATAATGGCCGTCATATGTTTCCCTTTTGAAATATGCTCCAGAATTTTTTATCTTCCCTGCCTCTCCTGCTCTGTAAATGGCCTCTCCATCCTTATTAAAGACAAAAAGCCCCTGTCCCTTTCCGCATATATCCTTGTATTCTCCGAAGAAATCATTATAATCAAGCTCCAGGCAGAGGATGCCATTCACTCCGTTCTGCTCCATCAGAGGCATTGTACGTACAAGGCGGACCTTGTCTTCCTTCTTGTCTATTAGAATGACTGAGGCTGCACCGAAGTCTGCCCTGTTATCCCTGTACCATTTTTTATCCTTTATTGATGAAAGCGGAGCGATCGAATCTCCATGCTCTGGAATATCCCTGTCTACATAGATAGTAATCCCATTTATCCCATGTGAAAAATATGTTGGTGATGTAAGAATAGGGTCAACGGTCTTATTCAGCTGCTCATAGAGCTCGAAGCTCCTGCCGTTATAATTACTGCTCAATACATCGCTGACCGACTGATTATAGGCTACATAATTTGCCAGATTATCATAGACCCTGATGTCTGATAACATCTGGGCCGTTGACTGCATAAGGGTCTGCCTTACTGCGCTCCTTGCGCTTATGCGAAGCGTTCTGCCCTCCTGACTTACCAGAGCTATACCAAGTATCAGTATAGGAAGGGCGCTTATAGAAATATAAATAAACATGATCTTTCTGATTAGAGAAAGATCCCTGAACCTGCGTCCCAAATGATTTCTGATCCTGTGTGACATTTAACTGTCCTCTTCATCGCGATATTTCTGCGGACTTACTCCGTAATATTCCCTGAAGCTCTTGCAGAAATAGGATACATTCGGATATCCGACCGAAGCACTGATATTTACTATTTTCTCATGTGTATCTGTAAGGAGCTGCTTTGCCTTCTCCATACGGAGAGACTTTATGAACTTGGACAGTGTCTGGCCTGTCTCCTTCTTGAACACATGTGACAGATAACTCGGAGCCATATATACCTTTTCTGCAAGTGCCTCTATCGAAAGCTCCCTGTCATAGTTTTCATAGATATATTTCTTTACTGTATCTATCTCCCTGTGATTGGTCCTGGTAGCTGACAGGCAGGTCGATTCCAGAAGGGATATGCCCTTATCTAAGATATTCATCACCTCTGAAAAATCTGTCGTACGATATAGCCTGTCCACATCGCTTGAAAGAGAGTCCTGATTGTCCTTCGGAAGCGCATCATAGATCTCCTTCATCAGGTTCGAAAAGACGAACTTCACATAGATCTGGGAAAAGGCTGCATTCTTCCTGTACTTGTCACAGAGCCTCTCATAGTGCTCGCGGAGTCCGACCATATCCTTAAGGTTTATATCCTGTCTGATCTGCTTCATAAGAAGATCTGAATCTATGTCACTAAGATCCGGAGTCCCCTCGACATCCTCTCCTGATATGAATACCTTGGTATCGAGCAGATAGAAACGGTTCTCCATCAGAGTCTCCAGATCCTCATAGCTCCTTGAAAGCGCCCGCAGATTAGCTCTTCCTCCCGGCAGAGGCTCTGATACGGCAATATATGGCGTAGTCCCGTATCTCTTCTCGACAGCTGCTGCTATTTCCTTCCCCAGTCTTCTCCTGTCACTTATTTCTCCACTGAATAAAAGAAGGCTGTTCATAGGATCTATATTCAGATAGGTAAACTCTCTTCCAAGAGCAGTCTTCATATCCTCACCGAAGTTCATGGCTCCAAGTCCGAAGAAATCATGATCAGCTGAAAGCAGAACCATGATAGAGTAATCATAGGCAAAGTCATCCGGCAGTATATTCCTGATCGAAGCATTGAGGCTCTCCGGATCCACTCCGTTCACAAGAGTAAGAAGGACATGCTCCAGGATAAAGTCACCGCGTTTATTACGGTTTTCACTCTCCAGTGCTTCCTCATACATCTGCTTGGTTATCCCCTCTATTGTCTTATGGAACTCTGCCGGATCGACGGGCTTTAGTATATAGTTGGTGATGCCGTTTTGCATTGCCTTTCTTGCGTACTCGAACTCACCGTATCCGGAAAAGATCACCATCTTCATTTCCGGATACCTCTCGGCACAGATCTCTGTAAGCTCAAGTCCATCCATGAATGGCATCTTAATATCGGTAAGCATCAGATCCGCCCTTGTCTCGGACAGCAGCGAAAGCGCCTGCTTTCCGTTTGATGCCTCTCTTATATGGCAGTCAAGCTTTTCTCTCCTAAGGAGCATTATAAGCCCCTTTCTCTCGATTGCCTCATCATCTACGATCAGTATTTCCATAGGTTCCACCTGTCTGTATAAAAATAGGAATGCTGCCCGAAGGCAACATCCCTATTTTAACACAAATATCACTCGGTAGACAACTGATCAGTTTATCTTGAATGCCAGATCTCCTTGTCATACTGATCTATAGTACGGTCAGATGAGAAGAAACCTGCGTTTGCTATATTTATAAGGCACTTCTTAGCCCAGACATCTCTGTCCTCGAAGTCGTCCCACATTCTCTTTCTGGTCTTCAGATAATCCTCGAAATCAGGGAAGGTCATGAACCAGTCCTTGTTCAGAAGCTCATTGTAGAGTCTCTCGAGATTCTCTGCGCAGCCAACGCTTCTTACTGTATCGGAAACTATGAAGTCCACACATTCCTTAAGAACAGGATCCTTATCGTAGTAGCTTCTGGAATTGTAGTCGCCTCTTGCGTATCTGTCAATTACTGTCTGTGAATCCTCACCGAAAGTATAGATATTGTCAGCTCCTACAAGATCTGCTATCTCGACATTTGCTCCGTCCATTGTACCTATAGTAAGGGCTCCGTTAAGCATGAACTTCATGTTAGAGGTTCCTGACGCTTCCTTTGATGCAAGGGAGATCTGCTCAGATATATCTGCTGCAGGGATCACACAGGATGCCTTTGTCACATTATAGTTCTCTATCATTACCACCTTAAGGTAAGGACTTACCTGAGGATCATTATTAGTGATCTGCTGCATGCAAAGGATAAGATGGATTATATCCTTTGCTATAGTATAGGCCGGTGCAGCCTTTGCTCCGAAGATCGCTGTGATAGGTCTCTTCGGAAGATTGCCCTTCTTGATCTCGAAGTACTCATGGATAAGAGAAAGGACATTGAGCTGCTGTCTCTTGTACTCATGAAGTCTCTTTACCTGTACATCGAATATGGAATGTCCGTCGAGCTCTATGCCCTGGGTCTTTCTCATGAAGTCTGCAAACTTCTTTTTGTTATGTACCTTGATCGAGCGGAGAGCCTCAAGGGTTGCCGGATCATCCTTGTAATCGAGAAGCTTCTTAAGCTCCATAGAATCCTTCTTGAAGCCTGAGCCAATCCTTGACTCGATAAGGTCTGAAAGCTCAGGGTTACAGTCCAGAAGCCATCTCCTGAAGGTGATGCCGTTGGTCTTGTTATTGAACTTGTCAGGATAGATCCTGTAGAAGTTGTTAAGCTCCGAGTTCTTCAGGATCTCTGTATGCAGATAGGCAACTCCGTTTACACTGTGGCTGAAATGGATATCCATGAAGGCCATATGTACATTTCTGTTGTCATCTATGATATAGACTGACTTATCCTTGTAGGTATTCTTTACCTTGGCGTCAAGGATAGCGATTATAGGCATAAGCTGCGGAACAACCTGATTCATGAAGTCATAATTCCAGGTCTCGAGAGCCTCTGCAAGAATGGTATGGTTGGTGTAGGCACATGTCTTTGTGACAATGTCTACTGCCTCATCCACATCTATTCCGTGAAGGACAAGAAGTCTGATGAGCTCAGGGATCACCATTGACGGATGCGTATCATTGATCTGGATAGCTGCATAGTCATAGAGATCATGGAGATTGCTTCCCCTTCCGAGACACTCCTCTATGATGAGCTGGGCTCCGGCGCTTACCATGAAGTACTCCTGATATATACGGAGCATCCTTCCCTTGTCATCTGAATCATCAGGATAAAGGAAGAGGGTCAGATTCTTCTCTATATCGTCCTTATTGAAGGAAATAGAATCTCCCTCAGTGATATGCTCGTCTACAGAGTCTATATCAAACAGATGAAGCTCGTTTGTCCTGTTCTCATATCCTGTAACAGGAATATCATACATATGAGCATGTACTGTATGGTATCTGAACTCTACATCGAAATATTTCTTTCTGTCTATAAGCCATGAATCCTTTGTGATCCATGGGTTAGGAGTCTCCTTCTGGAGATTGCCGGCAAATTCCTGCTTAAAAAGTCCAAGATGATAATTGATCCCGACTCCGTCTCCGTGAATGCCGATAGAAGCCATTGAATCAAGGAAGCAGGCTGCAAGACGACCGAGTCCGCCGTTACCTAACGAAGGCTCATTCTCGACCTCTTCAATATCATATATGCTCTTACCATTGTCCTGAAGCTCCTTCTTTACCTGATCGAAGATGCCGAGGTTTAACATATTGTTGGAGAGGAGCTTTCCAATAAGGAACTCTGCGGAAATATAATATACCTTCTTCTTTCCTGCATCGGACTTCCTCTGCTCTGCCATATCCTTTACAATATGAAGGAGGGTGATATAGAGCTCCTCATTCGTGCACTGACTTATTCCTCTTCCAAAAAGCTTCTTTGCGGTTTCTTCTACCATCTGTTCCTTGTTTACCTTTCTGTTCTCATTTCTTGCATAGGTGTCTGAGAGTTTACGCAGCTTCCTTATCTTGTCCTGAGTAAACTCTCCTGCCTTCATTCTCCATCTCCAGTTAGTTCCTATAGTGGATGGAAGATTCATCCTTGCTGAGTTATCCTTTTCAAGGATATCCTGCATCTGGATCACTACTGTATCCGCCACGCTCATATATGCCATTCTAAGGATATTCGTGATCAGCTCCTTCTGATCCGATGAGCCTGTGTAGTCAAGCAGATACTGATATCCCATAGGAGAAAGGCTCTTGAAATATCCGACAAGGGTCTCATTGTCATGGGTACCGCTGTAGACCACACAGTTCCTGTCGTACATATGAGGCAGATATTCATTATTCCTGTTGCCATCAAAGGCAAACTCAAGGATCTTCATGCCGGGATAGCCTGTCTGTGAGAGAAGCTTCTTCACTCCATCGATCTGGACACCTAAGTCCTCTGCTATGACCTTTGATCCGTTCATGACCTGATCTATGGCATCAGTAAGATCCTTTCCCGGTCCCTCCTCATAGTGTCCGTCGACCGGGTCACCATCAACAGGAATACAGTAGTATTTAACGACTCCGAGGAAATGATCGATCCTTACTATATCATAGAGACCTGCTGCGGCTCCCATCCTCTTCTTCCACCATGTGAAGCCGTCCTGCTTCATCTTCTTCCAGTTATAGAGAGGATTGCCCCACTTCTGTCCATAGTCTGAGAAAGCATCTGGCGGACAGCCGGCTACCTCAACAGGCTTTAGATCGCCATCAAGCTGGAAATCAAGCGGATTGCACCATACATCTGCCGAATCAAGTGCCACATAGATAGGAATATCTCCTATTATACTGATTCCATGACCGTTGGCATATCTCTTAAGCTCGGTCCACTGTCTGTAAAACTCGAACTGGATAAAGCTGTAGTAGTCGCTCTGCTCTGCAAGAAGACCTCTGTAGTAGTCAAGCGCCTCTGGCTGTCTGGTCTTGATATCCTTATCCCATTCCTGCCAGCTCTTTCCACCGTTCTTATCCTTTAAGGCCATGAAAAGAGAATAATCAGAAAGCCAGCCGCTCTCTCTCTTCTTGAACTGGTCAAAGTCAGTCCGCTGTTCCTTTATAGTCTGATCCGGTGATCCAAGAAAAGCCAGATATGCCTTCTTTAAGATACGAAATCTCTCATTATAAAGCTTGGCATAGTCTATATCAGAATCACTCGAGCCCCAGTCTATCGAAGAAAGCTCATCCCTTGATAAAAGTCCCTGATCAGCCAGTATATCCAGATCTATAAAATATGGATTGCCTGCAAATGCTGAAAAGGCCTGATATGGACTGTCTCCGAAGCTTGTCGGTCCTATAGGCAGTACCTGCCAGTAAGACTGTCCTGCTGCTACCAGATCATCCACAAAGTCATATGCGCTCTTCCCGAATGTCCCTATACCGTATGGTGACGGTAGGGAGCTGACCGGAAGTAGAATTCCTGCGCCTCTGCTCAGTTCCTGCTGTCTCATGGTCGTCATTACCTCCTGTTAGTATACGCATTATATACTAACACTACTGATAAAAGGTTTCCATATAACTTTTTTTAGAAATATATCAATAATATTTTTTCTTTCGCCTGTCTTCCATCCCTGTATAGAGATCATAGAGGAGCGAACCCGTTCTGCCTCTTGCCGGATGATCCTGATCAGAGATATCCACATAGGTCCTGTCGTAGCAGTTTATTATCTTAGTCCCTGCTTCATGAATCCTCACGCGCTCAAAATGGCCGTAATCCTTATGCACATGCCCATGAAGCATGTATTTGGGATGATACTGGTCGATCAGGCTGTTGAAGCATTCAAAGCCATGATGCGGAAGATCGTCCATATCTCCGTATCCCTTCGCCGGCGCATGGGTCACTAAGATGTCGAAGCCGTTTCTTAGGGCTATGGCTCTCTTCAGCTTCCTGATCCGATTCGCCATCTCCTGCTCGGTATACATATCACTGCCCTCATGATATCTCATGCTGCCTCCGAGCCCCAGAATACGAAGTCCGTGAAAATCATATATCCTGTCATCTATATCTATGCAGCCCTGAGGCGGCCTCTGGCTGTATCCCCTGTCATGATTCCCCCTCACATACAGCAGAGGACAGTTGGACATGGTCTCTATAAATTCGAGATAGCTGTGGTTTAGATCCCCGCAGGATATGATCAGATCCACATCCTTTATCCTTTCCTTGTCAAAATAATCCCACAGCGCCTTATCCTCTACATCTGCAAGTGCGAGTATCTTCATTTACTGCCTTTCTTTCCCAATGAATCATCTGTCTCCAGTGTTCCGCTCACCGAAACTGCCTTCTCGACCTCCGGTACCAGATCATGCTCCTTCGGGAGACTTCCGATAATATTATCATTAAGCCAGGTCATGGTAAGTATCTCCTCATTGGAGATCTTCGGTGTCCCGAAGCCCTTTATCTTCCTGTGACCCTGAGCCCAGATCTCTCCGTAGAAGGGATTTAACAGCTCACGCTGCATTGCCTGTCTCATTATATCCACAAGCTTGTAGGTCTGATAGGGCAGATGTGGCGAGAGGATCACATCTATTACCTGTGATGAGATCCCCCACCAGTAGTTCAAGGCCTTTGCCCCCTGGGCAGGATTGTCATCCCAGGTCCCGTCAAGCACCTGATCTATTATAAGCTGATAGTATTTGCCCCAGTCCCAGAGAGGAAATGCCAGATTCTCTATGCTTCCGTCATCTGTAAGCCTGTAAAGTCCGAACTCCCTAGATGCCTCATCCGGCTTTATGAAATCAGGTCCCAGTGCCAGATCTGTATCACAATCATGGAAATATTCCCTCCAGTCAGAATCCTTTACCGAGGACCAGGCCAGATAGATCTCCGACTCAGGATCGGCCATTGAGGCTCCTATGGCGAATGCATTTATCTCAGCTATGGCTCCGTAAATAGGATAGTTGGCCAGATAGCCTATCCTGTGTCCCCTGTTCCTTGTACCTGCTATAAATCCCATCAGGAACTTGGCCTCATACATCCTGCCATAATAGGTGCGGACTGCGCTCTGGGACAGATTCACCGAGCAGTTGAAAAACTTGATATCCGGGAAATGGACTGCACTCTTTAGAGTCTCATTCATCTGAACAGGAGATACGGTAAACATCATCTGAAATCCATCCTCTGCCGCCTCGTCTATTCTCTGTCGCAGGATCTCATCGGTTGCACAGTCATCATATTTCCTTGTGACGACCACTCCCTTGTAATGAGCCTCGACATAGTTTCTCCCCAGCTCATGTCCGTATATCCACTGCGATACATTGGCCGGTTTCTCATAGAAAAAGGCAACCTTTAGGGGCTTATCAGCAGAATATGACGGTCTGGATGTGAAGAGCGAGACGATCGCATTCATTCCTGAGGTACCCTTCTTTACCTCCTCCGGATGCTCGACAAGCTCGACCGGATCATCATCACTTGTCACAAGGAACTCGTCCCAGAGCTTTCTTATCCTGCTGATCAGCACATTTTCATTCAGACTTATAATGCTCTTGTCAGTACTATAGAACCTCAGGTATACAAGGAAGGCATCGCCTGTTGTAAGATCAAGCCTGTCTCCTCCCTCCTTCTTGAAGGCCTTGCGGAAGGCATTGTAGTCTGTCCTCAGATCCTCTATCTTCTCCTGAGGCCATTTGTTTTTCAGGTCCTGATTATAGTAGCCGGCAAGCCTTAAGTATCCGCCCTCCTTTGAAAACGAAATATCATAGAGGGGACAAACCCTGTAGAAATCCAGGAATTCGAAATATATCTTATTATCCGTATCCTCGCTTCTTTTGGGCACAAGCCTTATCACATCGGCAAGTACCGTATCAATGCCTAAGAAGGCTGAAACAGATACTCTTTTATTACCCTCGAGCACATAAAAGGATCTCATGTACTCATAGGCCTTTATAGGCTCCCTTATGCCCTCCTCGACTGCGGAATCATAAAGCTTGGACCACTTGGTCGCGAACTCAGACCCGGCTGAAAGCAGCGGCATGAAATCGCTGGCAAAGGCCTCTGTCCTGCCCTTGGTCTTGGTGCCCTTTATATTCTCAATCGGCACCTCAATAAGGCCTACCGGCTCTTCGCTGGTATCCTGAGTTGAGACAATATCCTCAAGGGCCGGCAGATATGGATATCTGCCCCGTGATGCATCCCGTCTGAAGGTTCTCTGCCCAATCCTAAGGGCTCTGTTGTAATCATCTATCATTGGCTTCTTCCTCCCGATCAGCTAAAAAACCTGTCTCAATTATAGCAAAAAAAAGAAGCCGTGTCAGTATACTTACCACGGCTTTCTTCCAATAAAAAAACTCCCCGGCAGCCTTGCTGCCGGAGAGCCCCTCTATAATCCTGCCTTTATTTAGCCTGAGTGATTGCTGCCTGTGCTGCTGCAAGACGAGCAATAGGTACACGGAACGGGCTGCATGAAACATAGTCAAGTCCGATCTCATTGCAGAACTCGATGGATGAAGGATCTCCACCGTGCTCTCCGCAGATTCCGCAATGGAGTGAAGGGCGAACCCTCTTACCATTATCTACTGCGAACTTCATCAGCTTGCCGACACCGTCTGTATCAAGACGAGCGAACGGATCTGACTCGAAGATCTTGTTCTCATAGTAAGAATCAAGGAACTTACCAGCATCATCACGGGAGAATCCGAATGTCATCTGGGTAAGGTCATTGGTTCCGAAGCAGAAGAACTCAGCATCCTTTGCGATCTCATCAGCTGTAAGAGCAGCTCTTGGGATCTCGATCATGGTTCCTACCTCATACTTCATATCAGATCCTGCCTCTGCGATAAGCTTGTCAGCTGTATCTGTGACAGTCTTCTTTACGAACTTAAGCTCCTTCTCCTCACATACGAGCGGGATCATGATCTCAGGAACAAGGTTCCAGTCCGGATGAGCCTTCTTTACAGACAGAGCTGCCTTTATAACTGCTGTGGTCTGCATCTCTGCGATCTCAGGATATGTAACAGCAAGACGGCATCCTCTGTGACCCATCATTGGGTTGAACTCCTTGAGTCCTGCGATGATGTCCTTGATCTGCTGAACACTCTTGCCCTGAGAATCAGCAAGCTTCTTGATATCCTCCTCTGTCTGAGGAACGAACTCATGAAGAGGTGGGTCAAGGAATCTGATTGTAACAGGGTCGCCTTCCATTGCCTCATAGAGCTGCTTGAAGTCGTCCTCCTGATATGGCTCGATCTTTGCAAGAGCGGCCTTTCTCTCTTCTACTGTGTCTGAGCAGATCATCTCACGGAATGCATCAATCCTGTTGCCGCTGAAGAACATATGCTCTGTACGGCAAAGGCCGATTCCCTGAGCTCCAAGCTCACGAGCCTTCTTCGCATCACGAGGGGTATCTGCATTTGTACGAACCTTAAGTGTTCTGTATTTATCAGCCCATCCCATTACACGAGCGAAGTCTCCTGCTACAGAAGCTTCCTTAGTAGCTACATCACCCTGGTAAATGTTTCCTGTAGAACCATCGAGCGAGATGTAGTCTCCCTCATGGAAGGTAATTCCTGCGAGTGTAAACTCCTTCTTCTCCTCATCGATATTTGTGATATCTGAGCATCCTGATACGCAGCAGGTTCCCATTCCACGTGCAACAACGGCTGCGTGGCTTGTCATTCCTCCACGTACTGTAAGGATACCCTGAGCAGCGTTCATTCCCTCTATATCCTCAGGTGAGGTCTCAAGACGGACAAGGATGACTCTCTCTCCCTTGCCTCCCTTTCCTAATGCCTTTGCCTCCTCAGCAGTAAATACTACCTTACCTGCTGCGGCACCTGGTGATGCAGGAAGAGCTGCGCCGATCTTCTTTGCGCTCTTTAAGGCTGCTGGATCGAATACAGGGTGAAGCAGCTGGTCAAGGCTCTTTGCCTCGATACGTGTAACTGCTGTCTTCTCATCGATCTGTCCCTCGTCTACGAGGTCGCAGGCGATCTTTATAGCTGCCTGAGCAGTTCTCTTACCATTACGGGTCTGAAGGAAGTAAAGCTTTCCTTCCTCGATAGTGAACTCCATATCCTGCATGTCGTGGAAATGGTTCTCAAGGCCTGTAGCAAGCTCCATGAACTGCTTGTATACGTCTGGCATTGCATCTGCAAGAGTAGAGATAGGCTGAGGTGTACGTACACCTGCAACAACGTCCTCACCCTGTGCATTGAGGAGGTACTCACCGAAGATTCCCTTCTCTCCTGTAGCCGGGTCACGTGTGAATGCAACGCCTGTTCCTGATGTGTTACCCTTGTTTCCGAATACCATTGTCTGTACGTTTACAGCTGTTCCCCAGTCTCCAGGGATGTCGTTCATACGACGGTAAACGATGGCACGTGGATTATCCCATGAACGGAATACAGCGAGGATGGCGCCCATCAGCTGATCCTGTGGCTCCTGAGGGAAGTCCTTTCCGAGAGCATCCTTGTAGATCTTCTTGAATCTCTTTACGAGCTCCTTTAAGTCATCTACATCCATCTCGACATCATACTTGATGCCCTTCTTAGCCTTTACGTCGTCGATTTCCTTCTCGAAAAGAGACTTGGAAACCTCCATTACTACGTCTGAATACATCTGGATGAAACGACGATATGAATCATAGGCAAATCTAGGGTTTCCAGTCTTCTTTGCGAAGCCCTCGACTGCGACGTCATTAAGTCCGAGGTTTAAGATGGTATCCATCATTCCCGGCATTGATGCGCGGGCACCTGAACGAACTGACACAAGAAGCGGATCCTCCGGATCACCGAATTTCTTTCCGTTTACTTCCTCGAGCCACTTAAGGTTCTCCTCGATCTGATCTGTGATCTCCTTTGTAAGGCCCTTTCCGTTATTGTAGTACTCTGTACATGCTTCTGTTGTGATTGTGAAGCCGTGTGGAATAGGCATATGCAGGTAATGAGTCATCTCAGCAAGGTTACAACCTTTTCCGCCGAGAAGATTACGCATATCTGCTCCGCCTTCTTCAAACTTGTAGACCCACTTCTTTGCCATTTTATTTCCTCCTGTAAATGTGAATTGATAAACGTGCCCGCCGGTCGCAAGATGGGTCCCCGTGCGGTCACCCTATATATTCTATCACAATCACTCCGATATGCAAGGATTTTTTGACAGGCCCTACAGACACCTCTGTCATCAGCTGTCTTAGATCCTGATCAGATAATCTGCTTATATTTGAATCGAGATTCTCTATCATATGACTGTCAGATCCCGCAAAAAGCTCCCTGTTGGTAGTATCAGTGACATCAGACGTATAAACATAAGGGAAGACAGACCTTATGGTATCAGTCAGATAATCTGTAAGCGAACCTCTTGTCTGCCCTCTCATATTCACGACCATCACTCCACCCTTATTCAGATGATTTTTCACCAGCCGGAAGAAAGATCAGATACATGATTTAAGCTTCTGTTGGATCTGAAATCAATCCATATCCACTAACCCCTCTCACCTCTCACCTAACCCCTAAAAAACCGCAACCCCATTCCGGGGTTGCGGTTTTTACGTTCTATCAGCTATCTGGCGCTTATTTCTTTATATCCTTCGCATAGAAGCGGTCGTACTTCAGGCCTGAGATATCGCAGGAGGTCGGCTCTTTGGCGATAAGCTCGGAGACGACAGTTCCTACGCCAGGAGCTATACCGAAGCCATGGCCTGTAAAGCCGCAGGCCAGAATGAGACCAGGCACCTCGCTTACTGTGTCAATCACAGGAACTCCATCCTTCATGTTGTCTGACCAGCCAGCCCAGGCTCTGACTATCTTGGCATCCTTTAACATAGGGATGTATCTGATGATACCGCGGCAGATGCAAGGTACAGTATCGCTGTAGTTTACAGGGGTGCCGTTATCCTTTTTATAGAGCTCGAAGCCCGTGGAGCCGCCGATCACGAACGAACCATGGTCTGTCTGGTGGCCGTAGAAATCCGCCTCGGCGGTTCCAAGCATCTGTTCAAACATCTTTGGCTCAGCCTCTGTCACAAGACACTCGATGAGCTTACTCACCATTGGGATGTCAATCCCGACAGTTCCAGCTATGGCACGGGATGCCATACCAGCAGCAAGGACTATGTGATCTCCCTCATAGCTATCTGTCTGTGTGATGACACGTCTTGCCCTGCCCTTTATCTTCTTTATCTCCTTTACATCCTCACCGGTGATAAAGGTGACACCAAGCCTTCTGGCAGCCATATAATAGGCTAGCGTAGCCTTAAGAGGGTTGGCATGACCATCTGTCGGACACCAGCTTGCGCCTATGATCTCTTCAGAGAGGTAAGGGTTTATCTCTCTTACCTCGTCTCCATCTATCATCCTTACATCAAGTCCACAGGCAGAGGCACTGTCCGCAAGCTTCTTTAATGTAGCAAGATGAGCCTGCGTCTTCCCCAGACGAAGGTTTCCCTTCTTGTGATATTCCACATCGTAACCGAGCTCCTCGGAAAGAGTCGGCCAGAGATGCTCGATCCCGTACATGGCGAGCGGAAGTTCCCTTGGATCACGGCCTGACTGACGGACACCGCCTCCGTTGCGGCTCGAACCGCCGTCACCGATGATATCGGATTTTTCCAGAACAGTTACCTTGTATCCCTTCTTAGCCAGATAGTAGGCACATGCATTGCCTATGATTCCGGCGCCGATAATAATTACGTCTGATGTTGTCATAGATCTGTATCCTCCGTCTCATCCGCATATACATGCATTTCAGTAGGTCTCATAGGAGCTCTGGAGCTGGCAGGCTCTAATAGGGTCGGAGAACATTTAAGCTCTCTTGCGACAATACCCTTTACCAGCTTTGCACAGGTCTGGCCCTGGCAGAGTCCCATACCGCAGCGTAAGTATCTCCTGATCTCAGCTATCGTCCACAGGCCCTCATGAACGGCTTTTCTTATCTGGCCCTTGGTGACTTCCTCGCAGCGGCAGACGATCATATCATCGTCAGGCATAGGAACGAATTCACCTATATCTCTGGATCTGTTGCTTAATTCACTCATTGTTCCTTCCTCCTTGCGCTTATACTGCTGCCTTGAAAAATCTTGCCTTCATCGCATATTCCTTAGGAACCTTTATAGTAAGAAGACTGGTCCCGTCGAATGCCTTACCTGATCTGACCTGTACCACCTCAGCGTCGCAGACCACAGAGCCGTCCCTTCCGAGAGCCTTTCCCTTTGATCCTGTGTCGGGCAGAGGCATAAACTCATAAGGAAGAGTGATAGTGGCACTGCCGTCTCCAGCGTCCTCATTTACAAGGAAGATAGCCTGTCCAGGGCAGGAGGCCACGCACATACCACAGTTTACACAGGTGCTGTCAGTCACAGAAATAGGGAGGGATGTGATATTATCCCCTATGGAAATGCAGCCCCTCGTACATGCGTCCTGACAAGGGTTGCATGGGATGTTCTGGGTGCATTCAAGCACCGGATGAAGGCCGGCCTTATGGACTACTCCAGGGAATCTCTCTATCTCGTCATCTGCCACATAACCCTTTTTCAGTAGATTTGTGGAAATATCTATTCCCTCCTCAGTCTCTGTAATATTCTTTCCTCTGTTCTTTGGAGCAAACATTCCCTGACGCAGGGAGTCAAGCGAGGCTTCAAGCTTTTCCAGCTCAGCATCCTTTTCCTCTGCAGTCATATAGCCCAGGTATTCAGCGGCTACGACTCCTGACATACGCCCCTCGATCATGGCTGAGGATGCCTCCTCAATACCGGATACATCACCGGCTGAGAAGATACCCGGAACAGATGTCTCGCCGTATTCTCCGACTACAGGCACCTGACCGCCGCGCTTAGGATTATCCTCCATCCTGCAGCCTGCCATCTTCAGAAGCTGCGACATAGGAGAAAGACCGACTGCCACGCAGACAGTGTCCACATCAAAATGCTTGTCGCTTCCCTCTATGAACTGGAAATGGTCATCAACCTGACCGATAGTCACGCCTGTTACATGATCATCTCCCTCGACCTTTTTTATAGTATGTGAAAGGTAGAACGGAACTCCTGTACGTGCTACCTTTGCAGCATGCACTCCGTAGCCTCCTATCTTTGGAGCCGCATCTACAAGAGCGACCACATCGCATCCGCACTGGATCAGCTGGAATGATACGACAAGACCAACATTTCCAGATCCAAGCATGAGGATCCTGTCCCCTGGCTTTACTCCGTAGAGATTCATAAGAGTCTGTGCTGCTCCTGCACCCATGACTCCCGGAAGATTCCAGCCATCGAAGAGGACCATGTTCTCTGCTGCTCCTGTAGCAATGATCACCGCATCGCCCTTGAAATGATGGACCTCATCACCCATCCTTACAACTACTTCCCTGTCCTGATAGAGGCCTATGACCGTTGCGTTCAGCTCGACCTTTACTCCTGCCTCGTTTGCCTCCTTAAGAAGCTGCTCTCCGATATGGAAGCCTCTGATCTTTGCCTTGTGCTCCTTAGATCCAAAAAACTTATGTATCTGCTTGAAAAGCTGTCCGCCCGGACGTGCATTCTCATCAAATACGACTACATTCATACCGCGCTTTGCGGCCTCTATGGCTGCTGAAAGTCCAGAAGGACCGGCGCCAACTATTATCAGATCAAATCTTTCTATTTTCATCTACTTTTCCTCCGGACTTATCACTGTCTGTCAAATGGTTTATCGCTGACTCCGTACTGGGTACGTACATCCATGCCCTCGGCAAGCGGTGTCATGCAGGTCCTTACATTAGGCTCACCATCCACTACCATCACACAGTCTGTGCATCTGCCGATCGCGCAGAAGATACCTCTTGGCTTGTGCTGCTTCATAGTATATCTGTGAACCATGACTCCGTTTGCCTTGAGGGCGGCCGCAATAGGCTCACCCTCGTATCCCTGCATCTCCTTCCCATCGTAGGTGAATGTAACCACCCTCTTGCCCTCGTTCTGGGCGCCAAGGATCGGATGCGTCTTAATCCTTCCTGCCATAGTGTTTCTCCTTCCTTTTAGGTTGATTCCTATTTCAATTATCACATACAAGCTCTGTAAAGATCAGCTATTGATTCCTTAGTATATGAGCCCGGGGTATTATCTATATTTCCTGCCGATACCTTACAGCAGTTTTCGGCCAGCCAGTCTATATCCTCTTCTCCGATACCAAGATCAGAAAGAGTGATATTCATGTCAAGCTGTGACAGAAGGACTCTTATCCTTCCGGCACAGTCCTCTGCGGTAAATCCTCCGAGTATACGGGCAATACGTCCGAACTTCACTCTGTTATATCTGTATTCCGCTTCTATTACTGCCGGAGTGATAGCTGCAAGTCCTCTGCCGTGCACTGCATCTACCTTTCCGCTTACAGGATGCTCCATTCCGTGAGCTAATGTGACACCGGCTGTATTTATCACCATTCCTCCGAATGTAGCTGCAAGAGTCACAGCCTCCCAGGCCTCATCGCTTTCCTCTCCTCTGTAGAGCTTTACCAGATTTTCGGCTATAAGAGGGATGGCATAGAGGCATAAAGCATCAGTAAGCGGCTGGGCCTTCCTTGCCGTATAGGCCTCTATACAGTGACAGAGAGCGTCGAAGCCAACAGAGGCAAGCACTCCTTTAGGCATTGTCTTCATCACAAGAGGATCGACGACAGATGCCTTTGCGACTATAGCTGTACTCCTAAGCGACTTCTTGTCTGCTGTAGCCGGATCTGTAAGGACTGCAAATCCATTTCCCTCCGATCCTGTTCCGCAGGTGGTAGGGATAAGCACCAGAGGAAGAGCCATATCTCCTGTCTTTCTTCCAAATATATAATCAGAGATATCACCATCGTTTTTTGCCATAAAGGCTATTCCCTTTGCGGCATCCATCACGCTTCCTCCACCAACTGCCACAACAAGCTCAGCGGAAAGTGACCTTGCAAGTGAGGCTCCCTCCATTGCTGTGGTCGTAAGAGGATTAGGAGTAACCTTATCGAAGATCTCGCAGGTCATTCCCTCTGCTTCCATAAGACCCTTTACGCGATCAAGCAGGCCTGACTTTCTGGCACTCGAACCTCCTGTTACTATAAGGGCCTTTTTTCCATAGGCTCTTGCAATCTTTCCGGCAAGAGCCACCTTTCCCGGGCCGAAATTTATATTTACCGGAAGGAAATAGGAAAACTCAGGGGCCATTACAGGTATCTGATCAGAAAGAGCCTCTTCCTTTTCAAGAGCCCTTTCAACGCTTATTACAGCTGTACCCTCGCCTGTCTGTGTCTTTTCCTCTGAAGAGGTCTTAGAGCCGGCCATCATAACATCGAGAGGAGCATAGTAGCCGAACTTGTCCTTGTATCTGGCCTTGCAGCCTATCACGAAGAAGATCCCGACTATAAACCAGCCTCCCGCTATTCCCCCTTCCTGAGGCATAAGAGCCGCTCCTGACGAGGGAAGTATGTATAAAATAAGCATTAGTCCTGACATTATGACGGCCAGGGCGCCGGCTACCTTACCGAATCTTACCTTGTATGGGCGAGGCATATCCGGTTCCTTCTTCCTTAATATAAGGAAGGAAAGGCTTACCATGAAGTAGGCCAGGACACAGCCAAAGTTTCCTGCATCAGATACCCATACAAGCATCTTTCTTCCTGCAAAGGGGGCCAGCATGCTAAGGATTCCTATAAGCCATACAGCTGTTGTAGGTGTCTTGTGCTTTTTGCTAAGCTTCTTGAACGCACGAGGCACCATATAGGATTCAGCCATGGAATAGATGGCACGGCTTCCTCCGAGCATGAAGGAATTCCAGCTGGTTACTATTCCACACATTCCTGCTATTATTATAACCTTTGACATTGCCTCGCTGTGGAAAGCCTTTGCCATTGCGTCTGCTGTTACAAGTCCTGATGCCTGATATGAATCGGCAATAGATCCACTATCCATTACATATCCAACTGCAAAGATCACCAGGGCATAGAAGGAAATGGCCAGGACAATGGAAAGGAGCAGGATCTTTCCTATCTTTTTTAGGGGAACATTTATCTCCTCAGCTGCCTGTGGGATCACATCAAAGCCAATGAAAAAGAAAGGACTTACCGCTGCCACCCTTATGATATTCGAAAGAATACCTGACTGGCTGCTCCCCTCAAATACCTGACCGCTTAAGTTTGACGGGGCGCCTGAAAAGAGAGAGGCGACGACAAGAGCTATTCCGGCAGCTCCTATAGCTACAGTAAGTATGGTCTGAAGGATAGCCGCTGTCTTTGCTCCCATCAGGTTTATTATCGTTATGATAAAGGCAAAGACCACTGCTACAGCTACCCATGACGCATAGATCCTAAAGCCGGCGACAGTATACATATAGCCCTTCAAAAAGCCCGGCCACAGATAGGATATGATAGTTGGGAACGCACAGGCCTCAAAGCATACAACGCTTACATAGCCTAGTATTATGGCCCAGGTGCAGATGAAGGATCCGTAGGGTCCCATTGCCCTCATCGAAAATACATGCTCTCCACCGCACTCAGGCATGGCCGGTGTGAGCTCTGCATATGTAAGTCCTATGAAAAAGATCATCACGCCGCCCAGTACAAATCCCAGCATTGCTCCGATCACTCCGGCCTTTTCGATCCAGTCTCCTGACTGCACTACCCAGCCCCAGCCTATCATTGCTCCGAAGGCTATTACCAGGATATCCCAGGAGCTGAATACCTTGTTGAATTCCGAGCCCTTTTTCTCACCCATAGTATTCACGCTCCTTTCTCTTCAAGCATTTCTACGAGCATCAGGATATACTGGGCTGTCTTTTCCCAGCCGAGAAGAGAGCTGTCTATCATTATATGACGGTTTTTTCTGTCTCCTCTGTAGGTACCTGTTATATACTTATGTCTTGCATGGTTCTTTTCATCATTATATGAAACGATCCTTTTAGCCTCGTCACGGCTTATGCCCTTCATGCCCATAACAGCATCTATCCTTGTGTCAAGAGGCGCATAGATGAATACGTTAAGCACATCATCCCTGTCCTTCAGGATATAGTCGCTGCTGCGACCTATAATTACACATGATGATTTCTCTGCAAATTCATGAATGACCTCGAACTGTGCCGATATGACCCTGTTGGTAAGGTTCGCATATCTTGGGCCAAGCGAGGTGTCAAAGGAATAGTGTACATTTCTTTCTACATCAGCCTTCTCGACCAGGTCCTTTTCTACTCCCAGCTGGTCTACAACGGAATCCACCAGATCCCTGTCGTAGTATTCAATACCGAGGGCCTTCGACAGCATCTGTCCGATCTGAGGTCCGCCGGCACCGTATTCGCATCCTATTGTGATAACCAAATGCTTCAATGGCTTCTCCTTTCTCTAAAAAAGGACCGCCGGAAATATATCTCCGACGGCCCCATTGCCATTTATATCATGCCATCAGCGGCTTGTCCCACAGATGAAGCTTTGTGCCTATGCCTTCCTTTAACGCCTTCTCATAGCACCTTGTAGCCCACGCCACATCCTCTACAGGCATTCCTCCTACCGAGTAAACAATTATCTCATCATCGCTCTTTCTGGCCTGCTGCTTTCCATTTACGATCTTTCCGACATCTCTTATATCATCGTCTGTGATCATGCCCTCATGTTCCATATCCATGAACTTGGTACCGACCATAGTCACCTTTCCATAGGTAGGATAAGGGAACTCACTTGCCCATGCCTTGTAGAGTCCGATTGCATCGACAGCCAGCACGCAGTCCTCTGCCAGGAACTTCTTGTCGAATTCAGCTCCACCAGGACAGGTGATAGTGCATCCTGCCTTTACCCATTCCTTCTCGACCTTAGGGTACTTGCTCAAGTCATGTCCGCTTGTTGCTGCAAATCCTACTACATCTGAATCTCTTACGCATGCTTCAAGACTGTCAACTGCCTCTATCCTTACATCTGGATATTTTTCCTTTGCGAATTCAGTGAACTCATCTATACCCCTCTGGCTTCTTCCCTTGATCTTAACCAGCTCTATTCCCGGGCAGGCATCCATTATGGCCTCAAAGGTTGTCCTTCCTATTACTCCAGGTCCGCATATACCTGCGATCTTGGAATCCTTTTTTGCAAAATGTCTAAGGCCTGCTCCTGCCGTTGCTCCGGTACGGTAAGCACTAAGGAGGTTTGCAGACATAAAGGCCTTTGGTGCTCCTGTATCCTTATCAGAAAGTGTAAACATAAGGATAGAACGTGGCAGACCCTTTTTCTTGTTCTCCATGTTGGAGCCGTACCACTTAACACCTGCATTATCAAACGGAGCACCGATATAAGCCGGCATTGCCATGAACCGTCTGTCCTCTCCCTTTCCTGAAGGCATCTCCGGGAAAGGTGACTCATCCGGGAAGCCAAGCTTGGTGCCGTGGGAATAATGGTTGTCTCCACCCATCATGAAATCTCCCTTGTCAAGAAGACCAAGCACCTCCTCCATAGCATCTACACAGCCGTGCATATCTGTAACACCAGCCTTAACCATGTCATCCTCGTTTAAGAACAGAAAATCAACTGCCGGATATTCACTCATAATATTTGCCTCCTGTAATACCTATCATCTATAGCATGACTCTGAGAAAAAGAAAGACGCCACAGGAAATCACCGGTCATTTCCTGCGACGTCTTTGTCGTCTGTTTCTCTTTTCGATTGCTTATATTTTACATTCATCAAATGATAATTATTGTAAAAAACGGAACAAACATTGAGGAATGTTTGCAGCCACCTATTGAAGCCTATGGATTTTAGTCATAAGATAAGGGCATGGAAACCACTATAGTAAAAAGCTGGAAAAGAGAAAAAATAAGATCTACCCAGCCATTCTTTGTGCTTGACAGCAGGGACTTCATCCAGGAAACCTACCGCAAGATGGGAATCTCGCATTTCTATATGCTCCATAAGGATCCAGGCCTTCCTCTGCGGGCCATCCCTACAGGCTGTATAGATTTCATGTTCTGCTACAGAGGTCCCGGGGAAATGCGCTCTCTAGTCACAGGAACGGTCCTCTCCTTTACCGGGGACCTGCTGGCCGATGAGACAGATATTTTCGGTGTCCGTTTCATGCCAGGCACAAATCCCAATGGTCTTATGCTCCGTCTCCACGATCTGATAGGAGACCAGCTTTCTCTAAGAGAATTCTATCCATATGATTTCGACTTTGACCAGCTTTCCATGCAGACGGATTTCGCCTCAAGGGTCAGGGTCTTTCTGAATGAATATACTGCGCTTCCGGCCAGAGGCAGGGCTCCCTACGGAAAAGAGGCTCTTTTTGACGCAGTATGCGATATGATCTACAATAGCGACGGCCAGATAAGAGTATCAGAGCTGTCGACGCGGACCAGCTATTCGCAGCGCTACATAAGACGGATCTTTCAGGAGGAAATGGGCTTTTCTCCAAAGACATTCTGCTCGATACTGCGTCTCCAGAGGGCGATCGAGTTTATAAACTACGGCTATGATGAGAAGACAGCCGACTGGATAAGCGATCTGGGCTTTTATGACCAGTCCCAGTGCATAAGGGATTTCCGCAAATACACAGGCATGACTCCGGGTCAGTACAAGCAGCTGATAAAAGAGGGAAACTACAGAGGAAAGGCTGTCTATGCCCATGACAAGGGACTTAAGGTTCTTTAGGTCAAACCTCTTTACATTAGGATGATTTTGTGAGAAAATGAAGGCTGCAAATAAGATAAGTATGTATTTGAAAGGAGTTTCAATGACTTACACAACAGAAGTGCAGAATATGTGCCCTGTAGCTAAAGGCGCTAAGCATGAGCCGGCACCTATTCCTGAAGAGGGCAAGTGGGTTCATGCAAAAAAGATCGAGGACATCTCAGGCTTCACACACGGAGTAGGCTGGTGTGCTCCTCAGCAGGGTGCCTGCAAGCTTTCTCTTAATATCAAGAACGGTGTAATTGAGGAGGCTCTTATCGAGACCATCGGATGCTCAGGAATGACTCATTCAGCAGCTATGGCAGCTGAGATTCTCCAGGGCAAGACCATTCTTGAGGCTTTAAATACAGACCTCGTATGCGATGCTATAAATACCGCTATGAGAGAGCTCTTCCTTCAGATCGTTTACGGACGTTCACAGTCTGCATTCTCTGATGATGGACTTTCAGTTGGAGCAGGACTTGAGGATCTCGGAAAGGGACTTCGTTCTCAGGTCGGCACAATGTATGGTACAAAGGCAAAGGGTGTCAGATACCTCGAGATGACAGAGGGTTATGTGACTGATCTGGCTCTTGATGAGAATGACGAGGTTATCGGATACAAGTATGTCTCTCTTGGCAAGATGACAGACTTCATCAAGAAGGGCGACGATCCTAATACTGCCTGGGAAAAGGCAAAGGGTCAGTATGGCCGTATTGATGACGCAGTAAAGTTTATCGATCCTCGTAAAGAGTGATAAAAAGGAGACGTATAATGGCTTTATTTGAAAATTATGATGCAAGAATAAAACAGATCACCGAGGCTCTGAATAAGTACGGTATCAAGGATATCGAGGAAGCCGAGAAGATCACAAAGGATGCCGGACTCGACGTATATCATATGGTCGAGGGAGTTCAGGGTATCTGCTTCGAGAACGCCAAGTGGGCTTACACTGTAGGCGCCGCCATCGCAATAAAGAAGGGCTGCAAGAGAGCAGCTGACGCAGCAGCAGCTATCGGAGAGGGACTCCAGTCCTTCTGTATTCCTGGATCGGTTGCTGATCACCGTAAGGTAGGTCTTGGACATGGTAATCTGGGAAAAATGCTGCTCGAGGAGGAGACAGAGTGCTTCTGCTTCCTGGCTGGACACGAGTCCTTCGCAGCAGCTGAGGGTGCAATCGGTATCGCTACAATGGCTAATAAGGTTCGTAAGAATCCTCTGAGAGTCATCCTTAACGGTCTTGGAAAGGATGCAGCCCAGATCATCTCAAGGATCAACGGTTTCACATTCGTAGAGACCCAGTATGACTACAAGAACGCAAAGCTCAACATAGTTTCAGAGACTCCTTATTCAAAGGGCGTAAGAGCTTCTGTAAAGTGCTACGGCGCCGATGATGTACAGGAAGGCGTAGCTATCATGTGGCATGAGAACGTAGGAGTTTCTATCACCGGAAACTCAACCAACCCTACCAGATTCCAGCATCCTGTAGCAGGAACCTACAAGAAGGAAAGAGTTGAGGCCGGAAAGCCTTACTTCTCTGTTGCATCAGGCGGTGGTACAGGACGTACCCTTCATCCGGATAATATGGCAGCAGGTCCTGCTTCATACGGTATGACTGATACAATGGGACGTATGCATTCAGACGCCCAGTTCGCAGGATCATCATCAGTTCCAGCTCACGTTGAGATGATGGGTCTTATCGGAATGGGAAACAACCCTATGGTAGGTGCTACAGTTGCCGTAGCCGTTTCCATAGAGGAGGCTGCAAAGGCAGGAAAGTTCTGATTCTTCTTTCTTCTGTAAATAAAAGAACCGGCAGTGACGGATGCGAGAGATCGCAGACCGCCGCTGCCGGTTTTTTTATCCGAAAACTACTTATTATGTCTTCCTATCCATTCATTTGCAGGATCAAAGAGTCTGTTATATGAAATTCCACATACCCTCTCGCAGATCCTTCTTTCTTCCTCAGTCGCAGCAGGAATATCCTCTCCTCTTCTCCTTGCTATATCACGCTTTATCACATTGTACTCCTTTTCTGTCATAGGAAATTTCATCGCAAAGATAAAAAGCAGTATACACAGGATTACCGGCATCAGGATAAATATCAGAGCTATACCATGCTGGGTATACAGACTTTGTCTTCCTCCGGCCTTCGCCACCTTTGAACTGTAGCCTACTGCCGCCAGAAGGACTCCTGTAAGCCAGGATGAAAGTCCTGATGAAATCTTTCTGGCAAAGGTCGACATACCGGATACTACTCCGGGTCTCCTGACTCCTGTTAGAAGCTCATCCACATCTGGCATATCAGCCATTATAGCAAATATGCTTGTAAGAGTCGCTGCATTTCCTATTCCTATCCCACAGGCTAAAAGAAGGACAAAAATTATGCTTACTCCCTGATAGGAGAATGGTATAAGAAGGAGAGTTGAGGCTATCCTTATGGGAGCTCCTATCAGTATAGTGGCACGCTTTGATGTCCTTGCCATCACAGGTCCCCAGATAATCATGCCAACCAGCTGAGAAACTATAATAGCAGCCATCAGATAGGTAAAGTAATGATTACCATATCCATTCAGCACATCATCTACATAATACACTGCCATACCTGTCACAAAATCCGTTGCGCACTGTCCGCTCAGATAGATACCGATAAAGAGACGGAAGCTTCTGCTCTTAAAGACGCTTCCTGCATGATCGAAACTGTCTATAAGCCTTGACCTGACCGGAGGATGCTGCTTCTCCCAGGTGCCCGCTACTGTGACAAGACCTGTCACAAGGAAACAGATTCCGAAGACCACGCAGCATCTGAAATAGAGACTGGCGTCTGTCGGATCTCCTATAAGAAAGGTCGGGACTACTCCGCATACCATAGACCCGAGCGTAGACCAGATCATCCTCATATTTGAAAACTTAGACCTTACCGCATAATCATCCACCATATCTGCAAGCAGCCCATTGTAGGGTACCATAAGGATAGTTGAGCCTGTGGAAAAGAGGCAGTACATGACTATATAAAAGACCGTCATGGCTGCCGCCGATGAAGCAAACGGGATCCAGATGGCCATGAAGGATAAGGCTGTGGCAATCGTGCCTATAAGCATATAAAACCTCTTCGGTCCCATTTCCCTGCTGGTCCGGTCGGTTATATTCCCCATCACGGGATCTGTGATTGCATCCCAGAAATGTCCAACAAGTGGTACGGTACCGGCCAGGGCCGGCGGCATCCCCATTGCCTTTATCAGGAAAGCGGAGAAAAAGGAACCGATTATCACAAAGGCTCCGCCATTAAAAAATTCCGCCATTCCATAGCTCATCTGTGCCCATAGTCCCCTGGAATGATTTTTTTCCTCTTTCATAATATACCTCCGTTCTGATAAACTATTTTCATTATATCAGTTTCCATGCGTCGTTAAAAGTAAAATGTTCGTAATATTGTTGAATATCTGACAAGAAAATTATAAAATAATGGAAGGAGGTTATTGCTTATGAACACACCACTTGTATGGGCTCACAGAGGAGCCAGCGGATATGCGCCGGAGAACACTATCCCCGCATTCGAGCTCGCCAACCTGATGGGAGCCGACGGAGTAGAACTTGATATACAATACACAAAGGATAAAAAGATAGTAGTCTGCCATGACGAGACCATAGACAGAACATCAAACGGATCCGGCCTGATAAAGGACTACACCCTGTCCCAGCTCAAGACCTTTAATTTCGATAACGGCAACAAGGCCTACGAGGGCGTGACGATTCCTACCATGCAGGAGGTATTCGATGCCCTGCGTCCTACAGAGCTTACTATAAACATAGAGCTAAAGACCGGCATATACTTCTATCCGGGTATAGAGGAGGACATTGTAAAGCTAACAAAGAAAAACGGTTTTTCTGACAGAGTAATCTACTCTTCCTTCAATCATTATTCTGTGATGAAGATCAGAAGGCTCGATCCGCTGGCCAAGACCGGCTTTCTATATGCCGACGGCACTATTGATATGCCTGCATACGGCCAGACTCACGGAGTGGACGCACTTCATCCTGCCCTCTATAACATACAGTACCCTGATTTCATTCAGGAATGCAGGAACAGAGGTCTTTCTGTAAATGTATGGACAGTTAACGAGGAGAAGCATATGAAATTATGTCAAGAGACAGGAGTAAATGCTATCATCACTAACTATCCTAAGAAGGCCTTAAGGCTTTACGGGAGAGCATGATGACAGCTATTCTTGGTGAAGATGATTTCAGGGAGGCCATGGATGGGCCGTGCCGTGAATGGAGAGAACAGGCTGTAAAGGACGGTTACCTTGATTCATATGACGGCACTCCTATCCATTACTACTATGCGATACCTGATAAGCCCAGGGCTATCATAGTGATCTTTCACGGCTTCTGCGAATTCTTCGGGAAATATACAGAGATGTCCTGGTATTTCTTCAGGGAGGGCTACGGCTTCTTCTTCCCTGAGATGAGAGGTCATGGCCTCTCAGGAGGCAAGCTTGCCGAAAAGGATCTGGTATATATTAAAAGCTATGACCAGTACTTATCCGATATGAAGACCTTTTATGACAGGATCGTCTCTGTAAAGAAGCCTCAGGGTATTCCTGCCGTGCTTTTTGCCCATTCGATGGGAGGAGCGATCGCCTCCCTTTATCTAGAAAGCTATCCGGATGACTTCTGTCTTGCCATACTTTCAAGTCCCATGGTGCGCATTCAGACAAATGGGATATCAAGGGCAAAGATCGCGCTTCTTGGGCTATATGTCCATCTCTTCCATAAGGAAAGGATGCTCTCAGTAGGCCAGCAAAGATTTGATGGAGTAAGAGTCTTCGAGACATCAAGCGCCGAGTCAAGGGCCAGATATGACTATCTGTTCGATCAGAGACTAACCTGTCCTGATTACCAGACCTATGGAGCGACCTTCGGCTGGTCACTGGCCTCTGTCTCCGCCACAAGGAAGCTAATAAAAAAGGCAGCATCCATTAAAACCCCTCTTCTGGTATTTGAGGCAGGCTGTGACCATCTGGTTGATCCATCCGGATACAGAGACTTCCTATCAAAAGTAAAGGATGCCCGTCATATCACCTACCAGACATCAAAGCATGAGATCTTTAATTCCACCGACCAGGTCCGGAAGGACTACTACAGACAGATATTCTCCTGGCTGTCAGAAAAACTATCTCTTAGTGAATAGGGCTATACATTCAGTATTGTCGGTCCTTGGAAACATATCTACGCAGGACAGCCTGGCTGTCCTGTATCCATGAGCCGTAAAGGTCGGGATATCCCTTGCCAGGGAGGCCGGCTTGCAGGCTATATAGATTATCGAATCCACATCATAGGATACTATCTTTGACAGAGCCTTTGGCGACAGCCCCTCCCTTGGAGGGTCGACTATTATCATATCGGGACGCTCTTCAAGTCCTTCAATTACCTTGAACACATCTCCGCATATAAATGAGCAGTTTGAGATCCCGTTCAGCCGTGCATTTGCCCTTGCCGCCTCCACTGCCTCAGGAACTATCTCCACTCCTGTCACATGAGTGGCATAGGAGGAAACAATCTGGGTGATGGTCCCGGTCCCTGAATAAAGGTCAAAGACCTCTGATGGCTTTTCTCCTGAAAGAGCAGAAAGCATATATTCCTTGGCCTTGCCGTATAGCTTTTCGGCTCCGGCTGAATTGGTCTGGAAAAAGGAAAATGGAGAGATCCGGAAGGTAAGACCGCATAGCTTCTCATAGAAAAAGTCATTTCCATACAGGACCTCTGTTCCCTGATCCATTACAGCATCAGCCAATGAATTATTCCTGGTATGGAGGATACCTGCTATCTCTCCGTCAAGATCAAGAGACAGGATCCTGTCCTTAAAGCCCGAAAGCAGGGACTTTTCATCAGATCCCTCATAGCCGGCGCTCACCAGGTCTACAAGAATCTGGCCTGTAAAATGGGCCTTTCTTACCAGAAGATGCCTCAGATATCCTGTATGGGCTCTCTTTCTGTAAAAATCAGTTCCCTTTTCCCTGAAATATCCGCATACAGCCTCAGTTATCCTGCCAAAATCAGCTGAAGTAATCTGACAGTCCGGAACTGAAACTATATCGTAGAACCTCCCCTTTCTGTGCATTCCAAGCTCCAGAGGGCCATCCTTACAGCGGTTTCCGAATGTAAATTCCATCTTGTTGCGGTAGGCACAGGCCTCATTGCCTGTTATGCCCTCAAAGATCTGATCGAAATCAGGCAGGGGCTCGATAAAAAGCTCACGCAGCTTTTCCTGCTTCCTTAGAAGCTCCTCCTGATAGGGAATGTCCTGGTATCTGCATCCTCCGCAGTTGTCAGGATCGCCAAAATGAATACAGCTCATCTGTCATCTCCAAAAATAAAAGCCGCAGCTTATGCTGCGGCCTTAACTACTGTAAAATCCTCTCAGTCCTTGTCTTCCGCAAAGAGGTCGTCATCATCGTCATCAAATGCGTCATCGAAATCATCATCGAACGCATCATCATAATCCGGCGTGAAATAACGGTAGAGCGCATATGCGATACCACATACAACAGCTACAACTCCGACTGTAATCAGGATTCCCTTTACCAGCTTTTTCATGTCTGTTTTCTCCTTCTTTTTCTGTTTGATCTCCGCACGGCTTCTGACCAGTGATGCAGGCTTATCAAGTATCCTAAGAAGCTTGCTTACATCTATCAGGTCCGCCAGATCGTCCTTTGTCAGTTCTCTGGAAAATATTTTCATAATACCTCCTGACCTGTATGATAAACTTATCTTAATTATACCACATCAAAGGGAAATGTAAACCCTCAGACCTTTTTCAGCCTGGCAAATCCTGCGAAGAGTTTCCTCCTGCCGGCCTTTTCAAACTCTACCGTGACCTCGTAGTCCTTACCCATGTCCTTGATCTCCGTGACCTGGCCCTCGCCGAACTTGAGATGCGAGACCCTGTCTCCTACCCCGTAATCTAAGACAGTCTGCTTTGACATGCCCTTTTGAACTAAGGAATCAAGCTTTTTGGTGTAGTCCGTCGAAATCGTCTTTTTCCTTGTCCTTTTCTTTGTTCCAGGGGTTGCAGAATAGCCTCTGACTCCTCCATATGCCAGGCTCCCGTAGCCCTCCCTTTTCTCCGTAGTATAGGAAGGCTGATGCTCTAAATTAAAGCCTCCTTTATCAGATCTGTACTTTCCTCCGGGCACATAGCCATCTATCAGGCCCTCCGGTATCTCCTTTACAAAGCGGCTCACATTGGAATACTCGATCTCACCATGAACCATTCTGGCTCGTGCTGCCGTTATCGTAAGAGAATCCTTGGCTCTTGTGATCCCGACATACATAAGTCTCCTCTCCTCCTCTATGTCCTGATCTGACGTATCAGAATTGATCGACATATAAGAAGGGAAGAGGCCATCCTCCATTCCTGCCAGATATACATTGGCAAACTCAAGTCCCTTGGCAGCATGAACTGTCATAAGAGTCACTCTGTTATCGCTTTCATCCGATGCATCCGCGTCGGTTACCAGAGACACATCCTGAAGGAACATGGTAAGTCTTTCGGCGTTAGTAAGCCCTTCATTCTCCTTATCAGCGTTAAGCCTTCTTTCAAACTCTGCTGCCTTGCTCACCAGCTCGTCGATATTAAGAAGCCTCTCCTCTGATTCATCTGTGTTTTCTGCCTTAAGAGCCGCCCGGTAGCCTGTCTGCTCTGCAATGTCCTTTATCAGGCCTGTAACTCCGTCCTCATTAAGCATGACAGTAAGCTTCTCAATCAGATCGGTAAACTCAGTGATCTTTTTTCCGCTTCTGCCAAGCATTCCGTCCGATACTCCACGTGAGAGGGCCTCAAAGAATGAGATACCGCTGGAAGCAGCGATCGAAGCGACCTTGGCCTCAGTTGTAGCTCCTATGCCTCTCTTAGGCACATTCAAGATCCTTCTGACCGATACATCGTTTGAGGAATTCTCTATGACCTGAAGATAGGCGAGCATATCCTTTACCTCTCTTCTCTGATAGAAGTTGACACCGCCGACTATCCTGTAAGGGATATTCTCCAAAAGCATCTTCTCCTCTAGAAGACGGGACTGGGCATTTGTCCTGTAAAGGACTGCGAAATCCCTGAAATCGTCCTTTAAGCTCTTTTCCTTTCTTCTTATATCATCTGCTATGAAAGCCGCCTCCTCATAGCCGCTTTCAAACATCTTAAATACAATCTTATCTCCCTGGCCCCTTCTGGAGAAAAGCTTCTTGGCCTTTCTGCCCTTATTATTCTTAATAACGGCATTGGCAGCATCAAGTATAGTCGAATATGAGCGGTAATTCTGCTCCAGCTTTATGACCTTTGCATCAGGAAAGCGCTTCTCGAAGCTTAAAATATTTTCAATATCTGCTCCGCGGAATTTGTATATGGACTGGTCATCATCTCCTACGACGCAGAGATTCCTCCTCTTCTCAGAAAGAAGCCTTATAAGTTCGAACTGGGCGGCATTTGTATCCTGATACTCGTCGACCATAAGATAATGGATCCTGTCGTTATAATAAGCCCTTACCTCTTCATCCTGACTTAAAAGCTCTACTGTCTTTACTATCAGATCATCGAAATCGAATGCATTATTGGCCTTAAGCCTGGCCTGATACTCCCTGTATACAGCCGGTACCAGTCCATCAGGAAAGCTGTGGGAGAATCCCTTTTCCGAATACTCTGGAGAAATAAGACTATCCTTCAGATGACTTATCTGGTTAAGGAAAAATTTTTCCTTGACCTTTTTCGTATCTACATTCTTTTCCTTCAGGATATGTCTGATAAGAGTCCTTGAATCCTCCGAGTCATATATGGAAAAGCCGCTCTTATAGCCTATCCTCTCAGAAAAGCGTCTTAAGATCCTGACACAGGCTGAGTGAAATGTGGAAATCCATACTCCGCTGTTGGCCCCGCTTAAGGCCTCGACCCTCTCCTGCATCTCCCTTGCGGCCTTGTTGGTAAAGGTGATAGCCATAATGTTCCATGGTGCTACTCCCTTTTCCTCTATCAGATAGGCTACCCTGTGAGTCAGGACCCTGGTCTTGCCTGAGCCGGCTCCAGCCAGTATAAGAACGGGGCCCTCGGTCGTGAGAACCCCGTCAAGCTGTTCCTTGTTAAGTATTCTGCTCAAATCTTCCATTTATAATCCTAGTCTTTTAAGTATCAGATCATAGCCGTCATCGCCGTAATCAAGCGAACGCCTTACTCTGCTGATGGTCGCTGTCGATGCTCCTGTATCTGCTGCTATGACCTGATAGGTATCATGGCGGCGAAGCATTGCAGCAACCAGAAGTCTCTGCTGCATTGCCTCAAGCTCGCCTACCGTGCACAAATCCTCCATAAAACGGTATGCCTCATCCCTGTCTGTAAGGGAACAGAGGGCATCCATGAGTTTGTCCATAGACGGTGAATGCAGATTCTTGCTCATAAAAGTGTCACCCCTTGTCTGTCTGCCTCTTCTATATCACTCTCCGGCCATACCGATACCTGAACCTCACCGATATGACATTTTCTCAGGAAAAACATACAGATCCTCGACTGTCCGATCCCTCCGCCTATGGTATATGGGAGCCTTCCCTCCATTATAGCCTTGTGGAAAGGAAGCGACAGGCGATCCTCACAGCCTGCTGCCTTAAGCTGCTTAGGGAGAGAGATCTCATCCACTCTTATACCCATCGATGACAGCTCAAGTGAGATATCATCTACTGGATAATATACTATTATATCCCCGTTCAGCTCCCAGTCATCATAGTCAGGGGCCCTGCCGTCATGAGGCTTGCCATCGGAAAGCGGGCCTCCTATCTTCTGTATGAAGACTGCACCATGCTCCTTTGCTATCCTGTACTCTCTTTCCTTAGCAGTAATATCCGGCCATCTGTCTAAAAGCTCCTGGCTGGTTATAAAAAAGATCTCCTCCGGCAGGAAGCAGTCAATATAATCGTAGAGATTGCTCATATGCTTTTCAGTCACACGAAGAGCCTCATATACGTTCTTTACAGTATCTATAAGAGTGGATTCGTTTCTTTTGTCATGTGTGATGACCTTCTCCCAGTCCCACTGGTCCACATATATAGAATGTATATTGTCCGTTTCCTCATCACGCCTGATCGCGTTCATATCTGTATAAAGGCCTTCTCCCGGAAGAAAGCCGTATCTTCCCAGAGCCATCCTCTTCCACTTGGCCAGCGAATGGACTATCTCCACCTTCTTATCGCCAAGCTCCCTGATACCAAAGGAAACCGGTCTTTCAACTCCGTTCAGATTGTCATTTAATCCTGACTCAGGGGTAACGAACAGTGGCGCCGTAACCCTGTGAAGATTAAGCTCAGCTGACAGCTGACTCTGGAAGAAATCCTTTACTCTCTTGATCGCGATCTGGGTTTCCTTTAATCCCAGCACCGGCTTGTAATTATCCGGAATTATAATGCCTGCCATATTTTCTTTCCCTTTTCTAAATATTTTTATAAAATTACAGCTCGCAGTTACCTACTGTACGCGGGAACGGGATCACGTCTCTGATATTGCCCATTCCTGTAAGATACATCACGCATCTCTCGAAGCCAAGACCGAATCCGGCATGACGGGTAGAACCGTACTTCCTCAGATCGAGATAGAAACCGTACTGACTCTCGTCCATTCCCAGCTCATCCATTCTCTTCTTAAGGAGCTCGAAGTCATCCTCACGCTGTGAGCCTCCGATTATCTCGCCTATTCCCGGTACAAGGCAGTCAACTGCTGCAACCGTCTTTCCATCCGGGTTCAGCTTCATATAGAAGGCCTTTATCTCCTTAGGATAGTCAGTCACGAATACAGGTCTCTTGTAGATCTGCTCTGTCAGATATCTCTCGTGCTCTGTCTGCAGATCGCATCCCCAGCTCACCTTGTAATCGAACTTGTCGTTGTGCTTCATCAGTATATCGACTGCCTCTGTATAGGTGACTCTCGCGAAATCATTGTCTACTACATTATGAAGTCTCTCGATAAGCCCCTTGTCCACAAAGCTGTTGAAAAACTCCATCTCGGCCGGCGCGTTCTCCAGGACATAGTTTATGATGTATTTAAGCATGGACTCCGCAAGCTCCATATCATCCTCAAGGTCGGCAAAGGCGATCTCCGGCTCTATCATCCAGAACTCAGCCGCATGCCTTGTGGTATTGGAATTCTCTGCACGGAAGGTAGGTCCGAACGTATAGATATTCTTAAAGGCCTGGGCAAAGGTCTCTCCGTTCAGCTGGCCTGATACAGTAAGGTTGGTCTCCTTTCCGAAGAAATCCTTAGAATAGTCGACAGCCCCGTCCTCGGTGTGAGGTATCTGATCCATATCAAGAGTCGTCACCTGAAACATCTCTCCTGCTCCCTCGGCATCGCTTCCGGTGATAAGAGGAGTGTGGACATATACGAAGTTCCTCTCCTGAAAAAACTTATGGATAGCATAGGCTGCAAGGCTTCTTACCTTAAAGACAGCCTCGAATGTATTGGTACGGGCCCTAAGATGCGGTATGGTACGCAGATACTCCATTGTATGTCTTTTCTTCTGAAGAGGATAATCAGGAGTGCTCTCTCCCTCTATCTCCACTACCCTTGCCGAAAGCTCGAATGGCTGCTTTGCATCCGGCGTGGCAACAAGCTCTCCCTCTGCTATAACGGCAGTTCCTACATTGATGCTGCCAAGCTTGTCAAAATCCTTTGTATCCGCTGTATAGACTACCTGAAGCGGCGTGAAGTATGTCCCGTCATTTACAACGAGAAATCCCACGTTCTTGGAACTGCGGTTGCTCCTGACCCATCCGGCTACCTTTACCGTAGTCCCGACATATCTTTCTGTGTCTGTAAACAACTGCTTTACGTCAGTAAGCTCCTGTCTCATTATGCTGCTCCTTTATATATACTGAAATCATACGATAAATTCATAAAAAGGGCTTATCGCCTGCCCTGTTTCTCTAAACTAACAGTTTAACGCATTAGCATCGAAAAAACAAGTGGATCACAATGCCTTCTCCTCTCCATTGACCCTAGCCGTATCCGCCGGATCAAGTGGTATGACAAGACATCTTTTCTCATCGATAAAGGCTGTCGTAACCTCTGCGGCTCTTTCCGGCGGAACCCTTACAGTGATATCGGCTTCCTGATCTGCTCCTGCCTCGTTTAACTGCTGCTGCAGAGTATGTACCTCTCTTGCCAGTGCTGCCTTTTCATCACGAAGCTCCTTATCCTTTAAGAGTCTCTTGTCAAGTAGCTCGTCTGCCTCCGGCTCATTAAAAGTATCGTTAAAGAAACCCTCAAACCTCTCCTTTATCCTGTCGGCCTTTATCTCCTCGACTCCTGAGCTTGTAAGGATCTCCTTCACATCGTCTCCGCTGATAGCAACCGGAGTATCCTGAGCCTGCTCTGCTGTTTTCCTGTCGATGAACTCACTAAGGTTATCTGCTATGCTGCAATGGATATCCTTGTCATCCTCCGGTAGGGATTTATTCACCATCTGCTCAAAGGCCGTTTTCTTCTCAGATGAGGTAAGCCTTGAGGTCGCATGAAGGCAGTTCTCGAAGAATTCCCTGTGCGGCGCCTTTGGATTCTTCTGGTATACGGTCACTGTATTGAAATCAGCGTTTCTCTCTGAAAAGCTCGGAAACATGAAGCCACTTTCCACCGGGCTTACGGTCCATTCCCTCCTCAGGGCTCCTATCTCATTTGTATCCTCCCTGTAGCCAAGAGCAGCCTTTGAGAGGTTTACCGGACAGATGGCTCCAAGTATATAGTCATAGACATATTCTGACTCATCTGTATCCAGCTGGTCCTTTGTCTTCATAGGTATGTCATATACATCGCGGAACAGAAGCATCAGGAAATTTCCTGCTATAGTATAGTTTTCGATTACTATGTCAAAAAACTCTTCCAGTATCTCCTGGTCCTTCAGCTCGCTTTTCCTGAGCCTCTGAAGCAGGTCATACCTCTCTCCGTTAAGTATTTCTGTATCAGGAAACGGCAGCTGGAGGATATTGTCATTCAGCCTTCCTGACAGACATTTGCCTGCTATAGCAAGGTATTTGAAAAAATCATCCTCTGCCATCTGCTCAGGCGACTCTGAAAAGCTTATGATCTTATTCTTCTCGTTGTCCACATAGCAGCCGGCAATCCGGGTAAAGTTATGCTTGTCCTTTGTATACCGCCTCTTTATCTCCTGTATATCTTTCTTTGTCATTCTCTTTTTCATCTGCTGATGGCCGATTGAGCCATCAGATCCTTATTGCTGGTTTGCTGTCTTGTAGTTTGTCATGTAGATATGCTGTGCTAGCTGTCTGGTCCCGAAATCCACGACTATGATCCCGTAGCTTGTGTTCGGATGCAGATCGATCCCCATGAGCTTTTCGTTTAGTAGTGATGCATAGGAGGCCGGATGCGATATTCCGCTTCCATTCGTTGTAGAAAGGAAATTCAGAGTAAATGTAGAATCATCCGGCTGTACATTCTCAAGCATATCGATAAAGGCGTCCTCCTTCTCTGCAACAGTATATCTGTATCTGTCCTGTACCCAGAGCGTCGCATTATCTCCTATCGGATAGTTCACATATGGCAGGTCCACGACCTGGCTGCTTCCCTGATCCTCCCAGCTGAAATCAAGCCCGGCACTTTTGGCCAGCGGATTACTGAAACGCCTTAAAAGCACTATCCTGCCCCGAACTGAAGAGAGCTTCGGTATAGTATCATCGAGATACCAGTCTGACGGTTTCTTGTCTATCTCATTAAATAGAAGCCTTTCAAACTCGTCTGCCTTATCATTGCTGTTCTCATCCTTTACGCAGAACAGGACTGTTTCTGACGGATGCGCCTTCAGGAAGGCATATATCTGATCAAGAACCTCGTCAAGATATATCTGCTTTGAAAAGATGAACTTTGACTTACGGCATTTTCCCAGATTATGCACAAATCCAAGCCTTTTGCCCTCTCTGGTATTCTCGATAGCAAGCCTTATGTCCAGGTATCTGTATCCGCTAGTCAGCTGGTCGGCAATAGTCATTTTCTGTGTCCTGAGCGAATATCCAGGAAATACATATCTGGCCGCGCTATCATGTGTCCCAGGAATAGAAATCGATGAAAGATAGGTATCATCAGCTATATCTCTCATCCACTCTGCTGTCGGCTTGTAATGCTTTGAATCTGTAATAGCTGCCTCTCTTATCTCTCCGCTGTCTGCGTTTGCAAAGCATACTATAAGAAGGATAAGAACGATCAGGGAGGCAAGCCATCTGTCTTTGTGTTCTTTAAAAAAGTTTATCATTATCGTGTCCTATCGTATATGAATCATGGAAGTTCTTTTCGCTAAGCTCGTCTTTATCTCTATGCTTTCGGCCTCACACCTCTGACCTCGGACCTCACACCTATTTTGCTAAGGAAGTTCTCTTCGCTAGGTTCGACCTTCGCTTATAAGGAAGTTCTGCTCGCTAAGCTCAAGCTTCGCCTACGGCTTGCTTTCGCTAATCTCACAGAACGACCTCGCCTGTGGCTTGAGCTGCGCCTTCGGCTTGCTCTCGCCTACAGGCTTTCGGTCATCTACAGCTTGTGCTTATACTCTCTATTGCGACTGCTCCGCCTCGTACGACCTCTATCCGGCGGTAGGTCTTCTTAAGCAGGGCTACCAGCTCATTGTTTCTTCGCTCTGTAAGAGCGCTTTCGAGCAGCAGTGAATCCTTTCCTATATCTATCACCCTGATCCTGAAAGCCTGGGCTATACGGAAGGCCTCATCCTTACCCTCTGAATCTATACCTGCTATCTTGGCATAGAGGATCTCCTTGCTGTGGATAGGAACATCGGTAAGGTCCATTACCTTTATTACCTCTACCATCGAATTGAGCTGCTTCTTTATCTGCTCAAAGGTCACATCATCGGCCTCTACACTTATAGTCATCCTGGAGACGTCATCATGCTCTGTTGTCCCTACTGTAAGACTCTGCAGATTATAGCTCTTTCCCGAAAACAGACCCGACACCTTTGCAAGGACTCCGACCTCATTTTCCACATATAATGCAATCCATCTGTTTTTCATCACGATCACCTTAATATCATATCAGAGTTTGCCATTCCGCCCTTTACCATAGGAAGCACGACATCCTCCGGTGATATCTCAAATTCAACCAGATATGAATGTCCATTCTTCTGAGCTGCTGACGCGGCCTGAAGAGCCTTTATTATGTCCTCCTCACGGCTTACCCTCATGCCATCTATTCCATATGAAGCCGCAAGCTTTATATAGTCAGGGGCATAAAACGGATCCATGTTCTCAAATCTATCCGGATGGAGGACATTCCTGTCTCTTTTTCCAAGATATGTGAGCTCATAGCGCTTGCCGTAGAAATACTGCTGCTGCTGACGCACCATTCCCAGATATCTGTTATTCATCAGACATATGGTCACCGGTATATCATCGCATACCGATGTCGCAAGCTCCTGCATATTCATCTGAAAGCCTCCGTCACCTGTTATGCATACGACTGCCCTGTCAGGATCCGCAGCCTTAGCGCCAAGGGATGCAGGAAAACCGAATCCCATTGTCCCCAGACCTCCCGAGGTAAAAAGCCTTGAATTCCCGACAAGCTTCAAAAACTGTGTGGCCCACATCTGATGCTGTCCCACATCGGCTACATATGTGGCCTCACCGAACACATCTGCTATATCTTCCATTATGACCTGGGGATTCAGGCCCTCCTTTACCTTTACCGAAAGAGGATACTCCTTCTGCCAGCCTGCTATCTGAGCCTGCCAGTCAGCCGTATCAAGGGGTTCTGCCCATTCAAGCAGATGAGTAAGGGCAAGAGAAGCGTCAGATACCACAGGCACATCCACTACTACATTTCTCGAGATAGAGGCAGTATCGATATCCACATGTACGATCTTTGCTTTTGGCGCAAATTCATTCAGGTCCCCGGTGATCCTGTCATTGAAACGGGTACCTATGGAAAAGAGCAGATCACATTCCATCTCTGCCATATTTGCAGCATATCTGCCATGCATTCCTGAGTTTCCGACATATAGCGGATCATCCTCAGGCATGGATCCCTTACCCATCACTGTGGTGACTACAGGCACCCTCATCCTTCTGGCAAAATCAGTAAGAAGCTTCTCTGCTCCCGAAATATGGATACCGCCACCAGCCAGGATCAGAGGCTTTTTCGCATTCCGAAGAGTCTTGTATGCCCGCTTCAGCTGTCCTATATGGACAGATGTATTAGGCTTATAGCCTCTGATATCGACATGTGATGGATATTCCTCAGGGCCTGACTTCTGCTGTATATCCTTAGGTATATCTATAAGCACCGGCCCCGGCTTACCGCTTGCAGCTATATAAAAAGCCATCTTCAGTATACGGCCAAGTTCCTTCCTGTCACGGACGGTCACACCGTACTTTACTATGCTTCTTGTCATTCCGACTATGTCGACCTCCTGGAAGGCATCGTTTCCTATCAGAGGCTGGGCCACCTGTCCTGTGATCACAACAAGAGGAATGCTGTCATAATGTGCATCTGCTATGCCGGTGATCGCATTAGTGGCTCCAGGGCCACTTGTAACCAGACATACCGCCGGCTTACCAGTCGCTCTGGCATAGCCCTCTGCCTCATGGACAAGAGCCTGCTCATGGCGCGGCAGGATAAGCCGGAACTTGTCCTCCTGCTTGTAAAGCTCGTCTACTATATCCGTGATCATCCCTCCGGGATATGCAAAAACGGTATCAACGCCTTCCTCTGCAAGAGCCTTTACTATCAGTTTTCTTCCTGTGATGTCCATTTCTTTACTTTCTCATTCCTGTATTCTGTAAACGTGTAGCACAGATCAAAGTAGGTCTCCTCCTCGCTTAGGCCATCAAGCCTCCAGCCCTCCTCCTTATCAAGATCCGGGAAGTAGGTATCCGCGTCAAAGGAGAAGTCTATCCTCGTGATAAGCGCCTTTTCACAATATGGCAGAAGCTCTGAATAGACCGATGCCCCGCCTGCAACATATATATTTTTATCAGGATAATCCTTTATTTTCGCAAAAAGCTCGTCCATATCATGTACGACAACAGCGTCACCGCTTCTGTATCCGGGGAAGGAGGTAAGCACTATATTGACTCGTCCCGGCAGAGGCCTTCCACCAGGAAAGCTCTCAAGGGTCTTTCGCCCGCATATTATCACATTTCCCTTTGTCTCGTTCCGAAAAAGCTTCATATCATTGGGTATACTGGTTAGTAGTTTTCCCTTATATCCTATACCCCAGTTCCTGTCAACGGCTGCGATTGCTATCATATCTTCTCCTTCCGGTTCAGATTGCCACCGGTATATCCTTTATCTGTTCTCCTGTCACATAATCATCAAGCCTTACATCATCTCTGGTAAAGGAGTAGAAATCCTTCTTGTCAGGATTAAGCCAGAAGGATGGAGCCGGATGCTCTTCTCTTGATATAAGCTCCTCCACAAGAGGCACATGCCTGTCATAGATATGGGCATCCGCTATCACATGGAGAAGGACCCCGGGCTTCATTCCCACATCCCTTGCTATCATAGACAAAAGCACTGCATACTGACATACATTCCAGTTGTTTGCTGTAAGCGTATCCTGTGAGCGTTGGTTCAGGACCATATTAAGAACCAGACCATCTTTCTCCTCTGTCACATTAAAGGTAGCGCTGTAAGCGCATGGATAGAGATTCATCTCCGGAAGGTCACAGAAATCATACAGATTCGTCATTATCCTTCTCGAGAAAGGATGGGTCTTCAGATCATAGAGAACCTTATCCACCTGATCCATCATATACATCTGTCTGTCAGAATTGTATACCACATGGGTCTGCGCTGCTATATGGTCGCCCTCTCCAACAATCGGCACATCTGCGCTTCCATATACCCTGATAAGACCCTCCTCTGTGATATCCTTCCAGCAGTATTTCCTCGCCAACTGATATCCGTAGGCCTTTCCTATGCTTCCGTCATTACCCGCCCATTCATCCCAGATATGAGAGTGGAGATCCTTTATATTATTAGACTTCTTCTGCCAGATCCAGAGGATCTCGTCTGTCGCGCTCTTTATAGCTGTGCGCCTGAATGTAAGGGCTGGGAATTCCTCTCTCAGGTCATATCTGTTCACGATACCGAACTGCTTTATCGTATATGCTGCTTCTCCATCCGGCCAGTGCGGACGCACCGCCTGTCCCCTTGTATCTGTGCCGTGATCTATTATATCCCTGCACATCGCTCTAAAGATCCTGTCTGCCTGGCTCATAGCTTATCCTTTCAATAATCTACTTATTCTACCAAATTACTGCAAAAAAATAAAGGGCTTAAAAAAACAGGAGACTCATGGTCTCCTGCTCACCCTGTCTCCTATGTTACAGATAGAGATCTACATTCCCTCCGACTGAAGGATTCACCGATCTCTCCATTGCCGGCCTCGAAGGAGCCGGCGCCTGTTCTATCATGCCGACCTCTCCCATCGCCAGATCCTTCTGGGTATCGAGTGACTTGGCAAGCATCAGGGTACCTACCTGGCCCATAGTCCTCGACTGGCTAAGGCCCATTGATAATGAAGCTATATCCATAGTATCCATATGGTCACCTCCAATAAATCTATATCACTATTATCTCATGTTACGATGCATATTGCAAGAAGATGTTCTAGTTGCAAAAGGTTGATAGACACAAAAAAGACTGCCATTCCGGCAGCCCCTGAAAAGAGCGATGGACGGGACTCGAACCCGCGGTCTCGACCTTGGCAAGGTCGCGCGTTACCAACTACGCCACCATCGCATATATCCTGTCGCTTGCTGTTTGATCACTCGCGACAATGGATAGTATACTAGACTTTATATATGATGTCAAGCACTTTTTTTATTTTTTTCGATTTTCCTTATCCTATAAAGCCCAGGACGAAGAGGATTGCGACTGGCATATAGTAATCATACCATTTCCAGTTATGGAGGAAAAGAGTATTATGGCGGCTGTCAAAACCACTCTCGTCTCTAATAAAGACAAGGCGCCCCTTTATTAACTTGTAAATCATATAATCGAATGTCGGAGGAGAATCGTCCTACAGGCCGCGCTTTTCGCGTGCCAGCTCCACATAGAGTCTGGCATTTTTTCTGTTGCCCTCTATCTCTTCAGGAGTAAGCTTCCTTATAAGACGGCACGGATTTCCGAAAGCCATGTAGCCATCAGGGATCTCCATCTTACCGGTCACAAGGGAACCGGCGCCTATTATGCAACATGAGCCTACCTTAGCACCGTTCAGAAGTATGGCACCCATGCCTATAAGCGAGTCATCGCCTACTGTGCTTCCATGTACAATGGCAGAGTGACCTATGGTCACTCCCCTTCCTACATGAACGGTATAGCCGTCGCCGCAATGAAGAACAGCACAGTCCTGAATGTTAGTATCACGGTCAACAAATATAGCCCCCTCATCTCCGCGTATTACCGCATTTGGAAAGACAGAGACATTTTCCCTAAGGGTCACATCATCGCTTATGAATGCACCCGGACCTATATATACAGATTCATCAATATCCATTCAGCCCTCCCTTACTGCAGGCAGATCATCATCTGTGGACATAAAACTTGCATCCTGCTCCTTCTTGGCCTTTATGACAGCTTCATTAAGCGAGAGCATCTTGGCATCAAGCATAGAGACGATCTTAGAGCATTCTCTCAGATCCCGGCTTATATAGTCAGGAGCCTGACCCTCGAATTTGTAGTAGATCTTATGCTCTAGGCTGGCCCAGAAATCCATGGCCATGGTTCTTATCTGGATCTCTACCCTTGTGTCAACCACTGCATCCGACAGAAAAATCGGAATGCTTACTATCATATGGTAGCTCTTGTAGCCGCTTATCTTGGGATGCTTGATATAGTCCTTTATCGAGATCACATTGATATCAGACTGACGGCCTATCATATCGGCCAGCCTGTATATATCCGAGGTAAAGGAGCATACTATCCTTGTCCCTGCTATATCATTGCAGTGAGTCACCATATTTAAGATATCATCCTCGAAGCCGTATCTCCTGAGCTTTTTTGCTATGCTCTCCGGCGACTTGACCCTGCTCTTTACATATTCGATCGGATTATAACGGTGAGTCTCCTGAAACTCTTCATTCAGAATATCTATCTTGGTGCCGATCTCCTTGATCGCAGAATTGTAGAGAAGCATTGTCCTCATCCATGTGTCGATCTCCTTGTGGCCGGCCAGCTCACGGACATATTCTACCTGATCCATAATAACTCTCCTTGCAGGGGAGGATCCTAATCCTCCTCTATAACCTCAATCTCAAGATAATCCGCATCAAGCCCCTCAACAAAGGAATCCTTTGTGAAACGGGTCCTTGCGAATCGTTTGAATTCTCTTATATTTACATCAAGCCAGATCGGGATTCCCGTATCAAGCCTGTGGCAGGCCTCCTCGGTCCCGCGCATTATCTTATGTGTCCTTGTGTCAGTCGAATCATCACAGACTGTCGTATCCTTTATCATGTGATTATTCCTGACAAGCTTATACCATATCTTCATTGTCTCTGTCTGTGAGCCTCATAGAGCAGGATTCCAGCAGCCATGGCTGCATTGAGCGACTCGAGGCCACCTTCCATAGGGATTAGCATTTCCTGATCGGCTGCCTCCACTGCCTTTTCGCTTAAGCCTCTTCCCTCGTTACCGATCAGAAAACCGCAGCCCTGCCTGTAGTCAAAGCTGTCGTAGGAGCTCTTCCCATTAAGGGATGCAGCAAAAAGCCTGATACCCTGCGGGAGCTTGTCAGACAGTGAGCCGATATCGGGAACAACTATGAAGGGCATCCTGTAGATAGCGCCCATAGTGGCTCTCACCACCTTAGGAGAAAAGATATCTACACAGCCCTCTGTCATAACTATTCCGGTCGCTCCGGCTCCAAGCGAGGTCCTTATCATGGTCCCCAGATTACCGGGGTCCTGAATATTCTCAAGCACAAGAAGCAGAGGCACATCTCCCAGCAGGTCAGACGGCTTATAGACAGGGCATCTTACAAGGGCTGCTATCCCCTGACTGTGGCTTGTCTCAGATATCTCTGAAAAGACCTGATCACTTACTGTAACGATCCCGTCAAAGTCCTTAAGAAGTCTCTCAAGCCTCTTATCAGCCCAAGTATCCTTTGGCTTAAAGTCCTCTGCCACGATGACCTGAGACAAAAGCTCTGGCGGAGTCTCTGATATAAGCCGTCTTCCCTCGGCAAAAAACAGTCCCTCCTTCCTTCTGGTCCTTGAGTTCGTCTTTATTTTTCTGATATGTTTTATTATATCATTATTTCTTGAAGATATATACATAGGCAAATAAAAAGGGACTGTGAAGCTAATGATTCACAGCCCCGCTCACAGCGTTATCCCTGTATCAGTCCTTCTTGATAGGAGGAAGCTTGTAGTCGCTGTTTCCAAGAGTCTTGCAGATCTCTACCTGATACGGATCAAGGGTCTTTTGCATTGCAAGAGCCTCATCGATATCGAAATCCACAAAATCACCATGCTTATGAGCCACAAGTCTGTCTGACTTGCCCTCGCAGAGCAGATCGACTGCCATAGCTCCCATAGTTGAAGCATATACCCTGTCCTTGGCTGTAGGAGATCCGCCTCGCTGCATATGTCCAAGGATAGTAGCTCTTGTCTCGATTCCGGTTGCTGCCTCGATACGCTTTGCCATCGATGCTGAATGTCCTATTCCCTCGGCATTTACTATGATATGGTGCTGCTTACCGCGGCGTCTGCCGTCAATGATATGGTTTACTATAGTCTGCTCGTCATAGTCATATAGCTCAGGAAGAAGTACATCCTCTGCTCCGTTTGCTATGCCGCACCATAAAGCTATATATCCGGCGCCTCTTCCCATTACCTCGATGATAGAGCATCTCTCATGTGAGGTAGAGGTATCCCTTACCTTATCGATGGCCTCCATTGCTGTATTTACAGCAGTATCGAATCCGATCGTATAATCAGTGCAGGCTATATCAAGATCTATGGTTCCAGGAACACCTATGGTATTGATGCCCTGAGCAGAAAGCTTCTGCGCTCCCTTGAATGAACCGTCGCCTCCGATGACAACTAAACCATCGATATTCTTCTTCCTGCAGATCTCAGCAGCCTGCTTCTGATACTCAAGCTCCTTGAACTCAAGACATCTTGCGGTCTGGAGAATAGTACCTCCGCGTGAAATGATGTCCGAAACACTGTGTGTATCCATAGGCTCGATCTCCTCATTCAGAAGACCTGCATATCCTCTGCGGATACCCATGACCTTTTTGCCTCTGGCGATCGCCTGACGTACCACTGCACGGATGCAGGCATTCATTCCCGGTGCATCACCGCCGCTGGTAAGAACTGCGATTGTATTTACTTCTGTTGCCATAAGAAAAAATCCTCCGTAAATCTTTTTCCAATCTTTCACATTTTAAGACTTTTCACCATAGTTTTCAATAGCAAAATGGCCTAAATAACGAAATGTCTTATGAGCCCGCCCACAAGACAGGCTGCCGCGATAGATACTATCATGATAAAGACCTGATATCTGGTATGAGCCTTTCCCCAGCCTGTGTGCATTATGCCAAGATAGATAAAGACGCCTGCTACAAGACAGACAAAGTTTGTTGTCACTCCTTCAAATCTCATTTTGCCTCCTTCAGCCAAGACTGCCTATAGCGCCCAAAAGGCCGTAGCTTAAGGCTGATACTATACATGTCGCTATCGCAACTCCTATAAGCTCTGCTATTACTGCCTTCTTTATATCCATACCAAGAAGAGCAGCTATGAGGCTTCCAGTCCAGGCTCCTGTTCCTGGAAGAGGGATTCCGACAAAGAGCATTAGCGCAATGAACTCACCGCTTTTAAGCTTGCCGGACCGTTTCAGGGCATGCGATTCCACCCATTCCGAAATCCCGTGCAGCCTGGTGCCCTTCATCCAGTCAAGGATCTTTCTTATGAAAAGAAGGATGAATGGGATAGGGATTATATTTCCGATTATGCAGATAGGGATTGCCTTAAGAATCGGAACCTTAAGAAGAGCCGAGGCAATAAGGCCTCCCCTGCATTCAAGGATAGGGAAGAGACTTATGATAAAGACCGCAAGCTCCTTAGATATATACTTACCCAGGGTCCCTGCAAACCATGTCACAAAAGAGTTCAATGTCAGCCCTCCCCAAGATAGTCAGAAAGGAATCCAAACAGGGCGTCCATCTGCTCTCTTGTACCTATAGTGACTCTCAGATAGTCTCCTGTGCGTTCTCCGTCAAAATGTCTTACATAAATATCATTTTCCCTCAGGGCATTGAAGATATCGACTGCACTTCTGTCCTTGTGGTGGACAAAGATGAAATTGCTCTTAGAGTCCGGAAAATCAAATCCCAGCCGGCTAAATTCCTTCTTGGCGCGTTCTCTTTCATTTATTATCTCAAGACAGCGCATCCTGAAATAATCCCTGTCCTGAAGTGAGGCTATACCCACCTGCTGGGTGATATAGTCCATAGTGTATGAATTAAATGAAAACTTTACATCATTCAGATACTTTATAAGCTTCCTGCTGCCGAAGGCAAAGCCTATCCTGCTGCCGGCAAGGGCCCTTGACTTCGAGAAGGTCTGGGTCACAAGCAGATTGTCATACTTGTCTATAAGCGGCAGAACCGATTCTGCTCCGAAGTCCACATATGCCTCGTCTATTATCACAACGCACTGGGGATTATCCCTTATGATCTCCTCAAGCGTATCTACTCCGGCATCAAGACCTGTAGGAGCATTAGGATTGGGAATCACAATTCCGCCAGAGTTTTTACCGATAAAGCCTTCCTTATCTATAGAAAGATCTTCCCTTAAGGGTACTGTATCAAATGGTATACGGAATTCATCTGCCCACACGTCATAGAACGAATAGGTCACATCAGGGAAAAGGATTCTCTCTCCTGATGTAAAGAAGGTAAGGAAGCTCATTGCAAGCACATCATCAGAGCCTACTCCTACGAAGATCTGATCCTTAGGAACTCCGTAGCTGTCAGAGAGAGCCTGTAATAATCCGGATGCCAGTGGATCCGGATATCTGCGCAGGACCTCATAGTCAGCCGACTCTATTATCCTCTTTACAGAGGAGGCCGGCGGATATGGGTTCTCATTCGTATTAAGCTTTATCACATTCTTATTCTTCGGCTGTTCTCCCGGAGTATAGGGAGTCACCTTATGAACTTTTTCTTCCCAGGTGCTCATAATCTTTCTCTTTTCTCTGATCAATCCTCAGCTGCTTTTTTCGTATCCTTTGCCTTGTAATTATATACCAGTACCGGCATACCCTTATATACATAGGTAAAAAGCTTCTTTGCCACCTCCGGCGGAAGGTTTATACAACCGTGGGATCCTGCTGTCTTGTAGATCTCTCCGCCAAACCTGCCGTGACGCCATGGTGCGTCATGGAAGCCGATACCGCCGTTAAACGGCATCCACCAGCTTACCGGTGTGGAATAGTTTTCTCCATTAAGTGTCGCATCCTTTTCCTTGTACTTGATCGTATATGTGCCTGTAGGCGTACCGCGGTTCAGACTGGTGTTTCCTGATACGAAGTCGGATTCAAGGACCTTCTTTCCCTTTACTATCATGAACATATGCTGCTCACCTATATTGACCTCGGCATAGGTGTCACCGTAGTCGCTTGCTGCCGGGCCGTGATTTGCCGCCTCGCTGTGATAGATGAAATCTCTCTTCACATCTTTACCGGCCCTTACATCGGCCTTGAGCTGCTTTACCTCTGCAGGATAGTTTATCCACCAGCCGTAGTCTCCGCCCTTTATGGTAACTGTCCTGCCATACTGGGTCTTAAGCTTTCTCGGCAGTCCGAAGGTATTGTACTTATAGCCGCAGCTTCTGACAAATGCATAGATGGCATCATCATCAAAGCTTACATTGCCCTTTTTATCAGCCTTAAACCACTTTGCCTGGTCCTCCTTCGAAACTGTAACCGACCTTCCTCCAAGCCTGTAACTTATATTGGGCTTAAGATATGCATTAAGCTTCTTCTCTGCTTTCTTAAGAACAGGGTCATTTTTCTTTATCGAAGGATCCTTGTAACAGCCGCTCTTTCTCAGGTCAAGCCGGTCTGAAAGAGTCGAAAGGGAATCTATTATATTCTGCTTCAGGGTCTCCTTCTTTATCTGTGTGCCATAGACCTCAGGCACTATAACGAACTTCTCTCCCTTTAGCTTGCAGGATGCATTTTCTGACTTTCTCGCTTTTTCATTCACAGCCGTAAGCTCATCTATCCGCTTATCCAGTAAGGCCTTGTCAAAGTCTGCTGAAAGTGCCGGGACTAAGACCTCCTTTTTGCCGCCAAAGAACCTTAAAGGCCATGATGCCACATCCTGCGATGAAAGGATCTGGTCTGCTGCCCTCTCCCTGGCTGCTCCGTCAAGCTCCAGGGAAACCTCCTTACCGTAGATCACGTCGGTTGTAGAATCTCCGTCTATCTCAAGGGTATATGAATCCGCATCCCTGTCGAGAATGTCTATTATGCCCTTCCTGTCCTGATTTGATGCGTCCTCCTCGACAAGAACGCTGTTAGGCAGCATATGACTGCCAAAGTATGCACAGCCTCCTGCATAGACTGCCGCTGCGGCCGTAACCACAGCTATTGGTATCATGATCTTCTTTTTCATAGTTTTTCCTTAACGTGCCTATGGTACTACAAAAAGCTCTTTTTTTCAATTGTATTCTATGATACAATATCCACCATGAGTATAAAGGTAAAGGATTTTTTATATAAGAAAAGGAAAAGGATAGCTGTCCTTTCCTATTTCATAATATATCTGGTGTGTTTCTATATCATTGAACATGTACTTGTCAACAGACATTTCTTCATTCTCGACACCCAATTCGACCATATGATCCCATTCATACCCCAGTTCGTAATCGCATATTATCTGTGGTTTTTCTACCATGTATGGGGGCTTCTGCCGGCCTTTCTCCACGATGATGGAGATGAGTACTACAGGATAGCGTTTGCGCTGTTTTCAGGCATGACAATATTCATAATAGTATCCATCATCTTCCCAAATGCGCAGGGGCTGCGGCCTTCCTCTCTGAGAAATGATGTTTTTTCAAAAATGGTCGGTGCTATCTATGCCGCTGATACTCCGACAAATGTGATGCCCTCGATACACGTCTACAATTCGCTCGTGATATGCACAGCTATCGAGAGATCAAAGGAGGCCAGAAATAACATGCTGACCCGTATTGCTGCACCTGTCATAGCTATTCTTATCATACTCTCAACAGTATTTATAAAGCAGCATACTATACTTGATATAATAGGGGCATTTATAATGTTTTCTGTCCTCTATCCTGTATTTTTCAAATGGATCCGGATCCCTGCCTGGCTGGACTAGTGACTTAGAGGTCCTCTATCTCCTGAAGCCATATAGCAGCTGACGCGTCGGACGGCATCCTTAAGTCTCCTCTTGGAGAAAGAGCCACCGTACCGACCTTAGGTCCATCCGGTATCGCGCTCCTCTTGAACTGCTGGGCGAAGAATCTCCTGTAGAATACCTTAAGCCACTTCCTTATCGTTTCTTCATCATACAGATCAGCAAAGGCATTTTTCGCAAGGAAATAGATCTTTTCCGGAGAATATCCGTATCTTAGCATATAATATAAGTAGAAATCATGCAGCTCATATGGGCCGACAAGGTCCTCTGTCTTCTGTGCTATGCTGCCATCCTCCTCAGGAGGCAGAAGCTCCGGTGAAACGGGAGTATCAAGGACATCAAGCAGGACCTTCCTCAGTTCCTCATTTTCTTTTCCATAATAATCCGCATAGAAGCTTACCAGATGACGGACAAGAGTCTTTGGAACCGAGCAGTTCACCGCATACATAGACATATGATCTCCGTTATAGGTGGCCCAGCCCAGTGCAAGCTCAGACATATCTCCGGTCCCTATAACCAGACCGCCCTCCTTGTTTGCTATATCCATAAGGATCTGGGTCCTTTCCCTGGCCTGGGAATTCTCATAGGTCACATCATGCTTGTCCTGATCCTGCCCTATATCGATGAAATGCTGCCTTACAGCTGCCCTTATATCGACCTCGCGCAGAGTGGCTCCAAGGGTCCTTATCATAGAGACAGCATTATCATAGGTCCGGTCTGTCGTTCCGAAGCCAGGCATTGTGACTCCGATTATATTCTTTCTGTCAAGGCCTAATATATCAAATGCCCTTACGGTGACAAGAAGAGCAAGCGTAGAATCAAGACCTCCGGATATGCCTATCACTGCAGTCTTCGCTTTCGTATGAGCTAATCTTTTCCTCAGTCCATAGGCCTGAATATCAAGTATCTCCTCACAGCGCGCTCTAAGATGGCTGCTGTCTGAAGGAACGAATGGATGGGGATCGATCTGTCTCGAAAGCTCCACCCTTACAGGAGAAAGCCTGAACGGAACAATATCATACTCATAGTTTTCCTGAAAGGTATTCATCTGCTCCCTGCGCTTAAGGGATTCCTCTGTATCGATCTCACTTATGGCCATATTTCCGGTAAAGGGCCTTGTTTCTGCAAGGATCCGGCCATTTTCAGCAATAAGGCAATGGCCTGAATATACCAGATCCTGAGTGGATTCTCCGATACCGGCGCTCGCATAGAGATAGCTGGTATAGGTCTTTGCGGACTGCATGGCTATAAGCTGCTTCCTGTATGAGGCCTTGCCTGTCAGCTCATCCGAGGCAGAAAGGTTTACTATAATATCTGCCCCTGACATAGACGCATGGGTCGAGGGAGAATCCGGCACCCAGAGATCCTCGCAGAGCTCCACTCCTATATCTATACCCTGTATGCTCTCGCAGGAAAATATGAGCGTGCTTCCGATCGGCACCTCACCGTTCGGAAGAGAAATAGTCTCAGGATACTGTGGACCAGGGCTAAAGTATCTTGCCTCGTAGAATTCGCCGTAGTTTGGAAGATTCATCTTAGGGACAAAGCCCAGAATCCTTCCGTGACAGACTGCTGCAGCGACATTTCTCAGATGTCCCTTGAATCTGAGCGGCAGGCCGACAAAGATTATGGCATCGAGCTCCCTGGTGTTTTCGGCTATACCTCTTAAGGCTGCGATCGCTCCCCTCTGCAGACTATCCTGAAAAAAGAGCTCGCCGCAGGTATAACCGGTAATGCAAAGCTCAGGAAATACTATGATCTGTGCTCCCTCTCCTGCTGCCCTAGCAGCCCATTCGACTATAGCCTGTGCATTTGATACCGTATCTCCTACTATCGTTTCCGGCGTCACCGTCGCGACACGAACGAATCCATCTGACATAACAGCCTCCTTATCTTCCAAGAATCTCCTCAGGTGAAAAGGTGTATTTCTTTCCACAGAACCTGCAGACTACCTCGACAGGCCCATCTCCTACGGCTATATCCTCCCTGTCTTGTCTCGACAGGGTCCTTATCTTTTCTGCAAATCTCTGATGGCTGCAGCCGCAGAAAAACGATACATCCCGCTTTTCGGTAAGCTCCATATCAAAGCCGTCAAGTATTTCCTGAAGCATCATCTCAGGACTATATCCCTTTTCAAGCATGTCTGTAACAGACTCGATCCTTGAAATATTGTCTGACAGACGGTCGATCGTCGCATCATCTGTCCCCGGCATCAGCTGGACTATAAAGCCTCCTGCCTGCCTGACAGTAAGGTCGGTATCTACTAAGACCCCAAGCCCTACCGATGAAGGGACCTGCTCGCTCTCGGCATAGTAATATGTCAGATCCTCTGCGACCTCTCCCGATACCAGTCCTATGGTCCCGCTGTAGGGCTCCTTTAGTCCCATATCCCTTATGACCCTTAGATATCCTTTCCCTATCCCTGCTCCGACATCCAGATGGCCGTTTTCCTTTTCAGGAAGATCTACATGGGGATTATTCACAAAGCCCTTTGTATGGCCGGCCGAATCAGCGGTTACAGTCACTCCGCCCAGGGGACCGTCACCGATCAGTTGCAGGGTGACCTCGTCCCTTTCTCCCTCCATCATGGAGCCCATCATAAGCGAGGCCGAAAGTGCTCTTCCCAGAGCAGCCGTTGCAACCGGCCAGGTATCGTGACTGGCTCTTGCCGTCTCTACCACTCCTCTGTCGCTTACCGCAAAGGCCCTGATCTGGTCATCTGCAGCTATAGCTCTTACGAGGTAATCCTTCATAGTAATCCTTTCTGTCTTGTTCCATCCTTATAGAATCCTGGTCTTAAAGGGTCCTTCATGTATTCTCTGGCAACAAACGTGATCTTTTCCGAATCAGGCCTTACAGCAAGTCCACTGTCGGTATCGAGCACCTCTATAAGCATAAGGCCAGCCTTCTCAAGGGCACTTACTATCTCCTCCCGGCTGTAGGCCCTTTGTATATGCTCCTCGAAAAAGCGGCTGTAGCTGTCCTTATGCTTTCTTATATATAGAGTCAGCTCATAGTAATTCATCCTTTTCGCCCTGTCATAGGAATTCTCCCAGATGAAGCTTCCCTCTTCCCTGTTCTCGGCAAATGTATTGTCAGAAAGCTCATTTTCATACTTGTAAATAGTATTTATATCAAAGACAAACAGTCCTCCCGGATCAAGGAAGTTATTGACCCTGAAGAAGACCTCTGTCAGGTCATCTATATCTGTGATATAGTTCATGCAGTCGCAGACACTTACTACTGCATTATAGGTGCCAAAAAGGTCAAGCTGCCTCATATCCTGACAGATATATAGAATGGAGTCGTCGCTCTCCTTCGATCTTGCTATATAAAGCATCTCATCTGAGCCATCGACTCCTGTCATATCATATCCCATATCTCTTAAGCGCCTTGTGATCTGACCTGTTCCGCAGCCCAGGTCAAGCACCATGGGCGCCTGATCTGACCTCCGGGGCAGATATTCCTTAAGCAGCAGATCGATTCTCCTGCTCCAGTCATCATAAGGCACATTGTCCATAAAGAGGTCATAAACCTCTGCAAATGATGTATATGCATCACACATGTTTTTCTATCCAATCATAAATAAAGTCATAGACCTTATCCCTGTCGGTTTCGTTAAGGACCTCATGTCTGTCTCCGGGAAAAAGCCTGATGGAGACATCCGAAAGGCCAGCCCTTTTAAACCTGTCACAGGCCTTTCTTACTCCCCTGCCCATGGAGCCGACAGGATCGTCTGAGCCAGAGACAAACAGGACCGGCAGATCCTTTCTTATCCTCCTTATGTTACTGACCGAATTGTCATAGAGCATGGCCGAGGTAAGTCCTCTGTATCCGTTCAGGGAGAAAAGAAAGGTGTCATAAGGATCATTATAATATTTTTTTACTATTTCAATATCCTTTGTAAGCCAGCTGTCCTTTGGCTGTGAACCATCCATATTGAATCTGTGATAGTCGCCTGAAAACAGAAAGTCCGTGACCCGCTGACTCTTATAGTCCCATCCATGAAAAAGAGCCGCAGCTCCTATCACAAGCTTTGCGAGGATTATGGCAGGAGTCGGAGTTGTACCTGTCCCTACTATCACAGCCCCATTCAGCTCTTTAGTCTCCTCAGGGTAGATACAAAGGAACTCCCTTAAGAGAAAGCTTCCCATAGAGTGTCCCAGATAAAAGCATGGTATTTCCGGATACCTATTTCTTCCATAATGGAAGACCGTCCTCATATCAAAACACATGGTCCTATCCGGAGTCCTCGTATGCATAATACCAAGCTCTGATCCGTCATCTCCTGATACCGATTCTCCATGACCGATGTGGTCATGGCCAATAACGACAAATCCCCGGTCTGTCAGATATCTGGCGAAGCCCTCGTATCTTTCGATATACTCGATCATACCATGGACTAAGAAGATGACTCCCTTAGGTGGCATATACTCGTCCGCTTTCCATTCCACGCAATGGAGATCTGTCCCTGCATCGTCAGATGACTTAAGTGAAAAATTCTCCTTTACCATAGATCATTTTCTATTTAACCTTTCCTTACGCGGAAATCCGTGATACGGGCCTCCGCACTTTTTGTCCCCATATAATCATTTATATCAGGATAATAGACTATGTCAAGCCTGATATCATTTTTCATCCCGGCCATAGCCTTATCGAGCTGGCTTCTGCCAAAGGCCTCTCTTATGGCTCCATCCATGGCTGCGCCCTCCCCGAAATAGAGTGCATCCACGACCCTGCCATGGGATGAAAGGCGAAGCTTCCTGTACTGCTGCCCCTTTCCTATCATCCGATAGGACACGAGTGGAAGCCCCTTTTCCGCAAAGACAGGCCTCGGGTTTCCATTCCCAAAGGGCTCAAGTCGTGAAAGCTCGTCTATAAGAGGTATTTTAACATACCATAGTGGCATTGGCACATCTATTATGACTCTTTTTTCCATATCCGAGGCCGAAAGGTCTGAATGCTGGTTCAAATAATTCCTGAGCCAGTCTATATCCGTCTCCCTCATTGAAAGGCCTGCTGCCATTGGATGTCCGCCGAACCTTATAAATACTCCTCCATTGTCCGGATTCTCCTGCTCATAAGCCTCGTTTGCCTCTACCATTTTCTCATACATCGAATATGCCTCGATGCTTCTTCCGCTTCCCTTTACCTCTCCGGTCTTTGTCTTACAAAGGACAAAAACAGGCCTGTTGTACTTTTCCTTGAGCTTTCCTGCGACAAGACCGCAGAGACTCTCATGCAGATCCTGCATATATATGACTATCACATCCGGTATCTCCGCAAGCTCGCTTAGCATGGCAAAGGCCTTGTTTACACCCATTGTGGTCATGAACTTTCTCTGATCGTTAAGCTTCACCAGCTTGTTTGCTATAGCCAAAGCCTTTTCCCTGTCATTTTCAAGAAGAAGCGATACTGCTGTCTCTGCCGTATCTATCCTGCCTGACGCATTAAAGCATGGGCCTAGGACAAAGCCCACATTATATGCACTGATCCTTGTCCTATCCAGGCCAGAGCATTCTATAAGTGCATCAAGTCCCGGATTTTTCGCCTCAGCCATTGCCTTAAGTCCGTAATAGACTATTATCCTGTTCTCATCGACAAGCTCCATTATATCTGTGATCGTAGCGAAGGCTGCCTCTGGCAGATAATCCATATATGAATCCGCCTCTCCGGAAAACAGGACAAATACAAGCTTCCATGCTACGACTGCTCCACATATCCCCGGAAATGGATATTTGTCATCTATCCTGTGTGGATCAATTACAGCATCAGCATGAGGGAGATGGTATATCTTGTCCCCTGATATGGCGTCATAGACTCCCGATCCGGTATCAAAGGCCTCTGGCAACTCTCCCTCATTTCCCTCTGCTGTGGAGAAGGGTATCTCATGATGATCTGTTACTATTACAGTCATACCCTTCTCCTTAGCCAGACTTACAGCAGGAGAGGCTGCTATACCATTATCACAGGTGATGATGGCTTCTATACCATCCTCTGCTGCCTGCTCTACCATGTCAGGATTCAGACCGTATCCGTCCTTTACCCTGTCCGGCAGACAAAAGTCACAGTCTGCCCCCAGCCTTCTTAATGCATCGATAAGGATATAGGTAGAACATATGCCATCGGCATCATAATCTCCCACCACCCGTATCCTCTTCTTATCCTTGATAAGCCCTCTGATAAGCTCACAGGCCCGCTCCATGTCCGACATAAGAAGAGGATCATTTAAGCTGCCAAGGTCGGGATTCAAAAAAACCTTCATATCCTCCTCGGATAAATGCCTGTTTACAAGCACCCTCGCAGTCACCTGATCTATGCCCAGATCGGCTGCTATCTTCTTGAAATCAGCCTTCTTCATAAGGCTCATCCACTTTGCCATTTCTTCTCCTTAATCAAAAAAGCGGTGATCATATCCACTGGAATAACGATACCGCTCGGTACAAAGAGCCAGAGGCTCTTACTTTCTATTATTATCCAAAAACTTGTACAAAAGCCTGTAGAGCTCCTTTGATTCGTCACTGCTCAGGCATAAGCATTCCGACATCCTCTCAGGTACTGCAAGTGCCTTATCCCTCAGCTTCATACCATAAGGCGTGATCGAAATCAGCAGGTTTCTCTCGTCCTTTTCACTCCTGTGTCTCTTTATGTATCCCTTGGATTCAAGCTTCTTCAGAAGCGGGGTAAGCGTCCCGGAATCAAGGTAGAGACATTCACCTATTTCTTTTACATTCATCTGCTTCCTTTCCCATAGCACCATCATAGTGATATACTGGGTATAGGTCAGATCAAGCTTGGAAAGATACGGTTTATATGCTCTTACGACCTCCTTAGCGCAGGCGTAAAGCGGAAAACACAGCTGGTTCTCCAGCTTCAGGCAATCATACTTATTGTCACCCATAAAAGATCTCCAGTCAGATAGATTAGTGCACAAAGCACTATTTCATTGTACACAATCTATCTATGGTTGTCAAGCAGGGCTTTATGCTCTGATATTCTTCAGCATGTACTCTACTATAGCAGCACAATGTCTTGCTGCTTTCTTCTCAAATGAAGGATAGTCCTCGCTGCCTGAATTATCAGCCTTATCAGATATGGCCCTTATTATGACAAACGGAACCCTGTTCAGATAAGCGACCTGGGCTATAGCGGCTCCCTCCATCTCTGTACACATACCGCCGAACTGGTCGATTATAGCCTTCTTCTTCTCGTTTCCTGCTATAAACTGGTCTCCTGATACGACTCTTCCTGAGAAGACATGGATATCAGGCGCAGCCTCCTTAACCGCACTGATCGCACATTCCTTAAGATAGCTGTCTGCCGGGAAGCTTAAGGTACCCACTCCCGGGATCTCTCCAGGCTTGTATCCAAGCGGTGTCACATCAAAATCATGCACCACCGCATCCTCTGATACGACAATGTCTCCTATATCTATACGGTTGTCAAGTGAGCCGGCCACTCCTGTATTTATCACATGAGTCACATCAAAGCAGTCAACGAGTATCTGAACGCAGGCACCGGCATTTACCATACCTATACCGCATCTTACCACTACTACATCCGAGTCTCCAATCTTTCCCTCGAAAAAGCTCATCCCTGCACGTTCAACAGTACGACTTACATTCATTTCAGCCTTCAGATGGTCAACCTCGACCTCCATGGCTCCAATAATACCAATCCTCATAATAACACCTTATTCCTTATTTCTACTCCGGATAATGGAGGTTCTCCTCCGTCGCATCCTTAAGCACTTTAAGATACCTCTTTGCAAGATAATGCGCCATAGACAGATTCTGATCCAGATAATTGCCGCAGTCACGGGGAGCAGCCCCCGGTACGTCTCCGTCGAAGTCCCTGATGAATTCAAACATCTCTATGACAAGCGGAAGGATATCCTCAGAGTCATAGTCACCGGCAAGCAGCATATAAAATCCTGTCCTGCATCCCATAGGCCCGAAATAAACAGTCCGGTCCCCAAAGTCCTTATGGTTCCTTAGGAATGTGGCGCCTAAATGCTCTATAGTATGCATCTCAGCCGTATTCATCACAGGCTCCCTGTTCGGAGCAGTCATTCTAAGATCAAATGTGGTGATCACCGCATCGCCGAAGCTGTCCTTTCTGGATACATAGACTCCAGGAAGCAGCTTCAGATGGTTGATCGTAAAGCTTGTAATCTTCTCCATAGCCATCCTTTCTATCATACACAAAAAAACAGAGACACATCGGTGCCAGCCGGCTCCAATGCATCCCCGTCCATAGTAAGCTGCGGATAACAGGACTTGAACCTGCACGGTCTCCCACCAGAACCTAAATCTGGCGCGTCTGCCAATTCCGCCATATCCGCCTGACTATCTGTCGTCCTCGTCCGAAAGACTATTCAGAGCATCAAGGATATCCTTGCTGTCTACCTCCGCGAAACGATCGAGCGCCTGCTCCATCTTCCCGATCAGAGGTGTCTCGTCATCATGGTCTCCTATGCCGAGATGCGATCTGAACTCTCTTATCTCTGCCTCAGTACTGCTCTCCTGACCCTCTTTAACGGTTGCTTCATCCTTTGCCATATGCTTACCTTCAATAATAATCAGGGAGCCCTGTAAGCCTCCCGAGTCACCGGACTACATGCTGCCTTAAAACAGCTTCTTTATAATACAGGATTTTGAGAAAGATTTCAAGTGGATTTTTCCACTGTTTTTCCACAGCTTTTCCAACCAGAAATAATGAATACGGCCAGATTCGGCAGGTTTTAATGGGTGATCCGTGCATCAACGATATCTATACACCCTTGAAATGTGGAGAAAGTGGATAAAGCCGTTGAAAAACCATTCATCAGTTAAGATAGCGGACTTTTTTCCACAAAATCCTGTGGAAAGCTGTCGATAAGTGATCGGCCATTTCTCGTTTATTATGTGGATAATTCGCCCCGTGAAATAGTTTATTCATAAACCAACTATTTTCTCTGGATCACAGTCAATAAAAACGCGGTTTAATAACCTTTTTATATCAGGCCATCATCTGTATTGTGGATAAGCTTATCCACAGTTTTTTACTGATTCTTTATTTTGTCCACTATTTCAAGCTCTCTCTCGTTGAAGAAACGATATTCCCCGACCGAGGGGCCATCCTTCAGGTCAAAGTCACCGACAGAGCATCTGTTAAGCGCTATGACCTCACAGCCGACTGCCTTCATCATCCTTTTTACCTGGTGAAATCTGCCCTCAGAGATAGTAAGAAGGGCGCTTTTTTCGTCAATCCCTGAAATCACAAGATCAGCCGGCTTTGTCGGCTTATCATCTCCTATGTCTATCCCCGCCTTGAAGCTCTCCACAGCTGACTGAGGGATAGGTCTGTCACAGGTCAGGCTGTAGGTCTTTTCCACATGCTTTTTCGGATGCATCATCCTATGGGACAGATCACCGTCATCCGTTATTATAAGAAGTCCTGTCGTATCCTTATCGAGCCTTCCGACAGTAAAGAGCTCCTTCCCCTTAAGCCTGTCATCGAGAATAGAGAAAACAGTCGGATTCCTGCCCTCCCTGTTTGTACAGACCAGACCGGCAGGCTTGTTCATAAGTATATAGGTATATTCATGGTATTCTATTTTTTCACCCATAAAGCGGACTACTGACCTGACATCCACCTGGGTCTCTGGAGCAGATACCTTTACCCCGTCCACTACGGCCGGCGTTTTCTTAAGAGCTCTCTTTATCTCCCTTCTAGTCATCTGTGTAGCCGAGGCAAGATATTTATCAAGTCGCATTAAATACACTTCCTTTCTTTTATCATCACATGTCCCTTACTACTTCCTAAAAGGTGATTATTCTGTTATAATATCGTGGTTAAAAAAGCAGACTAGAAAGCAGGAATCATGCCAGGTTTTCGTTCACACTATGTTTTCGGGATAGAATCCCGGAATATCTTAAAAAAACTCAATACACCAGAGAGTCTTTCAATGTGGGATGTAGTCAGATCTCATCCGGCGGTATATGCCCTGGGACAGCAGGGACCGGATATATTTTTTTATAACCCCCTGTCCTATACCCACAAGAGAAATACCGGAGAGATAATGCACCACGACAGGACCCTGGCCTTTATCACGAATCTGATAAAGGTATCCGAATCCATAAACGATCCCGGACTAAGAGGGGTCGCCCATGCCTATACGGCCGGATTCATCGGACATTATACTATGGATACGACCTGTCACCCTTATATCCATTACAGGACAAAGAAGGACATAAATGACCACAGCAACAGGGGCTTCTACAACCATATGTTTCTCGAAGCCGATATAGACTGCGCTCTTTTAGCCCACTATCTGAAGCTTCGCCCGTCGGAATTCATACCATCGAAGACTATAGAGATTAGTCAGGCCGATGCTATCCTGATAGGATCCCTGATCCAGAGAGCTGCAGCCATGACCTATCCGGAAATGGTCCTTGTATCCTTTGAGGTCACCCAGGCCTTCCGTTTCACAAGGATAGTCTATGACCTTATGGAGGACAGGAATAAATGGAAGAAAAAGCTTGTAAGAAGCTTTGAGGATGATTTCCTGAAACATCCCCAGTTTTCTGCCATGATAGCAAACGACGGCCATAAGACATATACAGATCCATGCAACCTAAGACATCTCGAATGGAAGAATCCATGGGATCTGACCCACCATTCGAGGGCCTCATTCTATGAGCTTTTCGCAAGTGCGGAGAAGAAATATATAAGGAGACTTTACCTTTATTTCTGTCTCTTCTCCTCTGAATGCGGCAGCCGTGATTACTTCAGCTATGTCGATATGCTGAAAAACGATCTTTCCAACCTCTCCTATGACAGTGGTCTTGCCTTATGAAAAACTACAAGCTTAAAATAGAATATGACGGAAGCCGTTACTTCGGCTGGGAGCACCAGCCTGATAAGCCTACCATACAGGGAAAGATCGAGAGTGTTCTATCCCGTATGCTCTATCCTGATCAGGAAATCGCGCCTGTCCCTGACCTGATAGGAGCCGGAAGGACAGACGCCGGAGTCCATGCAAGAGGCATGATAGCCTCTGTAAAAATGGACACTGACCTCTCATGCGACCAGATAAGGGACTACTGTAACAGATATCTCCCTGATGATATAGCAATAAGAGAGGTAAGCCTTGCAAGCGACCGCTTCCATGCCAGATACAACGCTGTCGGCAAGACCTACCGATACAGCGCCTTCTATGGGCCTGTCCATCCTGTATTCAACAGGAAATATATAAGCATCCTTGAAAACGATGTGGACATTGAGAAAATGCAGCGTGCTGCTGCCTTCCTTCAGGGCTCACATGACTTCAGAAGCTTCTGCGGCAATTCAAGATTCAAAAAATCCACTGTAAGAGTCGTTGACAGAATAGAGATCAGAAGATCAAAGGGCTATATCTACTTCACTCTCCATGGAACAGGCTTCCTTCAGAACATGGTAAGGATAATAGTAGGCACACTTCTCCTTGTTGGCCAAGGAAGAATAGAGCCGGAAGATGTTAAAAATATCCTCGAAGCCAGGGACCGTAAGGCTGCCGGACCCACTGCTCCGGCAAAGGGTCTTATGCTTTTAAGTGTCGATTATTAAATATCAAGCGCCTTTATGACATCGCAGGTTTTTGCGATGTCTTCTTTTGTATGGACTGCCGAAACAAACATGGCCTCAAACTGTGACGGAGCCACATAGATGCCATTATTAAGCATCTGTGAAAAATAGCCGGCAAACTTTTCGGTATCTGAGCTTTTGGCGCTCTTCTCGTCCGTGACAGGCTGGTCTGTCATGAATACAGAAAGAAGCGATCCGGCCCTGTTTACATTAAGCCCCTTATCCCTGAATGCCCGCTCGAGCAGAGCTGCCTTCTGGTCGATCCTCTCATAGATGGAAGGATGACTTTTTAGTATAGAAAGAGTCTCTATACCAGCTGCAACAGCTATCGGGTTTCCTGACAGGGTCCCTGCCTGATAGACATCTCCCTCAGGAGCCACCTTACTCATTATCCATTTTTTTCCGCCATAGGCTGCCAGAGGCATTCCGCCTCCGACTATCTTTCCGAAGCAGACCATATCAGGTGAAATGCCAAAGGCCTGGGCTGCTCCGCCATAGGAAAGCCGAAATCCTGTGATCACCTCGTCAAATATGAGAAGAGCCCTGTATTTTTTTGTAATACTCCTTAAGGCCTCAAGAAAGCCCTTCTTAGGAGGGACTACTCCCATATTGCAGGCGACAGGCTCGACTATGACAGCTGCTATCTGGTCCTTATTAGCCAGAAAAAGTGCTTCGACAGACTCCGGATCATTATAGTCTGCAAGCAGGGTGTCCTTCGTCGCATTAGCCGGTACTCCTGCGGAGTCAGGCAGGGAATCGGTAAGCACTCCTGAACCTGCTGATGCCAGAAGAGCATCCGAATGGCCATGATAGTTGCCGCGGAACTTTATTATCTTGTCTCTTCCTGTAGCGCCGCGGGCCACGCGGATAGCGCTCATACAGGCCTCAGTCCCGCTGTTTACAAGCCTCACCCTTTCCGCAGAGGGATAAGCCTCGCATATTTCCCTTGCAAGTATGGTCTCTGCGATTGTCGGAGCACCATAGGTAAGTCCCTTCTGCGCTGCAGCGCTTACTGCCGTTACTACCCTCTCATTTGCTGCCCCTATTATGTTAGGTCCCCATGATCCGACATAGTCTATGAACTCATTGCCGTCTATATCCCATATCCTGTCTCCCTTTGCCTTATTGATAAAAAGAGGAGTCATGCCGACATTCTTAAAGGCCCTGACCGGAGAATCCACTCCTCCGGGTATATAGCTTTTCGCATCCTTAAATGCTATTTCTGAATTTTCTGTATTAAGTCCCATTATAATAACCTCATTTCCTGCATATAGCTCCGATCCCTTTTATTATATTCGATGGATCAAGCTTCTCTCTCCCGAATCTCTCAGACGGATCATTTGAAAGTATCACATTTGCCTCGAAGAGATCAAATCCGTCATCAATAAGCCTTTTTGTCAGATCAGCTCCTACTTCCTCATGATCTGAGAGATGTGACAGAGCCAGATAGCATTCCTTATAGTGATCTATCAGGGCTTTCAGATCATTTTCCCTTGCGAAATAGCTGTCTGCCCCGGTCTGCTCCTGGTGGTCCTTTATGAAAAGGATCTGCTTGGTAAGCTCAAGGCTTGCGCGGGGATCAGACGTAGGCAATGCCACCTCCGGTCTCTCCTTCAGGATCTCCTGAAGCATGCTCTTTGCCTTAGCGGTTCTTTTTTCTAAGAGAAGCTCCCTGACAGCAAGAAGGACCTCCCTTGTCTCAGTCTTTTCCCCGGTGCAGACTATATTGCTCTCATAGTTCTTAAGCCCCCTTGCCCTTATGAAGACCATAGGTAGGTTTTCTGTAAGAAAGCCATAAACCCTCTGCTGATAAGCATTGTAGCCAGTCATATCTATGGCAGGCATGGTTTCAAGCAGGATCGTAAACATCCACTGACAGTATTCGTCAAAAAGAGGCCTTGGCATACAGAAAAGATTGCCGAAATACTGGTCCCTTCCGTTCATCACCTCTTCAAAGGCCCTGCTGTAATCAGGATATAGTCTCGCTATCGTTTCTCCGACAGCGTCAAGATCGGCCACATTATGTGCCCTGGCATAGCTGTCCCGGTAGCTGATCTCTGTCCTTATATTCTTTGAGGTGATAAGATCATATTCATCAAGCAGCTGGTCAAGTCTCTCTCCCGAAAGCACCCTTAAGGCTCTGTCGCAGAAGTACCTCCTGTAATGACAGGCCCCTATATTTTCCTGACCCTTATAATTCTTAAAAAGCCAGTAGATCCCTGTCAGCTCAGAAAAATAGGGATTCAAGTCAGAAATATTATCCTCTCCCCTGTCATCCCTAAGGCAGCCTTTTTCTATGTCTTCCTTACCGGCTGCACCGACGAACAGGGTCCTGTATGCAGGATCATCGGGCTTGTCATATGGCCTGTGGGCCATCACAAAAACACTTGTCGCCATCTCAATTTCCTTAATGCTCTATCATAGAAAGAGCTGTACTGATAAACTTCGCGAAATCATCGGCATCTGCCTTTTTCTTGTAATCAAACAGGAATTTCCTGAAGCCTTGGCCATATCTGTTGGAATATTTGTCCAGATCCGGAATTATCTGCTTGATACTAATCTCCTTTAACAGAGCCTCCTTTTCTTCCTTTATTATCATTTCCGCCTTTTCTACAGCGGTGGCTTTCCTGTCATTGTTTTCCCTGGCAAGCTGCCTGAAATCATCTATAGTGACAAGTCTTGCCCCCTTTATACCGCTTACTGCAGGATCTATATCAGATGGAACCGACAGATCGATAAAAAGCCTGCTCTTATCGGTCATCTGGTCTGGAAGTCTGGTCCTTATCACTGTATAGTGAGGACTTTTGGTAGCGGAAATGATAATATCGTAATTCTCTATCCCCTGATATCTGTCATGATAGTCGATAAGTCTTATACCTCTGTCACTGAAGCGGTTCCTGTGAACAGTAGCCGTGATCTGGCAGTCGCCGTAGGAAAGCAGGTCCTTTCTGAGCGAGCTTCCTATATCGCCTCCGGCCCCTATCATAAGGATCTTCTTTTTATGATCAGAAAACCTGTGACAGCAGGAGGCAGCCAGGGTCGCTATAGAAACAGAAGTCTTTGACAGCAGGGTATCGGTCTTTACCTTTTTTGCTGCTGCAAAGGCTGCCTGAAATATCTGTGGGAATGAGTTACCATAGCAACCGGCTGCTCTAGCCCGTTTTGCTGCATCCTTTACCTGTCCTAAGATCTGATCCTCTCCTATCACCATTGAATCAAGTCCTGCTGCAACATTGAACAGATGTCCTATGGCTGCCTCACCTGTAAAAACCAGGCAGTGCTCCCTGATGAGAGAGGGATCTACTCCGCTAACAGCTGAAAGCGCATTTATAGCCTTTTCTGTCCCAAGCTCTCCATAGATCTCAGTACGATTACAGGTGCAGATGACCACAGCATCATGGTTCCTGTCACTTATCCTGCCAAGCATGTAATCAAGCTGCCCGTCTGCTACCGTAAGGGCACCTCTTAGCCTTTCATCAGCTGTCCTGTTGTTTATAGATATAGCAAACATTATTCACAAAGCCATCCTGCGGCTTCTATAGCATGATAGGTGATTATCCTGTCAGCCCCAGCTCTCTTCATTCCTGTAAGCGTCTCCAGAGTGATCCGTTTCTCATCGATCCAGCCATTCTGTGCTGCTGCCTTTATCATTGCATACTCTCCGCTCACATTATAGGCGATAAGAGGTACCTCGAATCTGCGTCTGGCTTCCTTCATGATATCGAGATAAGCCATAGCAGGCTTTACAATGATCATATCGGCTCCCTCCTCCAGATCATCCTCTATCTCTCTCATTGCCTCCCTGCTGTTTGCCGGATCCATCTGATATGACTTCCTGTCGCCGAATTTCGGAGCTGACTCTGCAGCATCCCTGAAGGGTCCGTAATAGGCGCTTGCGAATTTGGCACTGTAGGAAAGGATAGGTGTGAGCATAAATCCTGCCTTATCAAGTCCCTCCCTTATGGCTGCCACTCTTCCATCCATCATGTCTGATGGAGCCACTATGTCTGCTCCGGCCTCTGCCATGCTTACTGCTGTCTTTGTAAGAAGAGGCAGGGTCTCGTCATTCATCACATATCCCTTCTTATCAACCATTCCGCAGTGTCCTGTCGAGGTATATTCACAAAGGCAGACGTCTGCTATTATTATAAGGTCAGGATACCTCTCCTTAATATGTCTTATGGCCTCCTGGGTCACTCCGTGATGATCATAGGCTCCGCTTGCTACATCATCCTTATGATCAGGGATGCCAAAAATAAGGATAGCCGGTATCCCTGCTGCTACTACCCTGTCTATTTCCTCGTCGATCCTGTCTAGCGAATACTGACAGATGCCTGGCATTGACTTTACCGGCACCTTCATGTTTTTCCCGGCCACAGCAAACACCGGATAGATAAAATCCGACGCATGAAGCTCATTTTCTCTTACAAAGCTCCTGATGGCCTCATTCTGCCGAAGCCTTCTGAATCTTCTAAAACTACTCATTTCTTACAGCTGCCTCCAATTCATCTGCCAGGCTGTATAGATCCGGCCTTTTGGCTACAATGCATTTTTTTCCATATGCCCTTGCCGTCAGCTCTCCTATGCAGACCACTCTGGTGTTACTGGTTTTTCCTCCTGCCTCAATGTATGAGCGAACCCCGTTAGCAGACCCGAACAGTATATAATCCGTATCAGGGTCATATGAGGCGATAAGCCTCTGATCCACAGTTGTCCTGTATACGCATATATTTTCTACCTTTTTATGCGCTGAGTCAAGAAGGGCTGGCAGAGTATCAGAGGCATTGTCTGCCCTGAGAAGATATATTCTCTCATCTCCTGTCTTTTCTATAAGCAGCTCTGCCAGGGCCTCGCTGGTATAGTTCTCTGGCATATAGTCATAGGAGAAGCCTCTTTTGCGAAGCTCATCTCCAGTGCCCGGCCCTATCACAGCAAACCTTAGAGATGCAAGAGTCCTAAGATCCTTACCATATGCCTTAAAGAAGCTGTCCACTCCGTTGGCAGATGTAAATACAAGAATGCTTCCCGTCTCAAAGCTGTCAGGAAGGTCCTCACCGTTTGTTTCGGTGATGAGATGCGGCAGAGGCTTTACCCTGAAACCTCTGTCTGTAAGTATCCTTTCAGCCCTTGCTACGAAGCTTCTTGTACCTGTCACCGTAACTGACTCTCTTTTGTGGGCGGAAAGAGAAAACCCGGCACCCTCACCGACAAATATTATACCTGGCATCGGCGCGTCTGCTGCCTTTTCTACAATATCAGAAAGCCTTCCTCTTATTATAGTCTCATCTCTCCTAAAGCCCCTGCTCATCACTGCAACCGGAGTATCAGCAGGAAAGCCCTCGCTTGTCAGCTCATCTACTATCTGGGCAAGCCTTGTGATACCCATCAGATATACCCTTGACAGGCAATCCCTGTGAAGTTCTGCCGCATGTCCTGTCTCTACGATAAAGCCACTCGCAACTCCCCGACTTGTGACTGGTATCCCGAAATGCTCAGGCACAGCGACTGCGGATGTGATGCCTGGCACCAGCTCATATTCTATGCCTGCTCCCCCAAGCGCCTGTGCCTCCTCAGCGCCCCGACCGAATACAAACGGATCTCCGCCCTTAAGACGCAGCACCTGTCTTCCTGATACAGCAAGTGTCACAAGGAAATCATTTATCTGCTGCTGCGAGGCCTTATGGGAGCCAAGCCTTTTCCCTACCGGATGAAAGGCCGCATCTGGCCTTGCCAGAGAAAGTACAGATGGGTCTATAAGATCATCATAGACTATGTCATCACAGCTTCCTATCAGCTGTCTTGTCCTTAGGGTAAGAAGCTCATAGTCAGGCCCGGCTCCGGCAATATATACCTTCCCCCGCTTCCTCTGGGCTCCTGTATGGAATATCCTTCTTACCGTTTCAAAAGACATGTCTCTGTCAAAGCTGTAAACATCTCCCTTAAATATATGGCTCATTCCCTGATACATAACAGGCATCAGATACTCTCCCTCTCGAAGTGTCTCATGTAAAGGCAGGTCCTTATCGCCGCTCTGATAGTATCTGGCGGCAGCTGCAAAGGTACAGTCTGCCCCAAGTGCCCTGACACAGGCTCTCTCTCCGTTGAATCTCCTGTGGACCTTACTGTCGTCTATAAGTGAGAGAAGATTCAGAAGGTCTCTCCTGTCCCTCCTGCATTCGACAGCTATTATTCCCTGAGTGGCTGCCGGTATACACTCTCTGTCAGTAAATTCCCTTACTATAAGATCTCCGGTATCTATAGAAAGCCGGTTAAGCCCTGCACGCGCAAGCACAATGGCATCGACCTGACCTGATCTCAGCTTTTCAAGCCTGGTGTCGACATTTCCTCTGATCGGTATGAATTCTGCCTTAGGAAAAACAGCTTTAAGCTGCATTATCCGGCGAAGTGAGCCTGTCCCTATCCTTACCGGATCATCTGTCACAGAAAGCATTACGTCCCTGTCGCTTTCCGCCTCAGGAGTAGCTGCTATGGTAAGACCAGCTGCAAGCTCGAAAGGCAGATCCTTTCCACTATGTACAGCTATATCTGCCTCTCCCGAAAGCAGGGCCCTTTCTATTTCCTTTACGAAGACTCCCCGGCCCCCGATCTTAGCCAGCGATTTTTTCTGTTCCTTATCTCCCTGGGTCCTTATGATCCTAAGCTCACTCTCCATTCCAAGACATGCCAGCTTTTTTTTCACTATTTCTGCCTGAGCCAGGGCCAGCTTCGATCCGCGTGTAGCAATGACTATCCTGTGGGGAAAATAAATATCCGGCCTTCCTCCGTCAAGACAGGTCTTAAGCATCTGCTTGTATACAGCCTTCCTGTCATCCTGATCAGGAACACTTTTCCTTATAACAGAGCGGGCAGCTTTCATTTCTCTGGCCACCTGATCTATATTATCCGGCAGGATCTCCCTTATCCTTTTCTTAAGAAGAGCTGCCATTGCCGGAGATGAGCCGTTTGTCGAGACAGAAACGGTCAGATCTCCCTCCTTTATTATAGAAGGAAAAATAAAATCACAGTATGACTCGTCATCTACTGTATTTACAAGTATGCCCCTCTCACGGCAAAGAGACCCGATAGATCTGTTCAGCTTACAGTCATCTGTTGCGGCGATACAGTAATCAAAGCCGTCAAGATCTGCTGCCGCAAAGGGTTTTTTCCTGATATCGATGCCTGCTGTGTCAAAGGAAAACTCCTCTGCAACTATAGTTATATTTCCTGTAAACTGCTTAAGTCTTGAAAGCTTTTCTCCGGCTATCCTGCCGCCTCCGACTATAAGGAATCTTTTATCATCAATATTTATATAAAAAGGAAAATAAGTCATTTTTCTTCCTCTAGAAACGAAAGAAAGGTCTTCATACGACAGTACCAGCTGTCATTTTCTGCTGCTTTCCTTGCTCCATTTGCAGCGATCTCCGCTGCCTTATCCATATCAGACAGGTAATAGGAAACCTTGTCTGCAAAGCCATCCGGGTCCTTCAAATCAAAGAAAACTATATCCTCTCCATCCCTGTAATGGTCGCTTAGGTATCTGCTCCTGTCGCTAATGCAGAGGGAGCCTCCAAGCATATTGTTAAAGACTCTCTCGCTCGATCCGTCCTTGTACCAGGGCATGAAATTAAGCGAGATCCTGGCATCAGAGGCAAGCTCATTGCATCGCCTTGAGCTTATCCTTGTATGTATAGATATTGGCTCAGAAAATCCATCATCCCAGTGGTCACCGTAAACAGCAACAGGAATCCGTTTTTTCTCAAGCGCATGCATAAAGCTGAGCTTGAAATACCGTCTGACATACATATCTATCTGTACAGATGTGGCAAAAAAGAGCCTGTGGTACTCGTCAGGAGAAAAGCCACATCCATCTATCACCCTGCTTACTGCCTGCTCTGTGGTAAGAGACGGGTCAGAAATCATAAGGCCAATGGTCTGATTGTAATACATTTTTCCCTGATCTGCAAAAATGGAGAGCATAGGGAAACCGCTTACAGCCTTCTGCACAGAGCCACAGTAAAGAACCGGAATACTTCTTTTATCATAGGGTATCATCTGACCCTCGCAGGCCCCGCCGTTAGGGAAAAAACGTATATCCCTTATAGCTGGATAAAACTCCCTTATGAAGGCCGCATGGTTATTATCGAGTACAAGAGCATGGAAATCTCCGGGAGGACTTGTAAGAGTATCAGGAAAATTCCTCGGATGATCCTGTATGGAATCATATATGGGCACCCCGTATTTCTCCCAGAGATTGTTCCCATCGACTGTCATGTTAAGCCCGATCTGATTCCAGAGGAAAACCGCCTTATTCTCTCTTTCCATGAAACGCCGGAAATCCTCCCCGTTATAGGTGGAAGGATCTCCGGCGTCTATGATATAGGTATCTGCTCCAAGTAAGCTAAGCGCCTCGGTGCATTTGTCTGTGAAATAATCCATTGTTTCAAGGATGCCCTTGAAAAAAATGATATTATACATGAATTCTTATGAAAGTATTGCCTGGTCGTTAGCGAACTCCTCGCCACTGGCTTCTTCGAACTTATGAAGGAGATCCTCGACCGTAAGATGCTTTTTCTCCTCTCCCTTGATGTCAAGCATCACCTTTCCGTCATTTAGCATCACAAGTCTGTTACCGTGAGCTATGGCATCTCGCATATTGTGAGTGACCATTATGGTAGTCAGCTTGTTCTCGCTTACGATACGGTCTGTAGCGGCAAGAACAGTTGCCGCAGTCTTGGGGTCGAGAGCTGCTGTATGCTCATCGAGCAGCAGGGCCTTTGGCTTTACAAGAGTAGCCATCAGAAGGGTAAGAGCCTGTCTCTGTCCTCCGGAAAGGAGCCCGACCTTTGCTGTAAGCCTGTCCTCAAGTCCCAGATTGAACTTCGACAGAAGCTGTCTGTACTTCTCTCGCTCAGCCTTTGTGATACCCCAGCCTAAGCCTCTATGCTTTCCTCTTCTTGCAGCAAGAGCCAGATTCTCATCGATCTGCATGTCTGTAGCCGTCCCTGTCATAGGATCCTGGAAGACCCTTCCAAGGAATGGAGCTCTCTTATGCTCAGGATAACCGGTCACGTCCACACCGTCTATTATGATCTGGCCGGAATCTATAGGCCAGACTCCTGCAAGAGCATTTAGCATAGTTGACTTTCCTGCTCCGTTTCCTCCGATAACTGTGACGAAGTCACCATCGTTAAGCTTCAGGGAAAGGCCGTTTAAGGCATGCTTTTCATTTATGGTACCGGGATTGAAGGTCTTTTTTATATTATTAAGCTCGATCATTCTCTCTGCCTCCTATTCTTTTGGCATGAGCAAAGGAATGCCCTATGCTGTCCTTAAGATAAGGGATAGCAAGGAAGATCGCAACGATTATAGCTGTAAAGAGCTTCAGATCGTTTGTAGGCATACGAAGCCATAAAACGACTCCTATCACCAGATAATAGATTATGGAACCAATGACGACAAAGACCAGCTTTACCGCAAAGTTCATTTTCTTTCCGAGGATAGCGTTTCCAAGCACATCACCTATTATGACTGCTGCAAGCCCGATAACGATTGAGCCCCTGCCCATATTGATATCAGAGAAGCCCTGGTACTGGGCGAAAAGTCCTCCTGAGAGGGCCACAAGTCCATTTGATAATGAAAGTGCAACGACCTTGCAGACCTTGATATTGATACCCTGAGCCCTGCTCATCGCCGGGTTGTTACCGGTGGCTCTTATTGCCGAGCCGGCCTCTGTTCCGAAGAACCAGTAGCAGGCTATTATCACTACAGCTACAAATATAAGTGCTACAAGGATAGACTGGTTCACATCACGAAGACTAACTATAAGCTTGTACTGGGTCGATGAAACAGCCTTATTGGCTCCTCCGTCCATTATATGGAGGTTTATGGAAAAAAGCGCTATCTGCATCAGGATCCCCGCAAGGATATCTGGTATACCAAGAAGTGTATGCAGAAGGCCTGTACACAGGCCTGCTATAAGGCCTGCTATAAGCGCCATGACAAGCGCTGATGCTACCGAATGTCCGCCAAGGATCTGCATCACGGCCACAGCTCCGCCTGTAGCGAAGCTGCCGTCAACTGTCAGATCCGGAAAATTAAGTATCTTATACGTGATGAAAACGCCTATAGCCATCACTCCCCATATCAGTCCCTGGGCCACATCTCCGGGAAGTGCCCCGATCAGAGTCATTACATTAAGTCCCATATCTTTATCACTCTTTACTAATTGCCTTATAATCATCAGGGATCGTTACGCCAAGCTTCTTGGCACGATCAGCATCATACTCCTTTGTGAAGTTCTCTGCGCTCTCGACCTGCATGTCGCCAGGATTCTTGCCATTGACAAGGATATCGTAGGCCATTTCTCCGGTCTTTCTTCCCAGATCCTCATAGCTTATCGAAAGAGTCGCTACTCCGCAGCCTGAGCAGATTCCCTCTTCTCCGCATACAATAGGAGTCTTTGCCGGAAGGGCAACGTTATTGATATTCTCAGCACAGTTTGCTGCAGTATTGTCAGTAGGGATGTAGAGGACATCCGAGTCAGCGCAGGCCTGCTTTGTGACCTGAGCCACATCATTCGAATCCGAGAATGTATAAGCCTTTACTGTATATCCGTACTTCTCAAGGAAAGGAGTGATGGTATCGACCTGATACTTGCTATTGGCCTCTGCAGAGCAGTAAAGGATGCCTACCTTCTTTGCGTCCGGGAAAAGCTCATTCAGCATTGAAGCCTGCTGGTCGAGAGGAGCCAGATCTGTAGTCCCTGATACATTGCTTCCGCTCTTTCCGCTCCAGTCCTTGATGCTTAAGGCTGTGCCATAATCGGTAACCGAGGTGCCCAGTATAGGGATAGTGGTCGTAGCCTGAGTAGCTGCTGTAAGAGCTGCTGTCGCATTAGCCATGATAAGATCGTCTCCGGCAGAGACGAAGCCGTTGCAGATGGTCGAGCAGTTTGCAGAATCACCTGCGGCATTCTGCTCATCGAACTTCACCCTGTCTCCCAGCTTCTCCTTCAGATAATCCTTGAAGCCCTTCGTAGCGGCATCAAGCGCCGGATGCTGTACCAGCTGACAGATACCTATATTATAGGTTTTCCCCCCTTTGCCTCCCTTGTCAGCTGACTTGCCATTCGACGCCCCGGAACAGCCAGCCAGTGAAGTCACAGCCATTGCGGCTGCAAGGAACAGTGTGATGATCTTTTTCTTCTTCATTATAATTATAGACTCCTTCCTTGAAATATACTTTCGATTTTTTCACTATATCACTTCAAATCAATGAAGTCAATCCGGAGACTTTCATTTAATAGTTGTAAAATCATTTTAATAGTGGTAAACTGATTCGGAAAAACCAAGGGCTGTGAATATTCTTTTCACAGCCTTTTTATGAAATGGAAAGGCATGCCTGTGAACACGAAAGAAATAGCAGACCGTATCAATGCTTTAAAGAATCAGAAAAACGCTGTGATTATGGCTCACTACTATGTGGCTGATCAGATCCAGGATATAGCGGACTATGTGGGGGATTCATTTTTCCTGGCAAAGAAGGCTACTGAGACCGATGCAGATATAATAGTACTCTGCGGAGTCCGTTTCATGGGGGAGAGCGCCAAGGTCTTGAATCCTGACAAGAAGGTTCTGATCCCTGAGATAGCCGCTGACTGTCCTATGGCTCATATGGCCACGACCGATTCGATCGCAGAGATGAGGAGTAAGTATGATGATCTTGCAGTCGTCTGCTATGTAAATTCCACAGCAGACTTAAAGGCTGCCTCAGATGTATGCGTGACAAGCGCCAATGCTCTAAAGATCGTAAGCCGGCTTCCTCAGAAGAATATCTTCTTCATTCCGGATCAGAATCTGGCCCGCTATATTGCAGACCAGCTTCCTGACAAGAATTTCATCTTTAACGACGGCTTCTGCCATGTGCACAATTCGATAAAGGCAGATGTAGTAAAGAAGGCAAAGGAGTTGAAGCCCGATGCCCCGCTTCTGGTTCATCCTGAATGCAAGCCTGGTGTAGTGGCTCTTGCTGACTATGTCGGATCCACCTCAGGCATAATAAAATACGCCGGAGAGTCAGATGCCAGGGAATTCATCGTCGCCACAGAGCTAGGCGTCATGCATGAGCTGGGCAAGAGATATCCTGACAAAAGCTTCTACCCTGCAGGTCCTATGCAGATCTGTCCGAACATGAAAAAGCTTACTATGGAGAAGCTTCTTCATGTGCTTGAATATGAAGACAATCAGATCACGCTTCCTGATGATATAATGAGGGATGCCGCTTTACCTATGGAGAAAATGCTAAGACTTTCAAAATGAAAAAGAAATACGATGTAATAATTGCAGGTGCCGGTGTAGCGGGCTGCTTTGCGGCTCTGCATCTTCCTGCAGACAAACAGATCCTTATGATAACAAAAAAGGGTATGGAGGAATGTGATTCATATCTGGCACAGGGTGGTATCTGTGTGCTAAAGGATCCTTCCGACTATGACAGCTTCTTTGAGGATACGATGAGGGCAGGGCATTATGAGAACCGGAAGGAATCGGTTGACTGCATGATACGTTCCTCAAAGGGAGTCATTGAGGAGCTTATGGGCTACGGGGTAGACTTCGCGAGAAACCCTGACGGCACGCTTGAGTTTACCAGGGAGGCCGCCCATTCGACTAACCGTATCCTCCACCACGAGGATATCACAGGAGAGGAGATTACCACCCATCTGCAGGCAGCAGTAAAGAAACTCCCGAACGTCGAGATCTCTGAATACACCAGAATGGTAGACCTCCTCTGTAAAAATAACCGCTGCGACGGAATAGTGGTTCTTGACGGTGACGGAGAGCTCCACACTGTCTTTGCCTCCCATATACTTCTGGCTACCGGCGGTATTGGCGGCATCTATGAGAATTCGACCAACTATCCTTCACTTACCGGAGATTCGCTGGCTCTGTGTCTTCGCCGCGGTATAAAGCTGGAGCATGTGAACTATGTGCAGATCCATCCGACGACCTTTTACAGTGAGAAGAAGGAAAGACGTTTTCTTGTCTCAGAGTCTGTGCGCGGTGAGGGTGCGACTCTTCTTGACAAGAACGGAGAGCGCTTCACAAATGAGCTTCTGCCAAGAGATCTGCTGTCACAGGAGATCCTTAAGCAGATGGCAAAGGATCATACTAAGTATGTCAATCTCAATATGATGGCGATCACGAAATTCGACATAGCAAAGAGATTTCCTCATATAGTAAAGCACTGTCTCGAATGCGGTATAGATCCGAAGAAGGAGTATGTGCCTGTGGTCCCTGCCCAGCATTATTTCATGGGTGGTATCCATGTCGATCTGAATTCACATACATCCATGGACCATCTCTATGCCTCAGGTGAGACCTGCTGCAATGGTGTCCATGGCAAGAACCGCCTTGCCAGCAACTCCCTTTTGGAAAGCCTTGTATTCGCAAAGAATGCAGCCGAACATATGGTAAAGATAGACGGGCAGAGGGCCTGGGAGGGCAGGAAGCCCCGCTATGTCTCTAATCTTGACAAGTCCCTGTCAGAGCTTGCAGCGATCTATGATCTCGATCTTGACAGTCTTTATGATACCAAAGACAGGGATCAGGAAAACAGACAGCTGATCTGGGATGAAATCGACAGGGAAAACACTCTTATGGATCAGAACGCCGAATAGTAAAGGAGAACATATGACAGATATAACTCTTAAATTAAACGCTGACCCTTATATCCTTTCTGCATTAAGAGAGGATGTGACCTCAGAGGACGTGACGACAAACGCTATAATGCCGAAGAGTACTCCCGGTCAGGTGGATCTGATCGCAAAGGAAGATGGTATACTCTGCGGTCTCGATGTATTCAAAAGAGTCTTTACTCTTCTCGATTTCACAACAGAGTTCGAGGTCTTCGTAAAGGACGGAGAGAAAATAAGATCCGGCCAGAAGATAGCTGAGGTTCTGGGCGACATCAGGACCCTGCTTATAGGAGAGCGTACAGCGCTTAATTACCTTCAGAGGATGAGCGGTATAGCTACTATGACTAGACGTATGGTAGATCTTCTAGAGGGTTCTAAGACAAGGCTTCTTGATACCAGAAAGACCACTCCTAATATGCGTCTTTTTGAGAAATATGCTGTAAAGGTCGGAGGGGCCACGAACCACAGATATAATCTGACTGACGGAGTCCTGATAAAGGACAACCATATAGGAGCTGCAGGATCTATAAGCAGAGCCGTGAAGCTGGCAAGGGACTATGCTCCATTCGTCAGAAAGATAGAGGTCGAGACCGAAAGCATAGACCAGGTCCAGGAGGCTCTTGACGCAGGCGCTGATATCATAATGCTTGATAATATGGATCACGAGACAATGAAGCAGGCCATAGCCTTAATAGACGGCCGGGCCCTGACTGAGATCTCAGGAAACGTAAGCTGTGAGAATGTGGACATGATAAAGGACCTGGGAGCCGACTTCGTATCAAGCGGCTCTCTTACCCATTCAGCCCCGATCCTCGATCTTTCTCTTAAGAATCTTCATCCTACAGATTAAATAAAAAACGCTGACGGCGGATCCGTCAGCGTTTTTTTATTCGTCGATCTGGTCTAACATTGAATAAAAGATCTGCTCATTTACATTGCTTCTCAAATAATAAAGCCTTATCCTGACTCTTATCTGTCCCTCTGATGTGACAAAGGTGATAGTGCCCTTTGCTCCCTGATCCTTATTCTCAACAGCGCTCTCGAAAAGCCTGTCAAATTTCTCCCTGTCCTCATCCTGTACAAAGTCTGATATCGACGTACTGTTATCTTTATCGACAAGCTCCTGGAGGCTTGAATTCCTGTAGTGGTCGAGCAGGGACCATCCGACATGGACTATACTTCCTATCCTGTTTAAGATGACTATTGATCCGAATAAATTTGTCACCATATCATCCGATATGTAGTCAGAGCTTAAGATCTGTCTTACCCTGTAGGCCTGAGGTGCCCCAATCATGAGTCCCTCGGTCTCGACCATTGCCGGATCGCTTATAAGCCTTGTAAAACGCTCTGTAGGCATAGGTGTATAGAACAGATAGCCCTGAGCATAGTAGCAGCCCATACGCTTAAGGAAGTCAGCCTGTCCCTCGGTCTCTACTCCCTCTATTATCACAGGAAGCTGGATCTGCTGAGCCATAGCAAGCACAGGCTCAAGGATATTCCTGCTCCTTTCCGGATTCTCATGTGACATACGCAGGAAGGTCGTATCGATCTTTAGCATATCCACATCCATGGACTCGATCGTGGACAGAGGTGCATAGCCGCTGCCGAAATCATCATAGGAGACGCTCATTCCTATGTCATGGAATCTCGATACCACATCGGCAGCTCTCTCTGGCGCCTTCTGGAAGGTGCTCTCAGACAGCTCAGCCTCAAGAAGGGCCGGAGGTATGTCATAAGCCCTTATCAGCTCACTGAAGAACTCCGGTACATCCATAGTGAAGATATCGGTCGTTGATATATTTACAGAGATAGGCAGAGGATTTATCCCCTCCCCTATAAGCTTCTTTATATATCTGGCGCTTCTGTCCCAGATCAGCTTGTCAAGAGAGGAAATAAGTCCATTCTTCTCCATCACCGGGACAAAAAGTCCGGGAGAATATACTGTACCGTCATGGATCCATCTGGCCAGAGCCTCGCCACCCAGGATATGACCTGTATTCATATCTACCTTTGGCTGGATATAGATAGTGAATTCTCCATTTTTGATACCGCTTCTGATATTAAGAAGCCGCTTGTATTCATCCTGCTCCTTCTGGATCATAGCAGGATCGTAGACCGTAACAGTCCTTGTATAATCGCCTCTTATGGTCTCAAGCGCTATTGCAGCAAGATCGTAGAGGGCTTTGGCATCCGTCGCACGCGCCATGTCCACCGAATAGATTCCGAAATTAGTACGGAAAGAGGGCTCAAAGCTGTTTTCAGAAAGATAGCGGTTCAGCTGCTCTGAAAGGGAATTGACAAGATCAAATCTCGCCGGACAGAGCAGGGCGAAATCATCACCACCCAGATAGCCGGCGACTCCTCCATGTCTCTGTGTAGATGAAGCAAGTATCGATCCTATCTTTTTGATGTATTCATCTCCTCTCTCCCAGCTGTAATAGCTGTTGAAGAGCTTGAAATGATCTATGTCCATGGCAACCATATACAGAGGTACAAGGTTCGGGTTCCTTAGCGCCGTGTCTACCTGATTGAAAAAATTCTTCTTATAAGGAAGTCCGGTCCTCTTGTCGATAAGCTCGTCATCGGCCTTGTACTGCCTGTCGATCTTACTCGCTATGCTGGCCTGCTTCTGAAAGAGGCTTATAGTAGTAAGCACTCTTCTCCTAACTATCCTCTCAGAATATGGACGCGATATGAAGTCCAGGGCTCCCAGATCAAATGCCTTCTCTATATTGCCCGGTTCATCTGCGCTGGAGATCATGATCACTGGCACATAGTCCATCATATGCTCACGCTTCATCTCACTTAGCACATCAAAGCCGCTCATTCCCGGCATGATAAGATCAAGAAGCACTATCCCTATATGACCTATATGGCTCTTCAAAAGGCCAAGACCCTTCTCGCCTGTATCTGCCTCAAGCACATCGACCTCATCCTTTAAGATATCCGCCAGCATCTTTCTGTTGGTCGGTGAATCATCGATTATCAGTACACTTTTGTCTGTCATTGTTGCCCTCCTTTAAAAGACTCTCTACTTAAAGCACATCTCCGGTCCCGGATAATCAGACAGGCCGCTGAAATGATATCCCTTTGATCTGTAATACTTTATCAGTGCCCTTGTGACCTCCGGTGTATGATACTTGGTATTGGCATCATGCTGCAGCAAGACGATAGGATCCGGTCCCCAGTGAGTAGTCTTACCATATCTGATAAGCTGGGCCGCACTATAATAGGTCGCTGCCGCGTCAGAGGTACCGCAGTTCCAGTCCATTTCTGTATAGCCTTCCTTATGAAGCTCCTTAAGTATTGACTTTCTCAGCTTCTTTGACATATAGTGATTGTTGCCTCCTCCAGGGAATCTGAAGTAATGCGGCTTTACCCCGGTCGTATCCACTATAAGCTTCTCTGTCTTATGGAAGTCTGAAAGAAAAGCCTTCTTGCTGGAATAGATCTTCCTGTAATCGTGGGTGTAGGTATGAATGGCTATTGTATGGCCGTCCTTCACTATCCGCTTCAGAAGCTTTTTATTTGCCTTTCCCTCATAGCCTACTATAAAGAAAGTAGCCTTTACCTTATTGTCCTTTAAGACCTTAAGGAGCTTTGGTGTGACCCTGCTTCCCGGTCCGTCATCAAAGGTAAGATATACCGTCTTCTTCGGCTGCTTCTTATGCTTCTTTTTCTTGTTCTTCTTCACCGGCTTATTATTGTTCTTCTTCACCGGCTTATTTGACTTAGCCGGCTTTGATGGCCTTTGGGGCTTTGTCTTTATGGCTGAGCCACTTGTTGCGCTGGTCTCATTTTTCTTACCAACATCTGCTTCTGTAACCACCCTTGCCTGAACTGCCGATGAGCCCTCTGGCACGATCATGGATAAGCTCATGCATATTGCTCCAAGAAATAATGCTGCCTTCTTCATCAAATTCTTTCCTCTCCTGTAAATCCTTCCTCGATAAACGAAACCCTGTCATCATCCTGTCTGTCTCCAAGGAATGCCCTTATTACTGCACAGTTAAGAACCGACTGCCTCCAGAAATCCTTAAGCTGCCTGTGTGACAGCAGAAGAAAAATGCAGTGCATGACTCCGCCATGAGTCGCACAGAAGATGGTCTTATCAGAAAGAATGCCGCTTGGTCTTATATCCCTGCGAAGCGATTCCAGAAAATCCCTGCATCTTGCTACAAGCTCCTGATAGGACTCTGCTCCGGCTACTGGAGAATAGTTCTCAGGATCATGAAAAAATATGTCTGCAAAATCATCCGGCAGCTCATCCATAGGGATACCCTCGGCCTCTCCGAAGCTCATCTCTATAAGCCGCTCATCGGTAACCAGAGGAACCTTGTCTCCCTGATATACAAGAGCCTCTCCAAGCGTCATATCGATAGGGGTAAGGTTCTGCGCACTAAGTGCCCCGCATACCGTCTGTCTCACCCTGTTAAGAGGCGATGAAAAGATGATATCCGGCCTTATGCCTCTTTCTGCTATTGCTTTTCCTGTACTTTCTGCCTGTCTTCTTCCTCTGTCATTCAGATCGGTATTGGTCCGGCCCTGCAGCATATGGGAAATATTCATATCTGTCTGACCGTGACGCAAAAAATATATCTCTGCCATAAATAAAAAAACTCCGTTGGATCAGATATCCTTCAGAGTTATTTTACCATATTCAATTGTCTTTTGCACGTCTATTATACGCTGATTGGAAGAGCCGCGAAAGCATAAGGAGATGTCCTTTAAGTCCTCTACGAACTCGCCGTCTACAAGCACATCTGTAAGAGAAAGGATCTCATCTGTACAGTCTGTATGGGCGCGCTTATTCGAAGGATCTGTAAGCTCCTCCCAGGTATATCCGCTGTATATCCATATGTCTGCATGAGGGACCTTTTCCTTTATCCGCCTGTAGAGCGGCAGGAGAGCCTTCTGATTCGAGGGCTCCATCGGCTCGCCTCCCAAGACCGTAAGGCCATCTATATAGGATGGCTTTACTGATTCAAGTATCCTGTTTTCGGTTTCCCTTGTGTATTCGTGTCCGAATGAAAAATCCCAGGTCTCCTGGTTGAAGCAGCCCCTGCAATGGTGGGTGCAGCCGCTCACGAAGAGCGAGGTCCTGCATCCCGGACCATTTGCAACGTCTGCATAGTATATCTGTCCGTAATTCATTTGTCTAGTGGTTTCTATTTTACTGAAGCGTTTACATTCATCTCGTTCGTATCACTGAACTCAGGTATAGAAAGGTGAAGCACCCTGTCTCTTATCTCCTGGGTACGTCCCTGATTCCAGAACTGAGTTCCTATGTATCCGCAGGTACGACGGGCAACGCTCATCCTGCTCTGGTCACGGTTGCCGCACTTAGGGCACTCCCAGACCAGCTTTCCGTTGTCATCCTCTACTATCCTTATCTGTCCGTCATAGCCACAGACCTCACAGTAGTCACTCTTGGTATTGAGTTCCGCATACATGATGTTCTGATAGATATACTTCATTATAGATAGAACAGCAGGTATATTGGTCTGAAGGTTAGGAACCTCCACATAGCTTATGGCTCCTCCCGGAGAAAGCTTCTGGAACTCCGATTCAAACTTCAGCTTGCTGAATGCATCTATCTCCTCTGTCACATGGACATGATAACTGTTGGTGATATAGTTCTTGTCGGTCACATGAGGTATGATACCAAATCTCTTCTGCAGGCACTTGGCGAACTTGTAGGTCGTCGACTCCATAGGAGTCCCGTAAAGAGAATAGCTGATATTCTCAGCCCTTCTCCATTCCGCGCACTTATCATTCAGATGCCTCATGACCTTGAGCGCGAATTCCTTGCCCTTAGGATCAGTATGGCTTACGCCTGTCATCTCATAGGTCATCTCAGAGATACCGCAGTAGCCGAGTGAGATCGTTGAGTAATTCCCGAAAAGAAGCTTGTCTATCTTCTCACCCTTCTTCAGGCGGGCAAGAGCTCCGTGCTGCCAGAGTATAGGAGCCACGTCTGATGATGTCCCCATAAGACGGTTATGTCTGCAGAGAAGAGCCCTGTGACAGAGCTCAAGCCTCTCGTCAAAGATCCGATCGAACTCCTCGAATCTGTCTGTGCCCTTCTCCTCTGCTTCCTTTACAGCAGAGCAGGCCACATCAACAAGATTTATGGTGACGACTCCCTGATTGAAGCGGCCGTAATACTTGTGCTCACCCTCCTTGTAATCAAGAGCTCCGGACTTATTTCCTGCATTGCAGAGTCCCTCGTCATTATCTTCATTGTCAGGAGTAAGGAAGGAACGGCATCCCATACAGGTATATACATCGCCCTTAAGCTCTTTCATGACCTTGGCGGAAATATAATCAGGCACCATCCGCTTGGCTGTACATTCTGCAGCAAGCTTTGTCAGATCATAGTAAGGGCTTCCCTCCTCTATATTGTCCTGATCAAGCGTATAGATGATCTTAGGGAAGGCAGGAGTCACCCAGACTCCCTTCTCATTCTTTATTCCCTGGATCCTCTGACGGAAGACCTCCTTTGCCAGGCGGGCCAGATCGTCCCTGGTCTGCCCCTCAGGCACCTCATCAAGATAAATAAACATGGTCACAAACGGAGTCTGGCCGTTTGTAGTCATAAGGGTAACGAGCTGGTACTGTATCGTCTGTATACCCGACTCGATCTCTGACTGAAGGCGATGGTCAACAACCTTCATGACCTTTTCCGGATCGAGATCATCTCCGATCTCCTCTCTCTCAGCAATGACCTGCTTCTTTATCTTCTGACGGCTCACATCCACAAATGGAGCTAAGTGAGCCAGGGAGAAGGACTGGCCTCCGTACTGGTTGCTAGCCACCTGGGCCACTATCTGTGTAGTTATATTGCAGGCAGTATAGAAGCTCTTCGGCTTCTCTATCATGGTCTCTGATATGACCGTCCCGTTCTGAAGCATATCCTCGAGATTTATCAGATCGCAGTTGTGCTCCCTCTGGGCAAAATAATCGGCGTCATGGAAATGGATTATCCCTTCCTTATGTGCCTTTACTATATCCTCAGGCAGAAGGACTCTGTTGGTCAGATCCTTTGATACCTCTCCGGCCATATAGTCCCTCTGGGTTGAGTTTATCACCGGGTTCTTATTGGAGTTCTCCTGCTTTACCTCCTCGTTGACCTGATCTATAAGGGCAAGGATACCATTGTCGGTCGTATTGGACTTACGGGAAAGCTCTCTCTTGTATCTGTATCTGACATACTTCTGGGCTACCTCGTAGCATCTCATCTCCATAATGCCCTTCTCAACGAGGTCCTGAATGTCCTCGACATTTACCGCATGGGGAGAAGCGGCCACCTGTCTTGAGATACCGTCAGCAACAGCCTGAACCTGAGCATGATTGAGCTGATGGATACCCTCCACCTCCTTGTTGGCCTTCATTATGGCATTTATGATCTTCTGTTCATCGAAGCTGACCTCACGGCCGTTTCGCTTGATCACATTTGTCTTTACTACGATAGTATCCATCAAAAAGAATCTTCCTTTCCTTATCCTGACAAACCCCTCACCAGGTCATACAGGAAAAAATCACTTAGTTGTGGACTCATGCAACAACTAAGTGTAGTTATGTCTGATCTATAAAGCACTATATATTGTGCGTTGGATATATGATAATACATTCCAGGGAATATTAAAAGGGTAAAACGCAAAAAAAGCAAAGTCGTAATTTTCTGAATATTAGCACAACTCATTCCAAGGCTATAAGATCCCTAAGAGCAGCCTTGTCTTCCCTCATCGCAAGAGACATGACAGCCACTCCGGCTGCTCCGGCCTCGATACATGATGCGGCATTTGATACATCTATACCGCCAAGGGCTATGACAGGTATAGTAACCGCAGACGAAACCTCCCTCAGGAAGTCAAGACTCTTCGGCCTCTTTCCTATCTTGCAGGCAGTATTAAAGATATGGCTTGCAGTAATGAAGTCAGCTCCTGCGCAGAGTGCGTCCTTAAGCTCGATCATACTGTGGCATGGCAGTCCGAATCTGATCCCGTCTCTCTTTAGCTCTCTTAGATCCGCATCAGGAATAGCACCCGCCTCACGTCCTGAGAAGAATACGGATGCCGGCCATTCAGATCTCCTGTGGAATCTCATAAAAAGCCGCAGCGCCTCGTAATGATCATGCCAGATAAGCTCCGTCTGCTCTGTAATGGAGTCCCTGGAAAGTGCCTGATAGAGATCTGTATACTCTATTCCGGACAGCAGCTTTTCCCTTACTATCACTGCTGCCGGACCGCAGCGGTCTATCCTCTTTATCTCCTCCACATAGGCCTTCTTCCATGACCTGTAGGACATCTCCCCCAGTCTGCCGTCAGGCAGAAGCTCATGATTTGTAATGCAGATCACCTTCATAAGTTCCGCTTCCTTTTCCTGTAAATCGCTTTATCTAATATAGCATTTTTTATCAGGACTTACAAACTTTTAGCTTGACGCGTGTTTACAAAAAGATTATAATTTAATCAAATTTTAAGAGAAAGGAGGACGAAAGCAATGGAAGGCTTATTTGCATTACTTGCTGTCTACTGGGTTTGGTGTCTGGTATTATATATTCTTCTGATCATAGCGAACTGGAAGATCTTCGAAAAGGCCGGAGAGCCTGGCTGGGCGAGTCTTATCCCATTCTATAATCTGTACGTTCAGTACAAGATAGCATGGGGAAATGGTCTGTTATTTCTTCTGTTATTGATCCCGATCGTAAATGTCGTGATAAGCATCATCTATGAAGTAAAGCTTGCACATGCATTCGGGAAATCAGGCGGATTCGCCGTAGGACTTATCTTCCTGCCGAATATTTTCCAGCTTATACTGGGATTCGATTCTTCCCAGTACTACGGACCGCAATAGGTCTTGAGAAAAGGTGCGCCCCATATGGGGCGCATTTTTTATCCTACATATACATAGTCATTGGTGACAGGCTGCATTCCTTCATCGTAGAGATCGGAATACATGCTGTCGAAGGATCTGGTATCGGCGATCTCGAACTGTTCATCGCCGGTCCCCTTCTCCTCGGTGTGGGTATATTTAGCCTCATGATCTCCTATTCCGGTAGATACCCCGGCTGAAACCTTGGTGGCCGCTATCTTTACTATACCGTTCCTGAAGCGCTTTGTCTCACGGGAGCTTACCACTATTCCCGCAAACGGAAGAAAGATCCTGTATGCACAGAGTATCTGTGTCAGCTGGGCCTCTCCTACATCGAGCGGATTTATCTTCTCATTGTTTATAATAGGGCGAAGTCTGGGACATGAAAGCGAATACTCAGCCCATGGATACTTTCTCTGAAGATAATATACATGAAGGCCTGTCGCAAGCGCATCCTTCCTGAAATCGCTTAAGCCCAGGAGAGCCGAGAAGCCTACTCCTCTCATGCCTCCGAGCAGGGCCCTTTCCTGGGCCTCGAACCTGTAAGGAAAGATCCTTTTGTGACCTAGCAGATGGAGGGTCTCATATTTCTTCGCATCGTAGGTTTCCTGAAATACTGTCACATAGTCGGCTCCGCACTCATGCCAGTATTTATAATCGTCTATGTTGCCGGGATATACCTCAAGACTTACATTCCTGAAGTATTCCTTTGCCAGCTTGCAGGCCTCTCCTATATATTCGACCGAGCTCCTTTTCTTGCTTTCCCCGGTAAGGATCAGTATCTCCTCGATCCCGGTATCAGCGATTACCTCCATCTCATGACGGATCTCATCCTTATCGAGCTGCTTCCTGTGAATATCGTTATAGCAGTTGAAGCCGCAGTATATACAGTAATTCTCACAGTAGTTGGCTATATAAAGCGGAGTAAACATATATACTGTGTTTCCGAACTGACGGGCTGTGTCATACCTGGCTCTCTCTGCCATCTCGTTCAGATGAGGAAAGGCTGCCGGGCTCAAAAGCGCCTTGAAGTCCTCTATATCTATCCTCCTCTTCCTTAAAGCCCTCCTTACGTCCATATCTGTGTACTTATTATAATCGTATGAATTCATCTGGTCGATCACTGTATTCCTTATGGCAGGATCGATCCTGTCCATACCCGGCATGAACTTCATAGAATCTGTCCGGCTCTCAGGGTTATTTTCCAGCTCGTGCTTTCTCTTAAGGGCAGCCTCGCTTAACTGCTTTCCATCGACAAAAAACTGATTTTTCTGTTCTTCCATTTTATGTTACTGCCTTCCTTCACTCTTATCTCAAAAAACCAAGCAGGGGATCAGATGATTCTGCTCCTCTTTCAAGCACCCTGCCAGTTCCGGCAAGATATGCCTTTCTTCCTGCACTTATGGCCTCTGCAAAGGCGCCTGCCATAAGAGGTATATTCTCAGACGTAGCTATTGCAGTATTGCACATTACAGCTGCTGCTCCCATCTCCATTGCACAGGCTGCCTCTGACGGCTTTCCTATACCGGCGTCGACGATCACAGGAAGATCGATCTCATCGATAATGATCTGGATAAACTCCTTTGTAGAAAGCCCTCTGTTTGATCCGATAGGAGATGCCAGTGGCATTATCGCTGCAGCTCCCGCATCTCTTAAGGCTCTTGCTGCATAGAGGTCCGGATACATATATGGAAGCACAATAAAGCCCTCCTTTGCAAGGATCTCAGTTGCCTTAACTGTCTCATTATTATCCGGAAGAAGATACTTGGTATCTCCCATTATCTCGATCTTTACGAAATCCCCGCATCCAAGCTCTCTTGCCAGATGAGCGATACGTACTGCCTCCTCGGCATTCCTGGCTCCGGAGGTATTCGGGAGAAGGGTTACCCCATCAGGTATATACTCAAGGATATTCTCTGACTTCCTTGTATTGGTCCGCCTGACACTTAGTGTTATAATCTGGGCATGCGCCTCATTTACAGCTGCCTTTATCAGATCCACAGAGTATTTCCCTGATCCAAGGATAAACCTTGATGTAAATTCCTTGTTCCCGAGCTTTAACGTATCTGACATTTTTTGCCTTCCTTTCTTTTGTTCACCGACCGCCGCCCATGAACTGAACTATTTCTATCACATCATCTTCGAGAGGAATACAAGTCCCATATTCCTCTCGCGGCAGAATCCTTTCATTGAGCTCCACCGCTACCATTTCCTTCTTCAGTCCTCTCTCCTCTATAAGCGCCTCTACGCTTTTCCCATCTGCGGGGAATTCCTCGCCATTTATCCGCATATGCCTCCTTTCTCGTCTACAAAGACAATAAAAAAAAAGTACACGAAGAAGACTCACGCCCAAGGTGGTGTGCCCCTTCGTGCACTTTCGTGTACTCTGTTATTTATTTAAGATCCTGCTTCAGCGCTGGACATTAAATGCTTTTGGTCCCGGATAGACTGCTGCCTCTCCAAGCTCCTCCTCTATACGCAGGAGCTGGTTGTACTTGGCAACCCTCTCTGATCTGCTCGGAGCTCCGGTCTTTATCTGCTTGGAATTCATAGCTACAGCCAGATCAGCGATCGTAGTATCCTCTGTCTCGCCTGATCTGTGTGAAACTATAGTCGTATATCCATTGTCATGAGCAAGCTTTATGGCATCAAGGGTCTCTGAAACAGATCCGATCTGATTGAGCTTGATCAGGATGGAATTTCCTGCCTTGCAGTCTATTCCCTTCTGGAGTCTCTTTACATTTGTAACAAAAAGATCGTCTCCTACAAGCTGAACCTTATCGCCCAGCTTCTTTGTGATCTTTGCCCATCCTTCCCAATCCTCCTCATCGAGAGGATCCTCGATAGAAATGATAGGATACTTGTCTACAAGCCAAGCCCAATGCTCTATAAGCTCATCTGTAGTATAATCCTTTCCGGCCTTCGGCAGATGATACTGACCCTTGCGGCTGCCCTTCCATTCGGAGGATGCTACATCCATAGCGATCTTGAAATCGACTCCCGGCTTGTATCCGGCCTTCTCGACTGCCTTTACTATGTAGCCTATAGCCTCCTCGTCACTCTCCAGATCCGGAGCGAAGCCTCCCTCGTCTCCTACTGCTGTAGCATGGCCGTCAGCCTTCAGAAGTGCCTGCAGGCTGTGGAAGACCTCCGCACACCATCTGAGCGCTTCCTTGAAGGAAGGAGCCCCTACCGGCATGATCATGAATTCCTGAGCGTCGATATTGTTGGCTGCATGAGCCCCGCCGTTTAGAATATTCATCATAGGAACTGGAAGATCAGTCCCCTGGGATCCGCCTAAGAACCTGAACAGAGGGATCTCAAGCGAGCTGGCTGCTGCCCTTGCTGCTGCTATTGATACTGCAAGTATTGCATTGGCGCCGAGCTTTGACTTATTGTCTGTACCGTCTGCAGCAAGCATGGCACGGTCTACTGCATAGGTATCTGTAGCATCTATGCCTAAGACCGCATCCCTGATCTCATTATTCACATGAGAAACTGCCTTTGTCACACCCTTACCAAGATAACGGTCTCCGCCGTCACGCATCTCTATAGCCTCGAACTGTCCAGTCGATGCTCCTGAAGGGGAAGCCCCACGTCCTACTGTGCCATCGGCAAGAGTGACCTCTGCCTCTACAGTAGGATTTCCTCTTGAATCAAGGATCTCCCTTCCCTTTACGTCTGTTATTTCCTGTAATTCCATGAAATGCCTCCTTATAAAAAACAGGTACCATAAAATCCGATGTAAAGTTTAACAGACACTGTATTTTTTTTCAAGCAACATTTACCTCATCCTGTTTTCCATCTTGGCAAATGCTCTTGCCTCACCTATGAGCTGCTCCTGACGTCCGGCCGATATCATGCTGTAGAAGGATAAAAGATCGCTCTCCCTTCTGGTATGTTTCCTGTCCACATTCCTGTTCTCGGTTCTTCCAAGCATATAGTCAGCGGAAACATCGAGCTTCCTGCATATAATAGTAAAGGTAAGAAGATCCGGCAGATGGGCTCCCTTCAGATAACCGCTCAGTGTATTAGGAGCTATACCTATGCTCTCCGCAAACACCTTCTTTGCAATGCCGCTTTCAAGAAGTACCTGCTCTAATCTCTCTCCGAATGTCTGCTCGACAAGCGCTACAGCCTTTTCCTTCTTTTCCTTTTTGCCCTTGCTGTTATCAAAGCCTTTGTCCGCCTGCTTAAAGATTTCCATAGATTTCTCCTTTCGCTGATATTTTTATATCTAAAAGGATATCCATGTGAGCTTGAAATGGCTGGAATGCTGCCATATACTCGAAGCAGAATTCTATTTACTCGAATTTGAAATTTGTGCTTGACAAGCGTCCGACATTGTTATATACTCTTACTTGCGTTTCGAGAGAAAACGCTCTTGTTTCGAGGTGTAGCTTAGCTTGGTAGAGCGCCTGGTTTGGGACCAGGAGGTCGCAGGTTCGAATCCTGTCACCTCGATTATGCAGGTGTAGTTCAATGGTAGAACACCAGCCTTCCAAGCTGGATACGTGAGTTCGATTCTCATCACCTGCTTCTATTCATGTTTATTGTCCGCACTCTGATAAGCATTGTGCGGACATTTATGAATGTAAATGTGTCTGTAGCTCAGTTGGATAGAGCAACGGCCTTCTAAGCCGTGGGTCGGGGGTTCGAATCCCTTCAGGCACATTATGGTGGGTATAGCGCAGCTGGTTAGCGCGCCAGATTGTGGCTCTGGAGGCCAAGGGTTCGAATCCCTTTATCCACCCTTGACTTTTTAGTCTATCTTTCACTTTCAGTTGGATTCTTTGGTGGGCTATCGCCAAGCGGTAAGGCACAGGATTTTGATTCCTGCATTCGCCGGTTCGAATCCGGCTGGCCCAGAAACGGGGTATTAGCTCAGTTGGTAGAGCACTTGACTTTTAATCAAGTTGTCGGGGGTTCAAATCCCCCATGCCTCATTTTATCCCTCTTTATGAATTATATTATGATATTTATATAAGGTCATATGCCTGGTCGAAAGCATATGATTTTTTTATTTATCCGTATGACAATGCTCCCATGGAACGCTATTTCAATAGCAGGTGTGCTTCCGGGAAAAAGTGCGGCTGAGAACAGGACGTTGCTGTCAATAAATACCTTCATCCTCAATCCTCATCTCTTATAGACTTCATCTGATCGTTAACATCCTGCTCCGTTTCAAGCCCCAGCTTTTCCGCTT
>DLDA01000017.1:0-5520 GCA_002480925.1 Lachnospiraceae bacterium UBA7784 | reverse complement strand
CCCATTACCAACGCCCAGAACCTTTCTGACATCTTTGGGTATTGTCACCTGTCCTTTCGACATTACCTTAGCATCATCCGTAAAAGTGCTCTTATCTAATATTGCTTCCATAATGTTCGCCTCCTTCCACAAAAGTAGGGTATTCCCTACTTTTATTGTAACGAAGGCTGTCGAAATATCAAGCACTAAATCTTAACTTCCAGCCTTTTTGACGCTCAACCAGTCAGCCGATTGAAAGCGCAGGCGCCCACCCAAACTGCCTGCTCTTATTTATCCTTTCTGACATCCAATCACGAATCTCAACCTACCAAATATCTAATCACGAGTCTCAACCCAGTATGTCGTTAACTTGGTCGGTATCTTGGTCGCTTATCTTAGTCGGTCACCGATCAAGTTGCTTTCTCCTGTACCTCTGATTTCGGCTGTTAGGTTTGTCTGGAATTGTCATTTCAATAACTCCTTGTGCTAATGCCGGATTCAGATAGTTCTTGCGAAACGTCGGCCTATGAGAAAGGTTAAGCCTCTCCATGATTTGAGCAGTGGACAATTCCTCGTCACCGAGAACATCAAGCAGTTTCTGTACTGAAGGATTTGTCTTTTTGACCGCCTCGTCAGCATTCCCTACGACTGTCGTTTCTCTCAGAGTATCAAGGATGATTTCCAGCATGAACTCTACAAATGCGCTACTATCAGATTCCCGGTCTGCTTTGCCGAGGGCGTCATAGTACTCCTGCTGTCGGGAACGAATCAGTTCTTCTATCGGTAGCCAGTAAAATATCTCATTCCATTTTCCCAGAAGCAGACTATGCCACATCCTGCCCGTGCGTCCATTTCCGTCTGCAAACGGATGGATAAATTCGAACTCGTAATGGAAGATCGCACTGCGGATCAAAGGGTGGATTTCGGAGGATTTGTACCAGTCGAACAGATCCTGAATTTCTCCAGGTACAAGTCTTGCAGGGGGAGCCATATGGACGACTACATCTCCATCAAACACGCCTACCCCTTCGGAGCGAAATTTCCCATTCTCCGGAATCAAGCCTTCCATCATCATCTTATGAGCCTTCAGCAAATCTTTCACAGAATAGGGATCAAGAGAAAGCATCATCTCGTATGTGTCGTAGGCATTCTTCACTTCCCGGATTTCATTTGGGTTTCCAAGGATATGCTTTCCATCAACGATGGCCGTAACTTGTTCAAGAGAAAGAGAATTATGCTCAATGGCAAGCGACGAATGAATTGTCCGTATTCTGTTTTCTTTTCTCAGATGCGGATTCAGATTGCCATGCGAGAGCACTTTGATCCTGCCGATCTGCTCGCTGATATCTCCCACAAGATTGGTTATCTTATCCGTCATGTGAAATGGCGGTTTATACTCATTCATGAATGACACCTCTTCCATATCTGCCTGCTGCCAAATCCATCTTTCTTGAAATCTGAATTCAGGCAGGTGATCTCTGACGGTATGATCTTCAAAAGCCACATAGGCTCTTTAAGTTTCTTCAATACTTCCATCGGTATCTTTCTGAGCTCTGCGACATTCTTATATTCATCGGAGAACAGCTCGACAGGCTCCACTGTTCCTTCGATCTGCAGTGACCTAAGTCCGCCAAAGGAAGTGCTCGTCTCGAAGACCGCAGCCGCGATATGCTTATTCTCCTTCAAGGCTTTGAACTTAAGCCCGCCTTCGGTGAAGATCCAAAGTGCTCCGGCATACCAACTGTACTCAAGCGGCGTGCAGCGAATAAAATCCTTCGTGGCAGTTGCCAGGGCAAGAACCTTATGAGATGATAAGAACTCGTCTATCCAGCTGTACAGAGCATCAGCATCCAGTTTCTTTTCGGTTTCATCTTTTCGAGTCCAGAAGGACTCAGCCTGTACGTATTGTTCTTCAGTCATAAATATTTAGCGGGGAAACCCACAGGAAAAGCCTGTGGGAGGAACCGCGTTTAACCTACCTTTCTTTGTTCTACAAGATAGCTACTACGCATTTTTAACTTCCCTGCATACACCCTATCACACATACCATAGCGATACATACCGCTACAATCCGTTTAAGTCCTATTCCCACTCTGCCTGCTTTTGTTATCATAAAAAACTCTCACTTTCCCCCGTTGCTGCGGTTGACTGGATTTTTTGTTCTCACATATTATATGCCCAGCATATGGAAGTTTTTGCAGGGCAATTTATAAATTTACTTTACTATTTTACAAAAAATAAGTGAGAAAAACAATATGGTGTATTCGGTTGGTGACATGACACGTTGTTTGGTTTTTTCGGTTTCAAGTTCTGACAATACGACGTAAATCTATCATCACATATCAGATATCGAAGTCATTCCTGGATAAGATTTCTCTTTCCTTCGGTCATTGGTTTAGGTTTGTAAACTTTTTTTTGTTTGCCATAATAAAAGGCCTCCTATGATTTAATATTTTATCATAGAAGACCTTTGTATTGTCTAATTTACAGAGTTTTTTTCACAGGCTCTCTGAGGATTTTCTTCAGGCCTTCGAAAATATCTCGGACAGCCTTACCGAATTCACACTAGATGCCTTGAGCGGACTGGTCGACCACGTAACAATCTACGCAAAGGACGACATCCGGGTAACCTTCCGCAACGGGCAGGAAATCCGGGCATAAAGAAAACAGCCTGACTACCAGGAAACGATCCTGGCAATAGAAGAAAAACAGACCACTCAAGCTATCCTAGCGGTCTGTTTTGCATTATTCTACATATCCTATTTTCGATACTCCAATAACACCTCTTCTTAAAAACTTAATTCCTAGACTGTCAGGCTGAATTGTATCATAATCAAAGGTTTCTGTTTCAAATGAATCAGGATCAAAGGTTTCAGGTTCGAATGACTCATAATCAAAGGTTTCTACTCCGATATCTTTAATTACATCATCCGGAAGCTTATAATCCTGATCCACAAGGCCAAACAACGTAATCCCTGTCTCTGCGCAGAATGTAATAGTAGCTTGCTGTCCGATTTTGTAAATGAATGATCCTACTACCGATCCTACCATACTTCCAATCATGTATCCCAATACGGGAACAGGTATGATGGTCTGAGCAACTGCTCCTACTGCCATTGACGAAGTCGTGAGGAATACATCTCGCACCAGTTCATTCGATAATTCTGTACGGCTCTTTTTACCCTGCGCTACCTGATATGCATTTTTCAGGGTATTCATCGCAATAACTGTAACCGCTGATATTATTCCGGGGCTGATATCTTTCAGGCTTTCTCCAAGAATACCGCTCTTGCAGCACGCTGTAATAGCAGAAGCAACACTGCCTCGAATAAAACCTTCCGAAGTTCCCGAGACGGCGGCAAATCCTATCTTCTTGAACTGGCCTTCCTCTATCTCACCATTCTTTATAAGATAATCAATCGATTTATATATCTCAGGACCGACTTTTAAGACCAGAGAAATAACTGCGGCGCTCATACCAGCCTTCAATGACTGTTTTACTATGAGTTCTGCGTTTAAAAGTTCAGGCGCTTCAATACCGAAATTCTCTGCTTTGAACTTTCCCTCTTTTGCCAGCTGAGCCAGTTTTTCTGCATCATCCTTACTCAACGGAATAGACTCATTTCCATCGGTATCAGCAATTCTGTCTCTAAGCATATCAAGTGTTTCTTGGTATCTCTTGACTTGTTCCGGACGCCTTGCTCCTTCCTTTGCGATCATCTCTTCCAGCCATTTAGTCGCTTCCGTCATCTGGTCACGAGGGATAACCCTGATTTGTCCTGAATAAATCGGATCATTGATGACTGCATCGCTGTCGTACTGCCTGTCAGATAGGAATTTTGCTAAGTCATCTTTTCCGCCATGAGACTGATATTCTTTGAAACGCTGAAACACACTGATTGCCTGAGCTTTGGCGCTTTCCTGTCCGTTAGCATAATATTTCAATCCATAGTTATTTCCGAAATTAGTCGAAATATCTACAGAGCCAAAATCATGACTTCTATCTACAATCGCTCTATGAACTGATTCGTTTGTGGCCGCATTCACGTTAAAGGTACCTGCATGCCAAAACTCAGCAATATCACCTTTCAACATCTCCTTGGCTGTCTTCACGCCAGCAAAATCATTTATGCTCTGCTCAAGTGTATTTATTTCTTTTTCGACATCGGCGAGATAGTTTGCACGGGAAATCGCAAAATCTTCACCTTCAAAGGCTCCTGCTATGGCTCCGGCACTCTTCTCAAAGAAGTCATACCCTTCCTTAAAACCGGTTCCTGCCATCATAACGTTTCCTCACTAAACCCGAGGAAGTCACTGAGCCCTTGCATATAGAACAACAAGGTGAGGCATGAGTATTCCTGATCTTCAATCTTCTTGCTGTTAACAGCTGTATTCAGATCCATAGAGGCTTTATTGATGTTCTTTGCAGCAGTATTAAGAACTTTAACACTTTTTTTCTGAATCTCGCGAGCCGCATCCCTCAGGAACCTTGGCGGTGCAAAAGGCTTTTTCTTGACATCTGCTTTTTCAATAGCTTCATCAATCTCTATAGAAGCAGTTTCGATGACATCGCCTATAATGTATGGAAGTTTAAGGACATTATTCTTCTCTTCAAGTGCCTTTATTTCTGGCTGATATTCTGTTGCAAATGCGATAAAGTCATCATATTCATCAGCCGGGACAACACTCTCAACAAACATAACGCCTTGTTTCCCCAGCCATCCGTATTTCATTCCATATCTTGAAAACTTCTCTTGCATGAAGTTTCTCTTTTCCTTAATAAGGCTGCTATTTCCTATAAACAAAATATATTGTTCTGACGAAATCTGGGCAGCATTAGAAGCGTATTCCTTCTCAGTCCAAACCTGAGCCGCTGTTGATCCATCTTTGATTCCAATGACAGAATCGCCCTTATCGTCCTTTAAACTGATAAGCTGCGAAAAAAGGTGCCATAGGTCTTGAGGCGCTCCTCACATACAATTATCAACTTTTTCATTCGTATCTTCCTCCTTTACTCCGATCTATTGTTTTTCCATAAGCCATACTCAATTACCATTTCATCAATTAATTTGCATTCATCATGCTGAGCAGATTCTGATAAGAATCCACTTGTCCGTAAACCACATCGTCTGTTGAAATCTCGTTAAACAGCTTCTTGGCACATTTTATTTTTGCCTGTTCGATAGGACGCAGATCCATGCTGTCCATCGAGCCCTTTGTCTCTGCCACAAAGTAAATGTGTTTCACAGTTCCCTTCTGAAAGGCAATCGCCCAGTCAGGAGCGTAATTACCTACCGGAGTCGGAATCTGGAAGCCACGCGGAAGCTTCGCATAGACTACGACCTTGTCGTCCAGATCCATGTCCTCGGCAAACTTACGCTCGATAGACTTCTCAGCTGTCCCATCGGCAAAGACATAATCCTGCACATTTTTCTTAGCCAGATATGCCCTGGAGAAGTCCTTGTTCTTCTCCGCGGTAAAAATCTCTGAGTCGTAAGTTCCGTCTGTCTTGTTATAGGTAATATCGTCAACAATCATGGT
>DLDA01000012.1:62031-65478 GCA_002480925.1 Lachnospiraceae bacterium UBA7784 | reverse complement strand
TTACCGGAAAGGAGATAAGGGATGCCTTTTCTCCGGAGATAAAGGAGATGGCAGAGAGCAGAGGCATTTCTGTGGATGAGTGCCTTGCACAGATGAAGGAAAAGTATGACGGCTATCATTTCTCGGGGGATTCTGAAGGGATATATAGTCCCTATAGTGTGATAAATGCCTTGTCGGACAAGAAACTAGGGCGGTACTGGTTTGGGTCAGCTTCACCAAGGCCGATAATAAAAAAGCTGGAAGAGTCCCCTATCAGGCCTGATGAGCTGGAAAACGGCGTGACAGTCAGGGAATCAGACATAATGGATTACCGGATCGATGATCCGGACCCGATCCCCCTGTTTTATCAGTCAGGTTATCTTTCGATAAAAAAGTATCTGCCGAGGTTTGAATCGTACGTTCTTGGCTTTCCTAATGAAGAGGTGAAGTATGGTTTCTTGAATTCGCTTCTGCCGTTTGTTTTAGGCGAGGCGGACAGAGAAAAATCGTTTTCTGCTCAGAAAATAGTGATGTCGCTGGAAAATGGTGATACCGACGCTCTGTACACACAGCTTCATTCCCTTTTCGCTTCAGCGCCATATATGACGACCAGGGCAGCATCATATGAGGAGGTATGGAGAAATCAGATCTTCCTGATATTTGAGCTGATCGGAGAGTTCGTAGTTTGTGAACAGCATACGTCAGAGGGTAGGAGTGATATAGTGATCGAAACCACTGACTATGTGTATATAATGGAATTCAAGGTCAACGGAAGTGCAGAGGAGGCATTGAAGCAGATCGAGGAAAAGGGATATGCACAGAGATACAGGGCTGGCAAAGCACAGATCATAGAAATAGGGGCAAGCTTTTCAAGCAGGCAGCGAAATATAGAGGAATGGCGGGCGAAAAGGTGAGAGGAGTTTGAATGAAAAAGCAAAGAGTCCTTCTTATAGTAGTAGTTGTAGAAAGCTTTCTTCTTGTATTGGCAGGAGCCTTATGCTTTTACTTTGCAAGGAACACGGACAGCCCGGTATATATGAAGCTGGTAGATGAAAATGGAACAGTTGAATATTGGTATGAGTTTTCAGACGGTCGATTATATAAGGAGACCTCTATTCTCACGATTAAGGATTTAAAAGCCTATTCAGAAGGTGAGGACCCGGAGAAGGTCTATCAGCTAAGGTCAAAGATAATAGATATCTGGAATAAAAAATACGAGGGGTATAGTGGGAAAATCTGGAGAAAAGGAAACAGCTGCACGATCATAGAATGCACTTATATAGACATGCTTTCTGATAAGGAACTTAAGGCTATGGGTATGCAGGACAAGGCTACTTTAAGGAAGCTGAAGAGGGATGATCTTAAGCCGATCAGAATGGGAAACTATAAATGAACACAGGCGAGCGAAAAGGTGACAGGTGAGAGGCGTGAGGGCTTAGGGTCAAGGGGCTGGGGCTTAGGGAGTCTAAAACCAACATATAAAATATATTTTGTTCTGATTGAGAAACAATAGACCGGAGGTGGAATGTCGTATTGACAAACCTCCGGTGGTTTTTTATACTAAGCAGGAAATATGTGTGAGGGAGTAGTTCGCATCCCCGATGTGATTTGCCAACAATCCCGAGGTTTTATCCTCTGGCAAATCTTAATGAATGAGACTCGTGCATAAGGTGAGCTTTTTTTGGCGCGCTTTATGCAGGGGCCTCATTTTTTTTCGGAGGAACTGCTCCGATGGAGGTAAAATATGTGGATAGCTGAGATATTCCTGCTGGGAATAGGGCTTTCGATGGATGCGCTTGCGGTCGCGGTCTGTAAGGGGCTTGCGATGAGCAGGGTCAATAAGAAGCAGTGCCTCGCTATAGCAGCCGCATTCGGAGGCTTTCAGGCCCTTATGCCGGTCGCGGGCTGGCTTCTGGGAAGTGCATTTGCAAGGTACATAAAGAGCATCGACCACTGGATCGCTTTTCTCCTGCTCCTTTACATAGGAGGCAAGATGGTTATAGATGCGATAAGGGAATGGAACAGGATGCCTGATGAGGCTGGTGCAAGGACAGATCCTCCGCTCGATTTCAGGGAGCTTCTTATGCTTGCTGTTGCCACGAGCATAGATGCGCTTGCAGTCGGAGTTACATTTTCGTTCAGCTGGCATTTTAATATAGGACTTGCAGCCGCGATAATCGGAGTGACAACATTTGCCATATCGTATGGAGGGGTCTATATAGGAAATATCTTCGGGGCAAGGTTCGAAAAAAGGGCTGAGCTTGTCGGCGGACTGATACTTATTGCAATAGGTGTACGTATTCTTGTGACCCATCTTATGGGGCTTGAATAGAAAGGAATTATTATGGATATGTTTCTGACAGTGATAATGCTTCTTGCAGGCTTTGTGCTTCTGATCAAGGGCGCTGATTTCTTTGTGGATGGCAGCTCCTCGGTTGCCAGACAGTTCAGGATACCGGGGCTTGTGATCGGGATGACAATAGTCGCCATGGGGACCTCCCTGCCTGAGCTGTCTGTTTCCGTGACAGCCTCTATTAAGGGAAGCAACCAGCTGGCAGTAAGTAATGTTGTGGGATCGAATATCTTCAACCTGATGGTGGTGCTTGGAGCCTCGGCATTATTCTCGGTGCTTGCAGTCCAGAAATCGGTGATAAGGATCGATCTGCCATTTTCAATGATCGCTGCTGCAGTTTTGGCGGTAATGGCGCTTACCATGGGAGAGGTAAACCGCATTGGCGGGGTCATCCTGCTTGCACTTTTTGCTTATTTCATCTGGTCAATGATACACAGGACTCTGGTATCCAGAAAGACAGCAGAGGAGATAAAGGAGGAAGAACAGGAGGATAAGGATATAAAGATCCTGCCGTTCTGGCTTTCCCTTATATATATAATAGGTGGAATGGCAGCCATAAAATTCGGTGGTGACTTCGTCGTTGACGCTGCTGTTAAGATTGCAGGAGCTCTTGGAGTCAGCCAGACGCTTATAGGTCTTACTATAGTAGCATGTGGAACATCTCTTCCTGAGCTTGCGACCTCTATAGCTGCTGCCCGGAAGAACGAGCTTGATATGGCAGTAGGGAACGCAGTCGGATCAAATGTTTTCAATATCCTTGCCATCCTTGGTATAGCAGCAGTTATCACTCCGGTAAAGGTGACGACGGAGAATATCATAGACACCTTAGTCCTTATCGCTTTTTCTGCAGTAGTGTGGCTTTTCTGCTTCAGAAAAAGAAAGATCACCAAGCCTTACGGAATAGCGATGATAGCAATGTATGCGGGGTATCTGGGTTATATTATCTGGAGGTGAAAAAGCCTTGAAAAGGGGTTAGGGTATAGGGAAGCAGGATACAAAACCACCTCGCCCCTGGCCCCTCGCACCTCGCACCTCTGACCTATTTTGCTAAGGAAGTTCTTTTCGCTAAATTCGAGCTGCGCCTATAAGGAAGTTCTGCTCGCTAAGCTCAAGCT
>DLDA01000012.1:0-62023 GCA_002480925.1 Lachnospiraceae bacterium UBA7784 | reverse complement strand
GCTTTCGCTAACAAGGAAGTTCTCTTCGCTAGGTTCGACCTTCGCTTATCAGCTCGGTCTCACCAATCTCAGAGAACGGCCTCGCTTCGGATTCGAGCTGCGCCTTCGGCTTGCTCTCATCTCGAAGCTTTCGGCCACATTAACAAGGAAGCTGTCTTCGTTAAGCTCGAACTTCGTCTTCGACTCGTTCTCGCTAACAAGGAAGTTCTTTTCGCTAAATTCGAGCTTCGCCTATGGCTCGCTCTCATTAATCTCAAAGAACGGCCTCGCACAGGACTCGAACTTCGCTCACGCTCGTTCTCGTCTCTGTGCTTTCGGCCACTTCCTAAATTTCTCATCCTGTAGTATAATAGCCATATACAACCTTGATCATTGAAAGGAGGCCACTTTATGGGATTTTTTGATACAATAGAAGAAGCTGGCAGGGGGATCGGTGCTGCGGCAAAGGATGCGGCCAGGACTGCACGGCTTAATATGAAGCTCAAGGATCTGGATGTGAAGCTTCATAAGGAGTACGAGTTGATCGGACAGAAGTATTATAAGGCACACTGCGATGAGGATACGCCGGATAACCGCAAGGTGAAGGAGATCTATGCTGAGATCGCAGCCACGAAGGACCAGCTCGCAGATATCAGGGGAGAGAGCCTATGCCCTAGCTGTGGCGAGTTCGTTGACAAGAATTCAAGGTTCTGCAACCATTGCGGTGCGCCGCTTGCGGAGACGGTCGACGAGGATGATGTGACTGTAGAGGAGCCGGAGGATAAGACCTGCGAGGAGCCTGACAGGGAGACAGATAAAGAGGCTTGCGAGGAAGAAAAGCCGCAGGATTGAAGGACGCAGGAAAAGAGTATTTTTAAGGAGCATATTTTGACAAACAAGGGACCATACTACATCACAACAGCAATTGCCTATACCTCGGGAAAGCCGCATATAGGTAATACATATGAGATCATTCTTGCGGATGCCATAGCCAGATTCAAGCGGAAGGAAGGATATGATGTATATTTCCAGACCGGATCGGATGAGCACGGACAGAAGATAGAGACCCGCGCCATAGAGGATGGCTGCACGCCGAAGGAGTTCGTGGACAAGACGGCAGCAGAGATAAAGAGACTCTGGGATATGTGCAATACTACATATGACCGTTTCATCAGGACTACTGACGAGGACCATGTGAAGACGGTCCAGAAGATTTTCCGCAAGCTTTATGATCAGGGAGATATATACAAGGGCTCATATGACGGAATGTACTGTACCGAGTGCGAAGCATATTATTCCGCTTCCCAGCTTACGGAGGACGGCAGATGCCCTGTCTGCGGAAGTGAGGTACATCAGATGAGCGAGGAAGCATATTTCTTCCGTATGAGTAAGTATGCCCCGAGGCTTATCGACTATATCAACGATCATCCTGAGTTCATCCAGCCGGTCTCAAGGAAGAATGAGATGATGAACAACTTCCTTCTGCCGGGACTTTCAGATCTGTGCGTCTCGAGGAGCTCATTCAAATGGGGGATCCCGGTTGATTTCGATCCGGGACATGTAGTATATGTATGGCTCGATGCGCTTTCTAACTATATCACCGGCTTAGGCTATGATCCAGACGGAGAGAACGGAGAGCTTTATAATAAATACTGGCCGGCAGACCTCCATCTGATCGGGAAGGATATAGTCAGATTCCATACCATTTACTGGCCTATTTTCCTGATGGCGCTTGGGGAGCCGCTTCCTAAGCAGGTGTTTGGTCATCCGTGGCTTTTGCAGGGCGGAGAGAAGATGTCTAAGTCCAAGGGAAATGTGATCTATGCCGACGATATGATCGACCTGTTCGGAGTAGACGCAGTCCGCTATTTCTGTATACACGAGATGCCGTACGAAAACGACGGAGTGATCACCTGGGAGCTTATGGTCGAGAGATACAATTCTGATCTGGCCAATACACTTGGAAATCTTGTCCAGCGTACAATCTCGATGAGCAATAAGTATTTTGACGGCATAGTCGAGGACAAGGGTGCAGAGGAAGCCGTAGATTCCGATCTGAAGGCGGTGGTCACCGGAGCGAAGGATATCTGCATTGAAAAAATGGATACCCTTCATGCGGCAGATACTCTTACAGAGATATTCAAGATTTTTAAGCGTCTGAACAAGTATATAGATGAGACAGAGCCTTGGGCGCTTGCAAAGGACGAGACGAAGAGAGACCGCCTGGCGACAGTGCTTTACAACCTTTGCGACGGGATAATGACAGGAGCATCCCTTCTCTATCCGTTCCTTCCGGAGACGGCTGAGAAGATATCGGCTCTGCTTGATACTCCGCTAAGAGAGTTTGACCAGCTGGATAAGACAGGCCTCTATCCTTCAGGCAACAAGGTGGTTGAGAAGCCGGAGATGCTTTTTGCAAGAAAGGATCTTAAGGAGATCCAAAAGCAGACAGAGGCTATCGAAAAGAAGCAGAAGGAAGAGTTCAGGGAGCATCAGATAATCGCACAGGAGAACCTGAAGAAGGCGGGTAAACTCAATGCAGCTTCACTTCAGGGTGATAAGAAAACAGGAGCGATCGGATGATATTCGAATCACATGCTCACTATGAGGACCCTGCATATGATGATGACAGGGAGGAGCTTCTGAAAAAGATCCACAGTGGTCTTGTCGAGGCGATAGTCGATGTCGGAGCAACGCTTGAATCATCGAGAAAAAGCAGGGAGCTTGCGGATACGCATGATTACATATATTCTGCGGTCGGTATACATCCTGAGGAGATAAAGGATTTCGGTATACCGGGGCGTATGGTGGCTGAGGAGATAAACGGCAGATCATGCACATCTTTCTACCCTTTTGAGTATCCTCAGGCTGCTGATGGCAACTGTGGCCGCATCCTTCGTGAGCTTAAGGATCTGGCCTCAGATGACAGGGTGGTGGCTATTGGAGAGATAGGGCTCGACTACTATTGGGTCAAGGATGATAAGGCAAGGGCAGCCCAGAGATTTTTCTTTGAAAAGCAGCTTGAGCTTGCAAGAGAGCTTGACTTGCCTGTCATAGTCCATTCTCGTGAGGCAGCAGAAGATACCATGTGTATAATGCACAATGCCTGTGAAAAGGGTACAAGGGCCGTGATCCATGCCTACTCCTATTCGGTTGAGCAGGCCAGGGCATATATTGATATGGGCTGCTACCTTGGAGTGGGAGGAGTGGTCACATTCAAGAATTCAAGGAAGCTGGCCAGAGTAGTAGAGGAGATCCCTCTTGAGAGGATCCTTACTGAGACTGACTGCCCTTATCTGGCTCCGGAGCCCTTCCGTGGCATGAGGAATGATTCGGGCTATCTTCCTTATATAGTGAAGAGGATAGCTGAGATCAAGGGCTGCACAGAGTTTCGGGTCATGGAGACGACAAGAAAGAACGGCTATGATTTTTTCAGAATAAAGCCGCAGAGGAAGCGTAATGGCTGATCAGGACTACAGGAGGATGCAGGAGGTCCTCGCAAGACATGATTTCCATTTCAAGAAGAAATACGGACAGAATTTCCTGACCCGTCCCCAGCTCTTGAACGATATAGCTGACGGAGCTAAGGTCACAGAGAGTGATACAGTCATAGAGATAGGACCGGGAGCCGGGACACTTACAAGAGTCCTTGCAGAAAGGGCTAAGCGTGTCATTGCCATTGAGATAGATGAGAAGCTGATACCGGTGCTTGACGAGACTCTGGCAGATTGTGACAATGTGACGGTCATAAATGCCGATATCCTGAAGGTCGATCTGGATGAGCTGGTATCAGATGAAAGCGTAAAGGTCGTTGCCAACCTTCCTTACTATATTACAACCCCTATAATAATGGGACTGCTCGAAAAGAACTTTCCTTTTGAAAATATTACTGTAATGGTACAGAAAGAGGTCGCCGAGAGGATGGAGGCAGTAGCCGGAAGTAAGGATTACGGGGCTTTGTCGCTTGCTGTCGAATATTATACCAGGCCGCAGATACTTTTTTATGTGCCTCCGGAGTATTTTGTGCCGAGGCCAAAGGTCGGATCGGCAGTTATATCTCTTGAGAAAAAGGATCTGACTGATCAGATGAGAGAGCAGGCACCGGAGGTGTTTACAGTGATAAGGGCGGCCTTTAACCAGAGGCGGAAATCAATGGTCAATGCCCTTTCGAATGCCGCTGTCTTCGGAGCTTCCAGGGAGGAGATAGCAGGGGCTCTTGAGGCGGCAGGCCTTGAGGCAGGCATAAGGGCAGAGAAGCTTACCCTGGATGACTTTATAAGACTCACGGAGTGCCTGAAGGGATGAAGGATTTCTATACCTATATGGTCCGCTGCTCTGATGACAGCATCTATACCGGATATACTACGAATTTAGAGAGGCGGGTCAGAGCCCATAACGAGGGGAAGACCGGAGCCAAGTATACGAGAAGCCGTCGCCCGGTGGAGCTTGTATACTATGAGAAATTTGCGACAAGACATGAGGCGCTTGTAAGAGAGGCTCAGATCAAGAGACTTGACAGGAGACAGAAACTAAAACTATTGGAGAAGGATAATGGGAATCTTCGACAGATTAAGGGAAAAGGCTCAGATGTCGGAAGACGAGCTCGAACAGAAGAGACAGGAGGCTGCAGAGGCCAGGAAGAAGGCTAAGGAGGAGCAGCAGGCCATAAAGGACAGGGAAAAGGCCATACGCGCTGCCCAGAAGGATTCCGACAGACAGAAACGTGCTGATGAGCGTTTCATGAATGAGGCGATCGCTGAGGGAAGAAGGGCAGCGGCCATAAGAGAGGTGCCTATCGGCGCAGTTATAGTAAGAAACGGACGTATAATTGCCCGTGGCTACAACAGGCGCAACAACGACAGGAATGTACTTTCCCATGCTGAGCTTACTGCGATAAGGGAGGCCTGTAAGAAAACGGGAGACTGGAGACTGGAGGACTGCACGCTTTATGTGACCTTAGAGCCCTGTCCTATGTGTGCCGGAGCCATAGTTCAGGCCAGGATACCAAGAGTGGTGATCGGCACCCAGAATTCAAAGGCTGGCTGTGCGGGCTCGGTGATCAATCTTCTCAAAATGCCTGGCTTCAACCATCAGTGTGATATCACCTATGACGTGCTCCATGATGACTGTGCGGCTATGATCACAGGCTTTTTCAGACGGCTGCGTGAGGAGAAGCGCCTGGCTGAGGAGGACGTAGGCAAGCCTCCTATAAGGATGGACTGATGGAGGATGAACGTCTGGAATCGGAAAATCTTGTGATAAAGGTGCTCCATCCATCTGAGGCATCACTGGTGGCCGCCTTTTACAGCAGGAATTTCGAGGATTTCGCAAGATATGAGCCTCTTGATAAGAGACAGTCGCTTTCTGTGCATTATCAGAAGCAGGTGCTTGAGTGCGAGGACAGGTACAGGATAGAAGGAAAGCGAATCAGATATTATCTTTTCAGGAAATATGAGCCATTTAAGGTCATAGGCACTATAAGCTTCCGTGAGATAGGGACAGAGGGAGATTCCTGTATAGTCGGCTATAAGATCGACAGGGAATACAGACGACGTGGCTTCGCAAGGGAGGCTCTGCGCAAGCTGATACCTATAATCAGATATGATTACAGGGTAGGAAGCGTAAAGGCAGAGGTTCTTCCCACAAATATAGCCTCACAGAATCTGCTTACAGGACTCGGCTTTCACAGGAACGCCCTGCTTTCCTCGAGGGTATGCATAAACGGGACCTATCTGGATGAATATCTTTATGTACTGAATAAATGCGATTCAGTAAAATAAAAAGGACCGGTAAATTACCGGTCCTTTTTTCAAAGGAAATATAAAAATATCATTGTATGGGCTAATGAAGGAGGGGAAACCTGCTGTGCAGGAAGAATCAGCCCATTACAACCGAAACAGTGACATCACTCCTGTCTGTAACTGGGGTGATGATCTGACCGGAGATAGGTGAGCCGTCAACAGTTATCTGTTTGACACCCTTTTCTGCTCCGGCAGAATTATCGACCGTGATATGATAGTTGACCCCTCTGAATCTGCGGACTAAGGTGTAGCCCTTCAGATCCGAAGGAATGCACGGGTCGATCATAAGCCCGTCAAGCTGGGGCTTTATGCCAAGAATATACTGGCTTATAGCGGTAAAGGTCCAGGCAGCTGTACCCGTAAGCCAGCTGTTCTTGCCCTCTCCAAAGGTCGGGGCATCCTTTCCTGCTACCATCTGACAATAAACATAAGGCTCTGTCCTGTGGATCTCGGATATGTCCTCGAGATATACAGGGCAGGTCTTTTTGAAGACCTCGAAGGCTCTCGCGCCGTGGCCAAGTACAGTTTCGGCACAGGCTATCCAGGGATTGTTGTGGCAGAATATGCCGGCATTTTCCTTATATCCAGGCGGATATGAGGATATCTCACCGAGCTCCACATGGTATCTGGTATAGGCTGGATTCAGCAGTACGATGCCGTATTTTGTATCAAGCCTTTCCTTTACAGAATCAAGGGCTTTTTCAGCCTTGCCGCTTTCGACTCCGACGCCGGCCATCACACACATGCCCTGAGGCTCGATATAGATCTGGCCCTCCTCGCATTCATGTGATCCGACTGGCTTGGAATAAGCGTCAAAGGCTCTTATGAACCAGTCTCCATCCCAGCCGGCAGTCTCAAGAGTAAGCTTCATCGCAGCTACAGCCTCCTCGACCTGGCCGGCCCGCTCATCCTTTCCTATATGACGAAGGATGTCAGCATACTCATTGCCGTATTTTACAAACATACCGCCTATGAATACGGATTCGGCTACAGGGCCCTCGGAAGGACCTGTGGTCTGGAAGCTCTCACCAGGCTCCTCTGAGAAGCAGTTCAGGTTCAGACAGTCATTCCAGTCAGCACGGCCTATAAGCGGAAGGCCGTGAGGCCCCAGGTGACTGGCTGTAAAGTTAAATGACAGATCCAGATGATCGAGAAGAGGTCTGGCAATAGAGAAATCACTGTCAAAGGCACAGTCCTCGTCAAGAATCGAATAATCTCCTGTCTCACGGAGATAAGCGGCTGTACCGGCGATGAGCCAGAGAGGATCATCGTTGAAGCCACCTCCGATAGCAGCATTGCCCTTCTTTGTCAGAGGCTGGTACTGATGGTAGGTGCTTCCGTCAGAGAACTGGGTATTGGCAATATCTATTATACGTTCCCTTGCCCTTTCAGGGATAAGGTGGACGAAGCCGAGCAGATCCTGACATGAATCACGGAAGCCCATTCCTCGTCCCATTCCACTTTCAAAGTAGCTGGCGGAACGGCTCATATTGAATGTGACCATGCACTGGTACTGGTTCCATATATTTACAAGCCGGTTCAGCTTCTGATCAGGTGTATCTACATTATAGGTAGAAAGTAGACCCTCCCAGTATTCTTTCAGCTCTTCAAGGGCCGCCTCTGCCTGCTCTGGTGTCTGGTATCTGGAAAGGAGTGCGTCGGCAGGCTCCTTGTTGATGACGCCTGGGGAGACAAACTTCTTGTCACGCGGACACTGGCAGTAGCCAAGCACAAATATGAAGGTCTTTGACTGGCCGGGAGCTAAGGTCAGGTTGATCTGATGGGCACCGACCAAAGCCCAGCCGTGGGCTATTGAATTATGGCAGTGGCCCTCGGTAACAGCCTGAGGGTTCCTTGCTCCATTATAGAGACCAACGAACTCGTCACGGGACGTATCGAAGCCGTCTACAGGTACATTTACAGAGTAGACAGCATAGTGGTCCCGCCTCTCGCGGAATTCGGTCTTGTGGTAGATGGTGCTTCCGACTACCTCAACCTCACCGGTCGAGAAATTCCTCTGGAAATTGGTTGAGTCATCCTCAGCATTCCAGAGACAGAACTCGACATAGCTGAAAAGCTCAAGCTTCTTCTCGGTGGATCCTTCATTAGTAATAACAATGCGGTTGACCTCGCATGGATCATGGACAGGTACGAAGGCTGTAAGCTCAGCCTTGATTCCGTTCTTTGCTCCGGTGATCACCGAATAGCCAAGACCGTGACGGCATTCATAGGAATCGAGCTCTGTCTGGACTGGCTGCCAGCCTGGATTCCAGATCGTGTCACCGTCCTTTATATAGTAGTATCTTCCGCTGTTGTCTACAGGACTGTTATTGTATCTGTAGCGGGTGAGACGAAGGAGCTTGGCATCCTTATAGAAATCATAGCCCCCGGCGGTGTTGGAAAACAGCCCGAAAAACTCGCTGCTGCCCAGATAGTTGATCCATGGCAGAGGAGTCTTCGGCGTAGTGATGACATATTCCTTTCTGTCATCGTCAAAATGGCCGAACTTCATAGAATTTCTCCTTTTAAAATATACTTAATTCATAACTGGAAAGTTACGAATACGATTTCGTAGGTTCTTACACCGATTATAAAACCATACAATGCATTTGTAAAGCAAAAGTTTAATTTTGTGCAAAACACACAAAAACATTGTGAAGAATTTGTGAAAATTGGATATTGACCTATATGCGAAAACGATTTAGAATGAAGTCACGAAAACGAATTCGAAGCTCCCAAAGGAACCAGGGAGCCAGGCAGGAAAGGTGGTGATGCCAGTGGTGACAATAAAAGACATCTCCCAGAAGTGTGGAGTTTCACCGGCCACAGTCAGCAAGGCGCTGAACGGATATGGCGACATCAGTGAATCCACCAGAGAGCTGGTTCAGAAGATAGCGAAGGAGATGCATTACCGTCCGAATGCAGCCGCCAGACAGCTGAAGACCAACAGCTCCCACAATCTGGGAATTGTCTATATTGACAGTACCGGAAGCGGTCTTGCTCATGAGTTCTTTTCCGGGGTAATAGACAATGCCAAGGATGAGGCGGAGAAGAGAGGCTACGATGTGACCTTCATCAGCTCAGCCCTTGGATATGGATCATATCTGGAACATTGCAGGTACAGGAAGTGTGACGGAGTCCTGATAGTGAGTGAGGATTTCACCAGCAGACAGGTTTACGACCTGGTCTACAGCGAGATCCCGACAGTGACGATCGATTACGTATTTGACGGACATTCAAGTGTTCTTTCCAAGAATGTAGAGGGTGAGTACCAGCTCACCAGATACCTGATCAATAAAGGACACAGGAAGATAGCCTTCATCCACGGAGAGATGACATCAGTCACGAAGAAGAGACTTTCGGGATTCTACAATGCACTGGCAGAGGCTGGAATCGAAGTGCCGGATGAGTATCTGGTAGAAGCGGTTTACCACGACCCCAGTTCCAGCGAGGAGGCCACGAGAGCGCTGATGTCTCTTAAGGATCGCCCGACCGCGATCATGTATCCGGATGATTATTCCTATCTGGGAGGCATGATGGAGCTCGAGAGGCTAAGGATATCGATTCCTGATGATGTCAGTGTGGTCGGATTCGACGGTATCAGACTTTCACAGGTCTTAAGACCACGACTCACGACCTATTACCAGGATGCACCCCAGATGGGGAGAGCATCAGTTAGAAAGCTTGTTCATATGATAGAGAACAGGAAAACCAGTATGGCCGAGGAGATCGAGATCCCCGGAAGGCTTCTGGAGGGAGATTCAGTAGCTCAGATATAGCGGAGAAGGAACGCTGTTTGAGACGCGGCATGAGCCGCAGGATAAATCTTTTTTAAGAGAAGGAGAAATCTTATGAAGAGACGCATGAAAATGCTGACCAGCCTTGCTCTGGCCGGCGCAATGGTAGTAACGATGGCAGGATGTGGAGGAAAGAGCAATACAAGCTCTGGCCAAGGTACGAAAGAAAAGAGTACCAGCACAAGTCAGGCAAAGCCTGCCGAGGACACAGGAAAGGTTCTGAACATCCAGGTGTGGAATGAGGAGTTCAAGAGCCGTATCGAGAATCACTACAAGGATTACCAGAAGGTAAGCGACACAGAAGGCAAGATCGGTGACGTGACCGTTAAGTGGACGATCACTCCGTCAAAGGACAATGCTTATCAGAACAATCTCGACACACTTCTTCCTAAGAATGCAGATGCATCAGCTGATGATAAGGTAGATATGTTCCTTATGGAAGCTGACTACGCACTCAAGTATGTCAACAGTGACTACACGATGAAGCTTTCCGATCTGGGTATCACAGATGATGATCTGTCTGACCAGTACCAGTACACAAAGGATATTGTAACCGATAAGGACGGCAATATCAAGGGTTCATCATGGCAGGCATGCTCAGCAGGTATGATCTACAACAGAGAGGCTGCAAAGGCAGTTCTTGGCACAGATGATCCGGATAAGGTACAGGAGGCTGTAAGCGACTGGGACAAGTTCAGCGAGACAGCCAAGAAGGCAAAGGACAAGGGATACAAGATTACCTCAACTGTTAACGACACCTACAGAGTATATTCTACAAATGTATCTGCACCGTGGGTAACAGACAATAAGGTATCTATCGATCCTAACATCAAGAACTGGGTTGACAATTCAAAGAAGATGGTAGAAGCAGGAGAGACCACTACTGCAGACCTCTGGTCAGATGACTGGAGCAAGGGCTTCTATCCGGAAGGAAAGGTTTTCGCTTACTTCGGACCTGCATGGCTGATAAATTTCTCAATGGCTTCATCTACAGATGGCTCAATCGCCAATAAGGGCGGATGGGGATTCTGCGTAGGACCTCAGTCCTTCTACTGGGGCGGCACATGGATCGCAGCAGCAACCGGTACTGACAACCCTAACCTTGTTGCAAATATCATAAAGACAATGACAACAGACAAGGATGTCTTAAGAGAGATTGCTGATAAGGATTCAGATTGTGTAAACAGCCAGTCAGTGCTTGCTGATCTTGCATCTGCTGATATACCAAAGAGAAAGCCTACTAAGGATGACGGTGGATCGATCACCTGGATCCTTGGAGGACAGAATCCATATGCACAGCTTGCTGAGGGCGCTTCAAAGCTCGATCTGAAGAACATTTCCATCTACGATCAGGGCTGCACAGAGGAATTCCAGGCAGCTATGAAGAACTACTTCGATGACAACGCTTCCTATGATAAGGCAGTAGCTCAGTTCAACAAGGCAGTAGTAGAGAAGTATCCTGAACTTTCAACAGACTGATATAAAGGCAGCTGCTAATTTCATAATTCTTCTTTAAAAGTGACGGCCCCGTAAAGCGGTTAAGCTTTGCGGGGTCAGTCTATCCAAAAAGACAGGAGGAAAAGATGGAAAAGACAGTAAAACCTCAGAGAAACAACAAAGTTACCAGATATAATAAGTGGGGTTATATCTTCCTTATTCCATTCTTCGTGGTATTCGTGATATTTCAGCTGATCCCGCTGGTAAGCACGATATATAACAGCTTTTTCGAAAACTACAGATCAGGACTCCAGCAGATAGGGCCTAATTTCGTAGGCCTGGGTAATTACCAGAAGCTGCTGACAGGAGGAGATTTCTTCAAGTATTTCGGCAACACTATGATAATGTGGATCCTCGGATTCGTACCGCAGATAGTGATCTCTCTTGTCCTGGCTTACTGGTTTACAGATCCTTCACTTCGTCTGAAGGGACAGAGGTTCTTCAAGACCGTGATCTATATGCCGAATCTGATAATGGCAGCGGCATTTGCCATGCTCTTCTTCACACTTTTTGCAGATACAGGCCCTATCAACAGCATGTTGCAGCAGGTTGGCATATGGTCAAAGCCATACAGTTTCATGTCTCATGTAGGAAGCGTAAGAGGGATGGTTGCCTTCATGAACTGCCTGATGTGGTTTGGAAATACTACGATACTCCTGATGGCAGGAATGATGGGAATAGATACCTCACTCTTTGAGGCCGCAGAGGTAGATGGAGCTACCGCTCATCAGATATTCTGGAAGGTGACTCTTCCGCTGCTCCGTCCGATCCTTGTATATGTGATGATCACATCGCTTATCGGCGGACTTCAGATGTTTGATGTGCCTCAGATCCTGACAAACGGTACAGGAGATCCGGTCAGATCATCTATGACACTTATCATGTGGCTGAATAAGCATCTCTACAACTACAACTATGGAATGGGTGGCGCTCTTTCGGTTATCCTTCTCGTAGTTACAGCGGTACTGAGCTTCGCAGTATTCAGATTCTCTGCTTCGTCAGAGGTGGACAATTAAGGAAGGAGGATAATGATGAAAAAAGAAAAGGTCACAACAGCGACCCAGATCAGAAGGGTCATTGCATACATAGTACTGGTCATCATCACGATCCTCTGCCTGTTCTGGTTCTATATCCTGTTCATCAATTCGACCAGATCACATGCAGAGCTGACAAAGGGCTTCACCCTTCTTCCGAGCAGCTTTATTGCAAAGAACTTGGGGAATGTGCTTCTGCATGGAACCCTTCCTATAGCCAGAGGAATGCTTAACTCGCTTCTGATCTCGGCCTCAAGTGCAATACTTACGACATATTTCTCGGCAATGACGGCATTTGCAATCCATGCCTACAGATTCAGGGGCAGGAAGGCGATCTTTACATTCATCCTTGCGATAATGATGATACCTACTCAGGTCACATCTCTTGGATTCGTAAGACTTATGACCAGCATGAACCTGATGGACAATTTCATCCCGCTGATCGTACCGTCGATAGCAGCACCAGTCGTATTCTTCTATATGAAGCAGTCGATGGATGCAACTCTCCCTGCATCTCTGATGGAGGCAGCGAGGATAGACGGAGCCAGTGAGGTAAGGATATTTAATACGATAGTCATTCCTCTTATGAAGCCGGCTATAGCCGTACAGGCAATATTCGCATTTGTATCGACCTGGAACAATTACTTCCTTCCGGCCCTGATCCTTCATAAGGACTATATGAAGACCCTGCCTATCCTGATAGCTCAGCTGAGGGCGGCAGACTTCCTGAAGTTTGATATGGGGCAGGTATATGCCACGATCGCATTTTCAATCTTCCCTGTTATAGTGGTATATCTGCTTCTTTCGAAATATATAGTCGGAGGCACAACAGCAGGAGCTGTCAAGGGATAATGGAAAAGAAAAGATAAAAAAACAGACCGCGGAACTCCGCGGCCTGTATTTTTTTGCGCAAAAAATCGGGCTTCTGCTGTCGAACTGCGATCATGAAACGTTACCTGACAGGCAAACTCAACCCAGGCGCCCCTGCGGCACATGAAAAATCCGGCTTAGTGCTGCTTCATTCCTGACCTGACACGGTTCACCGGCATCCATTGCGCAGGACCCGGATATCAACGCCACCTGAACAGGGCAGCTGACATGAAAAACAAGCCCTCGAACAGAAATCACCCCGGCATATAGCGGAAATTCCGGTACAGGGGACCGCTGATCCCCCGGCTGCCCGACAGAGAACATTTTACAATTTTTTCATATAACCGTCAAGTAATTGCACTTTTTTAGAATGGACATTTGTGTTAGAATGTAGGTCGGAATCTGAAAAAGCAAATGGAGGCTGTTATTTAATGGGACTTAACGATACACCCACCTCGCAGAGGGTACAGATAGGGATCTTCGGAAAGAGAAATGCCGGGAAATCCTCGCTCCTGAACATGCTGACCGGACAGAAGATGTCAGTTGTTTCGGATGTGAAGGGCACGACTACTGATCCGGTAAGGAAGTCGATGGAGCTTCTGCCGATCGGTCCGGTGACCTTTATCGACACTCCGGGTATGGATGATTTCGGGGAGCTTGGAACAGAGAGGGTGAAGCAGACAAGGAAGATACTCCGTATGGTAGATATCGCTCTTCTTGTGGTCGAGGCCGGAGGATATGGTTTCAAGGCTGAGAATGACCTGCTCGAGGAGCTGCGCGCGCGTCAGATACCATATATCATCGTTGTCAACAAGGCAGATCTTTTAGGCGATGAGATAAATATGGACGAGATGAAATCTGATCTGGCAAAGGAGCTTAATGACAAGCCCGAGCGGATAATTCTTGTAAGCACTGTCAAGAATCCTTCTATAAATGCCAATTTTCTCCGTATTGCGATCGGAAAGCTTGCAGAAACCGACAAGAAGGAGAGATATCTGGTAAGGGATCTGATAAAGCCGAAGGATAATGTGGTTCTTGTGATCCCGGTGGACTATGCCGCTCCAAAGGGCAGGATCATCCTTCCCCAGCAGCAGGTCATCCGTGATGTGCTTGATGCCGGCGGCTACTGCAGCGTGGCGCAGACCAGTGAGCTTACGCTTCTTCTTTCCAATCTGAAGACGCCTCCGGCTCTAGTGATCACGGACTCGCAGGCCTTTCGTGATGTGGCCTTGATCGTTCCGCAGAATGTCCCGCTCACATCCTTTTCCATACTTATGAGCAGATATAAGGGCGATCTGGCTCTTCAGACTCAGGGGGCAAAGTCAATCGAGTCCCTTAAGGGTGGCGAGAGGATCCTTATCAGCGAGGGCTGCACGCATCACAGGCAATGCGGGGACATTGGCACGCAGAAGCTTCCGGATCTTATACGCAGGAAGACCGGCAAGGACTTTGAATTCTCCTATACTAGCGGAGGAGATTTCCCGGAGGATCTGAGTGGTTACTCTTTGTGTATACATTGCGGCGCCTGTATGCTTCCGGCAAGGGAGATCCGCTACAGGCTCGATCTGGCCAAGGCTCAGGGAGTGCCTGTCACCAACTACGGCGTTATGATAGCTTATCTGAATGGGATTCTCGGAAGGGTGCTTACGCCATTTTCCTCAGACGAAGTGACTCGCGGTTGATTATAACAGAATACAGGAGAAAATATGGGCGCAAGGGAAAGAACAGAGGATGCGCTCAGGGCCATGCATATTCTTGTCGCGAATGCGGAGTATGCCCCTGGGAGCGGCTCGAGGGTCGTGATTGATAAGGAGGAGATCCAGAGCATACTGAAGGAGCTTGGAGACTGTCTCTATCAGATGATGGATGAGTCTGAGCTTACTGAATCCTCTCATGCCAGAGCTGAGAGGAGCATGAAAAAGCAGGCTGATCTGAGTGAGGAGAGAGCCAGAAAAAGAGCGGAGGATATTTACGCGGGCTCAATAATGTATTCGGACCGAGCGTTAAATGAGCTAGGTAAGCTCTTAAACGATGCACAGAGCTCTATCGAGAGGATCCATTCTGAGCTTATCGAGAAGGTCGATGAGGAAAAGAAGCAGATCAGGAAGAACCAGTACGAGCTCAAAGGACAGCTTAATGATCTGAAGGATACCCAGAAGTACTTAAGACTGATAGAAGATGAGAACAAGCGGCTTGAAAAACTTGAGAAGTCAGGTGAGTTCACAGAGGAGGCTTCTGGTCCGTCATATGCAGATATCAAGCCTGAGATCCATGTGAATCCGGCCTTTTTCAAGAATGGCGATATTCCGGCAGGGACTATTTCCGATGTGGATGATATCAAGCCGGTGACAGTAGATCCGGAGGAGCTCGATCAGGAATACTTCGACTGGAAGGACGGATCCGACCAGGCAGAGGAGGGGACGAAGAAAAAGGGGCTTTTCAGTGTGTTTAAGAAATGATAAGATGGAGGTGTGAGGTGCGAGGTGTGAGGTGTGAGGTGCGAGGCCGTTCTGTGAGGCTGAAAGTATCGAGATGAGAGCAAGCTGAAAGCGAAGCTCGAGGCCGAAAGCATAGAGATGAAGACGAGCGATAGCGAAGTCTGAATCCTATGCGAGGTCGTTCTCTGAGATTGGTGAGACCGAGCTGATAAGCGAAGGTCGAACCTAGCGAAGAGAACTTCCTTAGCAAACAGGCGAAGCTCGAATTTAGCGAAAAGAACTTCCTTAGCTGATAAGCGAAGGTCGAACCTAGCGAGCAGAACTTCATTGTAAGCGAAGTTCGAGCTTAACGAAGACAGCTTCCTTGTAGGCGAAGCCTAAACCTGGATGATTATTTGAATTGGAGGAATCAATGAAACTTTATAAGACTGGCGTGTTTCTGTCTGAGGGCAGGGACCTGATCGCGGATGATGGCGAGGCAGAAGCAAGGCTTGCTTCTGTCGGAAAGAGTGCAGACAGACAGAAGGCGGCCTGCGGTACAATGGCCTATGGGATCCTGAAGAACCATAATACATCAGGCAATATGAAGGAGCTTCAGATCAAGTTCGACAAGCTCACGAGCCATGACATCACATATGTAGGGATCATTCAGACAGCAAGAGCCTCAGGACTTACAAGGTTTCCTGTGCCTTATGTCCTTACAAACTGCCATAACAGCCTCTGCGCGGTTGGCGGCACTATAAATGAGGACGATCATATGTTTGGCCTTTCATGTGCCAAGAGATACGGTGGTATGTATGTACCACCTCATCAGGCTGTCATCCATCAGTTCGCCCGTGAGATGCTTGCCTGCAGCGGAAATATGATCCTGGGTTCAGATTCACATACCAGATATGGAGCCTTAGGAACCATGGCTATGGGCGAGGGCGGCCCTGAGCTTGTAAAGCAGCTCCTTGGCAAGACCTATGATATCAACATGCCGGAGGTCGTGGCTATTTACCTGAGCGGAGCTCCTGTGAAGGGAGTAGGACCTCAGGATATAGCTCTAGCCATAATCGGCGAGGTCTTCAAGAAGGGTTATGTGAAGAATAAGGTCATGGAGTTCGTTGGCCCTGGAATAAAGAATCTGTCAGTAGACTACCGTATCGGAATCGACGTCATGACGACAGAGACGACCTGTCTTTCGTCCATCTGGGAATGTGATGACAGGACAAAGGAGTTTTACCAGATCCATGGCAGGGAGGATGACTACAAGCCGCTCCACCCTGCAGATCTCGCATACTACGATGGCTGTGTCGAGATAGATCTTTCACAGATCAGACCAATGATCGCCATGCCTTTCCATCCATCGAATACATATACGATTGCAGAGCTCAAGGAGAATCTGATGGATATTCTCGAGGAGACAGAGAAGAGAGCAAAGGTTTCTCTTGGCGAAAAGGCAGAGCTTAAGCTCAAGGAAAAGGTAATAGATGGAAGGCTCTATGTCGATCAGGGTATCATTGCAGGCTGTGCCGGAGGCGGATATGAGAATATCTGCGATGCAGCTGATATATTAAGAGGAACCTCGATCGGTGATGATGATTTCACATTAAGTGTATATCCTGCATCGACTCCTATCTTTATGCAGCTGGTAAAGAACGGTGCGGTGGCTGACCTTCTTGCTACAGGTGCCATAGTAAAGACTGCCTTCTGCGGACCTTGCTTCGGAGCAGGAGATACTCCTGCCAACCAGGGCTTCTCGATAAGACATTCTACAAGGAATTTCCCTAACAGAGAGGGCTCAAAGATCCAGAACGGTCAGATAGCATCAGTTGCGCTTATGGATGCCAGATCGATCGCTGCAACCGCAGCGAACAAGGGCTTCCTTACAGGAGCAGACGAGCTTGATGGAGTCGACTTCACCAAGCCTGCATATTATTTTGACGCAGAGATCTACAAGAACCGTGTATTTGACAGCCATGGCAAGGCTGATCCTTCTGTAGAGGTGAAGTTCGGACCGAATATCAAGGACTGGCCGCCTATGGTCGCTCTTCCTCAGAATCTGATCTTAAAGGTCGTTTCGGAGATCCATGATCCTGTGACCACGACAGATGAGCTGATCCCATCAGGAGAGACATCATCCTACAGGTCCAATCCTCTCGCGCTCGCAGAGTTTGCCCTTTCGAGAAAGGATCCGGGATATGTGGGCAGAGCAAAGGAGGTTCAGAAGATCGAGAAGGCCATTGAGGCTGATACCTGTCCGGGAGAAGCAGATGAGGGCTTCCACGATGTGATGAACGCTATCCACACCAGGTTTTCGGATGTGAACAGACATAATATCGGAGTAGGAAGCACCATCTTTGCGGTAAAGCCGGGTGACGGTTCTGCAAGAGAGCAGGCTGCAAGCTGTCAGAAGGTCCTCGGCGGCTGGGCCAATATTGCCAATGAATATGCGACAAAAAGATACAGAAGCAACCTGATCAACTGGGGAATGCTTCCGTTTACGATCCCGGCTGGAGATCTGCCATTTGCACTGGGTGACTACATCTTTATCCCTGATATCACAGACGCAATCAAGGAAAAGAAGACCGAGATCGAGGCCTATGTCGTAAAGGATGGAGGGCTGACTCCGTTTATGCTGACTATGGGAGAGCTTACCGATGATGAGAGAGAGATCATCGAGGATGGCTGTCTGATCAATTATTACAGGGCGCAGAAGGATATGTGAGAGGCCAGGGGTTAGGGTCCAGGGCCTAGAGCGGCAGGTGAAACTGAAATGGTTTCCCTGCTGCTTTTTTGATGGAATGTTTTATAAAAGGACAGGTAAAGGATTCTACAAAACCATGACAAGAGTCCCTGCTGTAAGCAGGATTATACCGATCAGGGACTTGAAGGAGAAGTCCTCGTGAAGAAAGATGAAGGCGAGGATTATCGTGATCACTGTGCTCATCTTATCGACCGGGACGACCTTAGAGGCCTGACCGACCTGCAGGGCACGGTAATAGCACAGCCAGGAGGCGCCGGTCGCCAGACCGGAGGTGATCAGAAAGACCCAGCTTTTGCTGCTGATGCTGGCAATCCCCTTGCCGGTATGGGTGATGAATACCATGCCCCAGGCCATTGCCAGGACCACGCAGGTTCTTATTGCGGTAGCAAGATTAGAATCTACTCCTGCTATACCGATCTTTGCGAGAATTGATGTAAGCGCCGCGAATACAGCGGAGCCGATTGCGAAAAACAGCCATTCCATAGTTTAGGGTTTTGAACTCAGGCACCAGGGCCTGAGTAATGTTATAGTTACTTCTTTGTTTCCTGACTATTATACATTTGAAATCTGGCTTCTTCAAGAGAAAATGACCTTGCAGCTTTTGGCGAATTATGTCACAATGATAGAAAACCAAAAATCAAACGTGACCCAAAGGAGATTATATATGCCTGATGATAGTTCACAGAGAAAGAAGCGTGACTGCGAATATCTTTCACAGGAGGATAATGCGAGGATAAGAGTTATCACAAAGAGGATACTTATCGCAGGACTTGCCCTTATCGTGTTTTATTTCCTGATAAAGAGATGGGGAAGCCTGTCGAGTGGATGGGGAGTGATAAAGAAGGTCTTCCAGCCTATAGTATTCGGTCTGGTGATGGCTTATCTTACTAATCCTATAATGAAGTTTTTCTACAGGATCATAAACGGGGCTGCGGATGCGGCGGCGAAGCGGCGAAAGAAGCCTAGAAGTCTGCCTCAGGATGGAGGCCCGGTCAAATGGATAAGGATACTTTCATCGGTGCTTGCCATACTGGTGATCGTTGTGGCAGTCATTGCATTTATCGGACTAGTAGTGCCACAGTTTGTTTCGACACTGAATGAGCTTGTGAACAATATCCATGAAAAGGTTCGCGGCGTCATAGACTGGGCGGATAAGATCACCTCCTACCGTTTCAAGGATGTGATGGATTCTGCAAGGGATAATAAGAATATCGATAATTCGATAGACAAGCTGGTGGAATTCATTCGTAAATATTTCAACCTTGAGAGCCAGAACAAGATGGTATCTACCCTTACCAGATGGGGTATGAGCGTAGGAAAGGTGATTGTGAATCTGGTCATCGGTATCTTCGTTTGCGCCTATGTGCTGATCGACAAGGAGTCATTCAAGTCATGGACCAAAAAGATCATATATGTGATCTTTCCTTCGAAAACAGCGAACTATGTGATCGAGACCGCCAGAAAGGCAGACGATATCTTCTACGGATTTATAGTAGGAAAGATAATTGATTCTATAATAATAGGGATCATCTGCTACTTCTTCATGCTGATATTCGGCTTCCCTTATGCGGTCGTCTGCTCGGTTATCATAGGAGTCACGAACATCATACCTATCTTCGGACCGTATATTGGTGCGATACCTACGGTTACACTTATATTTGTGAATAACCCTATGCAGGGGATCTATTTCCTGATCTTCGTGATAATCCTCCAGCAGTTCGACGGCAATTTCCTTGGGCCAAAGATCCTCGGGGATTCGACAGGAGTATCGCCTTTCTGGGTAGTGTTTGCCATAGTAGTGGGAGGAGGCCTGTTCGGAGTACCGGGAATGATAATCGGAGTTCCTATGGTATCACTTGTCCTCTGGATCATAAGGAGGATATCAGACCATTTCCTGAGAAAGCGTGGAATGCCGGTTGCGGCAGATGATTATGGAAGCCTTGACCGGATCGATACGGCGACCGGGAGGGCTATAATGAAGACAGAGGAAAAGCGGCACCACAATCAGGCGCTGAAAGGATTTCATATAAGAAAAAAGAAATGACAGACAGGTGATAAAGAGCCTTTTAGCCCACTTGTTTCTTTGACATCAACCGTTCGCTATGGTACTATATAGTGAGCGGTTTTTTTGTAAAAGATAAGCAAAAACCCATTATTTGAGGTAACAAATTGGAGAAGACAGAGTACAAGATAAAGATGGACCAGATGGAGAATCTGGTGCGTCAGGGAGATCTGAATGGCGCGGTGGAAGCTATTTCAGATCTGGATTTCCGCAGGATCAGGAATATCAATGTCCTGCTGCGCTCCAGCGATGTCTGCGATATGGCCGGAGAGACGGAAAAGGCAAGGGAGATACTGGAGATAGCGCATGAGAAATCTCCTATGGCCAGGATGACAATATATAAGCTTGCTCTTCTGTCGGTGAAGCTGGGGGAGTTCGGCGAGGCGGAGGGATACTATCATGAGTTCGTGGATCTGGCTCCGCATGACGGACTTCGTTATGTGATCCAGTATACTATAAGGAAGGCACAGGGAGCGGAAGTAACAGAGCTTATTTCCATACTGGAGGAGCTCTGCAAGGAGGACTTCATAGACAAATGGGCCTTTGAGCTGGCCTGTCTTTATAGGAAGGCCGGGGATGAGAAGCGCTGCGTGGAGATATGCGATCAGATAGCCCTCTGGTTTGGCGAGGGAGCATATGTTGAGAAGGCTCTCGAGATGAAGATGCTCTATAAGCCCCTTTCAAAGGATCAGGAGGACCAGTACAGAAGGCTTACCAGCACTGAGCACCTTCCGGGCACGAAGGAAGAGAGATCGGATACCATCACCATCCCTAAGGTCGAGCAGACACCTGATTCCTTTGATACGGTAAACCTTCAGGCAGAGATCAGGAAGAATATAGAGGAGATCATGCTTGCCACAGAGAAGGGTGAGGTCTCTGCAAATATGGACAATATCAAGGACCTTGTCGGAGATATACCATATGTGACAGCAGGCGAGAGTGCTCTTGACAAGCATAAGAAGCCTGGCGAGGAGGAGAAGGAGGAGTCAGAGACACCTATAGAGGATGCCTACCAGCAGTATCTGGCGGAGGAATATGACGGACAGATGGCTCTTAATCTGACGGCACATGCAGATGATGATCAGATCGAGGGACAGCTCACTATAGATGATGTGCTGGAGGACTGGGGCAGAAGGGCCAGGGCCATGGAGGCAGCTCTTAATGAGGCCAGACGCAAGGAACTCGATAAGGCCAAGGAGGCAGCCCTTCGCGAGGCCAACCAGATCATGGACAGGCTTGTAGATATTTCTCCTCAGCTTGAGGCTGGAGTAGCACCAGAGCAGATCCTGAAGAACGAGTATCTGAAAGAGGAGAGGAAGGATCCTGACAGTATAATGGCAGGCGTAAACGACCTCCTTCAGCATAATATCGATTCAATGGCTGATGCAGGTAAGACGACAGAGGCAAAGGAGGCTCCCGAGGAGACAGCGGAAGAGAAGCCGGCCGGGCCAGATGAAAGGCCTGCAGAGCAGACTCCTGAGACAGATGAGAAGGAACAGTCAAAGGATAAGGCCGTGGAGCCTGAGGCAGCTTCCGCCGAGAAGCCAGAGCTGGAGGAGAAGATCGAGCCTTCCGGGCAGGCAGCAAAGCCAGAGGAGAAGATCGAGCCTTCCGGGCAGGCAGCAAAGCCTGAGGATATGACTCGACAGGCTGACGAGAAGGACTTTGAGCCGACAAGGAATCTTTTGGATATAAGCGGACACAGGACTCAGCTTAGACACGGTATTGATCTCTCGGGACTTGCTGATGCAATAGAGAATACAGCCCGTGATGAGGTGAAGGTGGAGGAGGATTTCTCTCAGGAGGAAAAGGATGTCCTGACCTACTTTACACAGATCCACGGCATGAAGGATCAGCTGCTTCCGGCGCTTGCGACACTGCGTATCAAGAGTGATTCCGATGGTAATATGCGGTCGGGTAATATCACTATTTCCGGAGGTGATGGCTGCGGCAAGACGACGCTTGCCAGCAGGATGGTTCAGCTCGTGCAGAAATCCACAGGGCATCTCAAGGGAGAGGCCGGAAGGATCTCCGGAGAGAGCATGAATTCCAAGGATCTGCACAGAATCCTTTCAAGGGTAAAGGGTGGAAGCCTGATGATAGAGAAGGCCGGCGGAATGAAGAATGAGACAGCCGTATCGCTTTCCTTGCTGATAGACAACGATAAGACAGGAACCCTGTTCATCCTTGAGGATTCTCGTGACAATATGGAAAAGCTGGCTGCCAGATCTCCAAAGCTCTGGAAATATTTCACCCAGCATATAGAGATACCGGTGATGACGCTTGATGAGCTTGTGAATTTCGCCAAGGTCTATGTGCTCGAGTGCGGATATTCAATGGAGGATATGGCGATCCTTGCGCTCTATGACAGGATAGCTATTATGCAGAGCGGTGACAGGGAGGTAGGCCTCGCCGATGTAAAGGATATGATCGATGAGGCAGTATCCAGATTTAAGAAACGAAGCACCGGCTTCTTCGGACGTTTCTCGACAAGGATGACAGACGGGGACGGAAGACCGATGCTAAGGGAAAAGGATATAATAGATTTTTAGATAAGGAGGAAGGGAAATGAGTCATTTCACAGATCTTGATTCGTATCTGTTCGGCCAGGGGACACATTACGATATCTTCAGGAAGCTTGGATCACACAAGGGGACAAAGGATGGCAAGAAGGGATACTACTTTGACCTCTGGGCTCCTCATGCGAGGATGGTACATGTGATAGGAGAGTTTAACGGCTGGGACGAGGGCGCATCGCCTATGGAGATGGTCTCGTCAGAGGAGGTCGGAGTCTGGGAATGCTTCATACCGGGGGCCGAAAAGGGACAGATGTACAAATATCTGATCGACGGCTCGGACGGAGGGAAGCACTATAAGGCAGATCCTTATGCAGAGTATGCGGAGAAAAGGCCTGGGACAGCATCCATACTCTGGGAGACAGGCGGCTTCGCCTGGACTGACAGGGCATGGATGAAGAAAAGAGAGAACAGCGAGCCCTATTATGAGAACCCTATGTCTATCTACGAGGTCCATCCGGGTTCATGGATGAGACATCCGGGGACCGGAGACGAGGGCTTCTATTCCTACAGGGAGTTAGCGGACCGTCTGGTAGACTATGTGACTGAGATGGGCTACACCCATGTGGAACTTATGGGCATTTCCGAGTATCCATATGACGGCTCCTGGGGATACCAGGTGACCGGCTACTATGCTCCGACCAGCAGATACGGGACACCTCAGGATTTCATGTACCTTGTCAATGCATTCCATAAGAAAAATATAGGAGTGATTCTGGACTGGGTGCCGGCGCATTTCCCTAAGGATGATTACGGGCTTGCGGATTTCGATGGAGAGCCTCTCTATGAGTACCAGGACCCGAGGAAGGGAGAGCATCCTGACTGGGGCACAAAGATCTTTGACTACGGTCGGACAGAGGTGAAGAATTTCCTTATAGGCTCGGCAATCAACTGGGCAGAGACCTACCATATAGATGGCCTCAGGGTAGACGCAGTCGCGTCTATGCTCTATCTCGACTATGGCAAGCAGGCAGGAGCCTGGATCCCTAATAAATACGGCGGTAATGAAAACCTTGAGGCCATAGCCTTTTTCAAGCATATCAACTCCCTGATGACCGGAAGGTACAAGGGCTTTGTGATGATAGCAGAGGAGTCTACAGCCTGGCCTAAGGTGACTACAGATGTGGATCACGACGGACTGGGATTTTCCTATAAGTGGAATATGGGCTGGATGCATGACTTCCTCGACTATATGCAGCTTGATCCATATTTCCGCAAGGACAACCATAATAAGATGACCTTTGCGATGAGCTACAATGAGTATGAGAAGTACATACTGGTGATCTCGCATGACGAGGTGGTTCATCTGAAGAACTCGATGATCAACAAGATGCCGGGCGATGAGCAGGAGAAATTCAAGAATCTTAAGGCAGGCTATGCCTACATGATGTGTCATCCGGGCAAGAAGCTCCTTTTCATGGGACAGGAATTCGCCCAGACCCATGAGTGGGATGAGAACCGGGAGCTGTCATGGTATGAGCTTGAGAATCCGCTTCATCTGGGCATACAGAACTGGGTCAGAGCACTTCTGCATGTATACAGGAAATATCCTTCACTCTGGGAGCAGGATATCAACTGGAACGGCTTCGAGTGGATAAATGCCAACGATAGTTACCGCAGCATATTCAGCTTTGTCCGCAAGAGCAAGGACGGAAAGAGGAATATCCTTTTCGTAGTAAACATGACTCCTGTGGAATATGCTGATTACAGGGTAGGAGTAGTCTCACGGAAGGCTCATACTCTGGTGCTTGACAGCGAGGATAGTGAGTTCTACGGTCAGCCAAAGGAGAATATCAGGAAAAAGAAGAACTATATACCGGAGAAGAAGCCATGTGACGGCAGGGATTACTCGATAGGATATCCGCTGGCGGGATTCGGGGCAGCACTCTTCAGCTTTGACTATTAAAGGATGGACATAAAGAAAAAGAATACAATACTGATAGGAGTCGTATCCGCCTCACTTATAGCCCTTGTCATAATACTAGCGGGCGTAAGCAGGTTCCGCGCCTATGATTCCTATGAAATCGAGGACAGCTTCCGGATAGAGGGTACGTCCGGACTTAATTTCCTTCCGTTTGCGGATGGGATACTTGCCTATTCCCGTGACGGGGCAGTCCACTATGAAAAGACAGGAGCGACGGTTTGGAATGAGGCCTACAATATGCTCTCTCCGGTCGCAGTGACTAATGGAAGCAGGCTGATAGTCTATGACAGGCAGGGCAGCACTCTTGTCGCCATGTCGGAAGAGAAGGAGCTGTGGAATGTATCTACCAATCATACAATAGTGGATGCAGCAGTCTCGGCAGACGGGACGGTTGCAGTGCTTTCCCAGGACGGGGAGACAGGATACATAAGCCTATATAATGATCAGGGAAAGCAGGCCGGATCCGGCCAGGTCCATCTGGATCAGACCGGATATCCTATGTCACTTGCCATATCAGACGATGGCAAGAGACTTATAGTCTCGTTCGAGTATCCGGCTGACGGAAGACTTGCGACCAGGGTAAATATCTATGATTTTTCTGAAGATGGCGACAGGCAGAAGGATAATATCATGGCCAGCTTCAGATATAAGGATACCGTATGTCCGGAGGTCGCATACTTTTCCGACGGAAGGGCATGTGCCTTTACAGGCAGCGGTGTCAGGATATATTCGGCTGGCAGGCAAATAAAGGAAAAGGCTTATGTCAAGGCCGGATACAATATAGCAGCTGTGGCGGCCGGGAAAACAGGCTTTGCGCTTATCAGGAGGGACAAGAGCGATAAGGGCGTTATTACAGTATATTCTGACAATGGTAAGGAGAAATTCAGGAGGAATCTTCTTTCCTCATATGAGAGGGTATTTTTCCTGGATGACGGGAGAGTGATGATAAAGAGCGGAAGACAGGTGGACATTTTCACAAGGACAGGAAGGAAATGGTTCACATACAGATTTCCGGATCAGGTGGAGGCCTTCATTCCAGGAGAGACTCTAAGGGAGTTCTTTCTGGTGCAGCGGGATTCTACACAGATAATAAAGTTAAGCTAAGGATATAATAAGAGGAAATAATTTGAATCTGTTACTGATAATAACAGCGATCCTGCTTTTCGCAGGATTTGCAATAGGCTGGGCCAGGGGACTGTTCGGAATTCTTACCGGAGTTCTGTCATGGGTCATTATCCTTGTAGTGATGTATGCGGTGACGCCTGTCATCGAAAAGGCATATATGAAGGGGCCGGTTTATGACAAGATGTATGATCTTGTCTCAGCCAATGTATCTGACGGCCTTATAAGAAAGGAAAACAAGTCGATCGACAAGATCAACGAGGCTATTGAAAATGGAAACGTTGATCAGGATCAGGACAGTGAGATGGTCGGTCAGAACAGGAAGGCAAAGACTGATCTCGGAGATTCTGAGAGCATGAAGGATTTTCTCTCAGAGCTCCATATCCCTCTGCCAGAGACCGTGACAGGTATAGTCTCAAGGGCAGTAGATACAGCGACCAATGCGGCAGCGGAAATAGTCAATAACATATCAGCAGACAGCGAGAGCAAACTGAGTGGAGCCAACGATACCATAATAAAGGACGTATCAGAACCGATAGCGAAGCTTATGGTAAGGGGAGTCGCTCTGATCACAGCCCTTATCATTGCCCTGATACTCACAAGGATAGTAGCGCTTATAGCACAGATAGCTGGAGATATGCCGGTGGTAGGAGGCATATCGAGATTCTTCGGAGGCATCTGGGGTATGGTAGTAGCCCTGATTCTTGTATGGATCTTTATGGATCTGGTCAGCTGCTTTTCGATCACATCGCAGGGACAGAAGCTTCTTGATATGATAAATTCAAGCGGCTTCCTTGATGCGCTTTATATTAACAATCCGCTTGGATTTCTGATAAGCAGATAGGAGTACTATGGATGAAGAGATGAGGATAGCTGAGATAAGGGGAGGCGCGCTTTCGGCTAAGGTAATGGATTACGGAGCCAACCTTCTCGCCCTGTATGTGGATACGAAGGAGGGCAGGAGAGATATAGTCCTTGGCTATAAGAACCTTTGCGATTATCAGGACAATGATCCAAACTATGGCTGCACCATTGCCAGATATGCCAACAGGATAGGCGGAGGGAAATTTTCTATAGACGGTCAGGAATTTCACCTTCAGAAAAATGACAGAGGGAAAAATACCCTTCACAGCGGAAACGGATCACTTCAGAGAAGGCGATGGGAGATTACGGACTCCTCGGACGATCATGTAAGCTTTTCGATAAAAAGCCCTGATGGGGATCTGGGATTTCCGGGCAATATGGATATCACTGTCACTTATACAATAAGGGACCAGGCGCTAATTATTGATTACAGCTGCATCTGCGACCAAAAGAGCGTATTTGCTCCGACCAACCACAGCTATTTCAATCTGAGGGGAGAGGGAATGGGCGATATCCTTGATACAAGAGTAATGATCCATGCGGATCAGTTCACCCATACGGACGCAGATTCCATACCGGACGGCAGCCTTGTAGACGTGACAGGTACGCCGATGGACTTTCGTGACTTTCATAGGCTCGGAGAGAGGATAGATGAGGATTACGAGGCCCTTCAGCAGGCAGGAGGCTATGATCATAATTATGTTCTTGAGAAAACGCCGGACCTCCATGCTCCTGAATATGATCACGATGGGAAAATGGTATATGAGGCAGCCAGAGCAAGGGCAGCAGACGACTCAATAGAAGTAATTGTGTATACAGATCTTCCGGGGATGCAGCTTTATACAGGAAATTATATTAGCGGGCAGGATCTCGGAAAATGTGGTAAAATATATCCTAGACGCGGAGGCGTAGCATTCGAGACACAGTTTTTCCCGAATGCTGTAAATGTGAAGACGTTTGAACAGCCGCTTGTTGAAGCGGACAGACCGTTTCATACCAGGACGGTCTACAGGCTCCTGACAGAATGATGAGGAAAAGAAATGAAGATTCTAATTGGAAATGACCACGCAGGCACTGCGCTAAAGGAAGAGATAAAAAAGCATCTGGAGGATGCCGGTATCGAGGTGGTAAACTATGGTACTGATTCGACAGAAAGCGTGAATTATCCTGAGATAGGACAGAAGGTGGCAGAGGAGCTTGTGGCAGGAAAGGGTGATCTTGCCATACTTATCTGCGGTACAGGGATAGGCATCACACTCTCTGCCAACAAGGTACCGGGGATCAGGGCGGCAGCCTGCTATGATGCTACGACAGCTCATCTGATAAGAGAGCATAATCATGCAAATATCCTTGGGCTTGGAGCACGTATCACAGGAAGCGAGCTCGCAAAGGATATAGTGGATTCCTTTATTTCCGCAAAGCCGCTTGGCGGCAGACATCAGGAGAGAGTGGATATGATCACAGCTATAGAAAAGAAGTACAGCAGATAATGGGCGAGAGACTGACAAGGACAGATGTAGAAAAGATACAGGAGGAGCTCAGGCAGCGTAAGGAGGAGATGAGACCAAAGCTTATTGATGAGGTCAAGGAGACCAGGGCTATGGGAGATCTCTCTGAGAATTTCGAGTATCATGCTGCCAAGAGCGCCAAGAACAGGAATGAGAGCCGGATCAGATATCTGGAGAGGATGCTTGCAAATGCGACAATAGTATCCGAGGAATCAAAGGCCGGAGTAGTCGGGATGAACAATACAGTCACAATCTATGAGCCGGAGGACGATGAGACCGAGACAGTAAAGATCACGACAAGCATCAGAAGCGATGCCTTAAATGGCAGAGTATCGATAGAATCTCCGCTCGGCAAGGCCCTGGTAGGCAGAAAAGAGGGAGATGAGGTCACTGTAAGGGTAGACGACAGCTATTCCTATAAGGTGATCATAAAAAAGATCGATCAGACCACTGATTCAAGTGATGATCAGATAAGCTCCTACTAAAAAAGCCACCCGGAGGTGGCTGTGCAGCGGAGACGAAGGGATTCGAACCCTTGTGCCGCGAAAGGCGGCAAACGCATTTCGAGTGCGCCTCGTTATGACCACTTCGATACGTCTCCAAAACAAAAGATATTTTACTACAATAGGAAGTATTTGACAAGAGCAAATTTGCTGAAGGAGGATAAATGATCCCGAATCCGCTTAGCGTTGTAGATTTAAGCTTTAATAAGTCAGACAGGAAAAGAGACTCCTTTATGCTGAAGGGAGCCCTGGCAAAGCATGGCTTTGATGCCTGGCGCCACTGCTTTACCGGAGTTGGCCGGACGAGCGGAGAGAAGAGGAGCTTCATGCTCGAATACTACTGTGTGAATCCCCAGCTTGCAGAGGATGAGCCGGTCTTCGCAGAGGATGGACGAAAGCCTTCGTATCTCTGTGTAAGGGCAGTGGTCCTTGGAGAGGGCGGATCGGTCTTAAACCGCTATTTCACATGGGATGCCACAAGTACGGGTGAGGAGATGGATCTTCTGATAAGTGCTGAGGATTGTTTCCTTTCGGAGACCCGTACAATGGGAAGGATAGAGGTAGGTCCACAGGACAGGGAAAAGGACAGCGACAGATACCCTGATGTCGGACGGATAGTCTGGGACCTGCGTATCGACAAAAGGATAGCTTTCAATCTGGGATATACGACCTCGGGGCCCTTAAGGAGCACCTATATAATGAATGCCTTCTGGCATACAGAGGGAATGAAGACCTGCTACAGTGGCACTATAGTGTGGAATGGAGAGGAATATCAGGTAGAGGCGGACAGCTCAGATGGAATAGCGGACAAGGTCTGGGGAAAGGACCCCGGAGACAAGTGGGCCTTTGTAGGCTGCTCGGATCTGATCAGCAAGAAACGCGGAAAGCTTTCGAACAGTGCCTTTACATTCGGACAGGGAATGAGGATCCAGGTAGGCCCGATAGATACTTTAGACGAGGCGATCGGCGGAGTATATCTGGAGGGTGATACCTATGAGTTCAATTTCTCAAAGGTATGGACCCTGACTCAGAACCGGGTCAAGATAAAGAAAAAGTCAAACTGGGTACTTTTTTCAATGATAGAGGAGACACCTACGACAAGGGTCAGGGCAAAGATACTGATAAGCGAGCAGTCAATAAAGCGGACGCTTATTGAGACTCCATCCGGCGACAGAAGAAAGATCCTCTACGCCGGCAGAGGAAAAGCAGAGCTTATTCTGGAGAGAAAGAAGATCTCTCTTAGAAATAAATGGACCTGGGAAAAGGAAGATATACTTAAGGGTGATAATGTTTACGTCTCATACATGGATAAGAAGAGCAGATAGATGATCTGAGGAAAGGAGACAACATGAAGATAGGAATGCTGACAAGCGGCGGAGACTGCCAGGCTCTTAATGCAGCAATGCGCGGAGTTGTAAAGGGGCTTGAAGAGTCCTGCAATGGCGATGTGGAGATTTACGGATTCCTTAATGGATACAAGGGACTCATTTATGGAGACTACCGTAAGCTCACGGGCAGCGATTTTTCAGGGATCCTGACAAGAGGAGGAACCATTCTCGGCTCATCGAGACAGCCATTCAAGATGATGAGGGTTCCCGATGAGAACGGTCTTGACAAGGTGGAGGCAATGAAGTCAAACTACAGGAAGCTGGGTCTTGACTGCATAGTGATCCTTGGCGGAAACGGAACACAGAAGACAGCAAATCTGCTCCGTGAGGAGGGACTTAATGTGATCCATCTGCCGAAGACCATAGACAATGATATCTATGGAACCGACATCACATTCGGATTCTATTCGGCAGTAGACATTGCTACGGCCTGCATAGACTGTATACATACGACAGCAGCATCACACAACAGGGTCTTCATCGTTGAGGTCATGGGACACAAGGTAGGCTGGCTGACTCTCTACTCAGGAGTGGCATCAGGCGCTGATATCATCCTTATCCCTGAGATACCTTATGAGGATGATAAGATAATCGACGCGATCCAGAAGAGACACCAGCAGGGCAAGGGATTTACTATACTTGCTGTAGCAGAGGGGGCCATCTCAAAGGCTGATGCGGCCCTTTCCAAGAAGGAAAGGAAGGAGAAGCTGGCGAAGGAAGCGAAGAAATGGCCTTCAGTTTCCTACAAGATCGCAGACATGATCACAGAACGCACAGGCTCGGAGGCCAGGGTGACAGTTCCGGGACACACACAAAGGGGCGGAAGCCCATGCCCTTATGACAGGATACTCTGCACGAGACTGGGATCAGCTGCCGCAAAGGCAATAGTAGAAGGCAAATTCGGTAATATGGTCGCAATGAAAAACGGAGAGACAAAGCTTGTGCCGCTTGCCGATGTAGCCGGAAAGTTAAAGACTGTCGATCCGGACTGCAAGATGATAGCCGAGGCCAAGAGAATAGGAATCAGCTTCGGCGATTAAGCCAAGGGAGGACGCTTATGTCATACATGGCCCTGTACAGGAAGTTCAGGCCGAAGACCTTTGCTGAGGTAAAGGGACAGGATCATATAGTAACGACCCTGTCGAATGAGATATCGGCCGGAAGGATAGGACATGCTTATCTTTTCACAGGGACCAGAGGGACAGGAAAGACGACAGTAGCAAAGATATTTGCAAGAGCTGTAAACTGCGAGAATCCGGCTCCTGACGGAAGTCCCTGCGGAGAGTGTGACACCTGCAGGGCGATAGAGTCAAAGGCATCTATGAATGTGATAGAGATAGACGCGGCTTCCAATAACGGAGTCGAGAATATCAGAAGCATAATCGAGGATGTCGAATACCCGCCGGCAGCAGGCAGATACAAGGTATATATAATCGACGAGGTCCATATGTTAAGTGCCGGAGCCTTCAATGCCTTCCTGAAGACTCTTGAGGAGCCGCCGTCATATGTGATCTTTATCCTGGCGACGACTGAGCTGCAGAAGATACCGGTGACTATCAGATCGAGATGCCAGAGGTATGACTTTCACAGGATATCGGTCGAGACGATACAGAAAAGACTCCGTGAGCTGGTGGACAGGGAGGGTGTAGAGGCAACCGACGATGCCCTCATGTATGTCGCAAAGGCCGGAGACGGGTCGATGAGAGACGCCCTGAGTCTTCTCGACCAGTGCATCAACTTTTATCTGGGAGAGAAGCTTGACTACGACAAGGTCCTTTCGGTGCTTGGAGCGGTAGACGCAGAGGTGCTCTCGGACCTTTTCAATGCCATACTTGACCAGGATGTAAACAGGATCTCAGAGCTCATAGAATATGTTATGACAGAGGGAAGGGATCTGAACACCTTTGTATCAGACCTGATCTGGTATCTGAGGGATATGCTCCTCTACCAGAATGCTCCGGAGCTTATTGACAGGTTCGACCTGACGAGCGAGAATCGTCGTATCCTTCAGGAAAATGCAGCAAAGGCCGGCTCGGCCGTCCTGATGAGATATATACGTATCCTGAGCGGCCTTACAGAAAGGATGAGGAATGCCGCTGACAAGAGGGTCCTGCTCGAGATAACGCTTATCAGGCTATGCCGCCCTGAGATGGATAAGGATAATGATGCTCTTGTAAGCCGGATGGAAAACATAGAGCGCATGATCCAGAATGGCACGGTCCTAAGGGCCAGCCAGCCAGGCGAGGATAGAAAAGAGCCTGAGGAGACCATACCAGAAGAGGACAGGGTAAGGATGCCTGAGGAGATCGCCGATGATGTGAAAAGGGCGGCTGCCGTGATAGATGATGTAATAGGGACGTTTACAGGCAAAAGCTTCGGCTTCCTGAAGGCCTGGTGGGACAGAGGGCATCAGGTGACCACAGAAGGAGATGGAAGTGCTCTTGTCATCTACTTTGATGAGATAGGAGCCTATGAGACCTTTCTCGACGAAAAGGAAAAGCTTGAGAAGGCTATTGAAAAGAGAATCAAGGCACCAGTGAAGCTTATAATAAAGCTAAACGATAAAAAGGCACCTGCATCCCAGCAGTATCAGGGCTTCGATCCAAAGGAGCTGCAGCAGGTGCTTGGAACAGACATGGAAATAACAACGGAGGAAGAATAATGTCCAGACGCGGAGGATTTCCGGGCGGAATGCCCGGCAACATGACAAACCTTATGAAGCAGGCCCAGAAGATGCAGAGGCAGATGGAGCAGAGCCAGAAGGAGCTTGCTGAGAAGGAGTTTACGGCTGCAGCAGGTGGAGGAGCGGTTGAGATCACGGTGAGCGGATCCAGAGAGATCACAAAGGTGCATATCGATCCTGAGGCAGTAGATCCGGATGATGTAGAGATGCTCGAGGATCTGATCATGGCAGCTGCAAATGAGGCCATGAAGCAGGTCGATGAGGAGACCCAGAAGGCTCTCGGTGGTATGACAGGAGGACTCGGCGGGGGCCTTCCGTTCTGATGGATTATTATTCTAAACAGATATCCGACCTAATCGCCTCACTTTCCATGCTTCCGGGCATAGGAGAAAAGACGGCCCAGAGACTGGCCTTTCACATACTTTCAATGCCAATAGACCAGGTCGAGAAGCTTTCCGGATCGATTATTTCAGCCCGGAAAAATGTCAGATACTGCAAGGTCTGCGCTACTCTTACCGATCAGGACATCTGCCCCATCTGCTCGAATCCCAAGCGCGATCATTCCACTATAATGGTCGTCGAGGATACAAGGGATCTGGCAGCCTATGAGAAGACCGGCGAGTATCACGGCGTCTATCATGTCCTGCATGGAGCTATCTCTCCGATGCAGGGCATAGGACCGGATGATATAAAGCTTAAGGAACTCATGACAAGGCTTTCATCTGAGCAGGTAAATGAAGTGATAATAGCGACGAACGCCTCGCTGGAGGGTGAGACAACGGCTATGTATATAAGCCGTCTGATAAAGCCTACAGGTATAAAGGTAAGCCGGATAGCAAGTGGCGTCCCGGTAGGAGGCGACCTTGAGTACATAGACGAGGTAACACTCCTGCGGGCGCTTGAGGGCAGAAAGGAACTGTGATCTCAGTTCTGAAAAGGAGAAGCGTATGACCGAACAGAAAAAACAGGAATATGTAAACAGGATCATAGGTTCAAATCCTACTGAGATTATAGTGACGCTTTTTGACATCTTTTCGGACTATGTCACAGAGGCCAGGAAAGGCTATATGGCAGGTGAGCATGGAAACGAAGAGAGCAGGGAGGCTTTAGATAAGGCTTCTGAGGTGCTTAAGCACTTGAAGAGTGACCTGGACTTCTCAGTGGATAAGGAGCTCTGCGGCAGACTCTACTCGATCTATCAGTATGCTGGGGAGCTTATAGCAAAGACCATATATAGCGGAAGCTTCGACCATGCACAAGCGGCCCTCGAGCTTCTTGCCCCGTTAAGAGATGCCTTTGACCAGATATCGTCAGAGGATAAGCGGGGGAATGGCCTGGAGAACTTACCACAGAGAGTAGCCGGAATGACCTACGGCAGGGCAGGATTAGACGAGGCAGAGCTGGGAGATGAATCGAACAGAGGCTATCTGGTATAGGAATTTGACGGTGTTATAGTAATAGTGTAATAAGTTTATTGTATTACTGTACAGAATAGACAACATTATTAGCGAGAGCAAGCCGTAGACGAAGTTCGAGGCCGAAAGCTTCGAGATGAGAGCAAGCCAAAGGCGAAGCTCGAATCCGAAGCGAGGTCGTTCTGTGAGGCTGAAAGCTTGTAGGCGAGAGCAAGCCAAAAGCGCAGCTCAAGCCACAAGCGAGGCCGCTGTCTGAGATTAGCGAGAACGAGTCGAAGACGAAGTTCGAGCTTAACGAAGACAGCTTCCTTGTTAATGAAAATCCCTATAAATACAATGTTTCATAAAAGATAGAGGACGTTTATCGTCCTCTTTTTTATTTTTGTGCAATTTGCACAATCGCATTTTCTGAAAATTTAGGGAGTGACAAATCGTTCGAACACATATTATAATCTTTTTCATCACAGCAGTGAGAGCAGAGAAAGGGGGAGCATGTACAGAGAAATAATGATGACGGCTTATCTGGCGGGCGCTACAGCCTGTGACCTGAAATGGCAGAGGATTCCCAATGAGCTGATCTTATTCGGATATCTGCTTGCGGCTTTTTGCAGATGCTCGGAAGAGGGGATCTGGGGACTGGCAAAGGGGTTACTTTGCGGTACAGCAACGATAGCCATGCTCTACTTTTTTTATCTGGCAGGGGCAGTAGGCGCCGGAGATATCAAGCTGTTCTCAGTGATTGGAGCTGTATACGGTATCGGCTTCATGTGGGCGAATGCCTTTTATGCGCTGCTTGCGGCCGGAGCAGCGGCCCTGGCCTTTGCCCTGTGGAAAAGACAGCTCTTTATCCGTTTTTATCTTCTCTTCAGTCACATATCAGCCTGTATCAGGTGTCGCAGATTTGTAAGCTACAGCGCTCTTGAGCAGGAGGGATATCTGCATTTTGTACTCTATATCTCACTGGGCTACCTGTTCATATTTTGTTTCAGAAAGGAGCTGCCATGAAGAAGATAAGACTTCTTATAGCTGACACGGATCAAAGCTATCTGAATGCTCTGGTAAAGTATCTGATAGGTACTGGAAACCAGTATGAGGTCACCGGGTATACGGATGTGGCAAGGTTTCTGGGGGAGGAAAATGATTTCGCGCTTGCTCTGCTTACAGGGGAGTTCATCGATGGCCTTAGGAGGCAGCCGCAAAGGAAGCGGCAGTTTGACAGGATACTGTATCTGAGCGATTCTCAGAGCGAGGGGGAAAGCGAGTATGAGAGGATCTATAAGTTCCAGAATATGAGTACATTCATAGAACAGATGAGAAAGGCAGTAAATGCCAGACCGGAGGGGGAGGGCAGGGAGATAAGAGAGAATGCCACTCAGCATCTGAGGGTCATCTTTTCACCGATGCACCATGAGCTGTCGCTTCCGTTTTCTCTTTCTATGGCAAAGATCATCGGAGAAAGCCAACAGACCCTGCTTGTTGATATGGAGGATATATCGATCCTTGGACGGCTGCTCGAAAGGGAGCTTACAAGGGACCTGGGCGATTATCTCTATCATATAGCAGGACTTGATTCGCCGGACGGCAATATGACCGATTTCCTCGGCTTCTATGAGAACTTTTATTATCTGGCACCTATGAAGGGACTTTCGGCACTTGCGGCAGTGACTCCTGATCAGTGGATCGCTCTTATAGATAATATCAGACGGTCAGAGTTCGACCAGGTGATAATGCTTATGGATTCGTCTGTAAACGGAATGGATGAGATCCTCCATGCTGCGGACGATATCCTGCTTCTGGGAAAGCCGGGTGAGTACTATGCTCACAGCATGAGAGAGTTTACCAGAAGGCTCAGTGTAGAGGGACTTATGGAAAAATGCTCCCAGATGCTTTTGCCTATGTCGGCTCAGGCAGGAGCAGGCAGCATACCACAGGCCAGTGCTATGATGAATGGGAACTTAGGAAGCTTTGTCCGCAGGGAGTTTACAAATGGAGCAGCTCTCTGAAAAAAACAGACAGCTGGCTGAAAGGATCCGCGAGGAGATAATAGGGGAGGCGGATCTGAGCAGGGACCTAAGTGACCAGGAGATAAGGGAGCACATAAGAGAAAGGCTCCTTATCGAGGGACATGATAATGCTATCCCGCTTCATCAGAGGCTGGCGATGGAAAAGAGGATATTCAATTCTCTTCGCAGACTTGATGTGCTTCAGGAGCTCCTTGAGGATCCTGACATAACAGAGATAATGGTAAACGGTCCTGATAATATCTTCGTTGAGAAGGCAGGGAGGCTCTACAGAAGCCCGCTCAGGTTCTCTTCACCTGAAAAGCTCTCTGATGTGATCCAGCAGATAGCGGCCGAGCAGAACAAGATAATAAACGAGTCATCGCCAATAGTCGATACCAGACTTCCGGATGGCTCAAGGATAAATATTATCCTGCCTCCGGTAGCTCTAAGCCAGGGGATCATTACCATAAGACGCTTTCCCAAGGAGGCGATCACTATGGAACGGCTCCTGTCTTTTGGATCGATAAGCCAGGAGATAGTCGATTTCCTTAAGCTTTTAGTAAGGGCCAGATACAATATCTTTATCAGCGGAGGGACAGGAAGTGGCAAGACTACCTTCCTTAATGCTCTTACAGAATTTATCCCGCCGGCTGAGCGAGTCATAACGATAGAGGACTCAGCCGAGCTTCAGCTTATCGGTCTTGACAACCTTGTAAGACTTGAGGCCCGGGATAAGAACCTGGAGGGAAACCTGGAGGTCACGATAAGAGACCTTGTAAGGGCAAGCCTCCGCATGAGACCGGACCGTATAATAGTTGGAGAGTGCAGAGGGGCAGAGGCACTGGAAATGCTGCAGGCTAGCAATACAGGGCATGACGGCTCCATGTCTACAGGGCACGCCAATTCGGCCAGGGATATGCTCTCAAGGCTTGAGGTAATGGTGCTGATGGGATCGGTGGAGCTTCCGGTCACAGCCATAAGGTCACAGATAGCATCGGGGATAGATGTGCTGGTGCATCTGGGAAGGCTTGCAGACAGGAGCAGGAAGCTTCTTGAGGTGTCAGAGATAATAGGTATGGAGAATGGGGAGATAGTCACAGAGACTATATATAAGTACAGAGGAGGAGAAAAGGGAGGATGGGAGAAGACCGGAAGTCTGCGCCACACACAGAAATTATCGATGGCAGGACTTTATCAGGAAGGAAAAGGCTTATTCTGGTCGCGGAAAGCATAGGAGTGACCGTTCTTCTGGTCTGGATATTTTATGATAGTATAATAGGGCTTATCATATTTCCGGCCATCCTTTTCCTGAATTCGAAAAGAATGAAAAACGAGGCCGGGGAAGAGTTCGAAAAGCAGCTCGAGCTGGAATACAGGGAGATGTTTACCTCGATAACAGGTGCCCTGCAGACAGGGTATTCGATAGAGCATGCATTTGCGGAGGCGGGGGAGAGCCTTAGGATGCTCTACGGAGAGAAAAGCATATTAAGAGACCATATAGTGGAGCTGTGCAGCAAGGTCAGGCTCAGGACGCCGGTCGAGAAGGCATTTACAGAGCTGTCAGAGAAGTTCGATAATGAGGACTTAAATGATTTTGCCATGATATTCAGCTTCGGTAAGAGGTTGGGCGGAGAGTATGTCAGCAATATCAGGAAATCCACCGAGAGGATATCAAAGAGGGTCGAGGTAAAGCAGGAGATAAGAACCGCAATAGCCCAGCAGCAGATGGAGCTTAAGGTCATGGCAGTCATGCCGCTGGGTATCCTTGGATATATGAAGCTTTCGGCGCCTGAGTTCATAGGGGCGGCCTACGGCAATGTCCTGGGAATAGGGACTATGACAGGGTGTCTGATTCTCTATGCGGTATGCCTATACTTTGGCAAAAGGATAACAAGGATAAGGGTATGACAGGGGGAATGGAATGATAGCTATATTCATAACAATCTTTACTGCCGTCGCAGTCTTCTTCATCGGGAAAAGAGGGAAGAAGATACCGGGAAAGCTTCTGGCCTGTATCATAGGCCTTGAGATAGTGGGGTCACTGATAAGCCTTACAAGCGGCTCAGGAAATGCGGTAGTAAAAAAGCTCAGGCGGCCGGAGGCTGCCGGGGCGACAGCTCACAGGGATATAAAGGCAAGAAGTGGAGAAAAAGAGGAGGAGGTCGATATAAGCATATCGGCCAGAAGGCTGTCTGATAAGGAGTCGGAAAGGAAGCTAAAGCAGGCGGAAAGAGAGATAAAGGAAACCTATCTGGGAGAAAATGAAAGCAGTGAGACTGTATACAGGGACCTCTTGCTTGGTTCCAGATATCAGGGATCGGTCAGCGCCGAATGGGAGATAAGTCCTCAGGGTATATTTGACAGCGAAGGGAAGATATACAACAGTGCGGTGGAATCACCGACCGAGGTAAGACTAAGGGGGCTTCTGTCATGTCAGGATAGGAGCAGCCTGATCGAGCTCACAGTAAAAGCAGTTCCGGTCCCGCCGGATGCAGATATGGGCTTTTCCTATTATCTTAGCAAGGCACTTGATGCGGCAGATGCAGCAGATCCCGAGGGGAGCTACCTGGTGCTTCCGGAGACTATAAACGGCAGAAGCGTAAGCTTTACGGAGAAGCATGAGGATGAGGGATTAAAGCTTACTATACTCATGGCCTTTGCGGCAGGGCTTTATTATTTCTATATCACATTTCGGGCAAGGGATCTGGAGAAGGCCAGACAGAAGGAAATATCGCTTGATTATCCCAAGATGGTTTCAGCCCTGTCAATGTATATAGGAGCCGGCTTTTCGGTCAGACAGGCCTTTGAGCAGGTCGGAAGGGCCTATCAGATATCTGTAGCAAGGGGACATCCGAGGAGGCCGGCCTATGAGGCGCTTCTTCAGATGAACAGGAGTATAAGGGACGGAGAGGATGAGGAAAATGCAATAAACGCGTTTGGAGATTCGCTTAGGAACAAGGGATTCCGCAAGCTGTCCATGATGCTTGCCCAGTGCAGGAGAAAGGGGAATGGAGAGCTCAGGGATCAGATGGAGCAGGAGGAGAGAGAAGCCATGGAGAAGAGGAGGATGGACGCCCGGATCGCAGGGGAGGAGGCGTCCGTAAAGCTTCTTCTGCCTATGATAGGGCTGCTCGGAGTCATATTTATAGCGCTGATGATACCTGCCTTTATGCAGATGCAATAGATCGGCGCAGAAAAGGAGGATGTTATGGAATTTAAGAGCTTTATAGAGGAGGAGGACGGCATAGGCACGGTAGAGGTAGTGCTGCTTCTTGTCATAATAGTAGTTCTGGTGGTAATGTTTCGAAACAAGATCAAGGAAGTGGTCAGCAATGCGCTGAACAAGATCAACGAAAGAGGAAGCGATGTCATAAGCACAGAGCCTGACAAATGAAAAGGAAGGGGAGCATTACTGTATTCCTGGCGCTTTCTCTTGCGACGGTGCTGCTTCTTACCTTTCTGCTTCTCGATCTTGCCAGATTTAAGGGACAGAGGCAGAAGGCAGAGGCGGTATCGGATATAGGTACGATGAGCCTCTTTGCGGATTATAACAGGTATCTATGGGATAATTACAGGATACTTGCCGTGGATGCTTCCTATGGCAGCGGAGGCGGTGCCGATCTGGCTGTCATGGAGGGCAGGATAAGGGTATATCTGGAAAAGAACGGGACCTCTCCTGATACACCGGGGAAGGATCTCTATCAGCTGCTCACAGACAAGTGCCAGGTCTCTAAGTATGGGCTTCTGACTGATGATAACGGCAGGGCATTTCTGAAGCAGGCGGCTCTTCAGCAGAAGAACGAGCTGCCTGAGCAGGCCCTGAATGCTATAGTCGACAGGAACAGGCAGGTAGAGGCTGATTCGGGGAAAAACGGATCGGTAGATGAGCTGATGCAGGCCGGAAGGGATGCCCTGAAGGAATCCGAGGAGATAAAAAAGGGAGCAGAGAAGGACAAGAAGGAAGCTGCCAGGGGTACGAAAGCAGATGAGAGGATAATGGCAGTACCTCTATCGGTTACCACTGCAGAGAAAACAGAAAATACAGAGGTGGATCTTGACGGAGCAAAGAAGGCGGAGGACCTTGATAATCCTATGGACGATGTGACCAGCTGGATGAACAAGTCCATACTAGGTCAGGTGCTTGAGGATACATCCAGGGTCTCATCCAAAAAGATAGATCTTTCTGATGCAGTATCGAAGCGGCCGCTGGCAAGAGGGAACAGGGGAAGCACAGAGCCGCTTAGCCTTGCAGAAAGGGCGCTTTTTGCAGACTATGAGCTTACCCATTTCTCAAGCTACAGGAAAGACTACGGTCATGACGGGCTTAAATATGAGTGGGAATATGTGCTCTGCGGCAAGGACTCGGATCAGAAGAACCTGACAGCAGTAGTCACCAGACTCCTGGCTCTGAGGGAGGCAGAAAATATGGTAAGTCTCCTCTCAGATGCATCAAAGGTGGCACAGGCCCAGTCTCTTGCGACTGCTCTTGCAGGATGGACAGGAAATGCACTAATAGTAGAGGGAGTCAAATGGGGACTTATAGCATCCTGGGCCTATACGGAGAGCGTTCTGGATGTCAGGAGACTCCTGTCCGGAGGCAAGGTCGCGCTTATAAAGACAAGTGCCCAGTGGACGACAGGAAATCTGCTGGAGCTGGCAGCATGGTTTGATGTAAGGAGGAAGGCAAAGGAATGTTCAGGGGGAATAGATTATGAGGGTTATCTTCTTACTATGTCGGCTGCGCAGAGCGAGAAGACGCTTGGCCTTAGAAGTCTGGATCTTTTGGAAAATTCTCTCAGGCTGCAGGAGGACTACCGGAATCTGGCAATGGATCAGATGGTAGTAGGCGCAGATATAGAGTACAGCTATAAGTCGGCACCGGCATTCTTTTCTATATTCAGGCTTTATGACAGGGCATTTCCTATACTTACTATAGAGAAGAAGTGCAGCATGAGCTATCTTGACCAGAAGAAATAGATATGGACGCTGTTCCTGAAGGGTGTCCCTGATACATTTGACAATTCCCTTCAGTCAGGCAATCACATGAATACATCATTTTCCAGAAACCTCAATCATTTTTACTAATGGCAGGGGCACCGTTCCGGGGCAGCGTACTATTAAGGGTTTTATGAAAAAAAGAAAAAACAGGAAAGAGGGATTCTATACCTATGAAGCAGCAGCTCTTCTGCCGTTATTCGCATTTTTTGTGCTGGTATTTCTGCTTATCTTCCGCGCTCTGTCCTTCCAGTGGGGACTTTTCGCCACGGTTTATCAGAGCAGCGCGCATCTGGCATTGGCAGGGGATGTGACTATAGGGGAGAAAAAGGAGGCAATAACGCCGATAAGCGTCTATGCTGCGTCAAAGGCCCTCCTGAAGAAAAACGGAGTAAGCACAGGATTCTTGTCACATGACCTGCTCTTTATCGATTTCGCACAGACTGAGGTGAATGAGAAGGATATAGATGTAAGAGCCGGCTATCTGATGCCTTTGCTCGCAGGTCAGAGGCTTTTTGGCAAAAAAGGGTATGAGCTGGGAAACAGGATCTGTATCAGACGGTGGAACGGATTTGATCCGGCAGAGGGAGAAGGGGACGGAGGCATAGTATATGTGACAGAGAATGGAAGCGTATATCATACAAGTCTTTCCTGTACCTATATCAGGCTCTCGATCCATACGGCCCAGGTATCGGCCCTGGGCGGCCTCCGCAGCGAAAGCGGTCATAAATACTATCCATGTGAGAGCTGTGGTGATGCTATATCGGAAGTGTTCTACTATACTGATTACGGTACCAGGGCACATTCATCTTTGTCATGCAGCAGGCTAAAGCGCACTGTAAAGACACTTACCAGAGAGGAGGCGGTAAAGAAATACCGCCCCTGCAGCAAGTGCGGATCGGGGGAGAGACATGGAACGCATGATAATGCTAAGCCTTCTTCTGGCCCTTAGCATAGAGGATATAAAGGAAAGGGAGGTCCATCAGGTCCTGCTGTATATCTTTATGGCAAGCGGTCTGGCAGCATTTCTCATAAGCAGACGGCTTACGGTCGCGGATGCAGCAGGAGGAGTGGCCTGCGGTCTTATTATATGGCTGTTTTCGAGGCTTTGTCCGGAGACAATGGGAGAAGCAGACGGAATGGTCATAGCATCTACAGGAGCTTATCTGGGTCTTGCTGGAAATATCTGCCTTATATTTACATCAAGTCTGCTGGCAGGAGCAGCTGCCTTTATTGCGGCAGCCTTCCTAAAGAAGGGGAAGGACTACAGGCTGCCATTTATACCATTTATCACAGCAGGCGCCCTGATAAGCCTGCTACTGGAGGGATCATGAAAAGAAAGAAAAAGGCATATCTGACCCTGGAGGCGACCTGGATGTTCGGCCTGGCTCTTCTGATATTCATAGGAGTACTGCTGCTTACCATAAGCCTCTATGGGGAGACATATAAGGAAATATCAGACAGGAAACCGCCGGAAATAAATGCGGTTTCTGAATTCAGGAAAATAGCTGTCGCAAAGGATATGGCAGAAAAGATCACTGACAAGGGAGATAAAAAGGAGGAATGAGAGATGGAGGTAAGCTACCAGAGAAGCGCCAGCAGAAGCTATATGATTCTGTCAGGAGAGGAAGGAGAGGGCGGATATGAGCAGGAGATGCTGAGACAGAATTCTGTGAGGCTGCTTCTATCCTTTTATATGGTCGAGCTGGACCGGGGTATGCAGGTCTGGTATGACATTACAGGCCTGAGGTCCTTAAAGGATATAGTAAGGACCGAGGGAGTCACTATAGAGAATCTCTATATGGCAGTAAGCAGTATAGCAAGAGGCTTTTCCCTGCTTTCCCAGTATCTGATAAGAGATGAGAATATACTTATGGATCCGGGAGCGGTCTATTTTGACAGGGAGGATAAGCCGAATGTCAGACTATGCTACTGTCCGCTGCTGCATGAAAGCCCGGCCAGTCAGCTGCTTAAATTCTTTGAATTTTATATGGATCAGGTGGACGATGCCAGGGACCAGGTGGCAAGGCTTGTTTACAGGCTTTATGAGATGTGCCGGAATCCTGTGACCATTGATGAACTGGCTGAAACTATCAGGAAGGAGATGGAGACGGCTGATCCTGTGGATATGATGCCATCTACTGAAAGGATGATAAGCATAAGGGAGGAGGAACAGGGCCAGGCAAAACCGATTCAAAACGATGTTATTAAAGACGAGACACCGGCAGATCCGCCGGTCAGTAAGAAAAGAGTGGATAAACCGTCGCTTTCGGATAAGCTGAAGGGTCTTTTGATGGATAAGTTTCCGGGAATCACAAGGCTTCTAAAAAAGGAGAGGGGCAGCAGGGAAGAGAAGAAAGAGGCTTTTGATATAGCAGATGATTTTGTATTTGATCCGGATACAGAGCTTCGGCAAAAGACTGTATTTATGAGAAAGGCAGATGCTGCTGTGGAACAGAAAGAGGCTAAGGACCATTTTGAAGGACTGCTGGTCTATGAGGGGAAGGGAACCGAGAACAACTATCAGATACAGACCAGGAGGTTTCGGATAGGAAGTCAGGAGGGAGAAAACGATGCAGTCCTCCATTCGGCAGTTGTGAGCCGCCATCATGCTGTGATCACAAGGGAGGATGGAGATTTTTACATTGAGGATCTTAATTCCACGAACGGGACGTATCTGAATGGAGAGCTCCTGTCCTATAATAAGAGACAGAGACTTAACAGGATGGACAGGATAGTGTTCGCCGATGTGGCCTATCATATCGTATAATGTATTTGAAATAGCCTCCCTTTGTGGTAAACTATAAACAGTTGCCACAGACATGGAGGGTGTCATATCTATGAAGATAAATATATACTATGGAGGCAGAGGGGTACTTGACGATCCTACTATTTATGTGCTTTCACAGATCGAGAAGGTCTTAGGTGAGCTCAGGGTAGAGGTGAAGAGGTACAATATATACGAAGCTAAGAATTCGATCTCGACACTTCCTTCTACACTGAAGGGAGTCGATGGGATAATCCTTGCGACCACAGTTGAGTGGCTGGGGATCGGGGGCTATATGACCCAGTTCCTTGACGCATGCTGGTTCTACGGTGACAAGGAGGAGATAGCCGGTATATATATGCAGCCGGTCGTTATTTCCACTACATATGGAGAGAGGGAAGCCGTGCTTACTCTGGAGAATGCCTGGCAGATACTTGGAGGTCAGCTTTGCGGCGGATTATGCGGCTATGTCGAAAGGACTTCGGAGCTTCGTGACAATCCTGAATACCACAGGATAATAGAGAAGAGAGCCGAGAATCTCTACCGGACGATTTCGTCCCACGCAAGGTCCCTTCCGGGCAGCAACCAGGCAGTCAGACGGTCGGTGCTTCGTACAAGGACCATGCAGCTTACTCCCCAGGAAAGCGAGCAGCTTTCGGAATATGTCTCTGATGATGCCTATGTAGCACAGCAGAAGAAGGATATAAGCGACCTTTCATCCATTTATCGCAATCTGCTCGGAGAGAATGCAGAGAAGGCTGAGACAGAGTTTATAAATGCCTTCCAGTCGCATTTTCATGGAGAGGATGGACTTGACATGACTGCTGCCTTTCATATAGAGGGCAGGGATCAGCCGCTTGTGATACGGGCAAAGGACGATCAGATAAGTGCTGAGTATGGAAATGGAGACGATGCAAAGGTCGTTATCCATCTTTCAGAGGGCGCTATGAATGAGATCACCTCAGGCAGGGAAACCTTCCAGAGAGCCTTCAATACAGGTGATATGAGTGCCAGAGGTACCTTTGCTGACCTGAGGACACTTGACCAGATATTTCAGTTTTAGCTTTATGTATATGACACAGGAGGTTTTACGATGAAGACAGATGATAACTGCATTTTCTGCAAGCTTGCAAACGGGATCATCCCGACCAATAAGATATATGAGGACGACCTGTTCACAGTGATCCTTGATGCAGATCCGGTGAGCCGGGGACATGCCCTTATCCTTCCGAAGAATCATTATGCCAACATATTTGAGCTGGGAGATAAGGAGACGGCAGCTATTTTTATTCTTGCAAAGAAGCTTGCCATACATATGAAGGATGTCCTGGGCTGTGACGGCTTCAATATCCTGCAGAATAACGGTGAGATCGCAGGTCAGTCAGTATTTCATTTCCACCTTCATCTGATCCCGAGATACAAGGAAGCTCCGAACAATAAGGGACTTCTTGGCTTTACACATGCAGACCTTTCAGAGGATCAGATAAGAGAGATCGCAGAGAAGCTAGCGCAGTGAGAAAAAGACAGGGGAGGGTTCTACTCAAGAAAAATGCTGGCAGGCAAAATATGAATACATGTGGATATTCCTGCAGAGATTTGCAGGAATATTCAGATTCATTAAGCCTATTCAAATCCACTTAATGTAATGGATTCAAACAGCAAAGTATATTATGGATCAGCGGATACCAGACTGCTGAAATAACCAAAGCTGCTGATAATGTTCTTCTCATTTTTGCTCCTTTTTTAAATATGCTTTAGTTTGCTTTGTTGAATATGATCCCATCCTTGATTTCCACTATCCGGTCACATTTTTTTGCTATGCTTTGATCATGAGTTACTATTACCACTGTTCTGCCTTCCGAGTTTAATTTTTTCAGGATAGACATGATCTCCATTGCAGTAACTGAATCCAGCGCGCCTGTCGGCTCATCACACAAAAGGATATTCGCATCATTCACCAGTGCTCTCGCAATAGCCACTCTCTGTTTCTGCCCACCAGACATTTGTGAAGGAAGTGCATCCTTTCTGTTTTCCAGCTTCATGGCCTCGATCAAACGCATTACCCGAAGCTTTTTTTCGGCTCGGCTAAGCTTTATGTAATGCAGCGGAAGCATTATATTCTTTATGGCTGAATAGTGAGAAATAAGAGAGTAGTCCTGCATCACAAATCCAAAGACCCTGTTCCTGAATACAGCCATCTCCTTTACGCTTAATTCGTCCATTCTCACAGAGTCTATATAATACTCTCCTGATGTCGGTCTGTCTATTGTGCCAATAATATTCAAAAGAGTAGTCTTCCCGGAACCTGAAGCTCCCATGATCGCGAGCATTTCTCCGGTATTTATTGTCAGGTCAACACCCTTCAGAGCTTCAAGTCTATTGTTTCCTTTTCCATATGTTTTATGTATATTCTTTAGAGTTATCATTCAACACTCCTCAAATTTTCTCCAGGAGAATAATATCTGATCTTGTATGCTGTTATCAATACTATCATACCGATATAAAGGATTGATACAAGTGCATCCACAGCAAATCCGGCATTAACTCCAGCGATCAGTGAAAGGCCAAGAGATATCGAAAGCATCATGCTGGCCTCAAGTATTATCCGTACTGTGATATCATTTTTTTGTGCACCACACATGATATTTATAGCATATTCCCGGCCGTAATCCGTTATCATCTGTAATATCATACAGAGCATACTCATAACAGAGAAAAATATAAATACCAGAGCAATGATCCCATAATACACCTCTTTTTCGATAACAGCTTTTCTGACTTTTTTCATCTGATCCCGGCAGCTTAAAATATCAAGTTCAAGCACTGCGTTTTTCAGATTATATCTTTTTACATCTAAAAGAGCCTCTGCTTCTTTCGATGGTACCGTAATGCTTCTGATATATGAAATCAGATCACTCGCTGCAATTTCCCCATCGTATATAGGAGTGATAATTGCCTTGTCAAGACTTTCACTCTGATAATCCTGCATCGGAAGAGCAACAGAGGATCCGCTTTCAATAAAACCTATGATCTGATATGCTTCTCCCTGAATATCTATAAGATCACCGGTATTGTACGTTTTTTTGAAAGAATTTCCGGCTAACAGATATTTTCTTCCTGAATCATCACTTCTGAATCTTTCCTTCCAGTTATTTACGGGATCTGTCACATGTATCCCATAACTGTCAAAAAAATTATCCGTAACCTGATATCTTTCAGTATATGTCTCGTTGATCGTTACCGGATATTCATTATTAACAATAAGTGTACCTGGTATTGACCTGAGCATGTCATATATTCGCCGTAGGTTCTTATAGTTTTTTTTCGTATCCTGTACAGATTCGGAATTCAAAACATTGACAGTCATCAGGTCTGCATTCTTCATCAGACCCTTTATCTGGTTACCATAATCCCTGTAATTCAAGGATGTAGTGACAAATCCTGATATCAGCAAGAACGCAATGGTTGTCTCAATTGTTTTGAAGACAAAATCGAGAGCATTTAATCTTATATGTTCGAAGCAAAACCTGATGTTCTTAAACATATTTCTTCCTTTTTGCCAGGTACTGTATCTCTGTTACCAGAATACCAGGAATTAGGATTGACATGACAGCAAGCATGACTGGATAGAAATGTAGTCCAATCCCAAACGTAAGTCTGATATCGGAAAGCCATAAGCTGTTTCCAAGAAGTACAAATGCAAGGGATGATACAGCTATCGCCAGTATTGCTGACACGGCAAGCAATTTGATAAACCTGATAATGAGTATTACATTATTGCTGAAGTCAGTACCGCCGACTCTTTTTCTGACTGTAAACTCCTCCGAGTATGAGTCCTCCCAGGATCTGATAAATCCAATACAATTCAAAAATATCAGCAGCGCACAGACACCAATTACCGAAGAAAAAGCAAGGGTGCTGTCTATCAGGCTGTTTGTAGCATCCAGATGATATGATAATGCATCTAATTTCCCTGCTATTTTTCTGGCATAAGCATCCAGCCTCTTGCGATTAGTAAAATCCACTACAAGGTAATCTCCAGAGCCGTTGAAATAATATTCCTTTCTGCTCCTGGCATTGATGCTTGTATAATATGGCGTTTTCTTTAAGGCGTCGTCGGTAGTATCTTCATAGAGCCCTATCACCTTGTATCTGATTCCGCCCGAAATGATATACATCTTATCTCCGACCAGGGTCATCATCTGTAAATGATCCTGACTTAAGAGTGCTACATCATCATCTGTATTGTATTCATCGATATCTCCGGATATCTTGAGCTTTCCGATGTTTTCCTTACTGAATTCTATTGCTTTTGAGCCTGATGTTTCGGATACAATGCAATATCTGGTATTTGTACCGGCCAGAGCTCTTCTGATATCCGAGATCTTATGCTTTCCCGGACCTAATACATATTCAGCTGTATTTTCTGACATTATTTCACAATGCTTTTTAGGATAGTAGTGTTTATATGTCAGGGCTTGGTAGGCAAAGATAAAAATGCTGATACTGATTACGAAAATCACGATAAGCATGATGCTCTTTGAGTTTTTCTGCATTTTTCCAAAATTCACTCCTGATCTGACTGCTTGATTAGTTTAGCCATCACGAATGTATTTTACACTACTTTCTCTCTTATTAACAGTGCGTTTCGTGAAAATTTGTATTATACAGGAAGCTGCCCTTGTGGTAAACTACAAACAGTGGCTAGGTATATGTGGATGTCCTGAGCCATGACGGCTTTAATATCCTGCAGGATTATGGAGAGATAGTATGTTTTTTGGAGGATCAGATAAGAGAGATCGCAGAGAAACTAGCGCAGTGAGAAGACGCCAGGGAAGGGCCGGGCTCTGCTTTATCTTTATGGCGGCAGCCCTTCTTTTTTGCCTGCCCCTGACCTCTCAAGCCGCAGACAAGAAGGATTTCGGGGTATTTACGGCAGCAGGCAGAGAGAAGCTTAGCCGCATGTATTCCTACAGTACAGTGGTGATAGATCCGGATGAATTTCATAAATCGGATATAAGAAAGCTTCATAGAAAGGGAGTCAGGGTATACGGATATCTGAATACAGGCTCTATAGAGACATGCAGGTCCTACTATGACAGCTACAGGGAATTAAGGCTTGGAGCATATCAGGGCTGGGAAGATGAGTACTGGATCGATGTGGCAGATACTGCCTGGCAGGATTTTCTGATAAGGGACAGAGGAGAGTATTACAGTTCTATTGGACTTGATGGATTTTTCGTAGATAATGCAGACGTATATTACCATTACCATACTGAGGATATCTATCAGGGCCTTGTCTCTATCCTTAGCGGACTAAAGGCTTATGATATGAGCATCATAGTAAATGGAGGCGATACCTTTGTGAGTCAGGCCATAAAAAAGGGCCAGGTCGCCTTCGATGGTATATGTCAGGAGTCTGTCTTTACAAGAACAGTATTCATAAGAAAAAGTGATAATAAGACAAGATACAGGTACTGCAGGCAGAAAAAAAACGTAAGGGAATATTATAAGAGCTATCTCGCCAGAGCCAGAAAGGCCGGCCTTAAGGTATTCCTGATCGAATACCGGGCCGGAGAGGATATGAGAAAGCAGATAGGCTCATATTGTGCCAGGAATGGCTTCATCTGGTATGATGCGCATGATATCAGACTGGACCTTTAGCCCTGTTTATCTGCTGCTTCCTTTATAATAGCAACTATCTTTTGGATCGGGTCCATCTGGGCGCTGTCTGACATGGCCTTTATATATTCGTCCCTGTGTGATGTAACATGATGTATGGCATCAGTAAGAGTCTTCTCAGTCACATCTTCCTCCTCTATCACATATGAGAAGCCCTGCTTTGCAAAGGAGGCGGCGTTTAGGATCTGGTCTCCGCGAGATGCGTTTCTTGACAGAGGGATAAGGATATTAGGCTTCCTCAGGGCCAGAAGCTCGCAGATGGCATTGGCGCCGGCTCTTGAGATCACAAGGTCGGCAGCAGCGAAAAGATCAGGAAGCTCCTTGCTAATGTACTCATACTGGACATAGCCGCTCCTGCCGTCAAGCGTGGGGTCAAGATTTCCTTTTCCGCAAAGATGGATTATCTCGAAATCGCGTAGCAGGTCATCAAGAGCTCCCCTTACAGCATTATTGATAAAGACAGAGCCAAGCGATCCTCCGATTATAAGCAGGAGCGGCCTGGCGCCGGTCAGGCCGGTGAACTCAAGGGCCTTATCCCTGCTTCCATGGAGAAGGGCCTGTCTTATAGGAGAGCCAGTAAGGACTCCTTTGCCCTCAGGAAGATAGGAAAGGGTCTCAGGAAAATTGCAGCAGATCTTTACAGCGCCCTTCATGGCGATCCTGTTTGCAAGACCCGGGGTCATGTCTGACTCATGGAGAATAGCCGGTATATGAAGGGATTTGGCAGCAAGCACTACAGGCACAGAGACGAAGCCTCCCTTGCTGAATACGACAGCCGGACGAATCCTCTTCAGAAGAGATCTGGCCTGGGCATAGCCCCTCAGTACACGGAAGGGATCCGAGAAGTTCTTCCAGTCAAAGTAACGGCGGAGCTTGCCGGAGCTTATACCGTGATACTCAAGGCCCTCTTTTGTGATCAGGTCCTTTTCTATACCATTGTAGGAGCCTATATAGACCGGAGTGAAGCCGGCCTCCCTGAGAGCCGGGATCAGAGCGATATTTGGAGTCACATGGCCGGCAGTGCCGCCACCGGTAAGAATGATCTTAGACATTATAATAACCTTTCACAATCAAAGCTTCTTAAACTCGCCTCGTAACACTAGATGGTCATGCCTCATGTCTGATAAAATGAAACCGTATGGCCTGCGCAACGGGGACGATTTTCAGAAAAGTCAAAAAAATACGAAAAGTTAAATTTTCGTGTTTTTTTTAAAGTTGGTATATTCAAACCAACATTTTTATGATACAATGCATTCTGAAAATGTCAAGAGACATTTACTGGAGGTAGAATAAATGACTAACTGGAATAATCTGGACACTTTAGCATCATTCAAAGAGCTGCAGCAGTCTTCCCCTGTAGATCTGAAGTCTGTTATGAGCGGAGAAGAGGGAGCCGGAAGGGTAAAGAAGTATCAGATCCCTATGGCAGCAGGCTTTACATATGATTATGCCGCAAAGCAGGTAGATGATGATATATTAAGGAGCCTTTCAGCTCTTGCAAATGAGGCGCAGCTCGCTGACAAGTTCAAGGAGCTCTATAATGGCGCAGTCATAAATACAGGAGAGAACAGACTTGTCCTCCACCATCTGACCAGAGGTCAGCTAGGCGACGCCGTAGTTGCTGACGGAGCTGACAAGAGAAGCTTCTATGTGGAGCAGCAGAAGAGGATAGCTGATTTCGCCGACAAGGTACATAAGGGCGAGATAGTAAATGAGGCCGGAGAGAAGTTCACATCGGTCGTACAGATCGGAATCGGCGGAAGTGACTTAGGTCCGCGTGCCATGTATATAGCACTTGAGAACTGGGCAAAAAAGAACGGCAAGTTCCTTATGGATGCTCACTTCATCAGCAATGTAGATCCTGATGACGCTTCTGCAGTTCTTGCTGAGGTGGATGTGGCTCATGCCATCTTTATCCTTGTATCCAAGTCAGGAACGACTCTTGAGACGCTTACCAACCAGTCATTCGTTATGGATGCACTGAAGAAGGACGGACTCGATCCTTCAAAGCATATGATAGCTGTCACCAGTGAGACCTCTCCGCTTGCAGACAGCCCGGATTACCTGGCAGCCTTCTATATGGATGACTACATCGGCGGCAGATATTCATCTACATCGGCAGTCGGTGGCGCAGTCCTCTCACTTGCATTCGGACCGGAGGTATTCGCAGCCTTCTTAAACGGGGCAGCCGAGGAGGACAAGCTCGCCAAAGAGGCTGATCCTATGAAGAATCCGGATATGCTCGATGCCCTGATCGGTGTCTATGAGAGAAATGTCCTTGGATATCCAAGCACGGCTATCCTTCCGTACTCTCAGGCGCTTTCACGTTTCCCGGCTCATCTCCAGCAGCTCGATATGGAGTCAAATGGTAAGTCGGTAAACAGATTCAAGGAAAGCCTTTCATACCCTACCGGACCGGTCATCTTCGGTGAGCCGGGAACCAATGGACAGCATTCCTTCTATCAGCTTCTCCATCAGGGAACGGATATAGTACCGCTTCAGTTCATCGGATTCAAGGACAGTCAGCTTGAAAACGATGTCACTATCCAGGGCTCTACAAGCCAGCAGAAGCTAAAGGCCAATGTGGCTGCACAGATCATAGCCTTCGCCTGCGGTAAGGAGGACGAGGACCTGAACAAGAATTTCAAGGGAGGAAGACCTTCAAGCATCATAGTAGGAGAAAGACTTACTCCTGAGGCACTCGGTGCGCTTCTTGCCCATTTCGAGAACAAGGTAATGTTCCAGGGCTTCCTCTGGAATGTCAACAGCTTCGACCAGGAAGGCGTCCAGCTCGGCAAGACCCTCGCAAAGAAGGTCCTCGCAGGAGATATGTCGGATGCACTGAAGGAGTATGCGGGACTGCTGGAGATCTAAGGGGTCGATGCAGCACTAAGGAGCCACAGGAGATCTGTGGGAGAGGATCAGGATATTATCCGGATAAAGGATAAACTTGCCTTTTAAGGATCCTTATTTCGAACCTCATTGACAACGACAGAAAGGCCATAGCAGGATCAGCATAATAAGCATATGATATTATGACAGTGCATTCGAAGGAATGCGCTGTTATTTTTTTTGAAAGGAAGGTAAAGGATGCCGGCAAGGTTTCAGGGCGGAGGACATATCACGATCGACATGGATGGGAAGGACTTAGGCATAGAGCTCAGAAGCAAAGGAGAAAAGACAATGAGAGTAGCGGTAACCTATGACAATGGAAATGTATTCGGGCATTTCGGGAGGACACAGCAGTTTAAGGTGTATGATATAGAGGATGGAAATGTAATAAGCTCGGACATCCTTGATACAAACGGAGAAGGCTGCGGCGCACTTGCCGGTATCTTGAAGACGGCAGGCGTAGATACGCTTATATGCGGAGGTATAGGAGGAGGCGCACAGATGGCGCTTGAGGCAGCAGGGATCAGACTTTGCGCCGGAGTAAGCGGAAGCACCGATGAGGCCGTAAAGGCACTGATAGCAGGGACGCTTGATGCAGGCACCGAGGCTAACTGCGATCATCATGATGGAGAGCATAAGTGCGGGCATGGGAGGTGCCAGGGGTGAAGAGGGGTCTGATCCCTACTTCTCATAAAAGTGATATATATCAAAGAAAATTTATATACCATGTCTTTGTGCATAATGCTAGAATTTTAGCTGATACTTTAGTTTAGAGTTGTGCGGATTGAACAAGATCCGTGCAGCTTTGGGATTGCAAAGGAGGAATAAATGAGGAAAAAACTAAGGAAAGTATCAGCGCTTGTTAGTGCATTCATTATGGTCCTGTCGATCTTTTCGGGGATCAGGCTGGATGCGATGGCAGCAGGAGAGACGAAGGTGTCGTTTCATTATTACAGAAGCGACGGCAAGTACAGCGACTGGGACGTATGGTTCTGGGCAGATGGAGTAGACGGGACAGCAGGAAAATTCCAGAAGAAAACGGATAAGAACGGCTGTGCCGTGACGAGCTTTACAGTACCGGCTGGAAGGGACAAGCTTTCCTTTATAGTGAGGAAGGGCGGAGACAGCTGGACCGGAAAGGATGTCGATAAGGATCAGAGCATAGATCTGTCGGCAGCAAAGAAGGGAAAGCTTGATGTGTATGTATTCTCCGGAATAGAGGGATATGCGACGAAATTCGGGAACACAGTAGCACAGGCTTCATCAGCGTCAAAGACAAGTATCAGTGTCACAATGATGAAGGCCTTTGATAAAAAGACAGATGCGAAGAAGGCATTCTCTGTCACGAATTCTGTCAAGAAGAAATTTGCCATAAGCAAGGTAAAGGCAGCTAAGAATGTGTACACGCTTACACTTAAAAAGCCTATCTCATACCGATACACCACCTATGTGACATATGATGGCGTAAAGACCAGGGTCACGACACCGGATTATTATTCGACTAAGGAGTTTGAAAAGGCCTATACCTATACGGGAAATGATCTGGGAGCCAGCTATAAGACCAGTGCGACGACCTTCAGGCTCTGGGCCCCGCTTGCCAGCAAGGTAAAGCTCAACCTCTATAAGTCAGGGAGGCAGGGAGCCGATGATCTGATAAAGACAGTCTCCCTGAAGAAGAAGGAAAAGGGAACCTGGTCAGTAAAAGTGGCAGGAGATCAGAACGGGGTATATTATACCTATGATGTCACGACCGATGGCAGGACAGCAAAGGATGTGATCGATCCATATGCCCGTACAAGCGGCACAAACGGTAAGAGAGGAATGGTAATAGACTTATCCTCAACAGATCCGGCCGGATGGAAGGATGACAAGAATCCAAACGAGATCAAGAACTATACAGATGCAGTCATCTATGAGCTTCATGTCGGAGATTTTTCAAACGATAAGTCTTCAGGAATGAAGAACAAGGGCAAGTATCTCGCATTTACAGAGAAGGGAACAAAGAATTCCTCAGGACAGACAACGGGAATCGACTATCTGAAGGATTTGGGAGTTACGCATGTGCAGCTCCAGCCGGTATATGATTTCAGCTCGGTAGACGAGTCAAAGGATACAGACCAGTACAACTGGGGCTACGATCCGGAGAACTATAATATACCGGAGGGGTCATATTCCACAGATCCGTCAAAGGGCGCAGTCCGTGTGAAGGAGTTCAAGGAAATGGTCGAGTCCCTTCACCAGAACGGCATGAGCGTAGTCATGGACGTGGTTTATGGACATGTAGCATCAAAGGACAATTTCTGCATAAACAGGATAGTTCCGGATTACTATTCGAGACCGAATTCCAACGGCTCATTCTGTGGCAATGATACCGCCACAGAGCGTGCAATGAACCGCAAATACATAGTGGATTCCTTTGTATACTGGGCAAAGGAGTATCATATCAACGGATTCAGGATAGACCAGTCCTATCTGTTCGATACGAAGACCATGAACCAGATAGTAAAGGCTCTCCATGAGATAGATCCTTCGATCATTATCTACGGCGAGGGATGGAATAACGAGACCAATCCGACGAAGACCGGGCTTTCATTTGCAACGCAGAATAATTCCGCAGCGACACCGCAGGTGGGATACTTCAATGACCAGATCCGTGACGGTGCAAAGGGCGGCGTGTTCAACTTCACCGAGAGAGGATATGCCAGCGGAAACAGCAGCAAGGCTTCAGATATCAGACAGTCAGTAACAGCATCAGCAAGCTGGCTTAAGACAGAAAACAGAGCTTCTCAGACCATAAACTATGTATCATGCCATGATAATGATACACTTTTTGACAGGCTTCAGGGCTCGTCAAGGGCAAAGGACAGAAGCGAGCTCATAGCCCAGAACAATCTGGCTTCATCGATAGTCTTCCTTTCAGAGGGAATACCGTTCATGCAGGGCGGAGAGGAGATGCTTCGTTCAAAGGAGCTTCCGTCAGGAGTGAAGCACGATGAAAGCAATGATATAAAGACAGTAAACGGCAGGGATTTCTGGGTGAACAGCTACAGCTCAAATGCATCATGCCTGAAGGCATATTATGAGGCTGATAAGGATTTCTCGGCAAGCAGCATCAACGCCTTCAAGTGGGATAGCCTTGACAAGGCTGATGTGAAGGCAGTATATGACTATTACAAGGGTCTCATTTCGTTTCGAAAGGCACATCCGGCACTTCGTATGACAAAGGGAAGCGATATAGATAAGGCAGTAAGCTTCCTTCCGGATGGGTCAGATGATGTGATAGCATATACTATCGATGGAAAGGCCGCAGGAGACAGCGCAGACCAGATCCTTGTGATCTTAAATCCTGATGAGAAGGCCTGTACAGTGACTCTCCCTTCAGGAGACTGGAAGGTCTGCATCGATAAGCAGACAGCAGGAACCAGGACACTTAAGACAGCAAGCGGCAGCATCAGCGCAGAAGCAGAGAGCTGCACGGTTCTGATCAGATAAGAGGAATGCCCTGATTGTCTTCCTTGAAAAAAGCTTTAATTATTTCGGAAGAAATTCTTGAAGATAATGAGGCAGAAAAATCTATTTACATCAATAACATAGTAAAGGAGCTCCTCTGGCAATGGCCGGAGGGGCTTTTTTGGTATAAAGTCTTAAGCGTCCGAAGGAGTAAGGCACTAGCAGCGTAAGGTGCTATCCGATCCTGCGGCCTGACGGATCGCTTCTATCATATATGCGGTCCTGATCGCCAGAGGAAAGGCTCTCCCCAAGGACTGTGAAGAAAACACAGCCAGATTGACATAGCGGGACGCATCCGCGACAGTCTATCGCCTCGGCTGTGCGAGTGGTTTGGGAGGACGCTCCTTCACGTGTACCATGATAAACATTCCATGATGAAGGAAGGGGATAGGGCCAAGGGCCCAGGGTCCAGTGTTACAGAGCTTTAGTAATATCAGGATTTTTTGATATGACAGAACTTCAGTAACCCTGACCCCTAACCCCTAGCACCTAGCCCCTCACCCCTTCGGAAAGTGAGGAATAATAAAAAATGTTAAACATGAAAAAAGGTTTAGCTATCGTACTTGCAGCCGCTACTGCACTTACATTCGCTCCTGTAAGCACACTTGGGCTTCAGGGCGTAGTTGAGGCACAGGCAGCTGATGCGGACGCAGCATTTGCTTATACTGTTAACGCTGACAATACTGTGACAGCTCCAACAGTTCAGTCTAAGACTGTTGATGCAAGCTCGGCAGCTAAGACTGTTGAGATAACTCTTGCAGGACTTACATCAGGAACCAGTAAGTATAAGGTTACATCATTTACTACTGGACTGACAGGCGTAGCTACTACTGAGACAACAGCTACAGCTGACAATAAGATCACCGCAACTGTTCCAGAGAGTTCGGCAACAGCCGCTCCAGTATCTTACACAATTAAATTCAAGGTAAGTGTATCTGGAGATGCTACAAAGTACGGCGAAGAGCAGACTGTCACAATAACAGATACTAATGCGGATCGTACAACTCTTGCAAGTGCTGCCGCTACAAACTTCGGAAATACTGAGGACACATACTACCTTAGAAACGTAACAGATGCCACAGCAAAGATTGCTCCAAGCTATGTACAGTCAAAGGATGATACTTCTAAGTATTATGATGGTTCACAGCTCTGGTACAAGGTTCTTAATACGACAGTTTCAGCAAGTGATGTTTCAGCAAGTGACATTGCAAAAGAAGATACCTCAACCATTACTGGACTTAAGATCACAGCAGCACAGGGTTCTCTTACTCTGCTTCGTACTGGTTCTTTCACTACATTTAGAGGAAGACTGGGAGCCTATAAGCTTGATACTGATACAAACACATATAAGCTTGTTGGTGTAAAGCCTATCTCGATAGCTTCATATGTGAATGAGACTTATGCTCTTACCCTTGATCAGAGCTCTTACACAATGGCACTGAACACTGTTGATAATACAGATGCTATTGAAAAGAATATAAAGATTTCAAAGAGCAACGGTTCTTACATGACATCAGGCGAGCAGTCAAGCTTCCTTTCAGGAGCAACCTGGTCTGTATCAGGTGATAACATTGCTCAGGAACCTTCATCAGTTACTGAGGCTCAGATCAAAACAAAGATCGACAATCGTACCTATGGTAATAACATCTTTGCTGTATACAGCCAGCTTACTAAGAAATTCTATGCTAATGCGGCAGGATCAACAGATGCCAAAGTTACAATTACTTCATCTGATGGTAAGATTGCTCAGACGACTGTAAAGGTTACTGTAATCGGAACCTCACAGTATGTCATCAAGGCTACTGTTGACGGATCAGAGGCAGCTTCCGTAATCGGAGCACCTAACAGTTCTGGCACATCTGACAACCCGGTTGTTCTTGATGTTAAGTCAAATAACACATATGATCTTTCAAAGCACATTTATAAGAATGTTGCAATGGATCTTTCATATGAGTCAAGCAATGCCAAGAATACTGTTGATGCAAACGGCGTAGTAAAGGCAACAACTCCTGTAGAGTCCTTCTATGTAAAGGTTACAGGAAAGATCAACGGAAACGTTGTAGCTATCACAAATGTATATTTCAAGGTCAATGCCCTTCCGTTCAACACTGTTACAGTATCAGGTAAGGACAAGGATCAGGCTACTACATTAGATCAGCTCGACTACAATTCAGTAATAAGAAGAGCATCTGGTATTCCTTCTGAGAAGCAGCTTGCTGCATCACAGATCAAGTATGTCCAGATCGAGACAACAGGTGTAGAGGATAAGAATGTAACAGAGTCTCTTAGCATTGTTTCTACAAGTGGTGCTATCGTAACTGCATCTCTTGTGGGCCAGACAACAGATGACGCTGTAAAGGATGTTACCAATGCTGGTGTCATTACTCTTAACACTCGGAAGTCGAACGGAGTTGCTGTGATCAAGCTTGTTTCAGCTCCAACATCATCTACTGTTCTTACTACAAGCTATATCTTCGTAGTGATCGACAAAGCAGACGCAGCTATCACAGCTCCTGATTCATTCAAACTTGGAACATGCAAGTCTGCAAATACTTCAGATGAAGCTGATCATCAGTCTAAGATCGCTTTTGCTTCAGAGTTTAAGGGCGTAACTGATGTTCAGGCTCTTGATGAAAGAGATGATCTTCTTGCAACACAGACACTCTATCCAAATGCAAGGGATATCAATAAGAATTTCTTACAGGATGAGAACGCAACTACCAGAGAGCTTGCAAACAAGACTGTATACGTTGCAACTGCTGAGAACAAGACAGAGAAGGTTCTTGTTTCCTACAACACAGGTAATGGTACTTCATACCAGATCGTAACTATTACTTCTGTTCCTGGCGTTACAGACTCTGTAACAAAGATCGAGAATGCTACAACAGGCAAAGTAATCTATACTCCTGATATGGGTACAGTTATTCCTGAGCTTATTCTTGATGGAAATACGACACTGAAGGTAACTATCGCTTATCCTATCGATAAGAACCTCACAGATGCTAATATTTCTTCAACCAATATGTACAGTGGACATGCTGCAGACGCTCTGAATCAGACCATCATGACTGCTACAAAGGAGACAGTAAAGAAGGGCGATAGCTTCAATACCTTCTATCTGTATCCTACAGCAAAGGGAACTCAGGTAGTTAGCTTCAACCCAAAAGGTAACATTTCTGTGACAGATCGTTCTATCGTTCACAATGTTAAACAGGATCTCGCTGTTACCTACAGAAATGAGATCACTCTTTCAAAGGTTACTGGCCTTAAGGTAGCTAACAAGAAGGGTGCTGCTGTATCTGTTTCCTGGAAGTCACAGGGTGCTAACGTACTCTATCGTGTCTACAAGAAGGTTGGCTCTGGTAAGTGGGTAGCTAAGAACGTAGCTGGCACAAAGACCTCTCTTAAGGTTAAGAAGGGTGCCAAGGTTACAGTCAAGGTTAAGGCTTACAAGAAGACAGATGCCGGAAAGACCGTTTGGGGACCAAAGGCAACTCAGGTTACCAAGAAGACCGACAAGAAGTAATACCCAATCCTTCAAAGAAAATCAACAAATTTGACTAAACAAGATTTTAGAGAACCCTGAATTATTTCTCTGAAGTCAATCACAGACAACAAAGTCCGGGACGCTCCTCCCAGTGTCCCGGATTTTTAGAAAGATGCTTACCAAAACTAAATATTATAGTGGTAAATGGTAATTAAAGATGGATATGTTAAAAACTTTGTCCGGGATTATTAAGGAACTTGGACTGAATAATACAACTGCAACATATGATAATCGTGCCGGTACTGCAAGTGTTTCAGGCACAAGAAATGGAATGCGTATAACTGCAACGGTAAGCAGAGATGGTGATTTAGATGATCATAATAAAAAATATGCTACTATCGGGAGATCTGCAGCAATTGAGCAGGTTAAAGAACTGCGGAAGCAGGGACATACTCAGGTGGATATAGCAGATATGCTTGGAATCTCCCAGAGTACTGTCAGTAATTACCTTAGGAAGTAGACCTTTTTAAACGATATAGCTTATTTTTGCAATAGAACAGAAAGGAGCGAGCGATTATGCCAACAAAATTTGAAAATTTAAAAAATAGTAAGGAAGATAATGCCGATCGGGCTTTAAGATTGCTTGCGGAAGCAATGAAGTCACAAATGAAAGCAAGACATATTTCATATGATGACAGCATTTCTGATCCGTTTGATGCGGTGTGTAACTATCTTGATAATGATAATAAGTGGGTATACACGAGTGGCAAGGGATTTAATATCAAGGTGTCAAAGGAACTTCGGAAGAAGCTGGATGACAGGAAATTTGATATTGTAGATGCAGATGGAAATCATATACCTGAAGAAAAGATTCTGGCGGCATATGAGAAAATAGTAAATGGGTTTAAAAATGGCGAAGATATGAATTTTCATTCCAGCAAAAACATATATAGTGCTGATGGGAACAGAATTGATACGCTGTTAAATGCCTGGAATATACATCATATTCATCTATCCACAAAGGAAAGCCATTCGAAAACCAGTATGAATCGTAATAGATCAGCATACCTGCTCATGTACTTTGTATCTGGAGATGCTATATATTGTCTTGATATTATTGCGCATCCTGAGAGGAACAGATTTTTTATATATAACAATCTTGAGATTATGTATAGGAATGGCTGGCTGGAGCTGGCAGGTTTTGACAAAATAAGAGAGGGTGGTTACGGTGAGTTGAATGTGAAACTTACTGATGATCAAATACTGAATGCATGCTATGGTGGACATAGGCAGAATGGGCCTAAGCTCAATCTGGTTTTTGAATTTGACAACAGTTTATACATCCCACATCCATTGAACGCATGTGGACAAAGGACAGATAACGTACTTAGAATCCAGGAATTCGAAAGATTTGTCAGGACCAGAATTCCAAACGATGAGATAGTAGATGAAATAAAGAATTTTAATGACGATAACGGAAGAATTTCATTTGATGTTCTGGCTAGTGGTAAAGTATACAGATGTGAACTATAATATGAATCAGACAGGGAATGATACTCTGTCTGATTTTACTTTATATACATTGGAGTAAGGAGGAGCGAAATGGGGGTGCGGACAAAAACCTGGACTTCGACAATGACCAGAAGGAGGTTCGCACATGTATTCCTATGATGATCGGATCAGAGCCGTCCGGCTCTACATCCAATACGACAAAAGCGCAGCCGCAGTCATACGAGAGCTCGGCTACCCGGGGCGGAAGACCCTACGTTACTGGTACGAAGAGTATCTCAGNNGGACAATGGACTTAAGAAAAAGTCCGTTCGGTCACCGAAATACAATGGAGCGCAGAAAGAAGCCGCGGTAAAGCATTACATGGAGCATGGGAAATGCGCGTCCAGGACGATCCGGGCCCTGGGGTATCCGAGCAGGGCACTTCTGAAGCAGTGGGTCACGGAACTCTGTCCGGAAGAAAAGCCTCATTGTTCTGCCGGCCGATCTATGGTACACTTGACGAAAGAGCAGAAAAAAGCCGCGGTAATGGAATTATGCACTAAAGACGAAACCGTGCAGGAAATCGCGTCGCGGTATCAGGTGAGCCGGTGCTCCATTTACAAGTGGGCACGGGAGCTGCTCGGGGAAGGGAGCGTGTCATCCATGCCAAAGCGAAACAAGGCCGAAGAACCAAAGCCGGCCACCATAGGAGAGCTTCAGTCACAGGTCAATGATCTTACAAAGCAGGCCAGGGAGCTGAAAGACGAGGTCTTCCGTCTCCGTGTTGAGAGGGATGTCCTTGAGAAGGCGGCAGAAGTCATAAAAAAAGAGGAGGGCGTCAGTCTCGGAAGTCTGACGAATCGTGACAAGGCAGTCGTGATTGACGCCCTCCGGAACAGATACCGCCTGAAGACACTGCTCAGCGTTCTTCCGATGTCAAAAAGCAGCTACTTCTATCAGGAGGCCGCTATGGCGGCTCCGGACAA
>DLDA01000048.1 GCA_002480925.1 Lachnospiraceae bacterium UBA7784 | reverse complement strand
GCTTTGCATCCCTGACCATATCCGCTTTGTGAAGATATCCTATCAGCAGAGGGGATTCCGGGTCATGCCATCTCATATTCTGATGCACTATCTCCATGTCATAATTCGCATAACAGTACAGACATCCGTGAGCGCAGGTATTATATGCCCCTATATCTGAGCCAAGGAGACATCTGCATCCCTTTCTGGCGCCTATTGCAGCATTTGGGACAATCAGATGCTCTCCTATCGCCTTTTCCATTACCGCCTGTGAATAGCATCCGTCTGCATCAACATTATCTCTGATGAGCCCTGCATCTTCAAGGCACAGGTGAATCTGTATCCCATATTTCCTTGCTGTCTCAGAAAAGGAATCTATGAGCTCTTCCTGTTCTTTCTTTGACACATGCTTCGCCTCCGGGAAGTTCATTTTCGTTTTTTCATACAGATCTATAAAACTCACCACACACTGGCTAGTGTATGGATGTAGCTTCTCAGCAAAATCTGCAAAAGCTCTTTTATGGAATTCCACGCTGTATTTTTCTGAAACAAAAACCGGATCATATCGCCAGCTCATGGCATTCTTCCCTGCATATTCCGACAGTGCTTTAAATGACTCTACTACTTCATTCTTATCTGAAACAAGAGGCTCAATCTCCCTGCCATACGGTGTGATCGTCACCATGAAAAAGCTTTTGAATCGGTCCAGCTCATGGAGCCTCGGTATCATTGGCGCTGGGTTTTTCGTACAGAAAGAAATCGCATCCACGACAGATGGATCAAGCACATATCTCGTCACCATCATCGGGTCGTATGGATTTCTCACTAGAACGAACCCGGCCTTTATTCGGTTATAGAACCATTCTGAAAAGAAAGCCGGAATATCCGTCCGGCTGCCCGTATTAATAATCATTCTCTTGTAGCCTGATATCCTTCACGGTTACAAAATCATCCTGTGGCTGATGATATTCTATTTCCATGATTACTCCTCATTTCGTTTCTTGCTTATAGACGAAGCTTGAGCTTAGCGTGCAGAACTTCCTTAGCAAAGTGATTATAGGTGAAGCATATACTTTACTTTGTTACCTCACACCACCATCTTCGGTGCATCCCAGAGGTTAAGCTTTACGCCAATACCTTTATCTACGGCATTTCTATAGACCATTGTTCCCCAGGCTACATCCTCTGTCGGCATACCGCCTACAGAATAGATGACGATTTCATCGTCATTTCTATGGACCGGCTTTCTTCCAAGCAGGATATCACCAAGATCATCGATCTGGTCAGGAGACATCCTCCCCTCTGCGATTAGGTCCTCGACACGAACCGCTGGGATAGGGATAGTATTATAGGCGTCTGGCTTCATCTCGTCTTCCCATGCCTCATAAAGCATGATATTGTCTGTTACTGTCCTGGACCTGTTGATAAGAAAATCGTCATCAAAGCGGAGCGCCGCCGTAGATTCGATGACAGCACCAGGCTTGATCCACTCCTCTCTGATATAAGGATAAAGGGATGGATCACCGGTAGGAGTCGAGGTGGAGCATGAAACAATGTCGGCGTCACGCACAGCATCTTCCATTGTATCCACCGGAATAAACTCCACATCCGGATAAAGCTTCGACATATGATCTACAAACTTCATAAGCGATGCCTTACCACGTCCCTTGACCTTAACTCTTCTTATCGAGGGACGGACAGCTATGGCAGCTGCAAGAGCAGTCTTACTCATTACACCAGGTCCAATTATAGCCACAGTAGTAGCGTCCTCTCTTGCAAAATACTTGAACCCTACTCCTGGCACTGCGCCTGTCCTGTATGCGGAAAGTATATTTGCTGACATAAATGCCTTTGGGGCTCCGGTATCCTTATCATTCAGTATCAGCATGAGGACAGAACGAGGAAGCCCCTTCTTACGGTTTTCGGCATTACTTCCATACCACTTGACACCGGCCATATCGAATTTGCCACCCAGATAAGCAGGCATAGCCATGAACCGACGGTCGGGTCCGTCCACAGGCATCTCAGGAAAAGGTGATTCCTTTGGAAACATGACCATACTTCCATGAGAATTACCGTTTGCTCCACCCATCCTGTAATCCCCGACCTTCATCAGACGAAACATCTCTTCCATTGCCTCGATACAGCCCTTCATGTCCTGCACTCCGGCTCTTATCATGTCGTCTTCATTCAGATACAAAAAATCAATCTCAGGATAACTCATCTTTTTTCCTCTTTTCTACTTAGTAGGAAAAGAGTCCGGACAGCTGAATGGCCATCCGAACTCCTTTGTTCCTCGAAACAAAAATGAGTATACTATGATGGTGTGCCTGATTATTGTAAAAAAGCGAACCATAGTGAGAACCGCTCGTCTGTTAGAAGAAGTAGGTGTGAGGTCTGAGGTGTGAGGTCAGAGGTGCGAGGGGTTAGGGCCTAGGAACATCTAAATCCAAACTAAGTCCCGAACCCTTCTCCCTATACCCTGAGCTCTCATACCTGTGCTATTAAATCTCTGAACTGATAATATTCTTCACTTCATCTACAGGCAGATCAATGTCAGTTGCAATCTGGTCTACTGAAAGTCCCCGCAGGTACAGTCTTCTGACACTTGCTTTTGTCTTTAGCTCTGCCTCACTTGAGGCTTTACCCCATGCTTCATTCCAAGCTTCATTCCATACTTCCTTACGCATTTCCTCGATCACTTTACACATAGTTCTCACTCCCTTCGTATCTTCCTTGAAGTAAGGAAGGGGCCAGGGATTAGGGCCTAGGGGCTAGGGATAAATCCAAACTAAGTCCCGAACCCTTCTCCCTATACCCTGAGCTCTCATACCTGCGCTATTAACTTTCTGAACTGATAATATCCTTCACTTCATCTACAGGCAGATCTATAATATATGCTATCTGATCCGCTGGAAACCCCTTCAGGTACATTCTTCTTACACTAGATTTTGTCTTTAGCTCTGCCTCACTAGAGGCCTTACCCCAAGCTTCATTCCAAGCTTCATCCCAAGCTTCATCCCAAGCCTCATTCCATACTTCCTTACGCATTTCCTCGATCACTTTACACATAGTTCTCACTCCCTTCGTATCTTCCTTAAAATATCTCACTCGGTCTGCCAGTACGGAATAGTTCATATCACCAGGATCCTCACAGAAGAAATCATGGATCAGTTTCCCGAGCTCTGTTCCGTCATCCCTTATTTCGCAGTTCACATATACTATATGCTCACCATCTCCAAAATCCATCTCAAGTCCCTTGATGGTTCTTTCTATTCTATATAAAGACTGGCAATAACCGAGCACATCATTTTCAGTGATAAAGATCACATAGGTCTCCGGGAGCCTGGTAAAATCCTCGCCTGGCTTCAGGCTGTGAGAATCAAGTATACTGGAATGATAGCGGGCTCTCTTGGGATCTGCTCCCTGTCCCTTTCTGCTACAGGCAAAGTTTCTTTCTCGTTCATAATTCTCCTTTCCTTGCACATATGGCGACAAAAGGAGTATACCTGTGGCGTCTTCGCTTCTGTTTCTCATACTCTCCTCTGTCTCCTGTAAATTGTTACTGGTAATATTTTATCATATTCTTCTTTATAGTTCTATATTTTTTGCAGATCAGTGCGAGGTGAGAGGTCTGAGGGATTAGGAGCCAGGGACATCTAAATCCAAACTAAACCCTAAGCCATGCTCCCTGTACCCTGAGCCCTCATTCCTTGCAGCGCCAAGCAAGAAGGAACGACATATCAGCAGCAGGCACGGCGCCATTGCGGGCTTGTTCTGATTTCAGTAGATTTTATCATATTCTTCCGGCTTTATTTTTCCCATCCAATATAGTAAAATAAGTTATATCATGTCCACAGGCCATGATAGCAGAAATGAAAAAGAGGTTCATAGAATGAAAAGATCAATAACTATTCTGTCAGTTTTAGCATGCCTACTGATCACAGGAGCGCCGGCCCTTCCGGCCTATAGCGCACAGAAGCTTTCCATAGAGCAGGTACAGCTGTCTCCGCCGGATATGGATGTCTTTGTGAATTCAGAAAGCACTAAGGAGATAACAAAGGAGGATGTAAGCGCATCCATAGGAGATGACAAGCTTGAGGTGGATTCAGTCAGCAAGCAGGATAAGGATTCGACAGGTATCTTTTATGCCTTTCTTCTGGATATTTCAGGCTCTATCCCCCAGTCATCGCTTAATGCTGCTATAAGGTCCATATCAAAGGTATCAAAGGGAATGGATTCCAATGACAAGCTTGCAGTCCTTACATTCGGAGATAAGGTAAATGTGATCTCTGACGGATCAAAAAAGCCATCCGAGACCTTAAGGCAGCTTAAGGGGCTAAAGGCAAAGGACCAGACCACCAAGTTCTATTCTGCAATGGACAAGCTTATTGCTGTATCGAGAAATGCAAAGGGAATGCGTACCGTAGCAGTCGTGGTATCCGACGGAGTCGATGATACTGACGCCGGTATGACAGAGAGCCAGCTCACAAGCATACTCAAGAACAGCGGTATAGCAGTCTACGCCCTCCAGGTCGGCAAGGTCACAAAATCCCAGACAAAGCATCTGAAGAAATTCATAAAGATATCCGGAGGAAAGGTCTACCGCTTCAACGAGAAGGACGCGGCAAAAGTCATAGGCTCACTGGTAGGCGATATCGATGAGACATCCGTCATCCATCTGCTCGGGAAAAAGGGGATGAAGGTAAAGAACGGCGACAAGCTGACACTGATCGTAAAGGGCTATGCCCCGCTTACCTGGGAGCTTGACAAGAAGAGCTGGGAGGAATCTCTTCGGACTAACCCAGGTCAGGGAATAGAGGCTGTCAAAGCAGAGAAGAAAAAGGAAAGCTCTGATAAGGCTATAGCAGAGGCTGCCGAAGCCAACGACAAGAGACTTAATGAGGAGCTTAAGAGACAGAGGACCACAATTATCATAGCTATAGGCGCCGTAGTAATAGCGACAGCCATTGTCCTTGCCATCCTCCTTAATATAAGGAGAAAAAACATCCTGAAATCCTATTATGAGAAGAACGGTCTCGATGAGGAGGCAGTAGAGAAGCTTAACCGTGAGATAAAGAGAAAGAGAAGGAATAGAAGATAATGCAGATTATAATAGAGATAATAAAAGCCGCGATCTTTGGCATAGTCGAGGGTATCACCGAGTGGCTTCCTGTGTCCAGCACAGGGCATCTGATACTGCTCAACTCCACACCACTGAAGCTTTCGGTATCCGACTCCTTTTACTCTATGTTCGAGGTCGTGATACAGCTGGGTGCTATAATGGCAGTTGTAGTCACCTTCTGGGAACAGCTTTTCCCATGGTATCTAAGAAAAGAAAAGATCCCAGGACGGATGGCCTCGAGGTCAGTGCTGGCCTGGAAGAAGGGCTCGATCGATCTCTGGAAGAAGATAATAATCTGCTGTATCCCGGCCGCTATAGTCGGCGTCCTCTTTGATGATCAGATAGATGCCCTTTTCTACCACCCTCTTCCTGTAGCTCTTGCCCTTATCATAGTCGGAGTTATCTTCATTCTCGTAGAGCGCTTCATGTCGGGACATTCACCAAAGGCCTCCTCTATAGGAGAGATGACTCTTGGCATGGTACTATGGATAGGAATTGCCCAGTGTATAGCAGCTGTCTTTCCAGGTACATCCAGATCTGGAGCCACTATAATAGGTGCTCTGATAGTAGGCGTATGCCGTGAGGCTGCAGCGGAATTCACCTTCCTGCTGGCAGTACCTGTCATGCTCGGAGCCTCACTTCTTAAGGCAATAAAATATATCCATCAGGGGCTTCGGATGACAGGTATAGAGACAGTCGATCTGATCACAGGCGCTCTTGTCGCCTTTATCGTTTCTATCGTAGTCATCCGTTTCTTCATGGGATACATAAGAAAGCACGACTTTCGCGTCTTCGGCTGGTACAGGATAGGTCTCGGTGCCTTTGTAATGGTGCTTTCTCTTACACATGTACTGGTATAGATCAGAGGTGGCTTATGACTGTTTCTGTATGCATGATTGTAAAAAACGAGGAAAAGCTGCTTGCCAGATGCCTCGATTCGCTGAAAGGTCTCTATGATGAACTTGTAATAGTTGACACAGGATCTACAGACCGCACAAGACAGATAGCAGGAGAATACACTGATAATATCTATGATTTCAGCTGGCAGGATGATTTTTCTGCGGCAAGGAATTTTGCCTTTTCCAAATGCAGCTGTGACTATATATATTCTGCTGATGCTGATGAATATCTTGATGAGACCAACAGGACCCGTTTCCGGGATCTGATCATGGTCCTCGATCCTGCGGTAGAGATCGTGCAGATGCACTACTATGAGCCAAAGCTTTCAGGCCTTTTAAACACCCGCTCTGAGCTTCGTCCCAAGCTCTTTAAGAGGATCCGTACCTTCCGCTGGGTCGACCCTGTCCATGAGAGTGTCCAGACAGAGCCGCTGGTATTTGACTCAGATATAGTGATAACCCATGCTCCAGAGAGCCTGCACAGCTCAAGGGACTTCTCTATCTTTGAAAAGGCTTACTCAAGGGAGGGCCGTCTGTCAAAGAGGCTTTACTCCATGTATGCGATCGAACTCTATCGTAACGGAGGAGCCGAGGAGCTGAGGCATGGCGCGCTTATCTTTTCAGAGGTCATTGACAGGGAGAATCCCGATCAGGAGCTTCTTATAAAGCTTCTTATTATCCTTGCAGTAAACGCAAGAAAGGAGGGCAATATATCTGCCCTCCTGAAATACGCCTCCCGTCTCCTCGCCTGCGACGATCCCTGCTCCGAGGTCTGTCTGGAGCTGGGGCGCTATTTCTTCGATCAGGGAGACTACAAGGAAGCTTCTCTATGGTTTTATAATGCTACTATACAGCAGAGCGCACTCGACATACATTCATCTACTGATCTGCCAAGCAGGGCCTTAGGCATATGCTATGCCCATCTGTCTGAGCAGGCAGACGGAGAAGAAAGTGACAGATACAGGGAAGCCGCAGAGGAATACGAGCGCCGGGCTGACCAGTTCCAGATACCCGAAGAATGACTCCTATCTCTCGTCATGGATCTTCTTATCCATTCCGAGTATATGTCCTGACAGCCAGTTCATCAGATACTTGAGCAGGTCCTCAAGATAAGCCTCCTGGTCATCATCGACCTGATCGAGATCGATCCTGTCAAGCTCATCGTAGAATATACGATGGGCTTTTTTCTGTGCCTCAAGTCCCGAATAATGATACTCCTCCATAAGCTTCTCTTCATCGTTGAAATGGAAATGAGTATAATCATTGAGCTCATTTATAAGGCCAACTATCTGGTCAAAGCGGTCATAAAGCTCATCATTATGAATAAGGGCGTCAACCCTTGCCATTATATCAAAAAGCTTCTGATGCTCGGAATCAATAAGCTCGATCCCTGTCTTATACTTGTCTGTAAAGGCAAATGGTGAAACAGTCTTCCCTATAAGTGTATCAGAGCCCAAGATATGGTGCATAAGCCATCTGGACATATAGTCTAAAAGATCAAGGACAGCCGTAGTCATGGTCTCGTCATTCATTCCTATGAAATTCATATGCTCTATCCTGTCCACGAAGGCCCTGTGAGCCTTTTTCTGACCGGCAAGCTCCGGATCAGATATGCTCTCCATATAACTCTCCTCATCGGCAAAATGCCTGGCCGCATAATCCCGAAGACCATTCAGAAGCTTCATTCCTTCTGTACGGACATCAGCCCCATCGAGCATTCTGTCGTTTATCTCATTAAGCATGCTGATAAGCTGTCTGTGTTCATTATCGATCAGATCTATCCCTGTCAGGAAATCATCTGTAAACTTTATCATAAGATCACCTCAATCATTCCAGTCAATTTTTACACAATTATTTTATCGCATTAAAGTTCTCTTTTCAATGAAGATATCCTAAAGATTGCCTTAAAAACAGCATGGATCAAAGGCATAAAAAAAGGAGCCTCGAGCGAGGCTCCAAAAAGAGGGGGAGTATGAAAAACGAAAACAATTTCCATCGAAAGGCTTTGGTCCTTTCGACAGTTATAAGTATACTAAGCATTTGTGAAAAATGTGTGTCCTCAATGTGAAATATCTATTAAATGATATAAAAGAGACGCACACTCTCTTGTCGCATAGGTTGGCTCTGCCCACCACTCGACCGGAGCCGTAAAGCCTGCTGCCTCTGCCCCTTTATAAGCCGCTATCCTTTCACTGCGGTAGAGATGATAGCCCTGAGTCACAAGGACAAGCGAGGAGGATGGATATTCTCCATCTGAGAGAAGCTTTATAGCATTTCCTATGTTTTCTTCTGTATTCGAGGATTCCTGATCCACAAGGACCCTGTGAGCATCTATGACAGGAACAGAGCCGCCATTATCTGAAATGATCTGCTCTGCATCAATGCCATGAAGCCTGCATGCCTCTGCAAAGAAGGTCCTGTCCTGATCTGCAAGCGAGGAGGATGTCAGATAATCCCTGATGCATGAGGCCTCCGATATTGATTCACCTGCCCCGATTCCACCGCTTGCTACCGCAACAATATCCTGATTGGTGAGCAGATAGAGCCTTGCAGCCTCTATCCTCTGCCTGAGCATCCTGGTCGGACGCCTTCCCCTGACACCACATCCTAGTATCACCAGGCTCGTCTCAGAGCCACTCTCCGTGGCAGTGACTGTAGAAGCGGAGGCTATACGTATAAGCCCCTGGGCATAGAAGGCTATTATAAGCGCAAAGATAATGGTCCAGATAATAGCCGGAGCATGGCTTGTCCGATCTCCATCATAGCCTATCGATCTGTCTGCCGTAAAGCTGCCTAAGCCTCCCCGCTCGATCAGTACAGTATCCCTTCCCATATCATGGTTGAACTGCCTGTGAAGCTTTCCTCTGGTCCCTCCGGCCTGGGATCTGTCATAGTTTCTCTTGCCGGAGTCAGCCCCGGCCCTTACAAGCTCCTGTATGGAAAAGACAAGTACAAGAGCCGCAACTATATATCCTATGATATTTCCTATATCAATGATCTGATAGATCAAAAGAGGCGGAAGATAGAGTATAAGTAAGATAAGAGTGATTACTATCCCGATGATTCCGCAAATCCTGTGCTTCATCCTTTTCTCTCCTTAGTCCTTCTACTGCCATGTCAGAATGCAAGCTTCTCGTCAAAGTAGTCGGAAAGCTCATCGATAGCGATTCTCTCCTGCTCCATCGTATCCCTGTCACGGACTGTGACCTTGTGGTCCTCCTCAGAGTCGAAATCATAGGTCACGCAGAAAGGTGTTCCGATCTCATCCTGACGACGGTATCTCTTTCCGATATTTCCTCTGTCATCATACTCACAGTTGTATTTCCTTGAGAGCATCTCCCATACCTTCTGCGAAGGCTCGGCAAGCTTCTTTGAAAGAGGCAGCACTCCGATCTTTACCGGAGCAAGTGCAGGATGGAAATGAAGCACTGTACGCATGTCAGGCTTCTCCTCTGTCCCTATATTTTCCTCATCATAGGCCTCGCAGAGGAAGGCAAGAACCACACGGTCTGCTCCGAGTGAAGGCTCGATAACATAAGGAAGATACTTCTCGTTCTTTGTATCGTCGAAGTAGGTCAGATCCTGACCTGAAACTTCCTGATGACGTCCAAGGTCATAGTCCGTACGATCCGCAATTCCCCAGAGCTCACCCCAGCCGAACGGGAAGGTATACTCTATATCTGTTGTTCCCTTTGAATAGAAGGCCAGCTCCTCAGGATCATGATCTCTTAAGCGCAGATGCTCATCCTTGATGCCAAGTGAGAGAAGCCAGTCATGGCAGAACTTTCTCCAGTAATGGAACCATTCGAGGTCAGTTCCTGGCTCACAGAAGAACTCAAGCTCCATCTGCTCGAACTCTCTGGTACGGAATGTGAAGTTACCCGGAGTGATCTCGTTTCTGAAGGATTTTCCAATCTGTCCTATACCGAACGGGATCTTCTTTCTTGAGGTCCTTGCGACATTCTTGAAGTTTACGAAGATACCCTGGGCCGTCTCAGGGCGGAGGTATACTGTGTTCTTGGCATCCTCTGTCACTCCCTGGAAAGTCTTGAACATAAGGTTGAACTGTCTTATAGGAGTAAAGTTATGCTTGCCGCATGAAGGGCAGGTCACCTGATGGTCCTCGATCCAGGACTCCATCTGCTCATTGGTCCAGCCATCCACTGAGCTCTCAAGCTCAATTCCATTCTCCTCTGCGAAATCCTCGATCAGCTTGTCTGCCCGAAATCTCTCATGGCACTCCTTACAGTCCATCAGTGGATCTGAAAAGCCTCCCAGATGTCCTGAAGCAACCCAGGTCTGTGGATTCATAAGGATGGCACAGTCCACACCCACATTGTAAGGGCTTTCCTGTATGAACTTCTGCCACCAGGCCTTCTTTACATTATTCTTGAGCTCAACTCCCAAATTGCCGTAATCCCAGGTATTTGCGAGTCCTCCGTAGATCTCTGATCCAGGATAGACGAATCCCCTGTTCTTTGCGAGTGCAACAATTGTGTCAAGACTTTTTTCCATGATGATAGTTCTCCTTAATCATTTATAAAAAATATATGTAAGCCCTGCCGGCGTCCCGTCGGAGCGCTTATTTATCTTTATCCTGTCCTTTTCGGAGGATTGGTATGTCACATCCGAGTCCTCTGAATAGGCGCTGATCTGTCCCGGAACCGACACAGTCAGTCCCCATTCCCTTATGGCTACGACCCTTTCACTATCGAATGCGTCGGCGCTGGCTTCCTGCTTTTTTTCTCCCCTGACACATATATATGAGCCGTCGGCAGGGTATCCGGCAGACCTTGCCCCATTTGCCTTTCCTACAAAGAGATCATAGCCTGTGAAATCAGAATATACAGAAGCATCCCGATATAGCGTCCGCAGATATATACTTTCCTTTCCTGCGTCAAACCTCTGAAGCCTTATGCTGTTCTTTCCATTCTTTGCATTGTAAGCCTCTATCTCCGACCTGACGAATTTCTTCACATCGGCCGGATCGGAATCTGTCCTTTCTATCTCCTCGTAGACTATTGTCCCGTCTTCCTTTATAGTAAGGAGGTTTTCCCCGGATCTTTTTTCAAATGCCCCGTTTGCAAGGGCGATGAAAAAGATTGCTCCTGCAAGCGCCGCGCCCGTAACTATAAGAAGGATCCTTCTTTCCCTTCTCTTTTTTCTGAGGACTGCCCTGCGGTGGCGAAGCCTCCTTAATCTGTATTCTTCTTCTGTCAACTGTCTTTCCATAGCCTTTTTATTATACGCCCTTTGACATTTTTTGCAAGAAGGCCTGTCACTATCAGATAAAGCTTTCCGTTCTGAATCTGTGCTCCTCAAAGAAAACTGCCCTAAGCCTCTTTGCTATGAACTCCAGATCCAAAAGGACCTGTCCGTTTACATCAAACGAAAAGAGCTTTCCGGCAGGCAGCGAGAAGATAAGCTGTATAGTATATAAAAGTGCCGGAGACAGCTCTCTTGCTGTGCCCTTTATCCTGTCACGGCAATCACAATCATAGAAAAAGCAGTCTGCCGGACAGAAGAGATTTATGGCATTTACATCAAGCCTTTTACCACAGGCCCTGCAGGAGAAGGCATCTGGATAGACTCCGTTTACCATCATTGTACGCAGGTCGTATATTATCCTTATGCTCTCCCGCTTGACCTCATGCCTTATAAGAGCCTTTAGTGCCGCATAGACGAGGTTCAGCCTGTCCTTTTCATCTATGCCCTCCCTGCCGAAATAACCTGCCACCTCAAGGATATACATGCCCATATATGTATCATCGAGATCCTTCAGCAGGTCGTCAAAGCGTGCCCTCTGTCTTGCTGACCGGAGAGTATAGCTGCTGCTTCCTGCAAAAAATTCGAACTCACCGAAAAAAAACGGATTCGTGGCCGCAAGCAGCGGGCTTCTCGGCTTAGCGCCTCCTCTTACGAAGGCAGAAACCTTTCCAAGCTCCCTTGTAAGGACCTCTATCCTCCTGTCGCTTTCTCCTATAGGCATTGATGAGATCACGAAGCCATTTGCACTTACAAGCTCACTGCCAATAGCCACGTCCTATTCCTCATCTTCCTTACGGAAGCCATAGTTGGCCATAAGGACCTCGCTGTCGCGCCAGTTCTCCTTGACCTTGACAAAGAGCTTCAGATTGACCTTGCAGCCCAGAAGGCGCTCTATCTCGAACCTTGCGTTTGTACCTATCCTTTTAAGCATGGCTCCACGCTTTCCTATTATGATCCCCTTATGGGATTCCCTCTCGCATATGATGGTCGCGTCTATATCACAGATATGCTTTTCCTCCCTGTCCTTCATGGAATCTATGATCACGGCTATTCCGTGAGGTACCTCGCAGGAAAGCACCTGAAGGGCCTTTTCCCTTATCATCTCGGATACTATCGCTCTCTCCGGCTGATCCGTTATGGTATCCGGGTCGAACAGATAAGGGCCCTCGGGAAGATACTTATAGATAGTAGAGACCAGATCATCGATCCCCTTGTTTCGAAGGGCCGATACCGGCACTATCTCGACAAAGGGCAGCAGATTCCTGTAGGCCTCTATGGTCATCAGGATATTTTCATGAGGGATGGAATCGATCTTGTTTATTACCAGAATGACCGGAGTCTTACCTGAGGCAAGCCTTGATGCTATATAGCTGTCTCCTCCTCCGACGAACTCATCGGGCTCTATAAGCCAGAGGATCAGGTCCACGCCGTTCATGGCTGCTGCCGTGACCCTCTGCATATATTGGCCGAGCTTGTTCTTGGGCTTGTGAATGCCAGGTGTATCGAGAAAGACTATCTGTCCTCTTTCGTCTGTATATACTGTTTCTATCCTGTTTCTCGTTGTCTGAGGCTTGTTGCTTGTTATGGCTATCTTCTGGCCTATGATCCTGTTCATAAGCGTCGACTTCCCTACATTCGGACGGCCTATAAGAGTAACAAACCCGCTTTTTGTATTATTCAAATAGATTCTCCGTTCTGTCAAAGAGGCCCCTGTTCTCCTCTATCGCCTCCTCTGACCCTACGACCGTAAGCGCTCCATCATCAAGAGCTGCCTTTATCATATCGGCTAAGTCCCTTATATCCTGCTGGCTTGCCCCAAGGACCTGGTCCCTGCTCTTCTGTATGGCCTGATCTGAAATACCCTCTATCACTGACCTAAGCGCCAGCTGGCCCTCCATAGATGGTGTGAGCGGAGTATCAAGGGCTCCTATGGCTCCGATCACATACTTTGTCATATCCCTGTCTGAAGGATCAAAGCTTCTGATATAGTCAGGAGTCGCGAGAAGGATTTCCTCTGACTCCTTAAGGTGCGGATCACGGTAGGTCATTAGGGTAGTGCTTCCGGTCCTGCGGAAGGCAGCCATGCATCCGTATGCTCCGCCCTTTACCCTGATATTGATCCAGAGATAGTCGTAGCTTAAGGCAACCTTTAATATCTGAAGGGCTCCATTATAGTCATATCCCTTCTGTCTGAAATTGCCGGCTATACTTACGAAATTTACCTTTGATGCGGATGAAAAGGCTTCATTCCTGCAGGTCTCATCGAGCTCGATGGCAGCGCAAGCAGGCGGCTCCTCTGATCCTATTAGCTCGCCGGCCTTATCAGCATAGCTGTCTATTATATCTATAACATCTCTCCTGCCTGTCGTACTTACCACCATAGTCTTTAGTGAAAGGACTTCTCTTAGAGCTCCCTTAAACCATGATACAAAGTCGTCTATCCTCTGGTCAAAGTTGGCTGCGAAGTCCTGCACGAAGCGAAGATATCCTACTCCGCCGACTGCATCCAAAAGAGCTGCGCTTTTACTTATATGAGACTGTCCTCTAAGGGCGGCTGCCGAGTGACCTGCGGTCATGAAATGCATCTCTATACCGTTCTTTTCCTCGAGAAGTACCTCCTTTATCCTCTTTCTGTCAGAGAAATCGGTCTTAAGAAGCATCTGATAGATAAGCTCCATCGCGCTTTCTGCTTCCTCATAGACGAACTTGGTCTTTATATCGAGAAAGAACCTGTATCCGTCTGTCCTTCCTCCCGGAAGTGGATCTATATCGCCCGTGCCTGTATTCATCACCCTGACATCGGAAGACAGGCTTCCCAGATGGAGATTTACCTCGGTCGAAAAGTCCTTATAGGAGTATTTCTCTGTATCAAGAAGTCCAAGCAGGCGGCTTCCGAAGGCAAAGGCCGGTGCCTTGTCAAGTCCTGTATTTCCTATGTCAAACAGGATGTTAAGATAATCTATGCCATTGGTCTCCTGATCTGTAAAGATCACAGGAACTCCGTTTTTAAGCATTACCTGCTTATTTATCCTTCTGGCTTTCTTATCCAGGTCCTCTCTCGACAGAAGCGGTATCTTTTCCAGATCCTCCTGTGGAGACGGTGTCTGCTGATATTCCTTCAGATGCTTTGTATCTGCGACTATCTGCCTTATCTGCTCCTTTGTAAGAGAAGCCTTTTTCTCCTCCATCTGCTTACGGAAGGCCTCGTCCTCCTTCTTCTGCAGTCCGGCCTTAGGAGCACAGGTCACCAGTGAGCTGTGAGGATTCCTAAGCAGATATCTGCTTATAAGCTCCTCGAAATATCCCTTGTCTATCTCCTGACGAAGTTCCTTGTATATAGGAAGGATAGACACCCTGTCAAAGGCTGCCATCCTGTCATAGAGCCAGGAATCGAGGATTCCAAGTCCCCAGATAAGTCCCTTGGGGTAACCGCCGAAATCAGCCTCCCTGTACTTGAACTCATCTGAATTGATACCAGCAAGAAGGGATCTATGGTCAAGTCCCTTGGAAGACAGCTCTGTAAGTGTCCTTTCAACTACATCGATGAAGTCCTGCTTCCTTTCAGGATCACTACCCTTTACTGTAATAGTAAAATAAGGCTGAGCAATAGTCTGTATCCCTCCATAGACCTCTGTTCCTATCCCGGCGTCAAGTATAGCCTGACGAACCGGAGCTCCCGGTGCCTCGAGGAGAGCGTAGTCAAGTATATCAAAGGCCATCACGAGCTTTGTATCAAGTGCATTTCCGATAACATAGTTTAGCGAATGAAAAGTCTTACCCTTTTCGCTCTCATCCGCAGAGACCGGATAATCCTTCTCCTCCTGATGCCTGTTTTGAAACGGGAGCTGCATGGCTATCTCTGTCTCTGGATCGTAAGCGTCATAGGCAGACAGATATTCCCTGTCGAGATAGTCGAGCTTTTCTGCCATATCGCAGTTTCCATACAGATAGATATATGAATTGGAAGGATGATAGTATCTCTGGTGGAAGGCCTTATATTCCTCATAGCTTAATGAAGGGATATCCGCCGGATCTCCTCCGCTTTCGACTCCATAGGTAGTATCCGGATAGAGAGAATGGGTTATCTCTCTTTCGAGCACATCCTCAGGTGATGAGAAGGCTCCCTTCATCTCATTGTAAACGACTCCGTTTATAGTAAGTGGAGAATCCAGGTCCTCCATCTCATAATGCCAGCCCTCCTGGCGGAAGATCTCCTTATACTTATAGATATTCGGGTGAAAGACCGCATCCATATAGACATCTATCAGATTGGAGAAATCCTTGTCATTTGTCGATGCGACCGGATATACTGTCTTGTCCGGATAGGTCATCGCATTAAGAAAGGTGTTCATAGAGCCCTTCACCAGCTCTACGAATGGATCCTTTACAGGATACTTCTCTGATCCGCAGAGCACAGTATGCTCTATGATATGGGCAGTGCCCTTTGAATTCTCCGGCGTGGTCCGAAATCCTATATAGAATACCTTATTTACATCATCATTTTCTATCAGAGTAACCATGGCCCCGCTCTTCTTATGACGAAGAAGCGTGCCTTTTGAATGAATATCGTTTAATTCCTGCTCCTTAAGGAGCTCATACTGTTCCGGTATCCTGTCCATTTTTCTCCTTTTCTTTATCTATAAGATTAACATCAAGCTGGTTATAAGGGATCGTTATCCCTTCCCTGTCAAAGGTAAGCTTTACACGCTCATTTATTTTCCAGACTCCATCCCAGTAATCATCCATTGGAAGCCAGATCCTAAAGCCCAGATTCACAGAGGATTCTGCAAGCTCTCTGACAAAAACCTTTATATCTGTGCCTGCCACCCTGCCCTCTGTCGTCTCTGCTATATGGTTAAGGAGCTGCTCCGCCTTCCTCAGATCGTCATCATAGCTTATGGCAAATGTCAGATCTGTCTGTCTCTTATCTGAGGTCGTAACATTGGTAAGCGATGAATTCGCAAGCGTACCGTTAGGGATCACGACGATCTTGTTGTCTATAGTCCTTAGCCTTGTGTAGAATATGGAGATCTCCGTGACTGTTCCCTCGTTCTTATGTGTATCCTCTATTATATAATCGCCTACCTTAAAGGGCTTGAGTAAAAGTATAAGAACCCCTCCGGCGAAGTTGGAAAGAGACCCCTGCAGGGCAAGTCCTGCAGTAAGTCCTAAAGAGGCGACCGCTGCTGCCACCGAGGATGTCTGGATTCCAAAAAGATTTAAGATGATAAGGATGAGCACTACATAGCACAGGATCTTAAGTACGCCGTCCGTAAACTGCCTGACTCCTGTATCCACTTCTCTACGCTCAAGCGAGGATGCTATGACCTTCCTTATGAATCTGATCACCTTTGCGCCTATGAACCAGACGACAAGGGCTATGACCACGCTCCAGAAAAAATCAAGCGAGCCTGAAAGGAATTTCCTGAGCCATTCTGTAAGGACCCCGCTGTTTACTGTTAGAAATAAATAGCCTGCCTGCATTGGTCTTACCTCAAATTCTTTAATAATTCCCCTGCAAAATACAAGGAGCCAAAGGCTACTATTCCAAGTGAACTCTCACCCGAGACAAGCTTCCTTGCCATCGCAAGTGCCTGATCTATATCAGCTGCTGCCACCGCGTCTGCTCCCTGATCCCTTACTATCTCACATAGACTATCGGCATCGAGGCTCCTTGTGCTCGGATTAGCGGCGCAGATATAGGAAGCCGCAATGCTTTTTGTCCTGCTTACCATATGGCGCACGTCCTTATCCTTCATTGCTGAGATAAGAAAAACAAACCTCTTATCCGGATAGGTCTCCTTCAGTGTCCCAGAAAGCGCCTTGACCCCCTGAGGATTATGGGAGCCGTCTATTATAAACAGAGGATCATCTGATATCTTCTGTATACGGGCCGGCCATGTAACTGACCTGATTCCCGAAAGTGCCTTTGAGACGTCAGCCATTGAGTCGGAAAACTCAAGTGCCGCAAGGGCTGCCGCCTCATTATCAAACTGGAAATCCCCGGCAAGAGGCGGAGTCATCGAAGGATCACGAAGCTGGGCCTTCATAGAGGCCACTATAAGCGGGGCGCTGACTGAATTCCTCACTGTCTGATCATAGGCCTCATCACATTCGAAGTAGCCTCTTGTGAATTTCTTTATCTCTCTCCTGACCGATGGCAGGTTATGAGCAATGATGACCGGCATTCCGTCACGGATGATACCGGCCTTTTCATCTGCTATTTTTTCAAGCGTATCTCCAAGAATTTCAGTATGATCAAGACCTATGGCGGTTATAACACCTGCTACCGGAGTCTGGCTTATACCTCTTGTAGAATCGAGCCTGCCTCCAAGTCCGGTCTCCAATACCACATAATCGCAGCCCTGCTCCTTGAAATAAAGCAGAGCCGTCGCCAGACACAGGTCAAAGAATGTCGGCTCATACCCCTCGTCCGTCCTTACAGACAGAACCCTTTCTGCCAGTCTTGCAAAATCAGCCTCGCTTATATATCTGCGATTCACCTGGATCCTCTCCCTTATAGTGATCAGATGAGGAGAGATGAAAAGTCCGGTCTTAAAGCCATTTGCCTCTAAGGCCGCAGCTATATAGACTGCGACTGAGCCCTTGCCATTGGTCCCGGCTATATGAAAAATCTTCAAACCCCTGTCAGGATCTGAAAGCTTGGGAAGCAGATGCTCTGTGACCTCTCGTCCCGATCTGCGTCCGAAGCGCTTTAATGATTCAATCTGTTTAACAATATCGGAATATTCACTCATACTGCCATTATCACTCCGCCGTCTCCGGCATACATAGATGATACTCCCGCAGTCTCCAGCACAAAGACATCCTTGAAAAGTCCTGTCCTCTTTACCTTCTCCTTTAGCGATGAGGCCGTATCCGGTGCATTGCAATGCGATATGGCCACTACCTTCTGATCCGGATGCGAAGTGACCTGAACCATACAGTCCACCATCCTGTCAAGGGAACGGATCATCCCTCTGGCCTGACCTAACTGCTGTATGCTCCCCTCAGGAGTGGATCCCATCACAGGCTTTATAGAAAGTGTAGTCGCAAGCATGGCCTTAAGAGACCCCAGGCGGCCTGCTTTCCTAAGTGTATCAAGGGACTCAAGAACGAAAAATGTATGTTCCTCCCTGATAAAGCTATCGACTGCCCTTATGACTTCGTCAAAGGTAAGGCCCTTTTTCTCCTCCTGCTCTATATGCTCTGCTATTAGTGTCTGGCCGATCGAGGCAGACCTGGAATCGAAGACATGGATCCGCTTCAGAGGCCCCTCATCATCCTCATGCTCCTCCTGATAGAGGCTCCTTGCCAGCACTGCTGCGTTGTATGAGCCTGAAAGCTTGGCTGAAAGAGTAACTATATATATATTATCCGCTTCTGCCTCTTCTATAGCGGTAAGGTAGCTTGCCGGAGACGGGCAGGCAGAATGAGGCGGCTCCTTGGAGTCCTTCATCTTCTTCAGAAAGACCTTCTGGTCAAAGGTGCTGTCATCCTTCTGTTCGTAGCTACCCACCTGAAGGGTAAGGGGAATATGTGAGAAATGTGCCTTGTCTTCATCCATATGCCGGGTGAACTCACCGCAGCTGTCCACGATAATCTTATACATCTGTTTTCCTGCCTTAGCTCAGTTACATTAATTGAGACTATTATAAATGATTTGCCATCGAAAATAAAGACAAAAAAGGACGGGGCCTTTTCCTAAGAAAAAGATCCCGTCCTTTCTGATCCAATGATCCGTTTAGTCTGCTACTTTTACATTAACAGCCTGAGGTCCCTTTGCTCCCTCTGTAAGGTCAAACTCGACCGTGGCGCCCTCTGAAAGGGTCTTGAATCCGTCACCAAGTATTCCTGAATAGTGAACGAATACATCCTTTCCATCTCCATCAGAGATGAAGCCGTAACCCTTCTGATTATTAAACCACTTAACTGTGCCTCTCATTTCTAAATCCTCCAGTCGGAAACAGATGTCATTAATTCTAAAAACATCATAAACTTATAACATCTATATTTTATACTTCCTGACTCTGGATGTAAAGGACATTTTCAAAAATCTATCGAATTTCTTGCAAGAAATCCTTCAAAATATCTGTCCCATTCCTGATCTAAGGACCGGTCCGGCGAAAAAACGCTGTAATTCGTTCCTGTAACAGCCGTTACTTCCCCGTTTTTATAGGAAACCGTGATATTTAATGAAATTACATCTGAAGGTGAGAGCGATGAGGAAGACTTTTCTATCAGATCAGCCACCAGTGAGGCCGGAGCGTGAAAAACAAGCTTCATCGCGAGCGGAGTCCTCCTGCCCTTTATTATCTCAAACAGGAATCCCCTGATAAGCCTATATCTGACAAAGGGCTCATCCGGAAAATCCTCACTTGCCCTTTCCTCATCTGAATAATAGTCTGAAATGAAGCTGCCGTCTATTGTATATGTGACAAAGGTCTTTACTACAGCCTCACTTACAGTGAAGCTGTCAAAGACATCGCGGGTAAGAAGCCCTGACATGAACTCCCTTATCCCGCTTATTCTGAATAATTTCATACCTAACTCCCGGATCACTTATCTGAAGCCGTTATTTCCTTCTTCTCGTCGGTCCTCATAGTGATAAGAGGTGAGCCCTTTCCCTCTATATATTCTCTGGTGATAGTCACCTCGCCTATATCAGGATCTTTAGGTATCTCATACATTATATCATTCATGAAGCCTTCGATGATTGACCGTAAGGCCCTGGCACCAAGCTTCCTTTTCTTTGCCTCCTCTGCAATATAAGAAAGTGCCTTTTCATCGAATGACAGCTTTACCTCATCAAGAGCGAGAAGCTTCTGGTACTGCTTTATTATGGCATTCTTAGGCTCGGTCAGTATCTTTACCAGCATATCGGTATCCAGAGGATCGAGTGTGCATATGACAGGAAGTCTTCCGATAAACTCAGGAATGAATCCAAACTTCCTTAAGTCCTCAGCCGTGACCTTGTCGAGGATCTTCTCATCATTATCATATTCATCTCCAAGATCAGAAACGAATCCGATCGAGCTTGATCTCTTAAGTCTCTCCTTTATCACATCGGTAAGCCTCGGGAAAGCTCCGCCGCAGATGAAAAGGATGTTGCTGGTATCGACCATTGTCATAGGAACCATAGCATTCTTGCTTGAGGCTCCTACAGGTACCTCTACCTCTGCCCCCTCGAGCAGCTTTAACATTCCCTGCTGTACCGACTCACCGTTTATGTCCCTGTTGGTGGCGGAATTCTTCTTGGCAAGCTTATCTATCTCATCGATAAAGATAATTCCCTTCTCCGCCCTTTCGACATCATTGTCAGCAGCCGCAAGCAGCTTGCTCACAACAGACTCTATATCATCACCTATATAGCCTGCCTCTGTAAGTGAGGTGGCATCGGTTATGGCAAGAGGTACATCAAGAAGCCTGGCCAGAGTCTTTACCATATAGGTTTTTCCGCATCCAGTTGGGCCAAGCATAAGGATATTGCTCTTTTCTAAGACTACGTCGTCATTCTCGTCATTTTCGAGAAGATTTTCACTTTCGATTATCCTCTTGTAGTGGTTATATACAGCCACCGACATGATCTTCTTGGCTTTTTCCTGACCTACTATATATTCGTCAAGCTCTGCCTTTATCTTATGCGGAGGCGGTATATTCTTTATATCAATAACAGCTCCCTCGGACTCTTGGCCTTTTTTACCTTCCTTCTGTTCCTTTCTCTTCTTTATCCTCTGATTGGCAGGGACCTGAGGAGAGGTGGACAGGAAGCTGGCTATATCGTTCAGATTGAATACAGGAAAGCCTCCGTTCCCGGCATTGTTCGTAGTATGGGAATCATCCGGATCGAGCTGGGGAAAGCCTGCCGGAAACATATTGCCGGGACCATAGTTCCCCATTGTATCGAAGGTCTTCTGCATACAATCCACGCAGATGCTGATCCCTCCGGTGATATGGATCATCTTGCCGGCGACACTCTCCGGACGCCGGCATATATAGCAGATATCCTCATAGTCATCTGAGCTTGTGCCAGACTTATCTGTATCCGTGCTGTTATTGGTATCAACTACTTCTTTGAACTGGTCTTTATCATTCATATATCAACTTCTTCATCGGTCTCATTGTCAGGTGTGACAACTACATGATCAAGGTGCCAGATATCATCCACATACTGCTGTATAGTCCTGTCTGAGGAGAACTTTCCGCAGCAGGCTGTATTTGTCATTGCCATCCGCGTCCATTTCTGCTCGTCCTGATAGGCTTGTGAAATAGCATTCATAGCCTCGGTATATGATCTGAAATCCTTCAGGTTGAAGTACGTATCGGCGTACTGGGTATCGTTGGTATTCAGAAGAGAATTATAGATCGGTCTGAAAAGCTCTGTATCATCAGGGCTGTAAAAGCCGCTTACCAGCTGCATCAGAACCTTCCTTATATCCTGATCAGAGTTGAAGATATCCATAGGATTGTAGTCTCTCTTCTGCTCATGCTCTATTACCTCATCGGCGCTCATCCCGAAGATAAAGGCATTCTCCCTGCCCATCTCCTCGACCATCTCCACCGTTGCTCCATCCATGGTACCGACGGTCACAGCTCCGTTAAGCATGAATTTCATATTGGAGGTTCCGCTGGCCTCCTTGGAGGCTGTTGAGATCTGCTCTGATACATCTGCGGCAGCAAAGATCAGTTCGGCATTTGAAACCTTGTAATCCTCTATGAATACGACCTTTATCTTGCCTCCAATGCTCCTGTCATTATTTATGACAGCTGCCACATTGTTTATAAGCTTGATGGTAAGCTTTGCTATCCTGTAGCCGGCGGCAGCCTTGGCTCCGAAGATATATGTCTTAGGATAATAAGGAATCTCCGGATGCTCCTTCAGCTGATTGTATTCATACATCACATGGAGTATGTTCAGAAGCTGTCTCTTGTACTCGTGCAGTCTCTTGACCTGAACGTCAAATATAGAATCCGGATTTACGTCTATTCCGTTGTGCTCCTTTATATACTTAGCCAGACGGACCTTGTTCTTGTACTTAATGGTACGAAACTCCTGGCAGGCCCTTTCGTCATTGACAAAGACAGAAAGCCTCTTCAACTGGGATAAGTCCCTTATCCAGCCATCGCCAATCTTGTCAGTTACCCATTCTGCAAGAAGCGGATTGCCATGGAGCAGGAATCTCCTCTGAGTGATACCGTTTGTCTTGTTGTTGAACTTCCACGGATACATCTCATAGAAATCCTTAAGTGTCTCCTTCTTCAGGATCTCAGTATGGAGCTTTGCGACACCGTTTACAGAGAAGGCTGCAGCAATAGCCAGATATGCCATCCTGACCTGTCCGTTGTAGATTATGGCCATACGGTCGACCTTGCCCTGGTCTCCCGGATACTTTTCCTGAACCTGCAGGCAGAAACGGCGGTTTATCTCCTCAACTATATTGTAGATACGAGGAAGAAGCCTTGCAAAGATCTCTATTGGCCATTTCTCAAGGGCCTCATTCATTATGGTATGGTTGGTATAGGCAACGCAGTGTGTCGTTATATCCCAGGCCTCATCCCAGCCAAGTCCCTCGACATCCATAAGAAGCCTCATAAGTTCAGCAACTGTAAGTGTAGGATGAGTATCATTCATCTGGAAGACTACCTTCTTAGGCAGATCATGGATATCATCATGATACTTCTTGAATCTCTGGATAGCTCTCTGAAGTGATGCAGATACAAAGAAGTACTGCTGCTTCAGTCGCAGCTCCTTTCCTGAGATATGGTTGTCGTTAGGATAGAGAACTTCCACAAGTGACCTGGCCAGATTCTCATCCTCGACTGCCTTCTGATAATCTCCCTTGTCAAATGACTCAAGAGAGAATACCTGCTTTGGGACGGCATCCCATATCATAAGGGAGTTTACGACATGATTATTGTATCCAACTATAGGCATGTCATATGGCACTGCAAGTACTGAATTGTAGTTCTCCTGTATGAAACGGATATTGCCGTCTGGAGTAGTCTCAGAGCGGACATAGCCTCCGAACTTTACCTCAAAAGTATATTCCTCTCTCTTGAGTTCGAAGGGATATCCGTCACGAAGCCAGTCATCAGGTACCTCCTTCTGATAGCCATTCTCGATCTTCTGACGGAACATACCATATCTGTATCTGATCCCGCATCCATAGGCAGGGTAGCCCAGAGTAGAAAGGGAATCAAGGAAGCAGGCCGCAAGTCTTCCCAGACCTCCGTTTCCAAGAGCTGGATCCGGCTCCTGATCCTCGACCGAGACTATGTCTACACCCAGCTCATCGAGAGCCTTCTTGAACTCGTCGTAAACACACAGGTTTAACATGTTGTTTCCCAGTGCCCGGCCCATAAGGAACTCCATCGACATATAGTAGACAGTCTTCGGATCTTCCTTCTCCATGGCCTTCTGGGTTGCAAGCCAGTCGTCAATGATCTCATCCTTTACGACCAGAGAAACTGCCTGGAAAATCTCCTTCTCTGTAGCCTCTTTAAATTCCTTACGGTAAAGGTGCCTTACATTCTTCCTGATCTCGTCCTTTATTGTGTCCTTGTCCAGCTTCTCTAAATGGCTCATTTTGTCCTCCCTGCGTACATGACGCCTGCGTCTTATAGACCTAGTTTTTCTTAACCGAAAGCGAAACCTTTTCTCCGTTGATATTCCATTCCTTCTGATAGCCTTCAGGTAATTCTCCTTCCGTAATAACAGTCGCCAGCGTCTCTTTTCCTATCGTTTCGCTGTACTTATTAAAGATGCCCTTTATCCTGTCATTTCCTGAATATCCCACAGTTATACGATCCATGACCTCGAAGCCGGCTTCCTTTCTCATAGTCTGGATCTTGGAGATAAGCTCTCTTACAAATCCTTCCTCTATGAGCTCCGGTGTGAGCTTTGTGTCTAAAACCACGGTAACCTTACCATTGGTATTAGTCAGATATCCTTCCTCTGCCTGCTGGGAGATAAGAAGATCCTCCTTAGCAAGCTCGATCGAACTGTCGATCTGAGGGAATTTCAGAACACCGGTCTCGTCAAGCTCTGCCATTGCCTTATTGCCATCAAGGCCTGCAAGGGCTTCCTTTATCTGTCCCAGGAATCTGCCGTACTTAGGGCCTACGGTCTTTAGCTGAGGCTTGAAGGTATAGGTCGTAAGAGCTGACAGGTCGCTGGTAAACTCTGCCTTCTTGATATTCAGCTCGTCTGCGATTATATCGGTATAGAACTTATCCAGCTTCTCATCGGCCTTAATGAGCATTCCTGCAAGAGGCTGTCTGTTCTTTATGTTTCCGGCATTACGGCAGGCACGTCCTGCTACTACGATCTTTAGAAGCTCTCCCATCTTATCCTCGAGATCTGAATCGATAAGCGACTGGTCCACGCAAGGGAAGGAGCAGAGGTGGATCGACTCAGGAGCATTCATATCGACCTTTCTTACTATATTCTGGTAAATCTCCTCTGTCATGAACGGAATCATAGGAGCTGCTGCCTTTGCTATTGTGACAAGACATGTATAAAGGGTTTCGTAGGCGTTTATCTTATCCTGTTCCATTCCCTTTGCCCAGAATCTCTCACGGCTTCTCCTTACATACCAGTTGGAAAGCTCGTCTACAAAGGCATCAAGTGCTCTTGCTGCCTCAGGGATCTTGTAACTGCCAAGATCCTTATCAACCTCTCCTACTGTGGTATTGAGCCTCGAAAGGATCCATCTGTCCATTACTGTAAGGGTCTTCTTATCGAAGCTGTACTTAGTAGGATCGAAGCTGTCTATATTGGCATAGAGGACATAGAAGGCATATGTATTCCAGAGTGTCGAAAGGAACTTCTTCTGTCCGTCCTTTACTGCGTCCTCATGGAACTTGTTCGGAAGCCACGGCGCCGAATTGATATAGAAATACCAGCGGATGGCATCCGCGCCGAACTGGTCTAATGCCTCGAATGGATCTACAGCATTCCCCTTGCTCTTCGACATCTTCTGGCCGTTCTTGTCCTGGACATGTCCTAAGACTATTACGTTCTTGTATGGAGCGCGATGGAAAAGGAGGGTCGACTCAGCCATCAGTGAATAGAACCAGCCTCTGGTCTGATCCACCGCTTCTGAGATAAACTCAGCCGGGAACTGCTCCTTGAATGTATCCTGATTCTCAAATGGATAATGATGCTGGGCGAAAGGCATGGCTCCTGAATCGAACCAGCAGTCAAGGACCTCAGGAATCCTGTGCATGGTTCCTCCGCACTCAGGGCACTTCATGGTAACCCTGTCTATATAAGGTCTGTGAAGCTCTGTTCTGGCATCCTCTGGATTGCCGCTCCTCTCAGCAAGCTCCTTCCTGCTGCCGATGGCATCCTGATGTCCGCACTTCTCGCACTCCCAGATATTCATAGGAGTTCCCCAGTATCTGTTTCTGGAAACGCCCCAGTCCTGCACGTTCTCGAGCCAGTTGCCAAATCTTCCCTCTCCGATTGAAGGCGGGATCCAGTTTACTGTCTTATTATTTGCGACAAGCTCGTCCTTGACATCTGTCATCTTGATAAACCATGACTCTCTTGCGTAATATATAAGCGGAGTATCACATCTCCAGCAATGAGGATAGTCATGGGTGAACTTAGGCGCATCAAACAGAAGCCCTCTGTCCTCAAGATCCTTAAGGACCTTCGGATCTGCTTTCTTTACAAAAAGACCGCCAAACGGTGTATCGTCTGTCATATCGCCCTTATCATCGACGAACTGGATGAAAGGCAGATCATAATTACGTCCTATCCTGCTATCGTCCTCACCAAAGGCGGGAGCAATATGGACTATTCCTGTACCGTCTGTCATTGTGACGTAGCTGTCTACTGTAACGAAATGAGCTCTCTTGTGCTGCTTTTTCGCACGATCTGCGGCACACTGATAGAGCGGCTCATATTCCCTGTTCTCAAGGTCGCTGCCCTTGTAACTCTCAAGGATCTGATAGGCGCTCTTTTCGTCTGTTGCAAACCTTCCCAGTACCTTGTCAAGCAGTGCCTCTGCCATATAGTAGGTGTAGCCGTCTGCACACTTAACCTTCACATAGGTCTCGTCAGGATTCACACAGAGAGCGGTATTTGACGGAAGCGTCCATGGTGTCGTGGTCCAGGCAAGGAAGTAAGCATCCTCTCCGACTGCCTTGAAACGTACTATGGCTGAACGTTCCTTTACGGTCTTGTAGCCCTGGGCAACCTCCTGAGCAGAAAGAGGAGTACCGCATCGAGGGCAGTAAGGCACTACCTTGAAGCCCTTATAGAGAAGCCCCTTGTTCCAGATCTCCTTTAAGGCCCACCATTCGGATTCGATGAAATTATTATCATAGGTGATATATGGATGCTTCATATCTGCCCAGAAGCCTACCTGATCAGAGAACTTCTCCCACATACCCTTGTATTTCCAGACACTCTCCTTACACTGCTTTACGAAAGGCTCGATACCATACTTCTCTATCTGATCCTTTCCATCTAGTCCGAGCTTTTTCTCTACCTCGAGCTCGACAGGAAGTCCGTGTGTATCCCAGCCGGCTTTTCTCGGTACATACTTGCCCTTCATGGTCTGATATCTTGGGATCATATCCTTTATGACCCTTGTAAGCACATGACCGATATGAGGCTTTCCATTAGCCGTCGGTGGTCCGTCATAAAAGGTATAGGTCTCTCCCTTGCCCCTGTTCTCCTCCTCTGACTTCTCGAAGATACTCTGATCACGCCAGAACTTCTCAACCTGATGCTCCCTTCCGACGAAATCCATATCTGTATTCACATTGTCATATAGTGTCTTCATGCCATAATCCTTTCTCATGGGCCAGATTTTCACGGTCCCAATTGATAATAATTCTATGTGCTTATCGGCCCTTTGTCAAGTATAAGGCTTTTCAGTCCTTGAGCTCGTTTATCGTAAAATGCAGCTCTCCCTCACTATCCACATCTATTGTAGCATAGGTCGGGATCCTTCCTGGCTGTCTGGGAAGTGATATGGAACCCGGATTTATTATTGTCATCCCGTCAGTCCTTATAAGCTCCGGTATGTGGGTATGGCCGAAAATAACAGTATCACAGCCCTCCTTCATCGCTGCACAGATCAGATCATGGTCTGAATATTTCACATTGTACATATGTCCATGGGTAAGGAATATCTTATGCCTTCCAAGACTGGTGACCTGATAGATCGGAGCATCGCTTCCGAAATCGCAGTTTCCCCTGACATAGTAGAAGGGGACTCCGCACTCCGAGCGTATCTCATCCTCAAATCCGACTGCATCTCCCAGATGATAGATAATATCAGGCTGTGTCCTCATCACTGTCCTGTAAAGATTGCTCTGGATTCCATGAGAATCACTTACCAGAAGAACTAAAGTATCTTTCACCTTTTGCCTCCGTTTTCGATCATTTCCTTAAGTCGCTCTCTCATAGCCCTCATGGCTTTCCCCCTGTGGGAGATGGCATTTTTCTCATCCGGTGAAAGCACCGCGCTCGAGCAGTCATATGGCTTTACAAAAAATATCGGATCATATCCGAAGCCGTTCTCTCCCTCTGCGTGATCTCCTATATATCCCTCCATCACGCCTCTTGTCGTAAAGTCCTCTCCATCCGGCATGACCACAGCCATGGCGCATACAAATCTCGCGCTGCGCTTTTCCTCCGGCACTCCGTCAAGCCTCTCTAATATCTTCTGGTTCTTTATCTGATAAGAGGTATCCTCTCCTAAGTATCTTGCAGAATAAATACCAGGCTCTCCATTAAGGGCATCGATACAAAGCCCCGAGTCATCGGCTATAACTATGGAATCAGGAGCAGCAGCATGAACGGCCCTTGCCTTTATCAGCGCATTTTCTTCAAATGTCTTTCCATCCTCTACTATATCCAGAAAGATGCCGGCCTCCTTCATCGATATGATCTCTGTTCCGAGATCAGCAAGAATCTCATGGCATTCTCTGACCTTGTTCTTATTTCCAGTTGCAAAAATGATCTTGTTCATTGGTGTCCTTTCCTTTGGGGTGTGAGGTGTGAGGTGTGAGGTCTGAGGTCTGAGGTCCGAGGAATCAGGGCTTTCTTCTTTTCTCACGGCCTTCTGATCACCAGATACGGTTAAGAAACTTTGAAATTCTTCCACATCCACCTTATGATCACCATAATCTTCTCCTTTAAGAACCTCTAACCTCTGACCTCTCACCTCTCACCTCTGACCTCTCACCTCTGACCTCTCACCTCTAACCTCTCACCTCTAACCTCTAACCTCTCACCTCTAACCTCTGACCTCTAACCTCTAACCTCTCACCTCTAACCTCTCACCTCTAACCTCTGACCTCTCACCTATAACTTAAATACTCCTCTACTGCCCTAATCATCGACTCTGCTGCCTTCTTCTGGTAGCTCTGCGAGACCAGCTTCCTGTGCTCTGATGGATTCGTGATGAAGCCGAGCTCTGCAAGAGCTACCGGCCATTGAGCGGTCCTTATTAGGTAGAGCTCATCTCCTGCTATAGTCCCCTTGCTTTTCGCACCCAGATCCTTAAGCAGTCCCTTCTCTACGATCCCGGCAAACCTCTTTGACTCTCCGGTCTTATCACCGGCCCTGTAAAGTACGCTCGCTCCATTGATATAGGAAATCCTTCCTGAGGCTGTGGAATTGACATGCACCGACAGGAAGAGGTCAGGCTTTAGCGCTCTTGCGAAGGCACCTCTTTCCTTAAGGAAGACCTTCCTGTCGCTAAGCCTTGTATAAAAGAATCCGACCCGTCCGACTCCGCTCACATTCACAGCAGAGATCTGATCCGAATAATCCTTAAGCTCCCTGCATGCACTGATTCCTGTGATCTGCTTCATCTTCTTCACTACAGAAAGAGTAATATCCTTCTCACAGTCTCCCCCTGCTGAGGCTCCCTGATCCCTTCCTCCATGTCCGGGATCTATGACGACTATCTTGTCGAAGTACTGCCTTGGGGATATGAAGTCGAAAAAAACTCTCTGACCATCAGATGTCTTTTTAAGAAAAAGAGGCTGACTAGTCACTATACTCACGGTTCCCCCGCTAGCTGAGATATTATAGGTCATGTCAGAAATATTCCTGCCGTTTCCGGTGACGGGGAAATCAGCAAAGTAGGAAGCATTTATGTCCGGTATATGTATGGTATAGACAGTAAAGGTCCCGCTCTCCTCTATCGTAAATTCTGATGCCCTGTGCCCCCTTGGAATATGGAGCTCAAGCTCGTGGAGTCTGTCATAGGCGGACAGCTTCCTCTGCTCCTTCCTTATATAGGATATAAGAGAGCCGCTGTTTTCGATGACCCTCCTGCGGGAAAGCTCAGGACTCCCCTGGAACATATAGATGAGAAGAGCACCTCCTATTGCAATAGCTGCTGCAAGGACAGTGACAAGCCTTATTATCCTGCTATAGATCCCTGTCATCGAAATACCCCTTTGGCGGCTTCATGCCCGGATACTGATAAAAATATGTCTTCATCATCCCATTGTATATCTTCCTGTTCTTAGCTGGCTTTCCAAGATACTTAGGCGCATCCTCCCAGGCGCTTATCACATACATTGACCATCTGTCAAGGCCCCTGTATACAGTCGAGAGCCTGCTATATATATCAGGAAGCTCCTCTGTCTCTGAAAGTCTCTCACCATATGGAGGATTAGTAACGATAAAGCCAAATGGCCGGTCTGATGAGAATTCTGAAACGTCTGCCGTCTTAAACCGTATCAGCTTCTCTACTCCGGCCCTTCTGGCATTCTCTCTTGCTACCGGTATCATGGTCCTGTCTATATCGCTGCCGTAGAGATATGCCCGCTCCGGCATATCAACAGCAGCCTTAAGCCATTTCCTTTCCTCCTTCCAGATATCTTTACTTATAAGATTCTCCCACTCCATAGAGACAAAATCCCTTCCAAGTCCCGGTGCCATATTGGCTGCCATCTGGGCCGCCTCGATAAGAAAGGTCCCGCTGCCGCAGAATGGATCAGCAAGTATCCTGCCCTCTCTCCATGGCGTCAGCATAAGAAGGGCTGAGGCAAGCGTCTCTGATATGGGAGCAGGTCCTGTCTTTTTCCTGTATCCTCTCTTATGGAGAGCCTCGCCTGAGCTGTCAAGCGTGACGGTCACAACATTCTTATACAGAAAAAGTCTGACCGGATATGAAGGACCAGTCTCAGGAAAGCGCTCTATTCCGTAAACCTCAGACATTCTCTTTACCATTGCCTTCTTCCCTACCCTCTGCAGGTCACTCGGCGAGAAAAGAGCGCTCTTAACTGTCGTGGCCTTTGTGATCCAGAAGCGCCCGTCAGACGGAATATATCTCTCCCATGGCAGTGCTTTCATCCCCTGAAAGAAACTTTCATAGTCTGTTGCTGTAAATCTGCCTACCACGACAAGGACCCTCTCCGCTGTACGCAGGCATAGATTTGAAAGGACTATCCCCTGATCATCCGCCTCGTAGCATACGTGGCCGTCCTCGACCATGGTTATTTCATATCCCAGATCATAAATCTCTCTTTTAAGCACCGCCTCAAGTCCGAAATGGCACGGCGCCATCAATTCATACATAAAAGCATATCCCTTCATCATAAAAGGAGCCGTGGCGTATGGCCACAGCTCCTTGAATCCATTGTATCAGGGCGCGCATCACGCGAACTCGTCATAATTCTTACCGGCAACAGAATAGGCATAAGAGCTGCCGGAACTATCATATCCACCCGTCTCAAAGCCTGCTGCCAGATCATTATATCCTGCGCTGATATCCCTTTTATCCTGCAGCTGTCTGCTGCTTCTGGCTGCATCTGCATATCTTACAGGACCAACCGGGTCAACAGCCTCTGAAGGATCGATACCTGAGATCCGCTCTGTATAAACGTCACTGACCTCGCTTCTGTCAGAAAGCCTGTAGGCATAATTCCTGGTGCCTGCAGCCGAAACTGCCGAAGCCGATATACCGCTTATTCTTCCAACTGAAAGGCTCATTCAATAATCCTCATAAATAATCCTGCGAACTCCGCCAACAGTAATCATTTTATAATAAAGCCCATCTGATTTCAAGCACTTTTTACTGGATCAGTGGAGGCGTGTCTACTCCGGCAAAGACCTCCTCGAGCATATAGATATATTCCTGATATGCCGGAAGATATGAAAGATTACTGAGTACATGAGCCACGCTCTTATAGTACCAGGCCTGCTGTGACTCATCCTTCATATTGAACTTGCCCCAGATCGACGATCCGCTTTGTCTGAAATCCCTCACTGTGGCCCTCAGATTGCTTACCTTGTCTGCAAGCATTATCATCTGGGATTCCACAGGCGCTTCCTTTACATGGAGGAGATTTTCTTCCTTCCTGATCTTCCAGGTCTCCTCCTTCGGAGAGCCCTCTCGCTTATTCTCTGATTCGCTAATGACAAGTCCGGCTATCCTGTCGCCGAACTCCCGTTTAAGCTCCTCTACGGTGCAGGCAGTATCCTCTATCACATCATGAAGAGCCGCGGCCGCTATGACAGACGGATCGTCAGTCATTTTTGAAACAAGCATCATGGTCTCGATCGGATGGACTATATATGGGACATTGTTGCCCTTACGGAATGCACCCCTGTGATAGCCTGCTGCAAACCTCACTGCCTTTTCAATAAGGAGCTGTCCCGATGAGCCATCCTCCTCGACATACTCAGGAAAATCCCCGGTAATTCCGGTCTCTATGAAATCATCTATCCTGGTCTTTTCCATTTCAGGAGTATTATAAAGCTCCTCATAATGGTCCTTCGGATCATCGAGATCAAAGTATCTGCAATAATTTCTCGGGAAAACGCCGCTGCAGAGCGGACAGTCCTTGCAGATCGAGAAATCCTGACTGAATACAGCATTAGCTCCCCTGCAGTAATAGTTCCCGTCATGATCTGTGATAGGGCGGTGGTCATACATCCTGTAGACTAAGATCTGGTTCTTTTCAAGTATCTGCTGCATCTGTCTCCTCCGGTCTTGATACAAGGCTCTTTAGTTTCTGGTCCTGCTGCCTGAATAGGGCAGGACCACATGTACAAGGGCTTCTGATACAGCCGCAACTATGACTGCAGCAAGTACTGCCTCGATCACACCATTGAATCCTATTATACCAAGTATCACTCCAAGAAGGGCAGACTGCGGTACATCAGTCGCCCTTGCATAGGCATCATGATATAGTATATAGATAGAGGGCATTACCAGAAGCGTATTGGTAAGCGCTCCGGTAAGTCCTGCATAGGCATATCCAAGCGTTCCCCTGTCCTTTTTAAGAGAAAGTGCCATAAGCGCGGCAAAGATCACAGCTGCAATGACAAGCGACAGGAAGACTGAAGCAGGGGCATTATCAAGGCGTCTTGAAAAGAGCTGATAAAGTCCTGCGAAGGCCACAAGGCTTATAAGGGCGTCCATCACTCCTATCCCGGCCCTTGAGCTGGATTTTACTGTAAGCCTCTTTATCAGAATGAATACATAGTAAGGTAATACTCCTACAAGTATCCTTGGGACAAAGCAGATAAAGATGCTCTTAAAGACTCCTGACGGTCCGAACTGCGATGCAGCAATTACCGGTGAAAAAACAAATGCGCTGACCGTATCCGGAGTCAGCGTGCTTTTAAGAAAGCTCATAAGTCCGAAGACGAATCCAAGGAAGGACCCCTTCTTAGGTCCAAGAAAGATCGCTCCGAGTATGACTGGTATATGTACTATCGTCGCATTTATCACTCCAAGCGGGATGAATCCCAGAGGTGTGATCGTCATTATAACTATGATCGCTGTAAAAAGCGCTGTAAGCACAAGGCTCAAGGTCTCTTTTTTCGTGTTCATGAAAATAAAAGCCTTCCTTTCAGAATTATTCTACATTTTTTAGAATATGTTTGCAAGATAAATAATTAAAGCATTGTCGAGATGTTTTCTCCTTTTCCGAAGAATTTCACATATCCCTCCAGAGAGGATGCCTTAGTAAGCAGATGCCTGGCGCCGCGGTAAACATAGATCCTTGCCTGGCCCTTTCCGTTTTTTGCCTCCTGGATCATATTCTCTCCGGCAGAATTGCCATCCATTGCTATAAGTATCGAAGGGCGGCGCTCGAATATCTCGAAATTGACGCTCTTATAGATACCCTGTCCCTCAAATTCCGGAGAGACCCTGATCTTTACTCCTGATTCCTTAAGGGCATCTCTTTCCCCTGCACAAAGAAGAGAAGGTACAAAGGCATATATCTCAAAGGGATCCCTCTCCTGTCTGTTCAGATCCACAAGCAATCTCTCATAGCCCTTAAGTGTATGGCCTATCACAAAGAAATACTCTGACGGATCAAGGTCCCTTATCATTTCCTCAAGCTGGGTCCTTCCATCCTCCGTAACCCTTGTGGTTCTCTTTTCTGTATTGAAGCTTCCACCGACTAATATGACAGGTGTGCGGTCCCATGGAAGCTCGTCTATACTGCTCCTTAGCTCGCTTGCCGCATCATAATGCCTGCTCCTGTTGATATAGAGTCCCTCAAGACGATTCCTTCCCATATGGGAAAGGATAACCTCCTCTATAGTATGGTTCCCTTTTAGCCGTTCAAAATTCCTGCTCTTTCTTCTGAAGCTTTCCTCGCTCTCCTTTATGATCCTTTCCTCTGTCTTCCTCATCATTGCTGCCTGATCATGATCAAGACCTAAAAGACAGATAAGAGAAAGCTCCTCATCTCTTGGCGATGTGCCATATATAGCCGCTCCATCCGTTCCCTGGACACAGCTTATACCCTCCTTCAGATACTGCCTCAGCGGGTGGTTGGCAAGCGAGTTCAGATTATTGAGACGTACATTGGATGTGATCTGGAATTCGAGGACTACCCCCAGATCACGGATCATCTTCATCAGCCGCCTGCCCTTCTGTGAGGTAAAGGAATAGGTGTAGAGTCCATGTCCTATACGCATATGAGGCATGCTTACCCCGTCTGGCAGACAGTCTCTCACACATTCTATCGAATGGGCAATATTGTCCTTCTGACTGTCATTTTCTCCGGCATGTACCCTTATCACCATATCTGGATCAAGGGTAAGCAGCTTATCGATCTCATAGAATACAGGCTTCAGGGAGATGATATCGTTTATCTCCTCTCCGACGAAATCAACGCCGGCCACATAAGGGTCTAGTATGGTTCCCTTAAGCGCCGCTATATTCTGTGACAGATAATCATCCGGAGTCCGACGGTCCTTTACTATAGTAAGGGGTATCCTCCTGATTGCCGCAAGGAAACGGATCCTTACTCCCGTCTCCCTGTAGATATCAGGCATTACCTCATGGACCTCCTCAAGCATCTTTACTGATTCGTATTTCTTTACCAGGGTCGTATCGGAGATCTCAGCATAGGCTATTCCCTGAGAAGCGTATGTCCTGGCTATCCAGAGCAGGAGATCCTTAAAAAGGCTGTTGTCATGATACCTCTTATCTTCCCGGTCCTTAAGCATCTGAGCTATATATCTGCTTATATCCCTGTCGCATACACTAAAGGCCCTGTCGACCGGGATCGTATCCTCTGCCTCCCTGCCTTTACAGAATACATATCTGTAGAGATATACCTTCTCAAGATTGGTAAAGACCGCCTGTCCATCCTTTAGTATCGAAAGAGAGGCCCGGATCCTTGCTATATTATCCTCTGCATGTTCCTGATTATTAAGGATCAGGTCGGCAAAATTGATGAAGGTATTGTCATTTATCTTCCGATCCAGATATTTGCCCGAAAGATCGCTGTCCACAAACTGCTTTTCTACTCTTGCTCTCCTTGTCGCAAGGATCTCCTCCTGATGCGGCGTAAGAGTAAGTCCGAGCTTTCTCACATAATAGAGCGGATATCTGAGCTGATGTACTATGCCTAAGGCTATCAGCACATCTCCTGACAGATTCGCATTCATATGGGTATGCAGATCTGAACGGAACTTTATATCCCTTGGGATATAGTCCTTGAATATAGTCTTATCAAGATCCGTAGTATAATCCTTGGTCTGGCTCATAAGAGTCTTTGAAATCGCGGGTATTCCGGCCTTTATCTCTACCCTTCCGTCAGAGTAGATATTTGCAGCCTTTATCCCTCCCAGCCGAAAGACCCAGACCTCCCTGTTGTTTCCGTCTATATAGCAGGGAATCCGTCCCCTTATCACGAGAAGCGAGTCCTTATCCTCCGACAGGGGCGTTCCTGTAAGTCTCGACAGATTTCTGATAAGATTGCCGGTATGATGATTCGGAGTGGACAGACAGTAATAGAGCTCTCCGAGATCCCAGTAGAGATCTACCACTATATCCTTTTCATTATCCAGATAAAATTTAGTAAAAAAGGTCATTTATGCTCCCTTACTGTTAAAAGCCATGTCCCCCTCCCGATGAACCGCCGCCTCCTGACGAACCGCCTCCTGAGAAGCCTCCGCCACCGGATGATGAGCTTCTCCTTCTGCTTTTATGAACTATGGCATTAAGAAACACCGGATTTATCATTCCATTATATGAAACCGGACCGAATTCGCTTCTTCCTATATCAGCAGGAATGACAGGAGAGACCCTGCGGTTTTTTCTTGAAAGCAGGCATACTACAAACATTATAAAAAATCCAAGAAAAAGTCCTAAAAGGACTGCGACTGCATAACGCATCGGGCGCAGGATAAAACCATTTTCAATAACCTTATCTGTCTGTGTGAAGGCCATCGAAAGGCATCTGTAATAATCACCGCCTGATGCATATCTGTATACATTGTCTGTGACATCCCTTGCGTCTCCGCTCGTAAACTCCCTCCGGCATTTTCCAAAGCCTCCTGTATAGAGCTGTCTGTCAGACATATTTATCAGAAAGGCAACTCCGTCGCTGTCCCCATATACATCGTGATAGCATAAATCCATCTCATCATGCATGCGGCCGCTCGAATAGAGATAGCTGTCCTCAGTCACTATCAAATAATTGCGACTGGACGAATATGCGCCCAGCTGCCTGTAGAGCTTCTGCTCCTCTTCATCACTTAGAAGATCTGCCCTGTCATTTATAGTGACATTTGAACCTGCTGCCATAGCTGTCTCAGTTATTAGGGAAAGAAAAGAAATCCCTGATAAAACAACCAGGGCAGCCATGATGATAAGGGAATATCTCTTAATACCTCTCATTTAGTCCTCCTCCTGTCTTCTGAAACTGCGGCAGCGGACTGGTCGCAAGTCTGTTATAATCAGCTGTAAGTCTGTATGCTACTATTATAAGCACCAGCAGATTTGCTATTATAAGGCCATAGAGGAATATATCCTGATGAGGTGCAAGAAAAATATCCGCAAGTGATATAGCAGCTCCTGCACCGGCAAAGAGGGTCGTTTTAGAAAAGCTTCCTGATGTCCTTGTGGCTATCACCACAAGAGCGACTACTATGCTTGCTATGCCGATCAGCTTGAAAAAGTTTCCCGAGAAAAGATTCCCAAAGAATCCGATCAGGCATAATCCCCCTACCACAAGTCCGGCTGCGTCCTTACCGGAAAAGACCTTAAAGGAGCCTGCATTATACTCAGCCCGCTTCTTTACTCCTGTATATCCGGCATCATCAGTATGGTTTTCCTTTCTGTATATCCGCTCTGACTGGATGGCTGATATTATCATAAGGACCGATGAAAAGATTAGCGTCACGTAGGGAACTATACGCATATCTATGGTCCCGAATACTGCAAAGAGTAGGAGCAGGAGGATAGCACAGACAAAAGAGGTGATAAGCGAGGCCCTTACATATTTGCCGATATCGACAGGAAGGTCTGCATAGGTCACTCCTGTCTGACCATTCACCACGGTATAGGCCACCCTGTTATTCTTCCTTGTGGTGAGAAACCATAGAGGCAGATAGGCTCCTGTGCTCTCCTTCTCCACTGTCAGATGATCTGCTACCCTCTGACAGGTCCCTTTAAAATCCCCGATAGAATAATCGTTATTCTCTTCAGCCATCTGATCCATCTTTTTTACTATTGTCTCACTGCATTTAGCCCTTGCCGAATCAACGTAGACTGATGGGTCGACAGTGGAATTTTCAGCATAGAAGCCTGCCATATAGTCAGGATTGAATTCTTCGAGCTTATCAATGAAAAAAGGGTCCAGCTTCTCGCTTACTGTATCATCAAGAGTCGCAGAGGCATCCACTCCCATGCTGATGCTGCAATCCAGATCTGTCTTCATATCTGCCAGATAATGATAATCATAGACAGCATCCGATGTATATTTCTCTACCGGAGCCACGACAGTCCCGCTTGCCTTGTAATGATAGATCCAGTAAGGTGTATAAAGCCCTACAAAAGATGAAAGGCCATCCGTGCCGGAAAGCTCATCAGGAAGAAATGGAACTCCCTTCACCATCCTCCTGTATCTGTCTATACAGTCCTCCTTGGACAGGGAAAAGGGGATTATGAGCTCCGGGTATCCCTTTTCTGAAAAAGCTTGTGCATTAGCGATCTCTGTTCCGCAGTAGGGACAGAATTCCATACCCTCAAGTGATGGAGCTGCTACCTCTCCCCCGCAGCTAGGACAGGTCAGTATCTGACGGGTATAATCAAAGCTCTTTGGCTTATAGCCTTCTACATCAAAAAAGGATCCGCATGATCTGCATTTCATCTGCCCTCTGGTCGGATCATATACCAGCTGCCCGCCACATGACGGACATGGAAAAAGCTCTGCCATTTTCTCTCCTTTCCTTATAGATCAGAATACTGGCTTCTTTGTGCCACACTTAGGGCAGAAGTTGCCATTTGACCTGGTGCCGCACTTTGGACAGAACCACATATCCTCTCCTCCTGCCGTCTGGTCCTGGCCGTCCTCTGCTGCCGAATCAGACGAAGCATTCTTATCAAAAAACTGGTTTGCATTGATTCCACCGGCGGCATTTGCCATATTAAGTCCGGCAAATCCCATCATTGCTCCCTGTGAATTGCCTGCCGCGGTACGCATCGCCTCGGCCTGTGCCTGTACAAGTGCTGCTCCGGCCATTCCGCGGTTTTTATATACCGCCTGTCTCTGGATATCAGAGAGCATCTTCTGATCCTCCTCAGGGATAGTCGCAGAGATTATCTGGACCGAGGTGATGGTAAGTCCGTAATGGGACTCCCATGACTGATCCAGCTCTGCCTTCATCGCATCGCTTATAGCCCTTGTCTGTCCCGGAAGCGCCGACGGCCTTATCCCCATACCGCTTAGCTGGGCAAAGGCCGGCTGAAGCGCCTGGACAAACTCTGCTCTCAGCTGGTCATTTATCTGGTCAATAGTAAACTCATCTGAGATATTTCCAGCAATCGTGCTGTATAAGACCACAGGATCTGCCACCCTCATAGTATATGTACCGTTGCACCTTATCGCCGTATCCAGATCGAGGCCTATGTTAGGATCCAATATCCTGAACGGAACAGGCTGAGGCGTCCCGAACCTGCATCCGGTAAGCTCCTTCATATTCACATAGTATATCCTCTGCTGGACAGGGTTTAATCCTCCGAATGTAAATCTTTCCCAGCCCCTGCTTATCACATCAGAGATTGGTCCTGAAAACATAGACGGTGAGGTATTATCATCCCAGGTATATGCTCCCGGCTCTGCCGCAAGATCGACTATCTTCCCCTGACTTACCAGGATAGCGCATAATCCCTCATTTACTATGATCGCAGAGCCCTTTGAGATATCATCGACATCAGCCCTTCTGTTTGACGATCTGCCTGATACCATGTGTGATGCTCTTCTGATGAGAACCTGTGACGGAAGGGAGTCACAGGTGTAGAACTCCTTCCACTGGTTAGCCAGCTCTCCTCCTACTGCTCCTGCAAATGCTCTTAAAAATCCCATTCATTTCCTCCTTTTTTTCAAAAACAACAACTGAATCTGATTTTATCCTGTAAAAAGTCTCCTGTCAAATGGATCATGCCATCCTTGCGATGGAAGTCACTTTTTGCTATAGTAGAAACTATGAAAGTCATATTCGTAAAGCTGTTTGAATCATATTTCGATGTTTCAGTGCCCTCTGCCATGAGGCGACTCGGCTGGGAGGTCACAGAGGAGACCTTCTATACTCCCAAGGACTTTGTCCACGACTCTGCACTGCAGCAGCTTGTCCATGACAGACTGGAGGGCTCTGAGGCAGACTTCGTCTTCACAGTGAATTTCTGGCCTCTCCTCTCCCCGGTATTTAAGGATCTGGGGCTTAGATATGTATCCTGGAGCTATGATGCGCCGCTTAGACTTACCGGTACCGACGAGATGGAAAATGACAATAATCTCATCTTTCTTTTCGACAGAGGCCAGGTAAGAGATTACAGAAGGCAGGGGATCACAAGAGTCTTTCATCTGCCGCTTGGAGTGGATCCGCCTGTATTTGAGAAGGCTCTCCGGCAGAAAAGAAAGGCCACATACGGAGTCAGCTTTATAGGCCAGTTTTATGCCTCCCCCTATATGCCCATCCTTTCTGCCATGGATGATTATCTTAAAGGGCTTCTTCAGGGGATATGCGATGCCCAGAGGAATCTTATCGGATACTACATTCTTCCTGAGCTTATAACAGATGAGATAGCCGATAAGGTAAATGAAAGGCTCATATATATAAAGGAGCATCCAGATGATTTCCCTATAGACTGCTCCGAAACCGGAGCCGAGTTCGCCGGCAGGATAAGCAGGCAGAATCTGATATATACGATCGCGACAAGGATCACCTGCATAGACCGGCTGACTCTTGTCTCATCCGCCTCAAGGGTGACTCCTACACTCGTCTGCACCGACGACACAGACTCCCTGAAGAAGCTCATCCCTCATGCCGAGATCCATGGAAGAGTGGACTATTACACCCAGATGCCTGTCATCTTCCGTGACAGCGTGATATCCCTATGTCCATCCCTTCGCTGCATAAGCACAGGGATCCCGCTCAGGGCTCTTGACATAATGGCCTCCCATGGCCTTGTCATGCTTCCAGCCACAGAGGAGGCATATGAATATTTCGAAAACGGAGCCGACAGCATTATCTATTCTTCCTATGAGGAGGCTTTTGACCTGATGAAGTTCTATCTGAGAAAGCAGGCAGATACCATTCCTATGAAGGAGAGAGCCTACAGGAAGGCAAAGAGTGAATTTTCAATGGAACACAGACTAAAGCAGATCGAGGAAAAGCTTGATGACTGAGAAACTATTTGACACAAATCCATATAATACCGATTTTATTGCAAGGGTCACAGAGGTAGCGGATGACTATATAATACTTGACAGGACTCTTTTCTTCCCTGAGGAGGGCGGTCAGACCTGTGACAGGGGAACCATTTCCTTTGACGGCCGTGATATAGCCCTTGATTCCGTCTCTGTTTCAGGTGATGATATCCTTCACCATATAAAGGGGGCCTCTCGTATATTCTCGACAGGAGATATGATAAAGGGGCACATTGACTGGGCTCACAGGTTTGACAATATGCAGAACCATACCGGGGAGCATATCTTCTCCGGTATCATCCATTCCAGAAAGGGCTATGACAACGTAGGCTTCTCTCTTACCGAGACCACCTGTCAGATGGACTACAACGGCCCTCTTACAGATCAGGAGATAAGTGAGGCTGAGCTTTATGCCAACCAGATTATCTGGCAGAACCTTCCTGTCGAATGCCGCTATCCTTCTGCTTGTGAGCTTAAGGATATGGACTACAGGAGCAAAAAGGAGCTTTCCGGTCCTATACGTATAGTAACGATCCCTGGCGTGGACGTCTGCGCCTGCTGCGCCCCTCATGTAGGCTTCACCTCAGAGGTCGGGATCCTCAAAGTGATATCACATATGAACTATAAGGGCGGAAGCCGCCTCTATATAGCCTGTGGCAAAAGAGCCTACCTGGACTATACCAGATCATTTGATTCTCTGACAAGGATCGGCCACATGTTTTCGACCGGTCGAAGTGAGGCGGTCGGTGCTGTAGAAAGACTCTGTTCTAAGAACAGGCAGCTTAGCAGCCAGCTTAACGAGGCTCTTTCGGCCGAACTAAAAAGACAGATAAGCTCCTCCTCTGATAATGTGATATTTACCTCCGTCACCGACAGAAACATACTGACTGACGCATTCAATCTGCTGAAGGAGTCACGCAGCGGAGCCTGCTATATCTTCTCCAAAAAGTCAGACAATGAATATTCATTCCTTGCCGGCGGGACTGACATAGACGCAAGGACACTCCTTCCTCCTCTTAAGGCTATAGGCGCAAGAGGAGGTGGAAAGGCTCTTATGATCCAGGGATCCGTATGCAAAGACGCTGAGGCGATCAGGGCCGCAGTCAGTCGCTAGAAGCTGATATATCAGCTATTATCTGATCCTTCATCCTCTTATCAAGCTCCTCTGCCTCCTCCATCGATCCTCCGCAGGCATAGAAATAAAACTTTATCTTAGGCTCCGTGCCGCTTGGCCTTATGGCAAGCCAGGAGCCATTAGAAAGAAAGATCCGAAGACAGTTCTGCGGAGGGATATCCTGATAGCCGTCCATATAGTCGATAATCTTACTTACCCTAAGACCTGCCAGCTGCTCTGGCAGATGCTCTCTTGTATATCTCATCATACGGTCTATCTTTTCTTTTCCCTCCAGGCCCTTTTCTATTATACTGACCTGGTCCTCTGCGAAATATCCATATCTTGAATAGATTTCCATCAGTACATCCCAGAGACTCTTCCCTCTTTTCCTGTAATAGGCAGCTGCCTCAGCTAGAAGCATACCAGCAGAAATACCGTCCTTGTCCCTTATATCCTCACAGGCTGCATAGCCGACTGATTCCTCATAGCCGAACAGATATGTATATCCATGCTCCTTAAGATATGGGATCTTTCCGCATATATTCTTGAAACCCGTAAGCGTTTCAAATGTCCTGACACCATATGCTTCTGCTATCCACTCAGAAAGAGTCGAGGTCACTATGGACTTTACTATAGCCCCCTTCTCTGGCAGCAAGCCTGCTGTCTTCCTGCCCTCAAGTATATAGTTTACAAGCAGATATCCAGTCTGGTTTCCGTTTAGTGGCAGATATTCTCCATCGGCCTTTCTTATCTCAGCTGCAAAACGGTCAGAATCGGGATCCGTTGCCATCAGAAGATCTGCTCCCATTTCCTTTCCATATCTCTCGCTCAATGCGAAGGCCCTGCTGTCTTCAGGATTAGGATATCCGACTGTAGTAAAATCCGGGTCCGGATTCCTTTGCTCCTCTACCACCTGCCAGTTACTGAATCCACGTTCCATAAGCATCCTGCAGAAGGGAATGCTTCCGGCTCCGTTCAATGGCGTATATACGATTGGGATCGATAGATCTATATCATCCCCCTTATGGATCGAAAGTGACAGCACCTTGTCAAGATAGGCCCTGTCATATTCCTCTCCTAATACAGTGATAAGCGACTGATCATATGGCATGCCTTCTGTCGTCTCCCATGGATCCACCCTTTCTATAAAGGAGGTCATAAGGGCTGCCATCTCCTCTGACACCTGACATCCATCCTCCCAGTAGGCCTTATAGCCATTATATTCCTTTGGATTATGAGAGGCTGTGATATTAATCCCTGATACTGCTCCCAAATACCTTATCATAAAGGCAAGCTCCGGCGTAGGTCTAAGATCCGGAAAGCAGTATACCCTTATGCCCTTTGAGGCGAATATCCTGGCCGTAAGCTCTGAAAACTCTCTGGAATGATGTCTGGGGTCATGGGCTATGACTACTCCCCTTCTCATTGCCTCCTCTCCTCTTGATCTGATAAGATCTGCGATCCCGCAGCTGGCCCGTCCGACTGTGATCCTGTTCATCATATTGCTTCCGGCGCCCATCCTGCCCCTCAGTCCGGCAGTGCCAAAGCTTAAGTCCTGGCAAAACCTCTCCCTTATCTCCTTATCACAATCCTCAATCGAGGCAAGCTCTTTTCTAAGCGGATCGTCCTCCTTGAGGTGTCTGATCCAGTCATTATATTTTTCTCTGTAATCCATCTTGGTTTCTCCTGTTTAGTCCCTCTCACCTCGCACCTCTCACCTCACACCTCACACCTCGCACCTCACACCTCTCTGACCCTCATCCTGTGCGTTACTCTCTTCTCCTCCGGTGGAAGCTCCATATAATCCTCCCCGTACTTGCCTTTCAGATACTCCTCATATGAGCCAGGAATATAGAAGCTGGTATCCTCAAAGGCATGCAGCTCAAGTGATCTGGTCCTTTCCCCGTCGCATCTTTCTCCCATCCCGCCTGTCACACAGGTAATCGAGCCAACATATTTTGCGCTGTCATAATCAGCAAATGACGAGGCATATCTGCAGAAGTCAGATACTATCCTTTTGTTGCCGCGAAGCCTTTCAAAAAGCACGACAGGGGTCTTTAGTATACTTTTGGCAGGTGTCGTCCCGTGAAAGCACCTGGATCTCGAATACATTATATCGAAAAGATACCTCTTTCCCCTTGCTACAACCCTCTGGCATTCCTGATCCGAATCCGGCCATCCATCCTGAGGAAATATATCGAGAAAGAGATGCAGTATCTGATATTTCTCTGCAATATATTCCGATGTATCTCTTTCAAGCTCTGTATCCATATCCACAAGCTCGGCGAACGGTATGGACAGAGTCCCCCTATCTCCCGAAAGCAGACACAGCCCCTCTCCTATCGGTTCCTTCTCTGCAAGCAAAAGAAGCCTCTGGTAATCAGGGCGCGGCATGCCTATATCCACATCGTCATCCCAGGGTATGAATCCATTATGCCTTATGGCTCCTAAAAGCGTGCCTCCGACCAGATAGTATCTGAGCCCATGGGCATCACAATAGGAGGCAAAGATCTTCATCATTGACAAAAGCCTTCCCTGTATCTCTTTTTGGGAAAGCAGCCTTTTTTCCTTATTATCCATATAGTCATGATACCACATAAGGGTCCTTTATTCCATTATGGCAGAAAAAATTCTGTTGATATTTACCAAAAATAAATTTATAATAAACTCGTACCGTTGGAAATTTTGTGAGGACACTATGGGAATAAAGTATAAGATTAACGAGCTAAGACCAGATATGATCCTTGACAAGGATGTCGTGACTTTCCAGGGACAGACTCTGGCAAAGGCCGGAGAAAAGCTTACAAGAGGGCTTATAGCAAGGATCAGCTTCTATTCCATAAACGACGTAGAGATCCGCCCTGAGGAAGAGATAAAGGAGGAAAGGAAGGAACCTGTCGAAAAGGCAAGGCCCAGATCCTCTGACAATATCACTATCCCTTATTCCCAGAGGATTAAAGGCACCAGTGTCTACCAGACCTTCCAGATGGATTATTCGCGTAATCTCTCTATGATGAGAGGGATATTTTACCGGATAAAGAGCCAGGAGACTCCCGAGGTCAATTTCCGCTCCATCCTTACGGAAATCGCTGCCCTTTTTTCTGAAAAGACTGTGCTCGATCTTTTTGATATCTTACAGACCATGCATTCTCTTGACGACGCCATCTATGTGCATAATCTAAATGTAGCCCTGATCTCACGTGGGATCGGCAGATGGATGAAGCTTGAGCCGGACACGCTAAATATCCTTACTCTGGCCGGATATTTTCATGATATAGGCAAGGTCATGATACCTTCTGAGATCATCAATAAGAATGGCAAGCTAACAGATGAAGAGTTTGCGCTTATGAAGACCCACCCGGACTGCGGCAGGAAGCTATTATCAAAGATAGAAGGCATAGATCCCCGTATAGTTGCTGCCGCCTACAGGCATCATGAGAGAAATGACGGTTCCGGTTATCCTGAGGGTATTTCCGGTGATGATATAGATCCTGTATCGGCTGTAGTTGCAATTGCCGATGTCTATGACGCGATGACGACTGCAAGAGCCTACAGAGCTCCTCTCTGCGCCTTTCAGGTCATAGCCTCCTTCGAGGATGACGGACTTCAGAAATATTCTCCCAAGGTAGTGATGACCTTTCTCCAGAGGCTTGCAGGTGCATATCAGAATGCCCGTGTGATCCTAAGCGACGGCCGCAGATGCAGGGTCGTCTATATTCACCATCATCAGAACTGCATGAGCAGACCTATTGTCCAGTTCGACGATGATTCAATCACTGATCTTATGACTGCTCCCAAGGATCTCTTTATCAAGACGATCATTTAGGGCCCTCTCAAGGCAGATGACCCTGCTGTCCCAGGTATGATGCCTTGATGCTTTTCTCATCCCTTTATATGCCCTCATCAGGGTCCTTTCCTTATCCGACAGAAGAGCTGCAAGTCTCGATGGGATATCCCTTATCCCTTCTTCTGTCGGATAAAATATTTCTATATCATTTCCATCATCGAATTCTTCATCTATATAATCACTCCCCTCTGTAAAGCAAAGGCTACCGCCAAGAAGAATTCCAGCTGTTCTTTCAGTAAATCCGGCCTTGTGACCGGTCATCATGCCGATCGACACCAGGGACTTAAGATAGACCTTTTGTGTATCCTGATATCCTACTCCCTGGTGAATATGCAGGTTTGGATAATCCTTAAATTTATTGAAGCTTTGATCGAATACATGAAGCTCTATACCCGCATCCAGGATCTCCTTTATCACCTTAGTCCTTAAATGCATGGAAAGGTCCTTTCCGAGAAAAGCCCAGGACCTTAGGAAATCAGAAAAGTCAGCATCAGAAAAGGCTTCCTTCTGTCCGAAATACCTTTCCATAGCTCCATCCTCTGACAAGAGCTCCATCAGCACCATATCCTGAGGCTTTTTTATTTCCCTTTGCATCCTGTCCACATACAAAAGCGCAAGAGGATACAGAGCCGGCTGCCGCTCCCTTATCAGATCAAGATCAGCCTCCAGTCTGTCATCTATCGTCCCAAGAAATGACAGAGGATATTCCACATACTTTATCTTTTCTCTTCTATATTCTTCAAAGGAAAGATCGCAGAGACGGCTCTTTCTCCCGGCCGGCGGAAAAAAGACCGCCCTATGTCCCAGACGTCCGTTGATGAATTCAGCATAATATCTGTCAAGACACAAAAAGCAGGTCCGCTCCGGCATAGCAGCAAGCTCTCTGGCATACCAGCATGGGTGATCAAAGACCATATCATATATGTCAGCATCTGTCTGATCAAAGATAAAGCTTCCGTCAGACAGTCTAAGGCAAAAGGACATATTCTGAAAGCCTATTATGCCCCTGTAGCGTTTCCCGATAAGAAGATCTGCAGCAGCTGTCCGGCCCGAATAGACTACCCTGTAGCCAGCTCTTTTAAGGGCATCCCCAAGCTGATGGGCAAAGGCATAAAGCGCCCCGAAGCAGGTATCATCCGGCTCCAGAATCAGATAAGGACTTACCCGCATAAGAAAGCTCCTGTACTCCTCCCCCTGACAGGATAGCATCTGCTTCAGAATAGGCAGCCTTTTTTCTATATCATCTCCTATCACCTCAAGCGTCAGGGAATCGAAGCACTGGCTTGAAACAAGCTCATCCCTTAGCCACGAAAGCAGAAAACAGGAAGCTCTTACGACAAAATAAGCTCTGTCTCTCTGGAATCTGCTGTCAGCTGTCAATGCCAGAAGTCCTGCAGCCTTTTCTTCTGGAAGTTCTGCCCTGCAGAATAATTCATTTAGATCTGTATTTTTATCCATAGGCTGATTATATCCCAATCACCACTCCTGCCGCAACAGTTGAAATAATCCCGATTCTATGGTAGCTTTTAGCTATGACACAGATTACCGAAAAAGACATTATAGCGATAAAAAAAAGAACGGAGCTTCTGCAAAGGCTTTTTGACCTGCTTCTCTCTGATCTGCTGACTCTTTACAGAAACGGAAATCAACTCGAGCTGAATCCAGGTGAAAAGCAATGCGAGCTGCCCGGTCCCATTCCCGTATGGTTTATATGGTGGCAGGGGCCCAAGAGAATGCCGCCTCTTGTCAGAGCCTGTCTTTCTTCTCTAAAAAGGGCTCTGCCGGAGGATATAACTTCCCTCCACCTTATCACATCTCGGAATATAGGAGGCTATGTCACTCTTCCTTCCTGGATCAAAGAAAAGACCTCTGCCGGGAAAATAGATCCTACCCATCTGTCAGATATAGTAAGGATGAGCCTGCTTGACAACTACGGAGGGCTCTATACTGACGCGACCTTTTATTTCACAGAGGCAATTAACAGGTCCCTCCTTACTGACCGCGACTTTTTCACTCTGTGCGACAGAAAAAAGGACTGGTATGATCTGGTTCGTGGCAGATGGAGCTGTAATTTCTTCTACAAAAGAACAGACCCCTACGGAGGATCATCTGATCATACAAAGACCTTCTTTCATTTCATAAAAAATGCCCTCTACCTCTACTGGGCAAAAGAGGATAAGCTGCAGGACTACTATATATTCGACTATATGATAGACTCCGCCTACAGAAACCTCCCCGGGGTCAGGGAAATATTCGACAGGCTGCCCGATACCAACCCAAAGGTCGCAGATATGGTCTTTGCATTAAATGACAGCTATAGTCAGAAGCGCCTTCTGGAATTCACCGCCGATACCAGGATATTCAAGCTGTCTAATAAGATCCCTTTGATGGAAACTACAGCTGATGGCAAGCCAACCCTTTATAGCTGGCTTATAAACCGCCAGTAAAAAACAGGCTCCATACGGAGCCTGTTTTAGTTTGTACTGTCTAGGAACTGGGCATCGTAGCCAGATCCGTTCATTGACTTGTAGTAGGATGATACCGCATTCTGACTTCGGCGGATCTTCTGAGCCTGCTGCCTTACCCCTGCAAACTTCTGCTGGGCCAGAAGATAATTTTCCTTTTCCTGCCTCTCGATCTGTGATGTAAGATCAGTGATCTGTCTGACAAGATCCTTCATCATCCTGATCTCGTCCCTGTACTTATCCTTCTGAGTCGAAAGAAGCGGCTTTACCTTCTCAAAGATAGACGCAAATCCATTATCAAGCGTCGATATATCCGTTATCCATTTATCCTTATTGTCAATAGTAGCCTGAAAATCATCTGGATCAGCGGCCGGGTCTGACAGCACTCTGTTCTGTATCTGGTTTTCTCTTTCAATAAGAGTCAGAAGCTCGACCTTCTTCTCCAGTGACTCCCTAAGGATCCTGACATATGAAGCCTCATCCATAATGGTCAGCTCACTTTCTGTCCGTTCTTTGTAACCCTCATGACTTCCTTCCAGGTCTCACGCATCTGCTCAATCGCATCCTTTGCCTGCTTAAGGATCTCATTGTCCTTCCTGACATTGGCCCAGAGAAGTCTGTCTCTTATATACTTGTATACATTGTCGAAATCCTCCGCCACAGCATACTTCCTGTTCAGAGTACCCTGAAGCTCCTCTATAATATTGGAAGCCTTCTGGATGTTGGTATTGGCCTTCTCTATCTCCTTCTTTTCGATCGCATCATGAGCAATGTTTACAAACTTGATCGCCCCATCATAAAGCATGAGCACAAGCTCGGCCGGCGATGCTGTCATTACCTGACTGTTTCTGTACTGCGCATATGGATTCTTCTGCATATCAATTCCCTCGTCTGTATCCTTTGTCTGTATTTCCTGTTAGTTCCATCATCTGCTTAAGGAGCTTGTAAGAGAGCTTGTAGAGCTCTGAAGCTGCTGGAGTGTCGTCTCCATCTTTGAGAACTTCTTGTAGTAGGATTCCTCAAGAGTAGAAAGCCTGTTCTCCCATTCCTTTATAAGCTTGTTGTAGCTTGAATACTCACTTGCCATCTCCTTGTCATTATAGACGGTGTATGCAGTCTTAAGAGATGTTCTCTTCATCTTCTTGTCAAGATTCGTATAGAGCTTGTTGGTCAGCTGCTGCATGAAGGAGGTCACTGAATCCGGATCCTCATTTATGGCTGCCATAAGCTTGTCAGCGTTGGAGGAAGAAGATTCGTCATCCTCGTCACCGTCTATATGGTACTCATACTGCCTGTTGGCCGTTGAATTCAGAATACCCTTTGTCTTGATGCCGAACGTAGAAAGGCTTACCTTCTTGCCATCTATTGTTAAGGAGCCAAGCATGGAGTTGGTGATCGATGTCATTATGCTGTTAAGAGTCGAATCATGTCTCAGGAGTCCGGCCTTGGCCTTTTTCTCCCATTTCTCGACCTGGGTATCGCTCAACTCTGATTTCTGGTCCTCTGTCAGAGGATCATAGCCCTTTGAGCTCTCAGCATTGAATGCATCTGTGAGCTCGTTTATGGCATCGTTATATACAGAGAAGAAGTTCTTGATCTTGTCATAGATCCCCTGGGTATCGACTTGGTTGGAAATACTTATGCTGTCTCCATCCTCATTTTCCTTACCGCCTGATTCTGCATTGGCAGTAACGCCAGATACTGTAATAGTAAGCCCGTTTATAGTGAAATTATTGGAATCCTGCCTATATTCCTGACCATTCAGATAGATCTTCGCATCGGTACCGTTTTTCTTTATCGAAAGAGAGCCGGACTGCGAGCTGTCAATGGCCTTATTGGTCTCATACTGATTATTGAAGGCTGTCCTTGCTGTCTGGGCCAGTTCTGCAACTGCAGACTCATATGCCGCAGCATCACTGGTTTTCTTTGCAGCAAAGGATGCTACAAGAGAGCTGTCTGATACAGTCTGATCAGCGGCCGCCTTTTCTTTCTTCCAGTATGCTGATGCCTGATTGAGCTTCGTTATCGCCGCTGTCACATCATCAGCACTATATGAAGAGGCCTTATATGATGAGGAACCGCCCTTTACAAGAGCGATCACATCATGTCTGCTCTGAACTGCCTGAGCCGAATCAGAGCCGGAAGCAGAGTCAGGTGTGGTAGATGTCGTAACATCCGTGCTCTCAAACTTATCTATAGACCTTTTGCTGCTTACAAGCGATGAAAGTGCCTCTGTGATGGCCTTCTTCTGGTCGTCGCTAAGCTTGTCGCCTGCAACTGACGGATACAGGGCCTTAGCAATCGTATCGTATGCTGATGAAGAAGCAAGCTTGTCTTTGAAGGTCTTTATCTTATCCTTTGCGATAGTCTTTGAAGAATCATTGGTCTCCTTCCAGCTGCCGTCGGAATCCTTCTCGACCTCCACCAGATCTCCATTGTCATTCTTTTTATAATTCGTAGTCCCGCCATCGGCTGAATAGATGCCATTGGCGCTGTCTGTAAGCTTATACTCTGTATCTCCGACAAAAAGGCTGTCGCTTCCCATCTTAGACAGATCCGACACAGCAGAATCAAGCGTATAAAGGCCTGTCCCTGATGCATACTTGGCCAGATCCTCATTATAGCTCCTGAAGGTAGAGACATAGGCCAGATCATCACTGATCTTTGAGACATCAGTGCTGTACATGCCGCTGTTTGTCACGGCGGTGTTGTACTTGTCTGCCATAGCATCTATATTTTTCTTCAGAGCCTCAAGCACTGCACTGTCTGTAGTCGTACCGCTTGTAAGGGCAAGTCCTGCCTGATCAGAGTATGAAATATCTGATCCCAGAAGGGAACTATAGGTATCATATGCCTTTGTCGATTTAGAGCCTGAAAGAAGGCCCAGGCTCTGCAGTACCTTGACACCGTTAGAATCTCCCTCTATAGAGAAATCATTTGCCGCTCCGCTCTTCTTTGCAGCTACAAAGATCCTGTGAGAGGCTGAATCAAAATTCGCATTCAATCCATTGGACTGTAGACTGTTTACAAAGCTATCAACAGTCGTCGTACTGTCCACTGCAAAGCTCTTGCCATTTACTGTGATAGTCGCAGAGCTTCCATCTGTATATCCCAGATCTGCAAGGGTAGATGAGCCGCTTATATCATCAGCCAGCTTCCCACCTGTCATCGAGGCAGCTGTCGCGATACTTGCTATTCGAAGAGTCTGGGTGCCTGTGAAGGCCTTTCCGTTCGATGTAACCGTAGCCTTTGTCGTGTCAGACGAGCTGGCCTTCTGCAGCTTCCAGTTGGCAGAAAAACGCATGGAATCAAGCGAGGTATAGAGGCTGTAGACCTTTTTATTGATATTCTTCCAGGCATCCTGCTTCCAGGATATCTTGGTCTGCTGCTGCTTGTATTTGTCAACCTTTGACTTGTAGCCGGACGTGAGAGCCGTAACTATAGACTCTGTATCCAGACCTGATGTCATTCCTGTCATTCTTATAGGGCTTGACATATATATCCTCCTGTTACTTCTTTTCGTCAACCATGATTCCGGCTAATTCCCATACCTTTGCTATCATATCAAGAGTCTCCTCTGGCGGATACTCCCTCAGCACCTTTCTCGTCTCCTTGTCTACGATCTTTATCGTGACACGGTTAGTCTTATCATGTATGCCAAAAACAGCTTCTGTACCGTTAGCCTTCTTATTTATCTCGGATACTGCCTTCCTTATCTGCTCATTATGCTTCTCATCAAGCTTCTTATCTAGTGTGGAAGCATTCTCAGATGCCTTCCCCAGAGCCTGCTCCGCATCAACGGCAGTGACATCCGTCCTTGCTGAAGGATCTGCTGTATCATCTGAGACAGCCTTATCCGTCCAAGGTGTAGTATTAACATTCTGTGTGACTGTCCCTGCATCAGCGAAGCTTCCCTGGTTCGCATATCCTGCAGAGCTAACTGAAATACCCATAAATAGTCACCTCCGTGTGTCCTTATATATGGTTTGTGCCAAAAAGCTTCCTACTGCTTTACTTTTTATATCGGTCCCAATGCAAAAAAATACAAGCCGCCCCATGGCGCGGATTGTATTTTTTTAGATACATTATAAAAGATCCTTGAGTCCGTCCATTGATTGTGACTGCATGGCTTCTTTATTTTCCTTCTGGATCTGCTCAAAAATCTCCTTACGGTATACAGGGACATTCTTGGGAGCCTGTATACCCAGCTTTACATGGTCTCCCTTTACTTCCATTATCGTGATCTCTATATTTCCATTTATGATGATTGACTCATCCTTTTTTCTTGTAAGCGCAAGCATCTCTCACTCCTCCTTTCCGGCCTTTCGGCTTTTAAGGATTTCGTAGACCGGCTCCTTTACCGAGACATCATCCTCTACCATCAGCTGGACTCCCTTAAGAGTATCGGTATTTATCACAAACGGGCCCTTGAGGTTAACTGTCATCTTTGTTATGTCCTTAGGCACTGTGATAGTCACCAGCACATATGTACTGTCCGGTGTGAGTTCGCCAATGCCGGAAAGCAGATCGTCATTTATGGTAGGGTTGTAGTCCACGAAAATGTCATTTGGCATGACGACCGGCATTGCAAACTGCGGCTCATCCATAGACTGCAGATACATAAGAGCCCTGCTCTTCTCCTTATCGCCGCTGTCATATATCAGAGTAAACCTCTTCAGATCAGGAAAGCCTATTATACCATCCGGAAATTCTATTATCTTATCATCAGCGATATCTATGGTGCCGAATAATCTTGTATCAACCTTCATTTATTTTCCTCCTCAGATATAGTTAAGAAGTGACTGCTGGCCCAGCTTTCCCGCAGCGATAAGAGATGACTGATAGGCCGTATATGACTGGGTATAGTTTATCATTATCTCTGATATATCCAGATTGTCATTCTTGCTCTGCAGATCCTTTACGGTCTGATCCTGATCATCCATCCTTGACTTGGTAAGAGACAGCTCATCACCCTTGCAGCCAAGCTTCGTCAC
>DLDA01000001.1 GCA_002480925.1 Lachnospiraceae bacterium UBA7784 | reverse complement strand
ACGTCCTGAAGGACACCGGCTTCTTCAAGCTCATCCTTCTCTTCATCGGTGATGCTTCCCTTTATCATCCGAAGAAAAATATCTGCCAGATGCAGTGCCTCATCCTTTGACTTCCCTATGATCAGGTCCATCATCATATCGGCAGAAGCCTGTGAAATGGCACATCCATCACCCTCGAACGCACCATCCACGATCTTGTCATTGTCGTCAACCTTGAGATTTATGATAATATCATCACCACAGGACGGGTTCACACCCTCGAGTGTGAGATTGGCACCGTCCATATGCTGCTTGTGTGCAGGATGCAGGTTGTGATCGGTAACGAGCTCCTTATAAAATGTACTGTTAGCCATCTAATCCCATTTCCTTTCTTATGCTGGTAAGAGCCTCGAAGAAGCGGTCTATATCATTCCTGTCGTTGTAGAAGGCCATTGACGCCCTGACTGTAGAAAGAGTCCCTAAGTATTTGAGCAGAGGCTGGGCGCAGTGATGACCGGCCCTAATAGCAACATCATGCTCATCAAAGATCGCTGCACAGTCATGAGGATGGACTCCCTCAACTGTAAACGTTATGATACCATGATGCTTAGCTGGATCCGCTGATCCTAAGATATGGACATAGGGATAATCCTTCATCTTATCCATTGCATAGGCTGTCAGATCCTCCTCGCGCTTCATGATCGTATCCCATCCGAACCTGTTTATGAAATGGATTGCCTCTCTTAGTCCTACGGCTCCGCCTACATTTACGGTACCGGCCTCGAACTTGTGAGGAAGCTCTGCCCAGGTGGCGCCCTCGGTCGTCACATACTCTATCATCTCGCCGCCAAAAAGGAATGGAGGCATCTTTTCAAGCAGGTCCTTCTTACCGTATAAGACGCCTATGCCCATTGGCGCATACATCTTGTGGCCTGAGAAGGCCAGAAAGTCACAGTCCAGGTCCTGCACATTTACAGGCATATGAGGCACTGACTGGGCTCCGTCAGCAACAAGGATGGCTCCATGCCTGTGGGCTACCTCGGCAAAGCCCTTTATGTCATTTTCTCTTCCGAATACATTTGAGACCTGGGTCACGGCAACGATCTTAGTCTTATCTGAGATGATCTTCTCAAGCATATCAGGAGTAAGTGTCCCGTCCTTCTCACAATAGAGATAGGTAAGCTTAGCTCCTCTAGCCTTGCAGGCCTGCTGCCAGGGGATCATATTCGAATGATGCTCGGCAATAGTAGTTATTACCTCATCTCCCTGATCAAGAAAGCTCCTGCCGTATGAGTATGCGACAAGATTTAAGCTCTCAGTAGCATTTCTGGTAAAAATGATCTCAGACTTGTCGGCAGCACCTATAAATTCAGCCACCTCCTGTCTCGAGTTCTCGTATTCATCAGTCGCATCTATAGAAAGCTGGTAGAGTCCTCTGAGAGGATTTGCATTATTTTCCTTGTAATATCTGCTGGCAGCCTCGATCACACATGGCGGCTTCTGAGTCGTAGCGGCATTATCGAGATAGACAATGTTCCTTTTCTCCAGAATCGGAAACTCTTCTTTAATATCCAACCAAATCCTCCTTATTACTCTCCGGTCTGAAAATAATCCTTTGCCAGCTTTCTTGTCTCTTCATCACCGATCTGATCAGCGATCGCATCTATCCTGGCGCGGGCCATCATCTCATAGACCTCACTTTGATCCATTCCGCGGCTCTCCAGATAGAAGAGAATGTCGCTTGCAAGCTTCCCTATAGTAGCACCATGATTACCCTCTACGTCCTCCTCAGCACAGAGGATCACAGGTATGGTCTTGTTCCTTACGGTCTTATCCATAAGGAGCACGTCCTCAAGCTCATCACCCTTGGCTCCCTTGCAGCCCTTGATGAAATCTATGGTACCGCGGAAGGTCTTTTGTGACCTGTCGCGAAGGATACCATTGGCATAGATATTGCATTTTGTCTTCTGACCGGTATGGCTTGCTATATAGTTTACATCGAGATTGTCATCTCCTGTCATATAGTAGCCCAGCTTCATATCAATCTCGCTGGCTGTGCCGCTCAGATGGTTCTTAACTCCGAGGAAGATATCCTTTCCGCCAAGAACTATCTGGACCAGATTAAACCTTCCTCCATCACCTATCTGGGTGCCTATATCGTTCATAAGAACTGAGCCATCTCCTGTTCTCATAACAGAAAAAAGTGTAAGCTCAGCGTCCTTTGCGATATTTACAGCTGTCTGGACAGCCAGCTGGCCATCTGACCCGTCAGATGTAAAATTCATAACGACCAGGCCCTTTTTCCCTTCAGCTACATTTATCATGACCCTGTCTGAGACAGCCTGATCCTTGCCTGTCTGATACCGGAGGCGGATCGGATCAGCCATATCATAATCTATATCAAAGACCCTGGCCTTTTCCTCCTTATCAAGGAAGTCAGTAAACTCTCTACCTATTCCTCCGTCAAATTCCTTTGGAAATGTCTCCTCACCTGCTCTTACCTTATCAGGAATGCAGACCTTTGGTGCTGCCCCTCCGGTCAGATTCTTTGCCTGATAAGAAGTATCGTTCATCCTAAGCCAGTTCCATGTAGGAGAAGGAAGGACATTTAACTTTAATTCACTCATTATTATCTCCTTTGTTTGTCACTGGTCAGCCTATAGCGCCCTTCATTTCAAGCTGTATCAGATTATTCATCTCTACAGCATACTCGAGCGGTAGCTCCTTGCCTACATTATCAGCAAAGCCTGAAACGATGAGTGCTCTCGCATCCTCCTCACTCATACCGCGGCTCATCAGATAGAAGACCACATCGTCAGAGATGCGGCCGATCTTGGCCTCGTGTCCGACATCAGCATCGGATGTCCTTATGTCCATTGCAGGAATGGTATCAGACCTCGATATATCATCAAGCATCAGGGACTGACATGATACAGAGGACTTGGAGCCTGTGGCATTCTCTGCGATCGTCACAGCGCTTCTGAATGTCGAGATACCGCCGTCCTTACTGATACTTCTGGTATTGACATATGAAGATGTATCAGGAGCAGCATGGACCACCTTGCAGCCGGTATCTAAGTTCTGCCCCTTGCCGGCAAATGTGACAGAGGTAAACTCTGATCTCGAGCCCTTGCCGGAGAGCACGCTCATTGGATATAGATATGAGACATGCGATCCGAACGATCCGCTTATCCACTCTATCTTTCCGCCTTCCTCGACACGGGCGCGTTTGGTGTTCAGATTGTACATATTCTTGGACCAGTTCTCGATCGTAGAATAGCGGAGCGTGGCATTTTTCCCGATGAAAAGCTCTACGCAGCCGGCATGAAGATTGGCCACATTATACTTAGGAGCTGAGCATCCCTCGATGAAATGAAGGTATGCGTCATCATCTACGATGATCAGCGTATGCTCGAACTGTCCTGCGCCCTTGGCATTGAGTCTGAAGTATGACTGAAGAGGAAAATCGAGATGGACTCCCTTAGGGACATAAACAAAGGATCCACCTGACCAGACTGCTCCGTGAAGGGCAGCAAACTTATGGTCTGTAGGAGGAACAAGCTTCATGAAATGTTCCTTTATCATATCGGCGTACTCGCCGTGAAGGGCGCTTTCTATATCGGTATAGACGACTCCCTTTTCGGCAACCGAATCCTTCACATTATGATAGACAAGCTCTGAATCATACTGGGCGCCGACTCCGGCAAGAGACTTTCTCTCAGCCTGAGGGATACCCAGCTTCTCGAATGTGTCCTTTATATCGGTAGGGACATTTTCCCAGTCGTTTTCCATCTTGTTGTCATGGGGTCTGACATAGGTGACTATATGATCCATATCAAGACCCTCTATCGATGGTCCCCAGTCAGGAACCGGAATCTGATTATAGATATCAAGCGACTTCAGCCTGAAATCCCTCATCCATTCCGGATCATTCTTTTCCTTTGAGATCTGCTTTACGATATCCGGAGTAAGTCCCTCGTCTACCTTGTAGGCGTCGTCCTCTGAATACCGGAAATCGTACATACTGCGGTCTATGTCTTTAACTACAGCCTTTTCCTTCATTTATCGATTCCACCTTCCCTGAGGTATTTTTCGAATCCGTTTTCATTTATATCATCTACCATCTCAGGACCGCCGTCCTTTATGATACGGCCATTTGCCAGAATATGGGTTTTATCTACCTTAAGCGACTCAAGGATCCTTGTCGCATGGGTGATGATAAGAAGGGCTCCGCCGACCGTCTTCTTGTACTCCTCTATTCCGGCGCTTACTGTACGGACAGCATCGACATCCAGTCCTGAGTCTGTCTCATCAAGGATTGCAAGCTTAGGACGGAGCATAAGCAGCTGGAGGATCTCAGCCTTCTTCTTCTCACCGCCTGAAAAGCCTACGTTCAGATCACGCTCAGCATAGGAGGGATCCATATCGAGGACCTTCATGGTCTTCTTCAGATCCTTCATGAAATCCCAGGCCTTTATATGCTCTCCTGTCTTATTCTCGATGGCTGTCCTGATGAAATTCGCCACTGTGACACCCGGTACCTCTACCGGATTCTGGAAGGACATGAAGATACCTGCCTTGGCGATCTTGTCTGTAGACTGGCCCGTGATATCATTTCCATCGAATATGATATGTCCATCTGTGATCACATATCTGGGATCAGCCATAAGCGATGAGCCAAGAGTCGACTTTCCGGCTCCGTTTGGTCCCATAAGGACATGTACCTCTCCCTCTCCTACATTCAGATCTATGCCGTGAAGGATCTCTGTATCCTCCTCTGCAAGCTTTACCTTAAGGTCCTTTACCTGAAGGATATCTGCCATTTTCTTTGCCTCCTTAACTTTTATATATGAAGCATAGCATCAGCATATGCTAAAATCCATTGTTTTTACAACGATATTTATTATAGGGTATGGGGGTATTCTTTTCAATGAATATTTGATGAAATATGTGTTTTTTTATAACAACAAAAGAGCCGGTCATATGACCGGCCCTCTTCTGCTTTACTTTGCATAATCTGTAACTCGTGATTCCCTGATCACGTTTACCTTTATCTGTCCCGGGTACTGAAGCTCATTTTCGATCTTCTTAGTGATATCCCTGGCCAGAAGAACCATATCCGCGTCAGATATTTTCTCAGGAACTACCATGACACGAACCTCTCTTCCTGCCTGAATGGCAAAAGACTTGTCGACGCCCTCAAAGCTGTTGGCGACGTCCTCTAACTGCTGAATCCTGTTTGTGTAATTGTCAAGTGTCTCACGTCTCGCTCCCGGTCTTGCAGCGCTTATGGTATCAGCTGCCTGAAGAAGGATAGCGATAAGTGATTCCGGCTCCACGTCCCCGTGATGGGCCGCTACCGCATTGATAACGATCGGAGCCTCTTTATATTTCTTGCAGATATCCACACCGAGCTGAACATGTGACTCTGACTGTTCCTGCTGGTGATCAACTGCTTTTCCGATATCGTGGAGCAGACCGGCGCGCTTTGCTATACGCACATCGACTCCGACCTCTGCAGCCAGAAGTCCGGCAAGCTGCGATACCTCTATGGAGTGCTTTAAGACATTCTGTCCAAAGCTGGTACGGTACTTAAGTCTGCCTAAGAGTCTGATTTCCTCTGTAGCCAGTCCATGCACCCCTGCATCAAGAGCAGCCGATTCACCCTCCTCACGGATGGTATTCTCGACTTCCCGCTTTGCCTTATCGACCATTTCCTCAATACGCGCCGGATGGATGCGGCCGTCCACGATAAGCTTCTCAAGAGCGATCCGCGCGATCTCGCGGCGGACCGGATCAAATGCAGATAAAACTACCGCTTCCGGTGTATCATCAACGATGAGTTCTACTCCGGTAAGGGTCTCAAGGGTCCTTATGTTTCGTCCCTCACGACCGATTATCCGGCCCTTCATCTCATCGTTAGGCAGCTGCACTACAGAGATCGTCGACTCGGCCACATGCTCGGCTGCACATCTCTGGATCGCGGTGACCACGATATCCTTTGCTTTCTTGTCAGCCTCGTCCTTGGCCTCTGCCATTGCTTCCTTGACGTACTTTGCTGCGTCTGCCTTCACATCATCCTGTACAGTTTTCAGTAGATATTCTTTTGCCTGTTGGGAGGTAAGTCCTGAGATTCGTTCGAGTTCCTGTACCCTTTGCTCATTCAGCTTCGCTACTTCCTGTTTTTCCTTTTCGATCCTTTCCTCGCGGGCTATAAGCGACTGTTCCTTCCTGTCCGCACTCTCGAGCTTCTTGTCCAGATTCTCTTCCTTTGAAGCGACACGGGATTCAGTCTTGGAAATCTCGGCTCTGCGCTCCCTGATCTCCTTTTCCAGATCATTCTTAGAACGCATGGCCTCTTCCTTGGCCTCGATAAGGATCTCCTTTTTCTTGGTCTCAGCAGTCTTTACAGCCTCGTCGATAATGGCACGGGCCTGCTGCTCTGCGCCTCCCACCTTCCGTTCAGTGACTTTCTTGTGGTAGGAGCTGGTGCCAAGAATGCTTGCAGGAATTGCAATCAGAAGCGTTACCGCTACAGCGATTATTGTTGTAAGCACAGGAGCACCTCCTTAATAGGTTTATGAAATTTTTACCTTTCTATTTTATTGTATAAGGGTTTTTCTGTCAAGAAAATTTTCACCTGACAGAGGTCTGTCCCTTATCGCGGATGACTCCGAAATATCTGCTTGTCTCCTTTGCACAGACCCCTGAAAGGGCCAGAAGTCCTATGATATTCGGTATGGCCATAAGACCGTTGAAGATATCGGCAAGGGTCCATACGAAGCTTACTGTCATATATGGTCCGATAAAGACGCAGAATATATACAGCCATCTGTAGGCCCTTATCACAGCAGGCTTGTCGCCTACCAGATACTCAAGGCATCTCTCGCTGTAATAGTCCCAGCCAAGTATAGTGGTCGATGCGAAAAACACAAGGCATATCATAAGGATAAAGGACGCAAGGCCTGACGGTAAAGGAAGTCCATTAACAAAAGCTCTCGTCGTGACACTTACTCCCTCAAGGCCCACGTTCCATGAGCCAGTGATTATTATAGCAAGTCCTGTCATGGAGCAGATCACTATTGTATCGATAAAGGTACCCAGCATAGAGATAAGTCCCTGCTCAGACGGATAATCGGTAACAGCTGCAGCTGCTGCTATAGGCGCAGATCCGAGTCCTGCCTCGTTTGAAAAGATGCCTCTTGCTATTCCGTTTCTCATCGAAGCGATTATAGTACCTGCCATACCTCCTGCAAGAGCCCTGATTCCGAACGCTCCCTTGAAGATCTGGACAAAGGCGTCAGGAACCCTGGTGATATTTGTAAAAAGAAGTAAAAGTACAGTTCCTACATAAAGGATGGCCATGAAAGGAACTATTCTTTCGGCGACAGCCGAGATCCTCTTAAGGCCGCCTATTATCACAAGGGCTATAAAAACAGTTATGATGATACCGGCACATACGACAGCTACAGAGGTATCCTGTCCAAGTATATTAACTGTATGTTTTGATAAAGGATCAAAGAAATTCTTTACCGCTCCTGTGATGCCGTTTATCTGGGTAAAGGTTCCTATTCCCATAAGGCCTACGCAGACGCCGAAGAATGCAAAGATCTTTGCCAGCCATTTCCACTTCTCTCCCATTCCCTTCTCTATATAATAGAAGGGGCCTCCGATTATATGTCCGTCCTTTCCCTGCTGCCTGAAATGCACTGCAAGAGTACACTCGGCATACTTCGTAGCGGTCCCGAATATTGCTGCAAGCCACATCCAGAACATGGCTCCCGGTCCTCCGGCAACTATAGCTGTTGCGACTCCGACTATGTTTCCTGTACCTATCGTCGCAGAAAGCGCTGTACATAGAGCAGCGAAGCCACTTACCTCTCCTTTTCTGTCTGATTTCTCATCCTTTGAAAAAAGATTCTTAAATCCCTGTATGAACCCTCTGAACTGGATGCCGTGAAGCCTTATCGTAAGGAATATGCCGCTACCAAGGATAAAGACCATAAGCGGGATTCCCCAGACATAGCCGTCGATCGTGCTAAGTAACTTAGTAAATGCCTTCATTGTTGCTCCTTTAACTTACTAAAATGATAAAAACTGCGTTAATTCTACCACAAAATATGAATTTATGATAGAATGTTTATCATGAAGAACAAGAAAAATCTATTCAGAGGGGCTGTCCTTTTGCTGACGGTCCTTTTCTTTTTTCCTATAGATGCGAAGGCCTCAGACATAAACGTACCAAAGCTTCTCGGCCTCTATACCCAGACAAATGCTGACAACAGCTATACCGTCCGCATCACCTTCTCTGCCACCTTTAACAGCACCTGCTATATATACAGAAAGCCCCTCGGAGGCAGCTACCGACGTATCGGCAAGGTAAGGGCAGCTATTTCAGTAACAAGCTTCACCGATCATAATATGCCCTCTGTCTCGGACTACGTCTATACGGTAAGAGAAAAGGGGATGGGAATATATTCCAACAGGCTTAGCGACTACGATCACGAGGGCCTTATGACCATCCGCGGCAGGGCCACAGTCACCGCAAGATCAGGGAACTTAAATTCCCGGATCAGATGGCGCCCTGTAAAGGGTGCCGACGGCTACCGGATCTACCGCAAGATGGACAGGGGACATTTCAGACTCATAGGTCAGGTCGATAAGAACCGGGTCACATTTACCGATGTCTACAGCAGGACCTTCTCTCCTGTCGAGAAGAAAGAGTTCTTAAGCTACGGCTGCTACCTTGACACATCCTCGCATATAGCCTGCTATACTGTAAGGGCCACACGCCGCAGCATTGACTTTGACAAGATCTCTCTGTCTCCTTTTGAAAAGGACGGCTACTACAGGCTGCAGGCTCCCATTATCATTGATTTCAAGAAAAAGGGACTTGACAGGGGATGCCTTACCTTTACAAGTGTTCCATATGCCAATCTCTATCTGGTAAAGCTTATCTATAAGGATGGAAAAAAGAAGCGCTATTACTCCTACTCGTCGCTCTATTCCACAAATGAGACCTATATAGACAGTGATGTTCCTATAAGAAAAGGGATGGATTACTGCGTATATGCCTATGCTACAAGAAACGGCAGGACCATATCAGCAAGAAGCTCTGACTTCACGCTTAAATACAGGAATTACTCTGTCCATGATATCCTCTATATAGGAGACTCGATCACATACGGAAGCCCCTACAAGACAGACATCAACCGTTATATCTTCTCATATCCATGGAGAGTAATGGAGCTTACCGGATCAGACTATTATAATGCTGCGATACCCGGGGCCACTCTGGCCTACAGCAATGTGAGCACAGCCCCCTTCCACCGCTTCAGGATAATAAAGGACGTGATCCCCCGCATAGCGCTTGGAAATACGCCGAACTGCCCTCCGGGTCTTCTCACACCCAATAAGAAAAGTTTCTCTGACTTCGATACAGTGATCCTCCTTGCCGGGACCAATGACTATACCGACCTGATCCCTATAGGAGATATAAGCTCAGATGATGAAAGGACCTACTGCGGAGCCATGAACAGGGCTCTTGATATCATATCTAAGGCAAACGATAAGCGAATAAAAAAAGGCAGGACTCCTGTAAAGATAGTCATGCCTGATCTCATATATTCTGACCGCTGCAATAATTTCACTATAAGGCAGAGCCGCTTCAAGACAAAAAATGCGATAGGCTTTACCCTGAAGGACTATGAAAGGGCCAGGAACTCGGTTATAGAGCGTCACAAAAGCCAGGGGCTTAAGATCTACCGTTTCCATACCAAGTCATTTGTAGACCAGAAAAACTGCCCTTACTCAACAGCTGACAACCTGCATATGACAAGATATACCTATGAGAAAATGGGTGATTCCCTTACAAGGTTCCTTGTAGAAAAAGTCTGGCCGGACTGAGATCATAGCCTGATCTCTGTCCTGCTGCCTCCGCTCCTGCCTTTTTCTACTACTATCTGCTTTTCTATCTTATCCTCAAGTTCCTTTACATGTGAAATGACTCCGACCATCCTGTGGCCCTCGGTAAGAGAGGATAGTGCCTTATATACCTGATCCAGCTTTTCTGTATCGAGGCTTCCGAATCCCTCATCCACGAAAAGCGTATCTATCTGCACCCCGCCGGCCAGATTCTGTATCTCCTCGGAAAGCCCAAGAGCCATTGACAGGGAAGCTAAGAACTTCTCTCCCCCTGAGAGTGAGCCCACATCTCTGGTCGTGCCATTATAGTGGTCTATTACCGATATATCAAGTCCGGCCTTTCCCTGTGTCGAATAATCAGTCCTCCTTATAAGCTCATACTGGTTATCAGACATGATAAGAAGCCTTACATTTGCCCGCCTGATTATCCTGTCCAAATATCTCATCTGGACAAAGGCCTCAAGCCTTATCTTGCTCTTGCCGCTAAGCCTTCCGTTTGCTGTCTGATCAAGATAATTCATCCAGGTGTAGCTTTTCTCAAGAGCTGAGATCTCTTCTGCTCTTTTCCTAAAGCCATTGCAGGCATTCCTGTTCTGGTTCAGTACGCTGTAAAGCTGCTGGAGCTGTCCTGAAAGCCCGCTTATCTGTTCAGACAGCATAAGCCTCTTCTCCCTGAAAGCCCCAAGGTCGATCTGCTCTTTGGCAACTATCTGCTCCTTTAGCCCGTTTATCTTTCCATCGAGTGCATCCGAGGACTCCTTTACCTCACGAAGCTTCTTATCCGCCTGATCATACTCTCTCTGAAGGGATTCAAGCCTGTAAGAAAGGTCCTTGATATTCCCCTCTGCCTCCCTCTTGTCGGCAAACTCCAGCCCACCTCTTATCTCCTGATTTCTGGCCTTCTCCTGCAAAAGAACGGCTTCCTCAGCTGAGATCTGGCCGGAAAGCTCCAGGGCTTTCTGCCTCATAGTCTCTATTCCCTCAGAAAGATCCGATATGGTCTTCTCAAGCTCCTGCCTTTTCCTGCTTTTCTGCTCCAGCTCTTCAAGACGCAGGGTAAGCTCCTTTTCCTTCTCACTGCCTGCCCTTTTAATGTCAGAAAGCTTACTCCTGCACTGATTAAAATCCCCTTCCCCGGTAAGAAGGGTCATCCTTTCTATGCACTTCTCCCTTAATGTATCAGCCGCAGACTTAAGAGAGCCGGCCTCTATACTGGCTTTTCTTTCCTTTTCAGAGGCCGCCTCAGCCTTTTTCTGAAGTTCATCCAGCTCCTTTTCCGAAGGAACATAGTCAGACTTTACAGCAGGGGCCGGATGGTCAAGGCTTCCGCATACAGGGCAGGGCTTTCCTTCATGCAGATACTCCTCCGCAAGTATACCTGCCTGTCCCGAAAGGAATGCTCCTCTGGCCTGTCTGTATCTTTCATTTTCCTGATCAGAAAGCTGGTGCAGACTGATAAATCTTATCCTGCTCTTCTCATACTCCTGCTGCTTTCTGTCAAGATCCTTTAAATCCTTTTCTATCTCCCTTATCCTATTTTTCTGCTCCCCTATCCTCTCAAGCTCATTTCTGGTACGTTCTATATCAAGGCCTGCTGACTCAAGAGTCTTAAGGATACCATCATCTTTCTCCTTTTGAGCCAGGCTGCTCTTAAGCTTAGCATCAAGGGTCTCATTCTCATTCTTATATGAAGCAAGCTTCTCCTCAGATGAAGCGACTTTTTTATCTGACTCTGCCAGCTGGTCATAAGCTGCAAGTCCTTCCTTCTTTACAGTGATGGTCTCTCTCAGCTTATCCCTTTCACAAGCGGTCTTCTCGGCCGCGGCAAGCCTCTCTCCCGCCTGCTTCTTTTCCTCTAAAAGCGCCTCCTGCTTTTTCTGGTCTGATACAAGCGTCTCACGGGTCTTTTCTATTGTCTCGGCCTGTCCTATGGCCTTATTTACCTCCTCTAATTCCTTGCCAAGAGTCTCGCTCTTATCCTTAAGCTCCCTGTATCTGTTCTGATCGGCCTCTATCATCTGATCAAGCAGACTCTTAGTCTCCTCTGCCGTAAGAAGTCCCTCCCTGGCCCTCTTTGCCTCCTCCTCGAATGGACTTCCGGGAATAAAAGTGATATCCGATAAGTACTGCTCTGAGCTCTTTTTCGTATCAAGCAGACGGCCCTTCAGCTCCCTTGTGTCATCAGCTATCCTGTTAGAGATCCGGTCAAATATCTCTGTTCCGAACAGGTCCCTGAATATCCTCATCCTCTCTTCAGTTCCGGCTATCAGTATCTTCTGGAAATCGCCCTGGGCAAGCATGACTATTCGGGTGAACTTCTCCTTATCAAGGCCTAGAAGGTCCTCCACAGAAGCATTTACTGCCTTCCGTCCTGATACGACCCTGCCGTCAGGAAAGGAAAGCTCTGCGTTTTCATTTTCCTTTGTCTGGCCGCTTCCTCTCCTGGCCGGACGCATATAAGAGGGGTTTCTTTTAAGAGAATATATATCCCCCTTATGAGCAAAGGTAAGAGCCACATAGGTCGGCTGGGATGGCTCGGCATACTTTGACCTCAGCATATCGGCCTTCCTTGTATCTCCGCTTGCCTCACCGAACAGGGCAAATGTGATGGCATCGAATATGGTCGTCTTTCCTGCTCCGGTATCTCCAGATATGAGATAGAGTCCCTCACTGCCAAGCTTATCAAAATCTATAGTCTCTTCTCTTGCATATGGTCCGAATGCCGACATCACAAGCTTTACAGGTCTCACTGCTCACCCTCCTTTACCTGATCTATCACTCTGCCCAGATAGGTCCTCTGCTCCTCGTTCATCTCCTGTCCGTTCTGCTTCAGATAGAGATCTGAGAAAAGCTCCATCTCTGTCATCTGATCGCTCTCCGCGGCCTCTGTAATGACCTCTAAAGCCCTGGCTCTCTTATTGTCATAGGAAAGTTTTATGATATTGGGATAGACCACGCGAAGCTTCTCTATAGCCCCTGGCACATCGTCCTCATCTGTAAGGACTACTCCTATATAGTCATCGGTCTTAGTCCCTTCATAGCTGTCCCTTCTCATCAGATCATTGTAAAGTCCCCTGATCTGTCTCATATCATGTCTCGGCTCAAGTTCCCTTGTCGTGACTGAAAGGCTTCCCTTCTCCCCAAGCTCGACTATGGTCACTGACTTGGTCTGATCCTTTTCCGACAGGGAATACTTAAGCGGGGTACCGCAGTATCTGATCCTATCGGAGCCAATATTCTGAGGTCCATGTATATGCCCAAGGGCTGCATAGTCGAAGCTTAAAAAAAGGTCTGTGCTTATATTATCAAGGCCTCCGACTATTATCTCCTCAGAATCGCAGGTAGATGCCCCTGTCACGAACTGATGGGCAAGGATCACATTTCTCTGATCCTCATCCACCTCCATATGCTCTATCACAGTCCTTATAGCATCATTGTAGCTTTCTATCTTCTGATCCCCGAAATATCTCCTGACATCAGCTGGCCTCAGATATGGCATCAGATAAAAATTCACCTGACCGTATCCGTCCTCCTTGCTGAATACCCGAATACTCCCATCATAAACCGGGCTAATATGTATGCCAGACTTATCTATAAGCGATCCCGCATATGATAGCCGCTCAGCCGAATCATGATTGCCGCTTATGATACAGGTATCAAGGCCCATGTTCTGATGCGCCTCTGCAAGCTCCCGCAAAAAATCATCCATAAGCTCTACCGCCTCTGCCGACGGCTGTCTCGAATCGTAAACGTCTCCCGATATCAGAAGCAGATCCGGCCTCTCATCATAGATAAGGATAAGTATCTGTTTCAGTATAAATCTCTGATCCGAGATCAAAGAATATCCGCTGACCCTTTTACCAATATGCAGATCAGAAATATGGAATAGCTTCATAGACTTTTCTCTTTCTCCTCACAAAAATCCGTCCCCTGTCATACCCAGGCAAGCCCTAGGCGCAGCCTTGGCTTAGCAAGCAGAACTTCCTTTATAGTAGACAGACTGATCCTCTGTTTATAGTATTAAGATCAATCATCCCCTGATAGTATCTGGTGCCAGGTCATTTAAAACCAATTATAACAGCAAAAAACGGGATTGGCTAGTTATATTTAAGGATAAATAAAAGCTTCAGTTTTAGTCATAATCTCTTGCCATAAGAAGAGCAGATACTATGCTGTCAGGACTGTTTCTAGGCAATGTCATTCATTATCAGCGCAGGATGAGCGGATAAGCTGGGTCATGGCTTAGCCCCGGCTATATCCTAACTCAAGAGATGCGGATACGGGTGTTCAGTGAAAAGGAGAAAAGCTAATGAACACAAAGGTAGCAAAGAAGAACAACAAGGGCTTCACTCTTATCGAGCTCATCTTAGTAATCGCCATCATCGCAGTACTCGCTACAATCCTTGCTCCACAGTATCTGAGGTATGTGGAGAAGTCGAGGGTAAGCTCTGATGAACAGTATGCTGAAGAGCTTAGGAATGCAGTAAAAACATCCCTTGCAGATGAAGCTGCTGCTCAGGCAGTAGGTACAACAGAGTCATCAGTTACATGGAATAAAACAGACGGAATAAAATACGGAAATGACGCAATCGGTGCAGTTAATGCAACTATATCAGTTGCAAATAATGAGTCAAATGCTTTTGTAAAGGAATTAAAGACCAATCTGAATGGTGAGAAGGTTTCTGGACCTAAGTCAAAGAAATATGCTAGCCAAACATATACTGTAAAAATAAAACCGGATGCTAATACCGATTCAATCGGTGTTACTGGTGCTTGGGGCTCACAGGCACAACAGCAACAGAATTAAAAAGCATAGAATGCAGTTTATCTATCATCCCCGTCCCCTGGCGGGGATGATTTTCATTCTTTTGATTTAACATCATTGCTTAACTTTGTCGCTCTCTTCATAAATGTTATATCTTGACAGATAGCAATCATAGCAGTATCCTACGGTTGTGCGATTATATATTACAATGGTTTTCATTATCAACGATGGATACTTTTATTTGTTTTTATATATTAACAAGGTCCATTTAGATGCGGATTAACAAAATGTAAGTAAAGGATAAAGAATATTATGATGTATATCTTGATTTATTTAATTATTATAGCTGTAACTGTAGCATCTGCTGTAGCTTATAGGACGAAAGTAATTGGTAAACTTCGAAGATATACCGAAGTGGAAATAGGAATGTCTGAGATGCAGATGCTTTCAATAATGGGCAGAAAGTGCAGTATAAGTTCTTTAAAAAACAACAGGAAGAAATATGAATGGCGAATAAACGCATCAAGTACGGGGACACATGCAAACGGTATAAGTTATCGCGTTTATAGTGGAGTAAGAAAAGTAGATATTTATTGTAGAAATGGCTATGTAGAAGAAATTAAGCCATATAACATATAGTAGTCGGTTCAAAATCTCTTAAAAATAACAAAACAAGGAGCTTTATTTATGAAAAACGGTGAAGAAGAGGCGAAGAAAATTCTTGAAATTAAAGGCTACACTTTTAATGAGAATTATCATGATGATAATTCTAGGGATTGTATGCCTGACTGGCAATTTGCAGATGATGTTTTTTTAGAAGTTACCCATACAAAACACAATAATCATATTGTTGTTGAGCCAAATGATTTTCATAAAAAGAGCATTAAGGAGAAGTTAAAAAAAATCATGCAGATTAATTCGGATCAAAAAATTTTGAAAGATCCAGCTGCCGCTCGCAATAATCCCGAAAATTATAAATTAGCACAAAAAAGAGTGAAAAAGTTTTTTGGAACTGATAAAACAGAGTTCAATTGTGATTTTCCAATCATTGAGCATTCTACAGATAAAATACTTCATAGAATAGATGATAAGGCATCTAAACATCCTAGTAACACCTACCTATTCATTTTCATAACACAAGATGAATCAAATTGTTTAAAAGAATTACTATCTTCTGGAATTGTAAATGGATGCTACGATCGATTCATGAATAGTATATTAGAATCTCCATTCAAAGTAGTGTTTCTGTGTGAGTGGGACTTTGATAAACAATCATATGATCAGGATTCACCGTTTCTTATAAGATTTGATTGCATAAACAATAAAAAGCTTACTTACCAAATGCTATAATGGCATTATATTACGCTTGCCTGCTATCCATTTTGTAAAGTACTGATATTTAAATCATCCCCGCCAGGGGACGGGGATGAGATAAGCTCGAATTAATTTGGCATGTCATCATTATTATTTTGAAGATGACTTAACACCGGTTGACTTTCTGTCTAATTCACTTGCAACAACGCCTGCTTTTAAATTGCTCCATTTTCCACCCACAGTAACCGTTCCGTTTGCAGTATCAGGAGTGATTGTAACAGTAAAATCTCCCTCTGATAAGGTCTTTGATTTTCTAGCAACTACAGAATCTGCACCTGACTTACCAGTTACTGTTGTCCTGACCTCTTCAGCGAGCTTTCCAGTATTTGGCGCTGTATCTTTTGTCCCAGATACCGTAATCTTTCCATCTGCAGACCATACAACTTTATTATCTTTATCATTGAGAATATCATAAACGGATTCGTCAGCACATGCTGTTCTGGAAGCATTCAGGATTTCTGCAGCTGACTGGCAATCAACTGATACCCTCGACTTCTCCACATACCTCAGATACTGTGGTGCAAGGATTGCAGCGAGTACTGCGATGATTGCGATTACTACGATGAGCTCGATAAGAGTGAAGCCCTTGTTGTTCTTCTTTGCTACCTTTGTGTTCATTTGCATTTTCTCCTTTTCACTGAACACCCGTATCCGCATCTCTTGAGATTTGGATACAGAACCAATAGTTACCCCCACTATCAGTTAAGTGGAGTCCCACGGCAGGTTCCCTGCTGTGGGTCAGCGATGTGCGCGTCCCCTGGAACACTCTCATCGTCGTCTTACTTCTTCCCTGAAATATTCGTGAAGAATTTCTAAACAAAATATTAACACAAAACAATCGATTTGTTAATAGGATTTTTAGAAAATATTGTATAGTTTCCAGTACAATCTCTAAAACGTTTTAGTATCGCGTATTGCAAACGCATGTGTACCGAAATAATATTTTTAGTTTCCTGTGGCACCTTTATTTGTGCTACCCAAATTCGCCGTTTTCTCCTGATCAGGCCCTCTGTCGGATATTCCCCTCATTCTTCTCCTTGCTCTAAGCAATGTACTTTTAGAAATTCCGGTCTCTCTGGCCACCTGTCTGTAGGATTTTGTCTCTAAAAGTACAAGCGCATGACTGATCTTTTCCTCAGGGATCCTCGGACGCCCTCCCAGATGTCCCGAGGCAAGCCGACCCTCTCTCGTCCTCTGTATTATCATATCACGTTCGAATTCTGCAAAGGACAGGAAAATGTGCACGATCAGCTTGCCGGCAGGCGTATTGTCCATTGCCATATCGCCCATCGAAAGGATCTTTATCCTTATTCCCCTGTCTATAAGGCTCTGGATCAGCACTGCGCCGTCCGATACCGACCTTGAGATCCGGTCCAGCTTGGTCACTATAAGAGTATCTCCCTCCTGAAGCCTCTTTATCAGCCTCTTGAGCTGGGGCCTGTCTGTCGTCGCTCCAGTATAGACATCGCGGTAGATATTTCTCTTCTTTACTCCGTGCTCCATAAGCTGCGCCTGCTGTTCAGCGAGGCTGTTGCCCTTGATCGCCTGGGTCGCGGTGCTTACCCTGATGTAACCGAACTGTTTTGTCTGTCTTGATTTCTGTTCTGCTGCCATGATCTGTCCTTTCTTTAGATATTTCTGATCCTGAGTGGTCGTAAGATAAAAGAGGTGGGATAGGGAAGTTCTTTTCGCTAAATTCGAGCTTCACCTTCGGCTTGCTCTCATTAACAAGGAAGCTGTCTTCGTTAAGCTCGAACTTCGTCTTCGACTCGTTCTTGATAATAATGAAGTTCTGCTCGCTAAGCTCAAACTTCGCCTACGGCTTGCTTTCGCTAATCTCACAGAACGACCTCGCATAGGATTCAGACTTCGCTATCGCTCGTCTTCATCTCTATGCTTTCGGCCTCAGACAGCGGCCTCGCTTGTGGCTTGAGCTGCGCTTTTGGCTTGCTCTCGCCTACAAGCTTTCGGCCTCGCACCTCTGACCTCACACCTCTGACCTCCCCCACCTGTTCATACGTTCGAAAAAGCTTGCAAATCCATCAGATCCATGATAAAATATTACCAGTAACAATTTACAGGAGACAGAGGAGAGTATGATAAACAGAAGCGAAGACGCCACAGGTATACTCCTTTTGTCGCCATATGTGCAAGGAAAGGAGAATTATGAACGAGAAAGAGATTTTGCCTGTAGCAGAAAGGGACAGGGAGCGCCTGGAGCGCGAGCATCAGAAGGATCTGGAGCGGATCAGGGGATTTCGCCTGATAGATGACGATTTCATGAATGTCTGCTTTGATGACAACATACCAGTGACGGAGCTGCTGCTTAGAATCATACTTGGCAGACAGGTTTTTGTAAAGCAGGTGCGTACACAGCGGAATTTCAAGAACCTTGTTGGCAGGGACCTCTATCTGGATGTGCTTGCGGTTGAGGATGACGGCACACAGATGAATGTAGAGATCCAGCGCTCGGACAGTGGAGCCAATCCCAAGAGAGCCCGCTATCATTCCAGTATCCTTGATTCTCACAGCCTGAAGCCAAGCGAGGATTTTACCATGCTCCCGGAGACCTATGTGATCT
>DLDA01000038.1 GCA_002480925.1 Lachnospiraceae bacterium UBA7784 | reverse complement strand
CACACAAACTGATGAAGCCTCATTATTCTTCGCCATTTTTTCTCTAATGGCAGTGATAACAGTATTGAATGTATATTTATGAGTGTCCGCCGGATCCTTAAGTTCCTTTACGATGGCAACTTTATTATCAGATCCGTTTTCTATTGATACCTTAAAATCTGCCTCATCCTTCTTTTTGGTAATATACAGATTCTGCCGGATATTTATGGCAAACTTGTCTGAAGCATATGTACTGCTGAGCACATCTATTTCATTCGCCTGCTGTATAAGCTTCTCTGCCACCTCAGGCGAATACTTCATCCTTATCTGCTCATTCGTAAGCGGCTCATATCCCTCAACCCTGTACCTGATTGTAGGCTTATTATAGACCTCCAGCCCCATAATAAATGCCTCTATGCTCTTGTCTATAAGACGTTTGTGTTCCTGTTTCATATATCACCTATATCTATATTTGAAATCGTAACATGGACAATTCTGCTCCCCTGATCAGCCTGCATAGCATCATCCGAATGCGATGGTTGTGGCAAAGCATAAGAAATTCCTGCTTTATCAAGCAGACTTTTCAGATACCGATTCTCTTTTTCAAGCTCATGAACTCTGTTTTCAAGCGAGTTCAAATCTTATTCAGACATACTATTTCCCATGTAAGCTAGTATTGCCAGTTATGATAGAATAATATCATATCCGGTCCACTTTAGCCAGATATACACAAATCCAATATATGCCATTGATTTTCACAACAGGTCAATCCGACTCAATGCAACACCAAAAGATTTCACTGGCTGAGCAGATATTTTCACTATAGGCCTGTGCAACACACGACAGCACCAACAAAACTTTCCTGCCAAGCTGATATTTTCACTATAGATTCAAACCGTCTGGAATAGTACCAATAATTTTCCAGAATTTTGGTGCCGTCCGACTTTTTTCATGCGTATGGTGAAAATACCATGCACCATACTAATGCTTATATGGTGCGGTAAATCTGTAAATGTATCTATTGTGAAAATCATCTGTAATTCCACAGGCAAAACTGGTGCTGTCGCGAATAAACTTATGCTATTGTGACAAAAAGCCATGAGAACTTTATTCTCATGGCTTTCTATGTTTTTCTATGTTGATATTATATAAAGTTTTATTATATATTTATGCAAATATATTATAATATTTTTCTCACTCGAACTCTATCGTTCCTGGCGGCTTGCTCGTGATATCGTAGAGCACGCGGTTTACATGAGAGACCTCGTTTATGATACGGCTGGTCACCGTCTTTAGAACCTCGTAAGGAATCTCAACTATATCGGCGGTCATGAAGTCTACGGTGTTTACGGCGCGGAGCGCTATCGCATAGTCATAAGTTCTCTCGTCACCCATGACGCCGACTGAACGCATATTAGTAAGGGCTGCGAAGTACTGGCCGGCAGTCTTGTTGAGGCCTGCCTTCTCCATTTCCTCACGGAAGATGGCATCGGCGTCCTGGACGATCTTTACCTTTTCCTCTGTGACGTCACCTATGATACGGATACCAAGACCCGGTCCCGGGAAAGGCTGTCTCATCACAAGCTCACGAGGGATACCCAGATGAAGGCCCACGGCTCTGACCTCGTCCTTGAACAGGTATCTAAGCGGCTCTACTATCTCCTTGAAATCTACATAGTCAGGCAGTCCTCCTACATTGTGGTGACTCTTGATCGTGGCCGATTCGCCGCCGAGCCCTGATTCTACGACATCAGGATAGATGGTTCCCTGAACCAGGTAGTCTACTTTCCCGATCTTCTTGGCTTCATGCTCGAAGACGCGGATGAACTCTTCCCCGATGATCTTCCTCTTTTTCTCTGGCTCTGTGACACCAGCCAACTTGCTGTAGAAAAGATCCTTAGCATCTACCCTGACAAAGTTCAGCTCATAAGGACCCTCCGGACCGAATACACGGGATACCATATCTCCCTCGTCCTTACGTAAAAGACCGTGATCTACGAACACGCAAGTCAGGTTCTTTCCAATGGCCTTTGAAAGGAGTACAGCCGCAACAGAGGAATCCACTCCGCCTGATAAGGCACAGAGGGCCTTTCCGTCGCCTATCTTTTCCTTAAGTTCCTTTATAGTCTTCTCGGCAAATGAGGACATCTGCCAGTCGCCTGAGCAGCCGCATACATCTATTACGAAGTTCTTAAGGATATCCTTTCCATATTCGGTATGGAGGACCTCAGGATGGAACTGGATAGCGTAGAGATTTCTCGATGGATCCTCAGCAGACGCCACCGGACAATTAGCAGTATGGGATGTGATATGAAAGCCTGCTGCCGGAGTCTTTATATAATCATTATGGCTCATCCATACAATAGAATTCTCTGGCAGACCGGCAAAAAGCGGACTTTTCTCATCATCGACAGTAAGCGGAGTCTTGCCGTACTCTCTTTCCGGAGCATGGTCCACACTGCCGCCTAAAACATGCATCATAAGCTGGGCACCATAGCAGAGCCCAAGAACAGGCACGCCAAGCTCAAAGAGTTCCCTGGGAGCCGTGGCCGAATCCTCTTCAAATACGCTGTTAGGGCCTCCGGTCAGGATGATACCCATAGGGTCCATCTCCTTGATCTTGTCCAGAGGGGTCCGATATGATGTGATCTCGCAGTAAACATGATTTTCTCTGACACGGCGCGCGACAAGCTGATTGTACTGACCGCCGAAGTCGATCACGATGACCTTTTGTTTGTGTTCCATTAAATCTCCTTCCAGAAAAAGATAAAACATCGCGTTTATGTATTATCATACAATATCGCAGCAAATTTTTCCACAGGTATTTAGTTTATCTGGTAAATCTACGATATAATAGATAAGTAGCATTCCATTGTAAAAAGGAGAAAATCATGAGCAGCTTCACAGTTACAAATAATGTCACACTCAGGAATCTGTACAAGACCAGTGACTCCTCATTATCGAAGCAGTCAGTACGTAAGGAGACCTCATATGGCAAGCTCGTAATGGCCGATACACAGGCCCTGAGAAAGGGCATATCATCGCTTGCTGATGAGGACTATGGTGATGAGTCAGCGGACAGCAAGGAGAGCAAGGCCGAATTCTATAAGAAAATGAAGGCCTTCTGTGATTCCTATAATTATACTATTCAGTCATCTAAGAAATATAACAGCAGAGACTCTAAGAGCGCAATAAAGCAAATGAAACAGCTCGCCAGCGATTATTCTGACGAGCTGGAGGATCTTGGCGTCACATTTGACGACGATGGATATATGAGTATGTCAGAGTCCGCCTTCGATAATATCGACGAATCAAGATTCGAGGATACCTTCGGAAAGGAATCCGAATTCATGAGCTCCCTGTCCCAGATAGCAAAAAAGCTGTCGAGGCATATAGACCTGAAGGCCTGATATCATGAGGCTCTCTGGCTGCATTTCTTTCTTATGAATATCTCCTTTAACACAGCTGGATGAAAAAGGATGATCAGAGGAAACAGCTCAAGCCTTCCTGCTATCATATCAAGTGTAAGGACTATCTTTGAAAAATATGACAGGCAGTCATAATTGGCTGCCGGTCCGACCTTTGCGAGACCAGGTCCTATGTTATTGAAGGTAGCAGCAACAGATGTAAAGCTTGTCACCAGATCCTTTCCCTCAATGGATACCAGAAGCACAGACACTATAAAGATCGCCAGATATGTGATCGTATATACATTTACAGATCTCAGCACATCATGCTCTATGACCTCGCCATCCATCTTTATCTTCTTCACGCTTTTCGGATGGATATAGGAGTTGGCCTCCTTAAACACAGTCTTTGAAGCGATTATGGCTCTGGATACCTTGAATCCACCTCCTGTAGATCCCGCACATGCTCCAATAAACATAAGCATCACAAGGATGGCCTTTGAAAGAGTCGGCCACAGGTCAAAATCCACTGATGAGTATCCTGTTGTCGTGATTATGCTTCCCACCTGGAAGAAAGCAGCTCTAAGCGCATCGAGGGCATTATTGAACATTCCCATTATATTGAAGAAAATGATAATGACTGAAGCTCCAATTATACCGAAGTATACCCTGACCTCCTCCATACGAAAGCTTTTTTTCGGCTCTCTTGCAATGAGGAAATAATAAAAGTTGAAGTTCACTCCGAACAGGACACAGAAAACACCTGTAATCCACTGCTGCAGGGCGCTGTAGCTTCCGCAGCTGTCGTTTCTCACACCGAAGCCTCCTGTACCTGCCGAACCGAATGTGATGCATAAAGCATCAAATGCCGGCATCCTCGCAATGACTAAGAGCACGAACTGTACTACAGTCATTCCCAGATAGATCCTATAAAGGATTGCTGCTGAGCTCTTTATCTTAGGGACAAGCTTTCCGACAGAAGGACCCGGAGATTCTGCCCTCATAAGGTTTATATTGGAGCCACCTGACATAGGTATTACAGCCAGAAGAAAGACAAGGACTCCCATTCCGCCGATCCAATGTGTGAAGCTTCTCCACATAAGAGATGTATGAGAGATGGCCTCGACATCAGTAAGGATGGAAGCTCCTGTCGTCGTAAAGCCTGATGCAGTCTCAAACCAGGCATCTATGAAATTAGGGATCTCTCCTGTCAGCATAAAGGGAATTGCCCCGACCACTGATATGAGGATCCATGAAAGAGAGGTCACGACACAACCCTCTTTAAGATAAAACATCGTATTTGACGGCTTTTTCCTGGTCGTAAAACACCCGATCGCAAAGCTTAGGACTCCAACGAAAAGAAAAGAGAAGGCCTCTTCCTCATGGTATATGATGCCTGTGATCATCGGGATCACCATAAGAAGGCCAACGATCTCAAGCACCTTTCCTAGTATATATTTGATTATAGACTGATTCACTTGTCACCTCTATGCCAGAATATCCACTATATCAGAGAAGCCTGTATGTGTAGTAACTATCATTACCGTATCGCCAACCTCTATAGTATCATCTCCCTTAGGGAAGATGATCGTTCCGTCACGGCTTATAAACGATACCATCAGATGTCCCCGAAGCTTCAGATCCTTGAGCGGGACACCAGTCACAGCTGAAGGAGCTCCTATACGGAACTCTATAGCCTCTACAGTATCATTATACATATGATAAAGAGTCTCTATGTTTGAATCCATCGATGCTCTCTTGGCTCTGGCATAGGCTATTATAGCCTCCGACGTTATGATCCTGGGATAGACCACGCTTCCTAAGTCAAGACTGTCTATCACATCCTGGAAAGCAAATCTGTTGATCTTTGTAACTACCTTTGCCTCTGATACCCTTTTAGCATGGAGGGTCAGAAGGATATTCTCCTCATCTATACCAGTAAGAGGGACAAATGCATCTACTGTCTCTATGCCCTCCTCCTTCAGAAGATCGGCGCTTGTACCGTCTCCATTTATTATAATAGCATTTGGCAGCAGGGAGGAAAGCTGCTCGCATCTCTTCTGGTCGCGCTCGATTATCTTTACCGAGATACTCTCCCTGATGAGCTGGGCTGCCAGATAATAGGCTGCCTTGCCTCCGCCTATTATCATACAGTCCCTGACATTTGCCGTAGGCACTCCAAGGCTCTTAAGGGCATTCTTGCCATTGTGCCTTGAGGTGACAAATGATACCGTATCCCCAGGAGAGAAGATATAGTCTCCGTTAGGTATATAGGCCCTGCCGTCATGGAAGACAGTGGTAAAGAGCACATTCCTTGACTCTCTTGCGACAGTGTGCACTGCCTTACCTACTATCCTGGAATCTTCCTTGACACGGAACTTTATCATCTGAGCCTCTCCATGCGCAAAGGTATTCACCTCAAGCGCAGAAGGGAGATAGAGAATACGGGCAACCTCCATGGCCGCCTCCATCTCAGGGTTTATGATCATGGCCAGTCCAAGCCGGTCGCGCAGATAATTGATCTCCGTGCTGTACTCCGGGTTCCTGACTCTTGCTATAGCAGAGCATTTTCCTATACGGGTGGCTATAGTGCAGCAAAGAAGATTCAGCTCATCTGAATCCGTCACAGCCACTAAAAGATCTGTATCATCGATCCCAGCCTCCTTCTGGACGCTGTAGCTGGCCCCGTTTCCGACTATACCCATCACATCATACTGGTTTGTGATGTCGCTTATCTTCTGCTCACTCTCGTCTATTATCGTAATATCGTCGCCCTCTCTGGACAGCTGAGCAATAAGCGTATGGCCTACCTTTCCGCAGCCAACTATAATAATATGAAGAGGATCCGCGTCCGTCGACGCGGAATTATCCTTTGAAAAAATACCCATACAATTCCCTTACAGTGTACCGAAGATACGATCTCCAGCGTCTCCAAGTCCCGGACAGATGTAGGCATCACTATTAAGCTCTCTGTCTACATGGCCAATATAGATCTGCACATCAGGATGGTCATTATGAAGCTTCTCGACTCCCTCCGGAGCGGCAATGATGCACATGAACTTGATCTTTCTTCCGCCATGCTGCTTGATGAAATCTATAGCTGCTGATCCTGATCCGCCTGTCGCAAGCATTGGATCCACTACGACTATGGTACGCTCCTCGATAGGAGAAGGCAGCTTGCAGTAATACTCATGAGGCTCGTGAGTCTCTGGATCTCTGAAAAGGCCTATATGTCCTACCTTTGCAGTAGGTACCAGAGATAGTACCCCGTCTACCATACCGAGTCCTGCTCGAAGGATAGGAACTACAGCCAGCTTCTTTCCGGCTATAACAGGAGTCATGCATTTCTCTATAGGTGTCTCGACCTCTATCTCCTCGAGCGGCAGATCTGAAAGTGCCTCAAAGCCCTCAAGCATGGCGATCTCTCCGACCAGCTGTCTGAACTCATTGGTTCCTGTATGCTTATCTCTTAACCTTGAGATCTTGTGCTGGATCAGAGGATGATCAAACACCCTTACATTATCCAGTCCCTTATAATTTTCCATCTTTTGTCTCCTTTAAAATATTCCGCAAAAAAACACTCTATATTATAGACGAAATTTTCCTGTAGTCAACACTTGTAAATGGCCAGTAAATCATTTAGAATTTCTATGGTACAAAAAAGTTTTTTCCGATATAAAGGAGGCAAAATGGATACAAAGCAGCAGGCAATAAAAGATGCCAGGACCCTGGGCGTTCCGAGGATGCTCCTGTTGGGGCTTCAGCATATGTTTGCCATGTTCGGGGCAACGATACTGGTCCCGATCCTGGTTAATAGTTATTTCAAGGGTGAGGGCTTATCTATTCAGGTAACTCTCTTTGCAGCCGGTGTCGGTACCCTTCTCTTCCATGTGATAACAAAGATGAAGGTTCCGGCCTTCCTGGGATCATCATTTGCGTTTCTGGGAGGATTCGCGACCGTCGCCAATCTGAAGACCGGCATCTACAAGAACATGACAATGGGAGAAAAGCTCCCCTATGCCTGCGGAGGAATAGTCATAGCCGGACTTCTCTATCTGTTGCTTGCTCTAATAATAAAGCTGGTCGGAGTCAACCGGGTAATGCGCTTCCTGCCTCCTGTGGTGACAGGTCCTATAATCATCTGCATAGGCCTCTCACTTGCTCCCTCAGCGGTAAGCAATGCTTCCAAGAACTTGCCTTTAGCTCTAATCGCCTTTGCCGTAATTGTGATCTTTAATATATGGGGAAAAGGAATGTTCAAGATCATCCCTATCCTTATGGGTGTAGTGATCTCCTATATAGCTGCTGTCATCTTTCAGGCAGCAGGCATGACAAATGCCGACGGCTCAGCTATACTTCAGTTCGGTGAGATAGCAAAGGCTAAGGTAGTTCAGCTGCAGCCATTTATGATCTGCAAGTTCGATATCACCGCCATCCTGGTAATGGCTCCAATAGCTATTGCCACTATGATGGAGCACATAGGAGATATATCGGCTATCTCAGCTACTGTTGGAGAAAACTTCATCTCTGATCCAGGACTTCACAGAACACTTATAGGAGATGGCCTTGCTACAGCCTTTGCCGGCCTTATAGGCGGTCCTGCAAATACTACCTATGGTGAGAATACCGGTGTGCTCGAGCTTTCAAGAGTCCATGATCCTCGTGTGATAAGGCTTGCTGCCATCTACGCAGTGATCCTTTCCTTCTCTCCGAAGTTTGCCGAGGTTATAGGAACCCTTCCGACTGCTATCATAGGAGGGGTAAGCTTTATCCTCTATGGAATGATCTCCGCTATCGGAGTAAGAAACGTTGTCGAAAACCATGTCGATTTCACGAAATCAAGAAACCTTATAATTGCCGCTGTCATCCTGGTAACGGGTCTGGGCTTTACTGATGGTCTGACCTTCAAGGTCGGAAGCACTCATATCACCCTTACTGCCCTTGCTCTTGCAGCTATTTTCGGTATAATCCTGAATGCCATACTTCCAGGAAACGACTATGTGTTCAACGAGAAGAACGATGAAAAGGATGAATCAGAGCTTTCTTCAATAAGGATGTAAGGTTAAAACTTTTTAATAGAAAGGAAAAGGATAATGACAAGAATTATTATGAACGGGGCCAACGGCCATATGGGACAGGTTATCACCGATATTGTTGCAGGGGATGAGGACTGCGAGATCGTAGCCGGAATCGATCCCTTTACTGAGAGGAAGAATTCCTATCCGGTATTCGCATCCTTCGACCAGTGTGATATCAGTGCTGATGTGATAATTGATTTTTCAAACCCTAAGGCTATCGATTCGCTTCTTGACTACGCTGTAGACAAGCAGACGCCTGTCGTTCTATGCACCACAGGTCTTTCTGATGAGCAGATAAAGCAGGTAGAAAAGGCCTCTGAAAAGGTTGCCATCCTCCGCTCCGCAAACATGTCACTTGGTATCAATACTTTGTTTGAGCTGCTTGATAAGGCTACAAGGGTGTTCGCAGACGCAGGCTTTGATGTAGAGATCGTAGAGGCTCACCACAATCAGAAGCTCGACGCCCCGAGTGGTACGGCTATTGCCCTTGCCGATGCTGTAAACGATGCTGCCGATGGCAGATACACCTATATCTATGACAGGCACGACAGACGGGAAAAGAGAGATGCAAAAGAGATCGGTATTTCATCCATCCGCGGCGGGAATATAGTCGGTGAACATGAGGTGATCTTCGCCGGTCAGGATGAGGTCATCACCTTCAAACATCAGGCTACATCAAAGGCAGTCTTCGCCAGAGGCGCTGTTGAGGCAGCAAAGTTCCTGAAAGGAAAGGAAGCCGGAATGTATGATATGCGAGAGGTGATCGCAGCAAAATAATTTCATAAAAAAAGCGGCAGGCGCTTGCCTGCCGTTTTTTTATAGAAGTCCGTAATCCTTCATTGCATTCTTTAGTCTCTCGAGGTTCTTCTCCTCCATCTCACAGAGAGGAAGTCGAAGAGGTCCGACATTCTTTCCCATCAGATTCATAGCTGTCTTTACAGGAATAGGGTTTACCTCGCAGAAAAGTGCATCCACTAGCGGAAGCTCACGAAGCTGCATCTTCCTTGCCTTCTCTATATCCCCGTTCAAGAAGCTCATCACCATCTCATGAACATCGTGTGGAGCGACATTTGATACTACAGAAATGACACCGATACCGCCAAGTGAAAGGATAGGGACCACAAGTCCATCCTCACCTGAATAGAGCTCCAGATCGCCATCACAGAGCCGCATCATCTCAGATGTCTGAGCCAGGTTTGCTGTTGCATCCTTTACTCCTACTATATTCTTCTTTGTCTTGCGGAGGGTAGCGACAGTCTGCGGAGCAATATTTGTTCCTGTCCTTCCAGGTACATTATAGAGGATGATAGGAAGCTTAGTCGAATCTGCAATAGCACTGTAGTGTGCAACAAGTCCCTTCTGAGTGGCTTTATTGTAGTATGGAGTCACGACAAGCGCTGCATCTGCTCCATGCTCCTCTGCCTCTTTAGTCAGCTGGATAGCTGTCTTGGTGCAGTTGCTTCCTGTACCTGCCACGACAGGTACCCTGTGTCTGGTAAACTCAACGGCCTTTCTTATGCACTCGCTGTGCTCCTCCATTGTAAGAGTAGATCCCTCACCGGTGGTACCGACTATTACGATAGCATCGGTACCTCCCTCTATCTGCTCGTCAATGATCTCCTCGAGCTTGTCATAATTAACATTCTGATCTTCATCCATAGGCGTAATGATAGCTACGCCTGCACCCTTGAATATTGGCATCATAACCTCCTGTCAGTCCTCGCTGCCATCTTCTTCTACAATCTTAAGTATCTGACTGCTTACCCGTCTGACTGCAGCGGGAAGAGTCGTTCCGGTAAGGATAACCTTCATCGAGTCAGAGCCGGCGCCAAGCACGTCAACCATCTCCTGCTCAGTGACTATTCCCTCATCGGAAAGTCCCAGAAATTCATCCAGGACAAGTATATCGCATTCACCGGTGGAGAGTACCTTCTTTGCGAAGCCAAGTCCATTGATGATGTTCTGCTTTTCTTCCTTCTTTGCTTCATCGTCAAGCTCACTGAAGCTGTGAGAGCTGCGCTCAAAGGAGAATTCCTTTATCTCCGGCTCAAGTCTCTTCCAGTAGTCTCCCTCAAGAGCGCCTTTAAGAAACTGTATGATGTATACGCTTGATCCACTGGCTGCTGCTCTTATAGCAGTGCCTAGCGCCGCAGAAGTCTTACCGACTCCCGGGCCATAATAAACCTGTATATTCGCCATAGTCACCTCTCGTCACGACCATTTCAGGTCTCAATCGTATGCATTATATCATATACCAGCTCATTTGAAAACACCCGGCGTCATGATCATTTTCATCTTCTGCCCATTACCCTCCAGCAGATAACAAGCGCCGCTGTTACAAGCATCAGGATGTAAGCGATCGCATCACGTCTCATATAGTGCAGGGGCTTCATGCTTGTCCTGCCCTCTCCTCCGTGATAGCATCTGGCCTCCATTGCAAGAGCCAGGTCATTGGCTCTCCTGAAGGCAGATACGAAAAGCGGTACCAGAAGAGGCACCATTGCCTTTGCCTTCTTTACTATTCCCTTGCCGTCAAATTCAGCTCCTCTGGCTGTCTGAGCCTTCATTATCTTATCAGTCTCATCGCTTAAGATAGGGATAAATCTGAGAGCTATAGACATCATCATTGCTATCTCATGGACCGGTACATGTATATAGTTCAAAAATCTAAGTCCGGTCTCAAGTCCATCGGTCAGCTGATTCGGCGTCGTGGTAAGTGTCATGACAGATGTCCCTATTATAAGGTAGACCATCCTGACAAGCATCAGTATGGCTGCCCTCACTCCCTGTACAGTGATCACGACCTTGCCCCACTTCACCAGAGCATCTCCGGGAGTAAGGAAAAGATTGAACAGACCGCAGATCAAAAGCAGGACTATTATTGACCTGAGTCCCCTTACCATGAAGGAAAAGGGTACCCTGCTCTTAATGATAACAGCTGCAAGAGCTATTGTAATTATCGCGAATCCTATAGGATCACTGGCCACGAATATCGATATTATAAAAACTAATGTTGCAACGAGCTTTACTCTTGGATCGAGACGATGGATCACTGAATCCGCAGAGTAATACTGCCCGAGAGTTATATCCTTGAGCATCTGAGTATCTCTTCCTTTGCTTCCGAAACTGTAGTCCCATGACAGTCCACAGGATATCCTGCAGCCCTTAAGTCATGGAGAAGATAGGTAACTGACGGCACTGCCAGTCCCATGGACTCAAGCTGTCTGACATTTGAAAAGACCTCACGTGGAGTTCCGTCAGAAGCTATCCTGCCCTTATCCACGACTATGATCCGGTCTACATAGTCTGCAACGTCCTCCATACTGTGTGAGACAAGTATAACAGTCTCTCCCGACTTATCATGCATCTCCTTTATGAGTCCTAAGATTTCATCACGGCCTGCAGGGTCCAGTCCTGCTGTCGGCTCATCAAGAATGATAACAGATGGTCTCATTGCAAGTACACCTGCTATTGCTGCCCTTCTTTTCTGTCCGCCAGAAAGCTCAAAAGGAGAGGCCTCATATGAATCCTCAGGGAAATGCACTCTCTGAAGGGCTTCATAGGCCATAAGCTCGCATTCCCTGTCACTAAGTCCCTGATTCCTCGGTCCAAACTTCACGTCCTCTATCACCGTTGCCTCAAACAGCTGATGCTCCGGATACTGGAATACCATTCCGACCTGTGATCTAAGCCCCCTTTTATCGAAGCCATCATCTCCTATATCCTGACCATTGAAATATATATGTCCTTCACTCGGAGCTATAAGACCATTCAGGGTCTGGATAAGAGTTGACTTCCCTGAACCGGTATGTCCTATTATTCCCAGGAAATCACCCCTGTTGATCTGTAAGGAAACGTCTTCTAATGCCCTGGTACTGCTGCCTCCATCCTGATAGGTTACGCTGACATGGTCTAATAGAAGGACTGCGTCTGAAAGCGGCTTTTTTTCTTTTTTATCAAAGGTCTGCTCCGGCTTATCCTCTATCTCCTTAGAAAGAAGTCCGCCCTCTGTAAGCACTGACATCAGCTCTTCCCTGGTAAGGACTCCGTCCGGGACCTTAAGGCCTGCTGCCTTCAGCTGACAGGCAAGCTCAGTGACCTGAGGCAGGCAGAGATGGTAGGAACGAAGTGAGTCGGCCTGTGAGAAAATATCCCTCGGGCTCCCCTGCATCACTATCTTTCCATGATCCATCACGAATACCTTATCGGAAAAGACAACCTCCTCCATGTAATGCGTGATCAGTATTATAGTGACTCCCTTTTTCTTGTTTAGCTCCCTTGCTGTCGCAATGACCTCTGCCCTTCCGTCAGGATCTAGCATTGCCGTCGGCTCATCCAGTATTATACATTTAGGCTCCATAGCCATCACACCGGCTATAGCCACCCTCTGCTTCTGTCCGCCTGAAAGCCGGTTTGGAGACTTCTTCCTGTACTCCCACATGCCGACTCCCTTCAAGGCTCTCTCAACCCTTGCCCAGATCTGGTCAGTCGGGATACCTATATTCTCCGGGCCGAAGCCTACATCCTCCTCGACTACAGATGCTATGATCTGATTGTCAGGATTCTGGAATACCATGCCGGCTTCCTCACGGACCGGAAGTTCATTCTCCGGGGCAGAGGTATCCTTTCCATCGACATAAATACTGCCCTCAGTAGGCAGAAGAAGAGCGTTGATATGTTTGGCAAGAGTCGATTTCCCGCTTCCGTTATGTCCGAGAATGGATATAAACTGGCCTGGCTCGACATCGAGACTTACGTCATCGACCGCATTTTCGATCGCTGTGACGTTTCCCTCCTCATCACGTCTGTAATATTCATGGACCAGATTCCTGGCCGAAATAATAGGTTTTATAGATTTACCTTTCATATAAGCCTTACTTCTTAAGCCCTTTTACAAACTTCTCAATACGGTCAAGAGCCACCTTGAGATTCTGCATTGAATAGGCATAGGAGATCCGGATGAATCCCTCTCCGCATTCTCCGAATGCTGTTCCGGGAACGACTGCTACCTTCATTGTCTTCAGAAGGCTTGTCGCAAAATCGTCAGAACTCATCCCCGTGCTCCTTATAGATGGAAATACATAGAAGGCACCGTATGGCTCAAAGCATGAAAGTCCCATATCCCTTAATCTCTGTAATACATAGATCCTTCTCTCGTTGTACTGCATCTTCATATCCTCGACCTCTCTGTCGCAGTGACGGACAGCCTCGATACCGGCGTACTGCGATGTGGTCGGCGCGCACATTATAGCAAACTGATGGATCTTAAGCATCTGGGAGAGGATATCCTTCGGAGCACATGCATAGCCGAGCCTCCAACCTGTCATCGCGAATGCCTTTGAGAATCCGTTGATATATACTGTCCTTTCCTTCATTCCGGGTATGGAAGCGATCGATACATGATCCATCTGATATGTAAGCTCAGAATATATCTCATCTGTCATCACATATATATCATGCTTCCTTATCACATCAGCAATCGCCAGAAGATCCTCCTTTTCCATAACGGCTCCTGTCGGATTGTTAGGATAAGGGAGTATAAGCACCTTGGTCTTCTCTGTGATCGCATCCTCCAGCTCCTGAGCTGTCAGACGGAACTCATCCGACTCCCTCAGGTTGATGATCTTAGGGACTCCTCCTGCCAGAATGGTACATGGCACATATGATACATATGAAGGCTCCGGTATTATCACCTCATCACCAGGATCAAGCATGGCACGAAGCCCTATGTCTATAGCCTCACTGCCTCCTACAGTCATCATCATCTCGCCCTTCGGGTCATAATGCAGGTCGTACTTCCTGTCAAGATACTCTGCTATAGCCACCTTGAGCTCCATGAGTCCGGCATTTGACGTGTAGAAGGTCCTTCCCTGTTCGAGAGAATAGATCGCCTCATCCCTTACCCTCCAGGGGGTATCGAAATCAGGCTCGCCGACGCCTAAGGATATTGCGTCGTCCATTGTGCTTACTATATCAAAAAACTTTCTGATACCTGATGGCTTTATCTCCTGTATCTGTCTGCTGACCGGACTTTTCATGACAGCTCCACCCTTTCATCCTTCTTCTGCTCATCTACCATTATAGTGCCATGATCCTTATATTTTTTCAGGATAAAGTTGGTCTTTGTAGAGAGCACTGAATCAAGGGTAGACAGCTTCTGTGAAACGAAATCAGCGACCTCGCGCAGTGTCTTTCCCTCTATCGTCACCATGAAATCAAATCCACCTGAGATCAGATAAACAGAGCTTACCTCAGGATAGTTGTAGATCCTTCTTGCCACCCTGTCAAAGCCCATCCCCCTCTGAGGGGTTACCCTTACCTCTATAAGTGCTGTAACCTTTTCTATACCGGCCTTGTCCCAGTCAACAAGAGTAGGATAACCGCAGATAACATGCTTATCCTCAAGCTCCTTTATATTTGCCTTTACTGCTTCCTCGTCCTCACCTACCAAGACCGAAAGCTCCTTTGTATCTATCTTGCTGTTCTTTTCTATTATATTTAAGATCTTCTCCTGCATCCTTTTCTCCTTTATCCGAGCACCTTGTGGAATTCATCGACTGCCGGCGGCTCCAGAAATCTCGTTGAGCCGTCATAATGCACCACCCGCTCATTAGTGGAATTGGTCCGTCCTATCACCGCTGCGCTGATTCCGGCTTCATCAAGAGCTTCAACTATCCTTGCTCCATTACTTGCTGCTATCAGCATACTTCCGCTGCTTACAAGCCCATATGGATCTATTCCGAAATAGTCACAGATCTCCACCGTTTCCTGCCTTATAGGTATCCTTTCGATGTCCACGGAGATACCGACGCCTGATGCCTCGCTCATCTCAAACAGGGCCCCGAAGATGCCGCCCTCCGTGACATCGTGCATCGCGGCCGCGCCGGCTTTTGCGGCTACAATGCCGTCCTTAACCACTGATATCATATTGCCAAAGGAAATGGCCTTGTTTACGAATTCCTCAGGAAAGCGCGAAAGAAGCTCACTTCTCTTCTCCTTTGCTATTATAGCTGTTCCCTCAAGACCGACATATTTTGTTACGACAAGATCCATATCAGGTTCGGCTCCGGAGGTCTCAATCATGCTCTGCCTCTTCACTCTTCCGACACCTGTAACTGAGACCACCGGCCTTGTCACTGCGTCAGTCACCTCAGTATGACCACCTATTACGGCCATATCAAGTCTTTCGCATGAATCATTTATGTCAAGCATTATCTGGTGAAGGGTATCCTCGCTTTCTCCTGGCGGCAGCAGGACCGTAAGCAGTATGCCTAGCGGCGTCGCACCTGCGCTTGCCAGATCATTTGCAGTAATATCACAGGCCAGATGACCTATATCTATCGCCGTTCCGGTGATTGGATCCGTCGACATGACAAGGACCTCGTCTGGAGGGCAGATCACAGCTCCGCAGTCCTCACCTATCCTGCTTCCAAGAATGACCTCAGCTCTTTTTACCCTGAGAGGTCTTATCACCGATCTTTTTAGTATTCTTTCCGGAATCTTTCCCGGAGTCAGCCTTACTGTTCTTTTCATCTTTATCTGAATCCGAATTCTTTATTGTCTTATTGTCCTGCTCAGACTTATCTGTATTGTCATCCTTTTCTTCAGGAGCAGCGTTCTTCCATTTGGCTGCCGCCGCACGTACCTTATCAAGATCTCCGCTTGCAATGGCCTCCTTTATGGCAGCCACGGCCTCCGGCGAATCCGACTTTGTCCCAACCGAATATGTGGCATCTGTAGCCTTATAAACCGAGCTGTTAAATCTTGTCCTGCTTACCTCCTGTCCGTTCTTCTTTACTATCTTCCAGAGCTCAGCCTTAAGTCCGTCATGAGGAATATCTCCGGTGCTTGTGATATAGCCTACCGGCTGTGACGAGTCAGCCGTGAACCTGGTCTTGTACTTTACGGTATCAGTCGTTTTGCTCTCGAAGTCCACGGTTCTCCCCGCTTCTCTTGTCTCCTTGCCGTAAATACTGAATGTGATATTGTTGCCATCTGCGCTTCCTTCGATGTAGACAGGATACTTAAGACTGTTTTCAAACTGGAAATCCTTTATATCTCCGGCTATGGCAGCATCCTCTGACGGCTTGACATAATGCACCATCATTGAATGGTTGTATCTCTTTATCACAGTAAGCTCAGACCTTATCACTGCATTATAAAGAGTAGTCGAGACCTGACAGATACCTCCGCCATATGTCATGACCGTCGTACCGTTCTCATATGACGGAGCCTTTTCGTATCCGTTCTCTGCTGACATAGGATTAAGCGCCTTTGCCACTGAGAATTTATCCCCGGGATAGAGTACCGTTCCGTTTATCTTTGATTCACCATTCGCTACATTCTGTTTTCTTGCAGCTGTAGAAGCAGAGTAATTCGTCGTGAAGGTACCGAGCAGATCCTTTACAGAGGAAAGCTCCTTTGCGCTTCCTCTCGGCTCCTTCTCTACTGTCACAAGCGCAAGCTTACCGGAAGAATCCTCCTCGCCTTCTGCAGCATAATCAGCTATTACCTTGACCGAGGCATCGATATCAAGCTCGTAGCCCTTCTTTCCTGCTACGTATGTGAACTTGCCATTCCTGTGTGAAAGAGTACCATCAACCGGCTCATTGGTAAGCCGGCCTTCATTATCCTTTAAAAACTTCCTGGCCCTTGCTGTATCAACTGTTGTTCCCAGAGCAAAGACCTTTTTCCTGCCGTTTTTAATATCCTTATTCTGGCAATATCTTTCGAGAAGATTGCCCTTCTTGCCGTAATTCAAAGCCTGATTGACACTGTCTCCCGGATCCGGTGACAGCCCCAGATCAGAGGACTTTGCATTAATCGACTTCTTGCCGCTTGATAATGTTATGCTCTTATCCTCTGCCTCCTGTGCATACTGATCAAGAGCCGCAGACGCCTCCTTCTCATCCATTCCGGAGACATTTACCGAGCCTATATAAACATTGTCTGCAATGCGCATGGCAGCGGAAGCATCCTCTGTCCTTAAAAATATCCCTCCGATAATGATTCCCGCTGTTAACCCCCCGGCCAACAACCATTTTTTCATCTATTTATTCCTTCCGGCAAAAGTGCTACAATTATGAAAAAGAAAGGCATTATATGATACTACTTATCAGAATATCACAGCTACCTGTCCTTACGCTTACGATCCTGGCATTCATCCTTTTCGTTGCTTTTAGGATCAGACATCTTGAATCTGAGGAAAAGCAGACCGATGAAGAATTCTGGGAGAACGAAAGGCACGCTGATCTTACTCCTGCCAGAGATCTGAACACTATCCAATATATTACCATTCCATTGGAAAAATTTCCACTATCTTTTTTTGACGACAATCCGGATGAAGAGGCTGACATGATTATAGATGAGCTTAGACAACTCTCCTCCAAGCGGCTCCTTAATCTGAACGGTATGTCAAACACTGATCTGAAGCTTCAATACGGTCGTAAAAACCTAGGTGAGATGCAGCAGATCGGAGAAAGGTTCAACCGTGTCGAGGTCCTTCTCTGCGATCTGGCCAAATGCTTTATGGAAAAAAAGGAATATCAGAGGGCTTCCTGTATCTTAGAATATGCGATAGGACTTGGGTCCGACGTATCCGCTGACTATACCCTGCTGGGTGAATGCTACAGGGCTCTTTCTATGCCTGATAAGTTTGAGGCGCTTTATGAAAAGGTAGAGTCCATGGACTTTATGACAAAGGGTACAGTATTAAGAGAGCTTGACCGGATTCGAAACGAGAAGTGATCTATATACCACCACATATGTCGCTTAAAAAGCACTCATTACACTTAGGTGACCTGGCCGTACAGATACTTCTGCCAAGAGCAATGAACTGGATATTTATGGCTATCCAGTGGTCTTTTGGAATCTCCCTCATCAGATCCCTCTCGACCCTGGCAGGATCCTTTTCCTCTGTTAGTCCCAGTCTCCTTGAGATACGTCCGACATGGGTATCTACAACTATTGAAGGATCATGATATATGTTCCCTCGGATCACATTTGCTGTCTTGCGTCCGACTCCCGGCAGGGAAGTAAGCTCCTCTATGGTACGCGGTACCTGGCCGTCATAATCCTCCAGCAGTCTCCTCGCGCAGGCCTTCAGATTCCTTGCCTTTGTATGATAAAAGCCTGTCGCTCTTATATCCTGCTCCAGCTCTTCTATCTGTGCATCCGCAAATGCCTTTACGGTCGAATACTTCTTATAGAGCCTTTCTGCCACCTCGTTTACCTTCCTGTCGGTACACTGGGCTGACATTATTGTAGAAAAAAGCAGCTGCCACGGAGTCTCATAATGCAGATAGCAGGGAATATCTCTGCCGTAAACTCCGTCCAGCCGCTTTAGTATTTCTTCTGTTCTTTTCTTCATGATATTACAGACCTTATAATAGACCAGACCCCGGCGATGATCAGAAGGGCTGCTCCTGACAGATATACCCTGGGTCTTGATGCAAAGCCATATCTGTATCCGGTGTAGACGCCGGCTGAAACAACAACAATTGTAGATACGACTATCGTTATCAGCATAAGCCATATATTCGACTCGGTAAGACCGCAGGCAAGTCCTGCAAAGAGAGTATAAACCGCTCCGACAAGCACTATAAGAGAATAGGTCTTAAGGCTCATCTCTTCTCTTTTCTCTTCTATTTCCTCATGCCTTATGGCCTTATGTATAAGCCTGACTGCAAGTGCAAAAAATATGATCGCGGCAAGAGTATTCCCGAGCGGTCTGGCATTGGCTGCCGCCATCTGATCATGGCTTATAAGGTCGTATGAAATAAAGAATCCCCCAAAGAAAAATACGCACTGTATGAGAGTGATGATAAGACTTGCAAGTATAAGCGCCTTCGGCTTGATCTTCGCAAGCATGGCTCCGCGGATCTCCATTGCCGCATATATATCAAAGCTGATCCCGACTATGATCAGCAGATTACCTAACCAGTTCATGAATCCTCCAGTAGTAGCTTTTTTTATACTATATCCAAAAGTATCGCTTTATTAAATATTCATTCTATTTCGCGTGTAGATAAGAGCGATACACTTTTTACGATTTGTAATAGAAGTGATATCTGACCGTCTACTGGTACAGATTTGAAATGATTTCCGTCAGAGAATGGCTGGCAATATAGATAAAAATATCAACCAGCTCATTCATCGGCACTCTCATATCGTCCTTTACCCATTCGATCACTGCATAGCATAAGGCCGCGCTGAAATAATCCGCCACCCTCTCAGCAGTAAGCCACTTCTTGTATGGCAGAAGCTCCTCTATTTTTTTCCGGTTCAGACGCTTAAGGGACATTTCAGATATGGCCTTTCTCAGTGTCTCCGAGAAAGAATTCTGTCCCTCAAGATTTACAGCCCTTGTATAGAATTCCTTATCCTTCTCCATAGTAGTGAGAGGAAGGATAAGTGCCTCCTTAAGCATTCCGTTATCAAGGAGCGGCTCTATTGGATCAATAAGCTCCCTTCTTATGATCCACTCCAGAAGCTCATACTTGTCCTGAAAGTGATTATAGAAGGTTGGTCTTATCACCCCGGCCTCATCCGTGATCTGTCTGATTGTGATCTTTTCGATCTGATGTGTCCTCGCCAGCTTTTTGAAGCTCTCGGCCAGAAGCAGATCTATCTCGTTTGCACCCTGGGTATTCATTCATTCCTCATAAAAACAGCTTTACTATTGTAAGGTTCCATGACTTCCTGTCTGAAGCAAGATCTATCTCTTCTCCGCTGTCATATATCTTGACCTTAGGTCTCTGTATGGCTCCCTTATGATTCTCGATCACAAGAGCTCTCCTGCCGTCAGACAGCTCCACCTCACATCCGACAGGATAGAGACAGAGCTCCCTGCTCATTACAGCCACGACGTCAGGGTCAAATTCCATTCCATCCCGTCCCATTATGTACTCAAGGACATCACTTGGCAGATACGGGTCATGGTAGCATCTCTTCCCCGTCATAGCATCATATACGTCCGCCACCTTAAGGATCCTTGCAGGTAAGGTGATCTGATCACCCTTGATCCCTCTCGGGTATCCCTCACCATTAAACCATTCATGATGCTCATATACGGCCAGAAGCACATCCTGATCAAAGCTGTAATTGTCCCTCAGGAACTCATACCCCATTCCGGGATGAGCCTTTATGACTTCTCTCTCCTCGGCCGTAAGCCTTCTAGGAGCATTGATAATATCTATATCGATAAAGACCTTGCCTACATCATGGAGAAAGCCGGCAGTAATAAGGTCATTAAGCTCCGCCTCACTAAGACCAAGCTTCGCTCCCAGAACACCTGCCAGAACAGCCACATTCACCGAATGGAAATAGGTATATCCGTCATATGCACGCACATTTACAAGATTGCAGATGACATCCCTGTCCTCTATGACCTGACGCGTGATCTGGGATACGATCGAAGCTATCCTTTCCTCATCAACGGTCTCTCCCTGCTCTGCACGGATAAATACGTCATGAACTATCTGAAGTGCGGACTTTTTGACCTCTGAAGAGATCACATCACGGATTTCAGCATCTCTGGAGAATTCATCCTCTATATAAACGCCCGGTACTCCGGTACGACTTATTATCCCGATTGTCTGGTCGTCAAGCTCTGTATGTCTCGCCAGAAGCATCAGTCCGGCAGGATCATACATCTCCTGTCCTAAAATCATGCCACGGGTGAGTTCTTCAACTGGTAGATACCTCATTTACTTCTCGTTTCTAGTCTCATCCTCCTGAAATTCCACAGTGACAAAATACCCCTTGGGAGTCTTTCTGATATCCTTTACCAGACCCTCTCGTGACTTAAGTCTCTCAAGTGTCGTATAGTTAGCCGACATAGCGTAAGACCTTCCCAGAGTATAATAATAGGAATTCGGAAGCTTTGACTCTGTTACGGGAAGACGGTCCCCCACCTTTAACAGACCTGTCCTCTCCATTTTGAATTCCATGGTTCTCAATTTATCATTTCCTTTGAAATATCAGATGTCCTTTTCATCAACTATATGAGAATCGACAACTGACTTATCCGCTCTGCCCGCCCTTATAGACGAATAAATGGATGTGACTCCATCGTAGATAAGCATTATTCCTATGATCATAAAGCTAAGCGACGGAAAGAACTTCGGAGCCATAAAGCAGATCACACCGAATACGAAGCTAATAAGAGCCATAGTAAGGGATATGCTCCATGGACCCCCGGCTTCCTTTATTACCATGCTTGAGGTTATCCCCTGAATGGAATCTGCTACAAGAAGCACGCCAAAGGCTATGAAGATAAGAGATATTGTCTGATCCGGATGCGTGAAGATAAAGATTCCTATAGTAGCTATGACTGCGCCAAGGATAATAGCTGGAACTCTCAGATTATTATCCTTAAGCTTTGAAACTATCATCACGATCCCTACTATGAGTATTATAAGGCCGACTGCGCTTACTATAAAGCCCGCCGCCTTATCCGGCCTGGCGACACATAAAACTCCAAGTATGATCGCAAGCACCGCAATGATGATCTGTGAAAACCTGCTTTCCTTTGTTCCTGATCTCATAGGTTGCCTCCTTACTATCTGATCTTATCTACATTATCAGCAGTAACCTTCTGATAAGGGATCCAGATATATTTTCCATCCTCTGATGCTCCGCTAAGGCCATTTATAGTGCCTCCAGATTTGATCCTTCCGATCGCATCAATACAGGCTCTGGCAGTCTTTGTAGTCTGCTGCATATCGGTAAAGGACATTCCGCCTGATTTGATCGATGCAAGCGCATCCTTTGAACCATCTATGCCACATACTGGTATCTTGTCTGTAGACAGGCCGTTCTCCTGCATATACCTTATGACTCCAAGCGCCATTGCATCATCATTGCAGATAGCCGCATCGAAGCTCTGTCCTGTCGTCCTGAAGCGCTGCATCAGGCTGTAGGCTGTATCCGTACTGTCGTCAGCGAAATCAGAGAAGACGATATTCACCTGACAGCCATGATCGGTAAGATAATTCCTGACTGCGTCTGTTCTCCTCCCGGTCGAATCATCATCCTTCTTGCCCTTCATCATGAGGAGGTTCAGCTTATCTGGCTTTCCAAGCTTATCGTAGACGTAAGAGGCCTGATCCTGACCTGCCTTCTGATCATCACTTCCCACATAGACATATGAGCCTTGGGTAAGAGCATCCTCATCAGGAAGGCTGTTTACGAAAACTATCGGCAGTCCGTTGGCAGCTATCTCAAGCTGCTTTGCAGCATCCGGATCATCCGCCCAGCAGATCACCCCGCCGAACTTATGCTGCTTTGCATTACGTAGCTGTTTGATCTGGGTGTCTAAGACTCCTGCAGTCTGCTGTACTGTAATATCATATCCGGCTGCCTTGCCTTCCTTCCTTATGGCCTTCTCGAAATCTCCTCTGGTACCGTTCTTCGAATCCGAGATGGTGACCAGGATCTTTTTGCTGCTTGTCACATCAGTCGTTGAGTCATTATCTGCTGATCCACAGCAGGTCAGTCCCGCAGTCAGACATAAAGCAGTAAGGAGAGAAAAGAATTTCTTATATCTTATCATAATCTTTGCCTCCTTAAATCCTGAATTTCGATACGTAGCCTGCAAGAGCGTTTGAGGTGTCAGAAAGCTCTCTTGAGTTCTCAGCCACATCCTGACTTGATCTAGTGATCGAGCGCGCATGCTCCATGATCTCCCTGGATGTAGTCTGGATCTCTGCCGTACTTGCAGCCTGCTCCTCTGAGATGGCTGCTACGCTTGACGCCACATCCTCGACCTTTCTGATATTTTCAACGACTCTTGTCAGTCTTCTGCTTGACTGACCTATATTCTTATAGATCTCGTCAAAGCTCTCAACTGTCTTATCGATAAGGCCGGCATTCTTCTCGATTGCCTGATAAGACTGGTCTGCCCTTTCCACTACCTCTTTTATCTGTTCGGATACTGTGTTTATAAGCTTGCTTATGCTGGCAGCGCTCTCTCCTGAATTATTGGCCAGCTTTCCTATCTGAGAAGCTACGACAGCGAAGCCTCTTCCGCTTTCTCCTGCTCTTGCTGCTTCAATAGAAGCATTCAGAGACAGAAGGTTGGTCTCGTCCGCTATCTCCTGTATCAGACCTACTATCCTGGTGATCTGCTTAGAAGCATCTCCGACCTGGTTTACTGACTCGACAAGAGACTGATTTGATTCCCTTATCTCGTCCATTGCCGTTCCGAGATTTCTTATATCCTCCCGACCCTGCCTTGCGATACGGACGGTATTGTCCATCGCTTCATTTGTCTTGTCTGAATCCTCCTTGGTATCGGAAACCACCTGGGCCAGTGTGGTCGCGGATTCAGCAATATTGTTGACTGCAAGCGCCAGCGAATCAACTGTCTGATTCAGGTTCTCCATCTCCTTTGTCTGTGAGGTGGACTCACGCAGCATATCCTTTGAGACCTTGTCACTGTTTTCTGACTGGCTTTTAAGCTTATCAGATTCAGAGCTTATCGATGAGAGCATTCCTCTCATCCTGTCGATAAACCTTCCGATGCTTCCCGACATGGCTCCGATCTCGTCGTGCGAGGTCTTATCCACCTTGATGGTAAAGTCACCCTCGGTCATATTGGTGATGCTTCTGGTGATACCGGAAATAGGGGCAAAGATGCCGTTTACCACCGTAAGCAGTATTACAACAAGTATGGCAAGAGCGAGCACTCCAAGTATGGCAAGAGTTCTTCCGAGTGAAGCGACCTCCTTCATGATAAGACTCATAGGAGCATATGATACCAGGACCCAGTCTGTATCACTTATACTTCTCATCTCAACAAGCTTGTCATCTATCGTGCCAGCCTCTAGATCATGCTTTTTTATCTTTTCCGCCACGCCCTTTATCAGTGGATCATTCGACTTGTTGATATTGGTCCCGGCAAGTGAATACTTCGGTGAAGAAAGAATAGTACCTACTCTTGAATCAACCAGGAAGGAATTGGCCCCCTTCATTCTGGTCCCTGAGTTTACAATGGTGCTTATCCTGTCAAGCGATACATCTGCCGATATGACACGCAGCTTTCCAGAACCATCATTTAAGAGTGCAGACGCCGATACCACATACTTACCAGCCATATCCATATATGCGGAACCATAGTCCATATTGACTCTGGTAAGGCCCTGTCTGTACCAGGTGGTATTGGCAACATCTGCAAAGGCAAGACTAGACTTGGTCGCCTTGAAATACTTCCCGTCTGATCCCGCCACATAAAGTCCGTTAGGACAGCTATTATTCTGCCCGTAATATACATTGAGCAGGTCCTTCAGCTGGTCAGGCGTCTTAGGCTGGGCTGCCTCTATAGCGGCCTTTGCAGTTGAGAAGAACTCCAGATTCTGCTTGAGCCAGGCCTCTATGCTGTCTGCCTGATTCGCGATCGACGAATCAAGCTGAGCCTCCGACATGGCCTTCATTCTCTTTTTTGACATCTGAGATGATACTATTACAAGCAGGGCTACTATAGCTACAGTAACCGGTATGATAAGCAGTATCAGCTTGGTCCTTATGGATATTACCCTTTCGGCCTTTTTCTCTGCTTTTCTGCCACTGGTCTCCTTATTAAAAAGATGACCGGACTTCTTAGCAGCTGTCCTTTTCTTCGGAGAAAGCCTCTTAAGACTCTTCCTTCTGTCCCCGGTCTTTGCTGTTTTTGTCTTCTTCCTTAATCCTATAAGCTTTTTCCCCCTATTCTCCCTGTTCGTATCTGCCATAAAACCCTCCAAGTACTTCCAGGAATACCCCCCGTTTACAGGCTGTCTTTTATCGCGCCAAACAGGTCGTCAAAGGTCTCGAACGCCGGTATCTGCGGATACTCTGCCTTTATCGCATCGGTACTGCGGAAGAGAAAGCCAGCCTTGCTCGCCTGTATCATCCCCAGATCATTAAAGCTGTCCCCGCTTGCTATCGTATCAAAGCCTATAGACTGAAGAGCCTTCACAGTAGTGAGCTTGGAATTCTCGACTCTCATATGATAGTCTGTGATCTCGCCGTTCTCTGATACCTCAAGAGTATTGCAGAATATAGTAGGCCAGTTAAGCTTCTTCATAAGCGGTGTCGCGAACTGCTCGAAGGTATCGGAAAGAATGATCACCTGTGTGATCGAACGAAGCTCATCAAGGAACTCCTTTGCTCCCTCCAGCGGCTCGATCTCTGCTATAACATCCTGAACCTCCTTAAGTCCCAGACCATGCTTCTTCAGAAGATCGATCCTGTACTTCATAAGCTTGTCATAATCCGGCTCATCCCTGGTGGTCCTGCGAAATTCCGGTATCCCAGTCTTCTCCGCAAAGGCTATCCATATCTCCGGTACCAAAACGCCTTCCATGTCAAGGCATACTATATTCATTGTGACCTCCTAAATCGTTTTCAGACAAAAATCTAGTATTTATTATAACCGTTATCCCCGTCAATGGCAAACCTTATTTATATAATTTTCCATAAAAAATGCACCATCTGTACCCCGGTACAAATGGTGCATCCTATATACCTTCTTACAGAATATCTATAGTCTCTCCGGCCAGTGCCTTGTTCATAGACCTTACTGCACAGAACTTTCCGCACATTGAGCAGGTATCTGAATGATCATCCTCAGGAAGGCGACTGTCACGGATCTCCTCAGCCGTCTTCGGATCCATGGCACATTCGAACTGGGCATCCCAGTCGAGCTTTCTTCTGGCGTCAGCCATCTTGTCATCGATATCTCTGGCATGTGGGAGATGCTTTGCGATGTCTGCTGCATGAGCTGCAATTCTCGATGCGATGATTCCTTCTCTTACGTCATCCACATTCGGAAGTGCCAGATGCTCCGCCGGTGTCACGTAGCAGAGGAATGAAGCGCCATTCATTGCTGCGATTGCTCCGCCAATGGCTGCTGTGATGTGATCATATCCCGGTGCTATATCTGTCACAAGAGGTCCGAGTACATAGAACGGAGCACCCTTGCATATAGTCTGCTCAATCTTCATATTGGCAGCGATCTGATCCATTGGTACATGTCCCGGTCCCTCGATCATGACCTGGACATTTTTCTCCCAGGCCCTCTGGGTCAGCTCACCGAGTCGGATCAGCTCATCCACCTGGCTGATATCTGTTGCATCTGCGAGGCATCCCGGTCTGCATGCATCACCAAGAGAGATAGTCACATCATGCTCTGCACAGATATCACAGATCTCATCGAAGTGTGAGTAGAACGGATTCTCCTCACCTGTCATCGACATCCAGGCATAGATCAGTGATCCTCCACGGCTTACGATGTTCATCTTTCTCTTACCGTTTTTGATCTG
>DLDA01000050.1 GCA_002480925.1 Lachnospiraceae bacterium UBA7784 | reverse complement strand
GGAGTCGAGTCCGGATCCAGAATCCCATCATTTATCGCATTACTTATATTTTCTGTATAATGAAAAAATATAAGCTCAAGCATAGAAAGGCCGAATAACTCATTTCTATACTTACTGAACCACCCCAGATGAAAATTGTTTTTATTCATACTAACGTCTGTCGACCTTTGCTATATCTATTGGTGTTACCTTATCAGGCTCGCTTTCCAGTGCGTGTGCCAGAGCATTTGCGGTATCCATTGCTGTGATACAGTAAACTCCTGTCTCGATAGCATTTCTTCTGATCAGGAAACCGTCACGGGTCTTGTCACCATGACCCTCGGTAGGTGTATCTATTACGAGGTCGATCTTGTGACCGAGGATAAGGTCCATGACATTCGGTGACTCCTGATTAATCTTGTTAACCCAGAGAGCCTCGACACCGTGCTCATTCAGGTATTTGGCAGTAGACCTTGTGGCATAAATCTTGTAGCCTAAAGCCTTGAAACGCTTTGCTACTCCAACAGCCTCCGGCTTATCCTTATCATTTACAGTCATAATCATCTGCCTGTACTTCGGCAGATCAACGCCTGCGCCAGCGAAAGCCTTATACAGAGCCTCGTTGAAGGTCGGTGCAATACCTAAGCACTCACCGGTACTCTTCATCTCAGGTCCAAGAGAAATCTCAGCACCGCGGAGCTTCTCAAATGAGAAGACAGGCATCTTGATAGCGACATAGTCAGCCTCAGGAGCAAGACCAGGCTTATAACCCATCTCACGGAGAGTATGACCGCACATAACCTTTGCAGCAAGATCTACGATAGGAATTCCTGTAACCTTGCTGATGTATGGAACGGTTCGTGAAGAACGAGGGTTAACCTCGATTACATAGACCTCTCCATCCATATCGATAAACTGGATATTGATAAGGCCGATTACGTGAAGCTCTTTTGCGAGCTTAATCGTAGCGTCTTCTATTTTTTTCTTAACCTCATCGCCGATGGTTGGAGCCGGATATACTGAAATCGAGTCACCTGAGTGGATTCCTGTACGCTCGATATGCTCCATAATACCAGGAATCAGTATATCTTCACCATCACATACGGCATCTACCTCGACCTCTTTACCCTGGAGATACTTATCTACAAGGATTGGGTGCTCCTGGGCGATACGGTTGATGATGCCCATGAACTGCTCGATGTCTTCGTCATTGAATGCAATCTGCATTCCCTGACCACCAAGTACGTATGAAGGACGGACAAGTACAGGATAGCCGACCTTATTGGCAACCTTCTTTGCCTCTTCTGCTGTGAATACAGTACCGCCTGAAGCTCTTGGAATACCTGTCTTCTGAAGGACTTCATCGAAGAGCTCACGGTCTTCTGCCCTGTCTACATCCTTTGCATCAGTACCATAGATCTTTACTCCCATTCTCATCAGATCCTGGGTAAGCTTGATGGCTGTCTGTCCTCCGAACTGTACGACAGCCCCGTCTGGCTTCTCCTGACGGACGATATTTTCTACATCCTCAGTAGTAAGAGGCTCAAAATAGAGCTTGTCAGCTATATCGAAATCGGTGGATACTGTCTCAGGGTTGTTATTTATAATTATGGTCTCGAAGCCCTCCTTCTCGAAGGCCCAGGTCGCATGTACAGAACAATAGTCGAACTCTATACCCTGTCCGATACGGATAGGACCGCTTCCTAAAACTAAGACCTTCTTCTTTCCGGAGGTCTCAAGGGCTTCATTCTCACCGCCGCTGTAAACAGAGTAGTAATACGGCGTCTCGGCCTTGAACTCTGCAGCGCAGGTATCAACCATCCTGTAGGAAGCCACTATGCCGTTGTCATAGCGCATCTTTTTTACATCATCCTCTGAAAGCTTTCCATTGAGAGCAGCGATGATGTAGTCAGGGAACTCTATCCTCTTTGCTTCACGCAGAAGCTCAGGAGTCAGTTCCTCATTCTTAAGGCGTTTCTCTATCTCTGTGATATAGGAAATCCTGTCAATAAACCAGAGGTCGATCTTCGTGACTTCATGCATTTTCTGCTGAGAAAATTTACGGCGGCAGCCCTCTGCTATACGGTAAATCCTTCTGTCGTCTACGATCTCCATTTCCTTCCAGAGCTCGTCATCTGTCCTGTCGGAAAAATCATAGCTCATAAGCGAGTCAACATGCTGCTCTAAGGACCTGATAGCCTTCATCAGAGCTCCACAGAAATTGTCACAGATGCTCATCACCTCACCGGTAGCCTTCATCTGGGTTGTAAGGGTACGCTTGGCTGTGATGAACTTATCAAACGGAAGACGAGGGATCTTGACTACGCAGTAATCGAGCATAGGCTCAAACGAAGCGTAGGTCTTCTTCGTGATAGCGTTCTTTATCTCATCGAGATTGTATCCGAGAGCTATCTTTGCAGCAACCTTTGCGATAGGATATCCTGTAGCCTTGGATGCAAGGGCCGATGAGCGGGATACTCGCGGATTCACCTCGATGACACAGTACTCGAACGAATCAGGGTTTAAGGCATACTGTACGTTGCAGCCTCCTGTGATACCAAGCTCTGTGATGATATTAAGAGCTGAGGTACGAAGCATCTGATAATCCTTATCAGAGAGAGTCTGTGAAGGAGCTACCACTATCGAGTCTCCTGTATGGACTCCGACCGGGTCTATGTTTTCCATGTTGCAGACAGTTATGCAGTTGCCTGCTCCGTCACGCATTACCTCGTACTCTATTTCCTTCCAGCCTGCTATACAGCGCTCTACCAGAACCTCATGGACACGAGAGAGGCGAAGTCCGTTCTCAAGGATCTCCCTAAGCTCAGTTTCGTCATGAGCTATTCCTCCGCCTGATCCACCGAGAGTATAGGCCGGACGCAGTACCACAGGATAGCCTATGGTATTGGTAAACCTTACACCTGCCTCGACATCGTGAACGACCTTTGAGGCAGCAACAGGCTCACCTATCTTTTCCATTGTGTCCTTGAATTCCTGCCTGTCCTCAGCCTTCTTTATTGTAAGAGCTGTAGTACCTATAAGACGTACTCCCTGCTCCTTTAAAAAGCCGCTCTCCTCAAGCTCCATTCCCAGATTAAGTCCGGCCTGCCCTCCAAGGGTAGGAAGGATGGAATCCGGCTTTTCCTTTTTTATAATGGTCTCAAGAGACTTTATCGTAAGAGGCTCTATATAGACCTCATCAGCGATATCCTTATCAGTCATGATAGTCGCCGGGTTTGAGTTTACAAGGCAGACCTCAATGCCCTCCTCCTTCAGGGATCTGCAGGCCTGGGTACCGGCATAGTCAAACTCGGCAGCCTGACCTATCACTATCGGGCCGCTTCCTATCACCATTACCTTCTTTATGCTTTTGTCGCGCGGCATTACAGTCCTCCTTCCATCATGCTTATAAACCTGTCAAACAGAAAAGCGCTGTCCTGTGGTCCCGGGCAGGCCTCCGGATGGAACTGCACCGTGTATATATTCTTTCCTGTATACATAAGTCCCTCGTTGGTCCCGTCATTTACATTTGTAAACGAAGGGGTCGCAACACGGGGATCAAGTCCGTCCGTATCCACGACGTAGCCATGGTTCTGGGAAGAAATATAGACTCTTCCTGTCATCGCATCCTTTACAGGATGATTGCCTCCGCGGTGACCATATTTAAGCTTCTTTGTATCTATACCATTCGCAAGAGCCATAAGCTGATGTCCTAGACAGATGGCAAAGATAGGTATATCTGTCTGATAAAGCTTCTTTATCTCCTTTATGATATCGGTGCAGGTCTTGGGATCTCCGGGACCGTTTGAAAGCATGATTCCGTCCGGATCCATGGCTATTATCTCCTCGGCACTTGTATGAGCCGGAAGTATGGTAACGTCACATCCACGCTCATTAAGACTTTCTGCTATATGTCTCTTGGCTCCGAAATCTAAGAGAGCAACACGCTTTCCCTTGCCGGGAAGATGCTTTTTTTCCTTGCAGCTTACCTGACTTACGACATCGCCGACCTGATAGGCCTTTATCCTTTCCATAACAGGTCCCAGATCATCATACCTTACAGTGGATATCATCCCGTTCATGGTACCATGATCACGGAGGCGCTTTGTCAGAGCTCTTGTATCTATTCCCTGGATTCCAGGAATATCCTGCTCCACAAGGAAATCATTGAGATTCCCCTTACAGCGGAAATTGCTCGG
>DLDA01000032.1:32144-32974 GCA_002480925.1 Lachnospiraceae bacterium UBA7784 | reverse complement strand
CACAAACTGATGAAGCCTCATATACTCCTGGATTTTTTCAAGCAGTGCGTAGTGCTCCCGTCTACCAACAGCAGTAAAGAGCGATATCTGAAGGTTTACCAGGCCTATGGCATGACCGGAATCGTAACAGACTGGATCGAGCACGGATGCGTGGAGGACACGGAAACACTGGCGCGGCTCTGCTCGGAATGATTTCGAAGATTTAAAACCATTACCGGACAGATAACCGGAAGGCAGCGACTGTTGTCCTGAAAGACCTGGTTGGAAGGATCCGGACAAGGACATCTCCATGCGTGTTCCATGAATCCCAGACTGCAGAATTCTTGCATCTGTTTTTCACTTACTTTCGGCTTTGATCGCCCTGGTGTTATATTTGATTACTATCTTATGCCACTTACGTCCCAAATACGTAATTTTATGTTGAACCGCAGGACTCAATGGGTTATACTTTTATTACGCTCTTAAGACAATTACGTCCTAAGTGCGTAATATCAGGAGGTGCCAATGATACAACGTGATCTTTATCTTCACCAACTTGTTTCCTATATGTGGGATGGCCAGATCAAAGTTATTACCGGGATCCGGCGGTGCGGAAAGTCCGTTCTTTTATTCGAACTGTTTCGTGACTATCTGCTGTCACAGGGGACGAGTGCCGAGAACATCATTACAATCGAACTTGATAAACGCAAAGATGTAAAATTCCGCAGCCCGATTGCTCTCAGCAGTATGGTCGAGGCAAAGATACAAAACAGCGCACAACAGTACTATCTCTTTATCGATGAAATTCAACTGTCTGTTTCCGTTCCTGATCCGGATCTGCCCGGCGAAAA
>DLDA01000032.1:29633-31938 GCA_002480925.1 Lachnospiraceae bacterium UBA7784 | reverse complement strand
CGACAGCAAAAAGACTATCTGGCACAGCTGTTTAATGAGGTATATATCAAGGATATCGTTGAGCGCGAGGGAATTGAACGCCCTGATGTACTTTCTGATATCCTGGACTTTCTTGCGTCATCTGTCAGTTCGTTGACAAATCCCACTAATATTGCCAACACACTGAACAGTACAAAAAAAGCAAACATCAGCCCCAAAACCGTTTCAAGTTACCTGGAATACCTGAAGAATGCCTTTCTGATCAGCGAAGCAAAACGCTGGGATATCAAGGGGAAACGATATTTTCAGTATCCAAACAAATATTATTACACAGATATCGGGCTCCGTAATGCACGAGTTAATTTCCGGCAATTTGATCCTGGCCATATCATGGAAAACATCCTGTACAATGAACTGACTATACAGGGATATTCCGTTGATGTTGGTGTCGTCCTCGACAGGCGAAAAGATCAGAAGGTGCAAAAAGAAATTGATTTTGTTGTCAATCAAGGAGACAAAAAGGTATATATCCAATCCGCCTACGAAATGTCTCACACAGAAAAGACAACCAGTGAACTGGACTCTCTGCGACTGACGAATGATTTCTTTGAGAAAATCGTTATGCGTCGGGATATTCCGGCGTCATTTACGGATGAAAACGGCATTCGTCATATCAATGTACTGGATTTCCTGCTTGGCAAAGAAACGATCTTCTGATTCATAAGATAATCGGCACATGGTAGGATGAATCTTCCGGATGAGGTCGCGAGCATGGCAGCGGATCTGGATAGATTCAGTGATGCGAGGAGAAATTTATTATGGCAGTAAGAAAAGCAGATGAATCAGACATATTGTTTGTAGTTTAAGTAGGTATGGAGAACCGTGCACCGGAGGAGATCGCTAAAGATGCGGCTTTTCAAATCAGAGCATTGTTCGACAGGCTTATAAAGGAGCAGTAGAAAAAAGATGATTAAGACATTGTATAACAAGTTGCAGGATGTACAGAAGGTTCTGATTTTTTGCATGCCATAAAAACTGCCTTATGAAAAGGTTCAATGGTTCTCCTAAGCGGAAGGTCGTGTGTTCGAATCACATCAGGGACGTTACCAGTAAAGGCATGGAAGAATTTATTAGAAATTCTTCCATGTTTTTTTATAATGATTTCAGGATCCGATCAGATGACTATTGGAAAAAGTTGCTTTATTGAAAGATAAATCAGCATCATTATCTTTATCTATAGATTGCGCCATTCATATAGATAATAGGTTCAAGGGATGGACAGGTGTATGGAAAAGCAGTAGAACTTATCCTGATATAAAAATAATTGAAACAAGATTCAAGTAAATCAGAAAACAGTTGCAATAATTATTAAAAAGTATTAAAGTAAAGATATGGTAGCAACTTTCAACTAGCAAGAATGACTGGGGGTTTCCTATGGATACCAAGGAATCAGAAATCAAGAAGGAAAAAGGAAGAAACAACGAGTCAGGAACAGGAAGACTTAACGGCCTCGTGATACTGATCTGTATTGATCTGATAGGGCTGATGGCAAGCCTTTATAGTATAAAGGCAGCGCCTGATGCTAATCTCTTTCTCATACCGGCATCTATCACTCTTGTGATGTGCGCTATAACTGCAATGGTCTATGTCCAGATCAAGAATCAGGATGAAAGGGAGAGGCAGAGGATCACATCGGATGTCGCAGAGGCACTTTCAGCTATGATCCAGATAAATCAGAATAGCGAGCAGAAGCTTGACCAGAGGATAAAGGAGCTTAGCAACGAGTATCAGGTTCCGGCAGAGGAGATCATAAATGCGCTGAAGGCAATGACAAAGATTTCCCTTGGAAGGAGCAAGGAAAACGCTGCAGCTCTTATCAATTCAAATGAGGCGCTTGTGACCCAGACCATGGACCTGCAGGACAGGATCGATGCTCTTGAAAAGAAGATAAACAGCCTGTATGAGGCGGATATACCAAAGCAGCTTGACGATCATGGTCATAAGATCTCAACAGGAATAGGTGATCTGTCGCATGATATAGAAAGACTTGATACCGATGTAAGAAGGGTAGAAAAGGTAGCAAGGGATATGGAACTGTATTCATCCCTTGTGGAGGCTGAGAGATCGAAGTTTAAGGAAACCGGTATGTTGAATCATACAGAGTTGAATGAAAACACAACTAATCGTTCAGCAGATGATACAACAGATAATGAAGAGAAGACAGATCATATCACCTCACAGCCAGATATGCCGGAGATGAGCGATGATATTAACTCTTGGCAGGATACAGGAGACCTGAGTGCAGATATTGTTCAGCCGACAGATG
>DLDA01000032.1:0-29587 GCA_002480925.1 Lachnospiraceae bacterium UBA7784 | reverse complement strand
ACAGATGAGACTGATCTGACAGAGGATATTATCCAGCCGGCGGATGAAGCAGACCTTAGTGATGATATTGGACTGCAGCCAGAAGAGGCGGACCTGAGTAAAGACGATGGTTCGTTGACAGATGATGCAGATCTGAGTGAAGATGTAATCCAGCCGACAGAAAAGTCGGATCAGAACGAGGATATTACTTTGCCGATGGAGGAGGCAGACCTGTCAGGCGATACAGCCATGGAGGAAGAGGGACCAGACATTACAGATGAAATTACTATTCCGCCAGAAGAGACAGATCTTACAGATGATATATCCCCACAGACGGAAATGTCTGATCAGACAGATGATATCATGCAAGAGGAGGACGGTAATGGTCTTTCGGATGATATCATAGTGCCTGATGAGAAGGAACTGGATCTTACAGATGATATTGCCGGGCCTGTGGATGATCAGATCACAGATCCAGCTGATGATATAAAGGAGACTGTGAATGAAAATCAGGAGGCCACAGAAGATAGCGGAGAGCCTGTCTTTGACGAAACCGATCTGACAGGAGATATCTTTTCAGATGATAAAGATGAAACTGAGCAGGCAGATCTTGCCGACGAGACAGAAACAGCTGACGGCAGCCAAATGTCTGTATCAGATCAGCAGGACGATTCAGTAGAAGATAAGGATAATACTGCAAAACAGACAGGGCAGGAAGCATCGGTTGGGCAGGATAAGGCCGTAGAGTCTGGTAAGGACCTGACAGAGGATATCCCTTCACAAGAGGAAAAGACCGAAGAGATAGACGATGATAGTGACTATGATCCAAATAAACGCCTTTCACCTGAAGAAATAGCAGCCCTGTTCGCACAGTCGACAAAGTCAGAGGATATATCTGAGAAGACAGAGGAAGAAGAGAAGGCCCCTGACACAGGAAAAGAGTCTGAAGAGGACAAGAAGGAAGCAGATGCAGAGCCAGACAAGACTCTGGAGAGTCAGGGAGATCCTAACAGGATGATGACACCGGAGGAGATACAGGCACTGTTTTCGAAGATATCATAGGAGGGAGTAGGGATTAGCTTGCAGGTACTAGGGAGCAGGTTCCAGACTCAAAGTGATATTCAATGACATTGAATATCATGGTTGAGTTTAGCGAGCAGGTTTTTGGTTCTATGAAAAAGAGTATTCAGAGGATAAATTAGTCGCTGATAGACAAAAATTATAAAAAATATATAAAATTTCAAAAAGTACTTGCATTTTGAAATGAAACGTGTATAATAGTTCTTGTCGCCGGGAACGACGACAGGAAATAAGCGCGATTAGCTCAGCTGGCAGAGCACCTGACTCTTAATCAGGGTGTCCAGGGTTCGAACCCCTGATCGCGCAGCAGAAGGTCCTTGTTCTGTGAACTGCTTGCGGAACATGGGCTTTTTTTTTCACGTATTTTTCGCGTATTAATTGAGCGGGGACATGAGCATACAGTATGCGGGAATGAAGCGCTAGAGCTTCATTCCCACATGCTGTATGCTCAGCATTCGCGCGAAAGCGCGAATGAGCAGTCGCAAAGCGAGAGCGAATGCCCCCGCGGAGAAGAAGGCGATGGATGCAGTCGCAAAGCGACTGCGAATGTCCCCGCGAAGAAGAAGGCGATGGATGCATTCGCTATCATTTATCTATATTATAAGGAGAACAAATGAGACTACGAAATATCCCTGGTGCCAGAGAGCATGTGGCTGAAAGCACTTTTACTATAAATGAGCCGGAAAGATACAGGGGACATTTCAGTGATCTGTTTGACGGAAGTCCGGTCCAGATAGAAATTGGAATGGGTAAAGGGGCATTTATCACTGAAAAGGCCAGGCAGAACCCCGAAAAGGGCTTTATAGGAATAGAAATGTATTCGTCGGTGCTTTTAAGAGGACTGGAGAAGGTAGAAGCCATGGAGGAGCCGCCGGAGAACCTCAGGATGATCTGCATGGATGCAAGGGAAATAGATCAGGTTTTTGATGAAGGAGAAATAGACAGGATCTATCTGAACTTCTCGGATCCATGGCCCAAGGAGAGACATGCAAAGAGACGGCTTACCCATCATAGTTTTCTTGATAAATATCACAGGATCCTGAAGGAAAATGGGGTAGTAGAGTTCAAGACAGATAATAAGGGACTGTTTGAATTCTCGGTTGAGGAGGTCGAGGAGCACGAGGGCTTTAAGGTAATAAGCATTACAAGAGATCTCCATCATGATGATGAACAGATGAAGGACAATATCATGACGGAGTATGAAAAAAAGTTTTCAGGACTTGGAAATAAGATCTGCAGGATGGTTTTTCAGAAGATCTGAGAATAGAAACTTGATTTCAAATAAAAGTTTTTAAGTTATCCACATTTTGTCAACAAAACGTGGATAACTTTTTTATTTTCTCTGATTATTTCGAATCTTCTTGTATTTGATTCGGCCCTTCTTTTCAGAGTAGGAATCACGGCGCTTTTTATTGACTGCCCAGATAATGTTTCTGAAAAGGAAGAAGATGCCGATGGCAATGGCAAGAGCGACAAGAGCGGCAATAATTATCAGAAGTACATTGAGCTGGAGCACTGGAGAGCCTGCGCCCTTTGAGGCAGAAAGATTATGAAAGGGATAGAGAGAATTCCTGGACTCAGTGGAGTTGAGCCGGCAGCTGCCGATCCTTTTATTGCCATATGTAAAGACGAGAAGACCGACAATGCTCTTGTCAGAGGAGGCGGATTTCTCAACAGTAAGCTTTACGTCAGACGGGTCTGCCTTCTTAGGAAGCATCACGCTGGCATCCTGGTCAGGAGCGATAAGAGTCGAGTCGGCACCGTAGAGAGTATTACCTAGAAGATCTGTAGACTGAGAAAGATCCTTAAGCTCGGAGATCTTCACATATTTGAAGTTCTTGAAGCCCCAGTCAAGTAGCTTTCTTGTATCATTCCAGTGGTCTGGATTCTTTGCACACATTACGACACAAACAAGAGTCATGCCGTTCTTTTTACCATAGGTCACAAGAGTCGAATGAGCCTTGGTAGTATAGCCGGTCTTGCCTCCGACACAGTAATCGTAGAGATAACGTGAGGTGTGGTAGAAATTCAGCATACAATGATGATTGTTAAGATAGGTCTTGTCCTTGTGCTTGTTGGTAGGCGGGATGATATAGTGCTTTGTGCCGCAGATCCTGGCAAAGGTCGGATTCTGGTAGGCAGCCCTTGAAATCCTTGCCATATCAAGAGCAGTGGTCCAGTGTTCATCGTCAGGCAGACCATTAGGATTGTGGAAATGTGTATGAGTGCAGCCAAGCTCCCTGGCCTTGTCATTCATCATCTTGATGAAGTTCTCCTCAGTGCCTCCGACATGCTCGGCAATGGCCCAGGCACATTCGTTGGCAGATTCGAGCATCATACCGTAAAGGGTTTCTTCCATGGTCATTTTTTCACCGACATCACGAGAGATGGATGAGGTACCACCGTAGCTTTCAGCGACGGCTTTCTGGGAAAAGGTCACAGTTTCGGAAAGGTCTGAATGCTCAAGGGCTACAAGAGCAGTCATAATCTTAGTGATGCTGGCAGGATAATGCTTTGTGTTTCCCTTTTTGTCGTAGAGAATTGTCCCGCTGTTCACATCCATAAGAACAGCAGACTTGGAACCGACCTTGGGACCATCAGGCCACTTGACCTGAGAAGAGGAGCTGGTATCTGAGGCCATTACTGTGGTCATGGAAGAAGCGGTTGAAATGAAAACAGAGCTGGCAAGACAAAGGATGCCGATAATTTTTTTGATATTCATAGTGTTATAATAAGAAATAAAACAACGGGTTACATAACTATTTATTTACTATAGTTCAAAATAGCTAAAAATTCAACAACCACGGGATAATCTATGTTATAATCTGTGGTAAAAGTGTAGTATTGATCGAAGGGATATATATCAGAGGAAATATGTCAGAAGAGATTCCAATGTACAGGGAAGAAAAGAGAACCTATGACCTGGAGCGTATAGAGGCTCTTATAGAGGAGAATGGAGGCCTGGCACGAACAAGCCAGATTACCGGTGAGCTCGGAGTCGATTACAGGAGGCTGCAGCAGTTCGTAGCTGAGGGCAGTCTTACAAAGATCAGAAACGGCGCATATACATACAGTAAGGACAGGATATCCGAGGAAAGGCTCATATATGCTCTTTTTCATCAGGATGGGGTGCTTACCATGGAAAGCGCCCTCTATTACCATGGATATCTGAAGCAGAGGCCCTATGGCTGGTCGATAGCAATAGATAAGAACGCGAGCAAGTCCAGGTTCAAGCTCTGCTATCCTATAGTCAAGCCATATTATACAAAGGAGAATGTCCTTAAGACAGGAGTCATGACACTTGACAGAAAGGACTTTCCTATGAAGATATATGACAAGGACAGGCTGATCTGTGATGTGCTTAAGTATCAGGAGAAAATGGACAGGAAGGAGTTCAGGGAGGGAGTGTTCTCCTATATCAGGGACGAGGACAAGAATGTTGCCAACCTAATGAAATACGCGAAGGAGAGGCAGGTCATTGCCAAGGTCAGGAATATGATCGGAGTGTGGCTGTAGTGATGAGAAAGGAAGAACTGAGAGAATTTTCAGCCGAGAATCAGATACCTTTCCGGCAGGTCCTGGGATGGTATGTGAGCGGGCTACTGCTTCATCTGATAAGTGAGACCGGATTCCTCGAAAGGATGATAATAGTCTCTCCAGTTTCGCTTAATCCTGACCAGGACCTGCATATACTTGAGGAAGGTATCAGGGCATATTATCTTCCGAATCAGGAATATGCCAGTGAAAGAAACTTTGTCCCGGGATGCCCATACAGAGCAGATTTCAGGGAAAGACTTCTTCTTATGCTGCAGAGAGAGGCGATGAGGGCAGGCTATCCTCTGGAAATAAGGGTCATTGCAAGGGACAGAAGAGTCGGCATCTACTACGATCAGATGTATATCCCGCTGGATGTCATTATAGAGGAAAATCAAATAGATGGTGGCCAGGAGATAAGAACAGAGGAAGAGGTGGAATACTTTGACCCTGAAATAAAAGCTATAAGGCTCTTTAGTCTTTCCCCAGCTATGAGGTCAGCCATTCTTGTGAAGAATATACTTGAAAGGCTGGAGCTTGACAGCGAAATGGAGGACTATCTATACCTTTATGACATTCTCACAAAGGAGACAGTATCAGCCAGGGAGGCCTGCTGGGCAATAAGAGATCTGACAGGAGCAAAAAGTGCCGGACTAGATGAAGCCTTTAAGCAGCTTAAGACTTATGACAAAAACAGCTATATGAAAAGAAAATGGAAGGTCCTTCTCAGAAGACATGGACAAAGGGAGCCGGTCTGGGAGAAAGTGATTGGACTTGTAGTAAGGTTTACGGAGCCTGTCATAGGAAGCCTTGAGAGTGATCAGCCGTTCTTCGGTGAATGGATGCCTGAGCTAGGGAGATATCTCGAATAATGGAGTTACTTAAAAAACTTGAAAAACTAAAACAGGATGATCCATATCCCATGCATATGCCGGGACATAAGAGGGTAGCCCTGTCCTTTCCCTGTGTTTATGATATAGACATTACGGAGATAAATGGCTATGATAATCTCCATGCCCCGACCGGTATCATAAAAAAGCTCTCGGATGAGGTGGCAGAGATGTATGGAGCGGATCATGCCTTTCTTTCTGTGGGCGGATCTACTGATATGAATCTGACAGCCATCTTTGCGGCTACAAGGCCTGGGGATAAGATACTTATAGCAAGAAACAGTCATAAAAGCGTTTATCATGCGGCGATACTAAGGAACGCGGATGCCTGCTATGCCATGCCGGAGATAGCCGGAGGTGAAATAGCGGCAGAGATAAGCCCCATTGAGATAGAGAGATGCTTTGCAAGAGATCCTGATATAAGGGCCTGTGTGATCACATCACCGACCTATGAGGGCGTGATCTCGGATATAGAGGCCATAGCAGGTATCTGCCACAGGCATGGAGTTCCTCTTATAGTGGATGCGGCACACGGAGCCCACCTCGGCTTTCCGGGCTTTGGCACGAATCCAATAGGTCAGCATGCAGATGCCGTTATACTTAGTCTCCATAAGACACTGCCGTCACTTACACAGACAGGCTGTCTGCTTATAAATGATGACAGTCTGATAGATAAGGAGAGAATAATAAAATACTTTAACTATTTTGAAACAAGCTCTCCATCCTATGTGCTGATGGCAGGTATAGACAGGTGTGTGACATATATAAGGGAGCATGGAGAAAAGGGCTTTTCGGACTACCGCAGCAGGCTTAACAGGCTTAGGAGCGATCTTATGGCAGTGCCAGGGATAAGTCTTTTCAGGACAGAGCGCTATGACGATTCCAAGCTTGTCATTCGTATGAGGGGCAGGAGCGGGACTGAGATCGAGGAGATCCTTAGGAAAGGAAAAATAGAGGCAGAAATGTCATCTCTTAACTATGTTATCTGCATGACATCGCTTATGGATACGAAGGAGGGATTTGACCGGCTGCTTGAAGTAATTAAAAGGGCAGCAGGAGAAGATCTCCCGGATGAGAGTAGGAGACCAGAGGGAATATACGGTATCTGTCCAAAAAAGAAGGACAGGATAGGGATAGCTGAGAGCAGAGCAACAAAAAGGGTTCCGATAGAAAAGGCAGAGGGCATGGAAAGCGGAGCCATAGTAACGGTCTATCCGCCTGGAATCCCTCTTATAGTTCCCGGTGAGATATTTGACAGAGATGTGATAAAAAGGATAGAGGAAGCCCTTGGGAAGGGACTCTTCGTCGAGGGAATAAAGGATAATGGCCTTGAGGTAATAGGTTCAGGGTCCTGCTTATAAACGTGCATATGAAAAGAATTTATGTTATCATAGGGAAGAGTGCATCGGGAAAGGATACTATAGCAAGGAGGCTCCTTGATGACAGGGAGCTTGGTCTGGCAGGGATAGTTCCATATACGACCCGCCCGATAAGGGAGGGCGAGATCAATGGTAAGGATTATTTTTTTACAGACCAGGAAAAGCTTGATGCGCTGAGGGAGAGGGGAAAGGTGATTGAGAGCAGGACCTATCAGACGGTTTACGGTGACTGGACATATTTCACAGTAGACGACGGACAGATAGATCTGAGCAGAAGGGACAGCCTGACAGTCGGAACTCTGGAATCCTATATGAGCTTTTGCAGATACTTCGGCGAGGAAAGAGTCCTGCCGATATATATAGAGGTAGAGGATGGGGAAAGGCTTGAAAGGGCCCTGCAGAGAGAAAGAAAAGAGAAAAGACCTAAGTATCAGGAGCTGTGCCGGAGATTTCTTTCAGACAGCAGGGACTTCTCGGATCAGAAACTAAAGGAAGCGGGGATCCGGGAACGCTTTGTAAACGAGAATATAGATAAAACGGTTTCAGAGATAAGAAAGCTTATCAGACAGAGGACATGATATGGATATAAAGATCAATCCACTGAATCAGACAAGTACTGATAACAAAACCGAAAAGTCCCAGAAGACCGACAGCGAATTCAGATTTACCCTTACCGAAAAGATAAAGGATACAGATCTGAAGGAGAAGCTAAACGACCTTATGGGAAAGATCGATGAGCAGGGGAAGAAGCTTGCCGATCATATGGACATAAAGGACATGAAGAAGTACCGTGGACTGGTAAAGGATTTCATAAATGAGGTCGTAAACCGCTCCCATAGCTTCAGTCGTGACAACTTTCTCGACAGAAGAGGAAGACACAGGGTATATGGTATGATAAAGCTGGTAGATAAGAATCTGGACGACCTGGCCCAGGAGCTTGTATCAGATGAGAAGGATCATCTTTCCATACTTGGAAGGGTCGATGAGATCCGCGGACTGCTTCTAGATATATCGACATGAAGAATCTGGATCAGATAAAAGGGCAGCAGGCTGTGGTAAGGCATCTCGAAAATGCGCTTTCTGACGGGAAGATATCCCAGGCCTACCTGATAACAGGTGAGGAGGGAATGGGAAAAAAGACAATAGCAAGGGCCTTTGCCGCAGCATTGCTGTGCGAGGACAGGAAGCAGGGCAGCTACCTAAGCTGCGGACGCTGCAGGAGCTGCCATCAGATCGAAACAGACAATCATCCTGACCTTAAGGTCATAGCTCACGAGAAGCCTCAGATCATAAGCGTAGATGAGATCAGGAGCCAGGTCGTCTCGGATGTGGATATAAGGCCATATCAGAATGGGAGAAAGGTCTATATAATACCTGATGCCCAGCTGATGAATGAGCAGGCCCAGAATGCCCTGTTGAAAACCCTCGAGGAGCCGCCTGACTATGCAGTCATCATCCTTCTTTCCACAAATGAAAATATGATGCTTAGCACCATAAGGTCACGCTGCATACGGCTTCCTCTGTCGCCTCTTCCTGAGGAGACCATAAAGGAGGCGCTAAGGACGGACTATCATATACCCGATTACAGGGCTGATCAGATAGTGAGATTTGCAAGAGGAAATCTTGGAAAAAGCGTTGAGATGGCTCAGGAGGATGATTTCCTTAATGACCTGCACAAGGCAGGAGAAATGATGAGTCAGGTAGTCAGAAGGCCAAGCTACGAATGGAGCGAATACATAGAGCTTCTTACAGAGGATAAGAGCAGATATGATTTCTATCTGGGCCTCTTTATCGATTATTACAGGGATATACTTCTGCTGAAGGCCGGTGGCGACCCAAGGCGGCTTATGTTTTTTGATGAGGAGGATACGATAAGGGAAGAGGCAGGAGGCTATGGATTTCCGGGACTATTGGAATGCGAGCAGGCTTTATTTCTTGCACAGAAGCGTCTTAAGGAGAATGTAAAGCCCGAGCTTGTCTTCTTTGAATTGTTCCAGGCCCTGAGTGATAACTACGAACGGTAGAAAGGTAATATATAATGCCAAAGGTAACAGCTGTAAGGCTTAAGTTAGCCGGGAATAACAAGTACTATGATCCAGAGGATCTTGACCTTAGGATAGGAGATAAGGTCATTGTAGATACTGATAAAGGAGAAGAGGTAGGAGAGATAACCATACCTGTGATTGAGGTCACTGATGACAGGATAAAGGCTCCTCTCGGAAGTATAAAGAGGATCTGTACAAAGGAGGATCTGGACCAGTACGCAGAGAACAGGCGGCTTGAGACAGAGGCCTTTGCTATCTGCAAGGATAAGATAAGACACCACGGCCTTGAAATGAAGCTTATCAGGGCTGACTATACCTTTGACAGAAGAAAGCTTACATTCTATTTTTCTGCGGATGGCAGGGTCGATTTCAGGGCTCTGGTAAAGGATCTGGCTCAGGAATTCAGGACAAGGATAGAGCTGCGTCAGATAGGTGTAAGGGATGAGACCAGGATACTTGGAGGACTGGGAGTCTGCGGAAGGCCGCTCTGCTGCAGGACCTATCTGACTGATTTTTCACCGGTATCCATAAAGATGGCCAAGGAGCAGAATCTTTCGCTGAATCCGACCAAGATATCAGGAGTCTGCGGGAGGCTTATGTGCTGTCTTAACAACGAGGAGGAGGCATATGAGTATCTGAACAGGAAGATGCCGCGCCGTGGAGACCTTGCAGTTACAGCCGATGGAGAGGCCGGAACAGTCTGCAATGTAAATATACTCCGTCAGAAGATAGCAGTCCTTTTTGAAAAAAATGATGTGAAGGAGATAAAGGAATTCAATGCCGACCAGCTCACCTGTACTCCAAAGAAGTACAGGAAGCAGGAGGAGGAAAGACTTGCAAGGGAGAGGGAGAAAGAAAAGGAGGCCATGGACCAGGCAGCGCTTGAGGAATCGGAGGAAACCGCAGGGGCCACTGGTTCAGATAAAAGGGAAAACAAGGACGTAAAGAGACACGAGGGCAACCGTAGAAAAAATGGCAACCAGAAAAACAGAAGGAATAATACCCGGAGAGGCCCTGGTAAGGAAAACAAAGGAAAGAACGTAAGGAACGGAGGATATTCCCATCAGGGCGGTGACAAGAATGAAGGAAACTGAGCTTAGGGATGGAGAGAGAATCGATGATCTGCAGAGAAACGGCAGGGTCATAATCCAGGATCCATCGAGATTCTGCTTCGGTATAGATGCGGTGATCCTTTCGGGCTTTGCAAGGGTAAAGGCCAATGAAAGGGTCATAGATCTGGGAAGCGGAAACGGGATAATACCGATCCTGCTTGAGGCGAAGAACCGGGGTGGCAGCTATACAGGCCTTGAGATACAGGAGGAGAATGTGGAAATGGCCACAAGGAGCGCAAGGCTTAATGGAACCGACGATATACACTTTGTCTGCGGAGACATATGCAGGGCACAGGAGATATTCGGCAGGGGCTCATTCCATGTGGTTGTTTCCAATCCGCCATATATGAAGTCGGATTCAGGTGAGATAAACCCTAAAAGTGCTCTGGCGCTTGCCAGACATGAGATAAGCATGAGCCTTGAGGATCTGATAAGAGAAAGTGCGGCCCTGCTAAGAGAAAACGGCAGATGCTATTATGTCCACAGGCCCCAGAGGCTTGGGGACATTATTTATCTGATGAGGAAAATGAGGCTCGAGCCCAAAAGGATGAGGCTGGTCTATCCATTTGTGGACAGGGAGCCTGTACTTGTGCTTATAGAGGGAAGAAAGAACGGAAATCCGGAGCTTCGGATAGAGAAGCCACTTATTTTATATGATGCTCCGGGTAAATATTCAATGGAAATGAGGGATGACTATGGCTTCTGAGGGAGTGCTATATCTGGTGGCTACACCGATCGGAAATCTGGAAGATATCACCTACAGGGCCGTAAGAGTCCTGAATGAGGTGGATCTGATCGCGGCAGAGGATACAAGGACATCCGGGGTCCTTCTTTCACACTATGATATCCATACCAGTGTCACCAGCTATCATGAGTTTAACAAGCTTGAAAAGGCAGAGTATCTGGTAGGACGCATGCTTGGCGGAGAAAGGGTAGCCTGCATAACAGACGCAGGCAGTCCCGGGATATCAGACCCCGGAGAGGAGCTTGCGGCAATGTGCATAGAGGCCGGTATACCAGTCTATACGGTTCCGGGACCTGCGGCCTGTATTACCGCTATTACATCGTCAGGGCTTTCATGCAGAAGATTTTCATTTGAGGCCTTCCTGCCAAAGGATAAGAAGGAGCACGAGAGGGTCCTTGAGGAAATAGAAAAGGATACGAGGACTATCATAATCTACGAATCTCCCCATCATCTGAAAAAGACACTTGAAGAGCTATCAGGCCGCCTGGGAGGAGGCAGGAGGATAGTGCTCTGCCGCGAGCTTACAAAGAAATATGAAGAAAAACAGAGGATGACGCTTGAGGAGGCGGCAGCCTTTTACAGGGACAATGAGCCCCGTGGAGAATATGTGCTCGTGATCGAGGGGAGGTCAAAGGAGGAGGTAAGGGAGGAGAAGCAGAGGTCCTTTCAGGAGCTTACTATAGAAGAGCACATGAAGCTCTATACAGATAAGGGACTAAGTGAAAAAGAGGCGATGAAGGCGCTCGCCAGGGATTTAGGAACGAGTAAACGGGAAATCTACAGGAGGCTTAAGATCGATGGATGAGATTGATGAAAAGGTAAAAAGGCTCCAGGAAATGGTGGATGAATCAGAGAGGATCGTATTCTTCGGAGGAGCGGGAGTATCCACAGAGAGCGGAGTTCCTGACTTCAGGGGCCAGGACGGACTGTATAAAGAGCATTACAAATATCCTCCGGAAACCATACTAAGTCACAGTTTCTATATGTCGAACAGGGAGGAGTTTTTCAGATTTTACTATGACAAGATCCTTGTAGAAGGCGTACAACCAAACAAGGCCCATCTGAAGCTTTCAGAGATGGAAAGGGCCGGCAGGCTTTCGGCGGTCGTAACCCAGAATATAGACGGACTTCATCAGAAGGCCGGAAGCAGGAGGGTCTATGAGCTTCATGGTACTGTGATGAGAAATTACTGCCGGACCTGCGGAGCCTGCTATGACCTTGATTTCATGCTGGATCAGAAGAAAAAGGGTTGTCTCGATCCAAGATGCCCGGTCTGCGGCGGAGAGATAAAGCCGGATGTAGTCCTCTATGAGGAGGGCCTTGACAATGACACCGTAAGCGGTGCGGTAAGAGCCATAGAAGAGGCTGATATGCTGATAATTGGCGGGACCTCCCTTGTCGTATATCCGGCAGCAGGCCTTATCGATTATTTCAGAGGAAGGCATCTTGTTGTGATAAATCTTCAGGCAACAGACAGGGACAAATTCGCAGATCTTGTGATAGAATCGAGGATAGGCGAGGTACTTGACCGTATTCATGTATGAACTATATCTAGTAGTTGCAAAAAGAAACGAACCATGATACAATAGACAAACGTGGTATATGAAATCCTTGCTCGCGGAGATCGCGGGCCAGATGACCGTAAGGAGGAAACAGATGAATAAGTATGAGTTAGCACTCGTCGTTAATGCGAAGATTGATGATGAGGCCAGAACAGCCGTAGTAGACAAGGCCAAGGATTACATCACAAGAGCCGGCGGTAAGATCGGAGAGATCGAGGACCGCGGCAAGCAGAAGCTTGCATATGAGATCCAGAAGATGGACGAGGGATATTATTATTTCATACCGTTCGAGTCAGATCCAGAGGCTCCTGCCAAGATCGAGGCAGATGTCCGCATCATGGAGAATGTTCTGAGATTCCTTGTTGTCCGTACAGACGAGAAATAAGAGACAGAACAGTAGAAAGGGGCTATTATGAACAAGATAATTCTCATGGGGAGACTTACCAGGGATCCTGAGGTGCGTTATGGCGGAGCACAGAATACTGCAATAGCGAGGTTTTCAATCGCAGTTGACCGCAGATTCAAGCGTGAGGGGCAGCCAGATGCAGATTTTTTCAACTGCGTAGCCTTCGGGAAGACTGCGGAGGTCATTGAGAAGTATATGCACAAGGGAACCAAGGTCCTTGTGGATGGGGAGATGCGTAATAATAATTACGAATCTAAGAAGCATCCCGGAGAGATGGTTTATTCATTCGAGGTGAATGTAAATCAGATCGAGTTCGCAGAGAGCAAGGGAGCGTCTCAGGCCTACCAGAGTCAGCAGGGAGCATCCCAGCAGACAGAGAAGCCTGAGGATGTCGGTGAGGGTTTCATGAATATACCTGACGGTGTAGATGAGAACCTTCCGTTCGTATAAAACTACATAATATTTCGGAGGTAATAGAACAATGGCTTTTAGAGGAAGACCGGTTCGCAGAAGAAAAAAGGTCTGCGTATTCTGTGGAAAAGACAATGTAATTGATTACAAGAACATAGCACAGCTGAAGAAGTACGTTTCAGAGAGAGGAAAGATCCTTCCTCGTCGTATCACCGGTAACTGCGCAAAGCATCAGAGAGAGATCACGTCAGCTATCAAGAGATCACGTCATCTTGCTATGATGCCATATGTAACAGACTGATAAAGGTCACACAGGGTTTTATATCACAGACAGAAGTCCTCTTGTTGGAAAAGTAAGAATATTTTCCGACAGAGGGCTTTTTTCTTTTTTTAGGAGGGCAAAATGAAGAGGCTTATCACGCTGATCCTTGCATCGGCAATGATACTTACGGCCACTTCCTGCACTAATGGCGGAGATGGCAATAATAAAAACGGAAAGGACAGGATCCTGAGGGTAGATACAGCAGCAGAAGGTGCAAATGAGCTTTCTATAGCGGCCTGGGATGAGAATTTCAACATACCTGCATTAAGGGCAGCTGAGAAGGTATATCAGAAGAAGGATCCGGGTTTCAGACTTAAGATTTCAAAGGTCTCAGAGGATACTGATGTAGAGGATGCGATCACGCTTGGCGGATCTAATAATGACTTCAGTAAATTGCCCGATATGGTTCTCTTTCAGGATCATAGCTTTAACAGGTTCTTTAACGATTATCCGAACGCATGGGATAAGCTGTCCACTGCTGGGATTAACTGGAGAGACTTCAGTCAGGAAAAGCTTTCCTACTCGACAGAGAACGGGATCCACTATGGGATACCGCTTGATAATGCAACAGCATTATGTGCCTACAGGACAGATCTGCTCAAGCAGGCCGGATATACGATCGACGATATGACCGGTATTACCTGGGACAGGTTTGATCAGATAGGGAAGGACGTATATGAAAAGACCGGGAAATACCTGCTGTCTATAAATGCAGATGATAATGCCCTTCCGTATATGATGCTGCAGGCAGAGGGCGGATCCTATTTTAAGGACGGTAAGCCATACTTTGTAGACAATAAGCTTCTTATCAGGGTAGTAAATACAATAGTAAAGCTTGCAAGGGACAATGTTCTTTATCTTGCAGACAACTATTCTGATTATACTGATCAGACTATTAAGGGTGACATGGTCGCAGGAGTCATGAATGGAAACTGGATTCTTCCGACTATAGAGCAGGTCCAGATGAATTCAGGCAAGTGGGCTATCACTACTCTTCCTACTTTCTCCGGAGAGGAAGGCTATGCAGCCAACGGAGGCTCGTCAATCTATATTACGACTGCCTGTGAGAAAAAGGAGCTTGCAGAGGACTTCCTCTCCTATACCTTTGGCGGAGGAGAGGGATCGAAGGAGACTTATGATCAGGCCCTTATAAAGGGAGGGCTGGTAACGACATGCATATCGGCAGGAAATTCTGATGTATATAAAGAGGGCGTGAAGTATTTCAACAAGCAGCCTATCTATCAGAAGGTGGTCGATATGAGCACCCATGTGAAGCAGATCGAGCAGAATGATTATCATTACACGGCCAGGCAGCAGCTCTCTTTCGCTATAAGAAATATAATAGATGGTGGTGATACAGTAAAGGCAATAAAGGACGCTCAGGATCAGGTCAACTTCTCAATGGGATTAAGCGACTGATAATGCTTTAATAATGTTAGAAAGGATAAAGATGTATTTACAGGATGTTCATGTAGAAAATTTTGCATCAAGAAGACCAAGCACTGCAATGCTTTTCATCAGAGTGCTTCTGATAGTGCTTGGAGTGATCTGTGTGATCCCGTTTGGCCTCTATCTGTGGCCGCTCATTATCGCACTGGGACTTTTTATACTTGCGTGGTTTGTAGGCACAAGGACCCAGATTGACTTCGATTATTCCTATACTAACGGGACGATAGAGATAGACAGGGTCTTCACAAAGAGCTCAAGGAAGAAATACCTTACCTTCAGCATGAGCGATGTCATAACAGTTGCACGTCTGGATTCAGATTATCTGAGAGCCTATCAGGGAAGAGGGATGAAGGTATACGATTGCACCAGTCAGAACGGTAAGGACAATGTATATGCGGTGGTTTTCCGTTTCAACAAGCAGAATGAGGAAATAGTTCTGATGGAGCTGGAGGACGATTTCCTCGATGCTATGGAGCAGGCAGCAAGAGACGCTGTACACAGGTGATATATGAACGACAGGACCAGGAAGCTCCTTGACGAGCTGAATCAGGAGACGGGGGTCAGCTTTTCTGTAGATGACAGTGAGGACAATGCCGGTCTGGCAAAGGTCCTGACCAAGCTGATAAGGACATACAGAGGAGAATCGGATCCAGGATTTTTCCTGAAAAAGCTTCTGCTAGGAGAGCTTTCCAGGGAAGAAATAGAAGAGAAGTCCGTGGTCTATCATTTTGACAAGGAAGCGACCTGGTGTGTTTTTCTGATGAGCTTCAAGGCCCCATATGAGCCCTATATGTTACGGATGATCTCCTCTCTTTACATACCAGGAGCTGATCATACGGTGGAGATGGATCCGACACACCTGGTCCTGGTAAGGGAGCTAAAAAAGGGCAAGACCAGGGAGAGCCTGAGGAAAATGGCTGAGACTCTTGTCGATATGCTTGGTTCGGAGGCCATGATATCGGTAAAGATATCATATGATCAGACTATAGAGGATTTTACAAGGCTGCCTGAATCATACAGGAATGTATGCAGGGCAGATGCCATAGGCAGGCTCTTTCTGGAGGACAGGTCAGTATACGGTTACCATGAGCTTGGGACAGGAAAGCTTATTTACTCACTGCCAAGAGAGGTATGTCAGGAGTTTCTCGATGATCATCTGGGAGGCTTCGACCTGCGAGACCTTGATCCTGAGACCAGAAATACTATAAGGGTATTCTTTGACAGTGGCCTTTCGCTTGCAGAGACCGCAAGGGCACTCTATATACACAGGAATACGCTTGGCTACAGGATCGAAAAGATAGAGAAGCAGACAGGGCTTGATATAAGGAGGTTCGAGGATGCGATGGTCATGAAGCTGGCTCTTATGATTTCGGATTTCCTGGGAGATGGGCTGGCAAGTACTTGATTTTGTACTTGTATTTATAGATCAGATGTAATACTATACATTTATAGATGTCGTAGATACGGCATTTGAAAAGTAAGTATGTAAGGTATGTAACTATACGGAGGAAAAGAATTATGGCATACGTTATTTCAGATTCATGTGTTTCATGTGGTACCTGTGAGCCTGAGTGCCCAGTAGGAGCTATCTCTCAGGGAGATACACAGTATCAGATCGACCCTTCAGCTTGTGTTGAGTGCGGAACCTGCGCAGGTGTCTGCCCTACAGGAGCTATCAGCCAGGGCTGATAACAGGATCTATAAATGACGGAACCCGGGCATATGCCCGGGTTTTTTTATGCAATGCTGCAATGCCTGCCTTAGTCGATGTTTTCCTTGTTATGAGCGTGAGCCTTGTTGGCGAACTTGGCAAGTCTTGGGATCCAGGCAAGCTCGACTGTACCGACAGGGCCGCTTCGCTGCTTAGCTATGATTATCTCAGAGACATTTTTTCTCTCGGTATCCTTATTGTAGTAATCATCTCTGTATATAAACATGACGACATCGGCATCCTGCTCGATGGCTCCTGAATCACGGAGATCAGAAAGCATAGGTCTCTTATCGTCACGCAGTTCAGGGCTTCGGTTCAGCTGCTGAAGCGCCACTACAGGAATATCAAGCTCTCTTGCAAGAGCCTTCAGGGACCTTGAGATCTCAGCTATCTCCTGCTGCCTGGAATCAGACTTGCTTCCGAAGCTCATAAGACCGAGGTAATCGATGAAAACACAGGCCAGGTTGTTTTCCTGCTTGTATTTACGGCATTTGCTGCGAAGCTCAGGGACAGAGATCGCAGGTGTATCATCGATTATGATATGGGAGTTGCCGATCTCATTTCCGGCTTCGAACAGGTCTCCCCAGTCGGAGTCGCTTAGCTGGCCGGTACGGAGCTTGCCGAAATCGACGGAGGACTCAAGAGACAGAAGCTTCTTGGCATACTCGACCTTTGACATCTCGAGTGTGAACAGGGCAACGGTCTTCCTCTCTTTTAGTGCGATATGCTGGGCCACATTCAGTGCAAAGGATGTCTTTCCCATTGCAGGCCTTGCGGCTATAATGATAAGAGCCTGATTCTGGAGGCCAGACAGCATATAGTCGAGATCTATAAAGCCGGTAGGGATACCTGTGACGCTTCCATCGTGCTTTGCGGCTTCCTCGATGCTTTTTATGGCATCTACGACGATCCTGTTGATAGGGACATAGTCATCATTTACACCCTTGTTCTGGAGGACTGAGAGGAAGCCCTTCTCTGTCTCGTCCATAATATCATCGATCGACTTGGTGCCCTCAAAGCAGTCCTTCTCTATGCTCTGGTTAAGCATTATGATATTACGCAGGGTCGACTTTTCCTTGACTATCTGGCAGTAGCTCCTGATATTGGTGGCGAGCGGAACATTCTGGGCAAGGGCTCCTAAGAAGGCAGGCTCGGTATACTCAGGAGCAAGCCCCTTTTTTGAGAGAGCCTCACCGACTACGGCACCATCAGCACCCCCGGTTTCATTGTAGATCTCAACGATAGTTGAAAAGATTATTCTGTTGACCTTGTTTGAAAAATCATCAGGAATAAGGATAGTCGTAGCAGTGTTTATAGTATCGGGGTCAAGCAGCATGGCGCCTAATACACAGCGTTCCATATGCTCATTGGCAGGCATAGTCTGACTATGGAAGCCGTCGGTCAGATCAGTACGGGTTTCATCCATTTATTGCTTTTCTCCTACATGAACACGGAGTGTGGCGGTTACATCAGGGTGGAGACGCAGAGTGACCTCATGAACGCCTAAGGACCTGATAGGCTCAGGCAGATGGATCTTTTTCTTGTCGATCTTCTGATGATACTGCTTGAAGACAGCCTCCGCAATCTCCTTTGCAGAAACTGAGCCAAAGGTACGCCCGCCCTCTCCGGACTTAAGCGTGGTCTCTACTTTCCAGTCCTTTATCTGTTCTGCAAGAGCCTTAGCGGCCTTTAGATTTTCTTCCTCGACCTTTTCCCTGTGCTTGTTTGCGAGTTTAAGATTGTTTATATTTTCGGGAGTAGCAGCAACAGCCAGTTTTTTCTTGATAAGCATATTGCGGCCGTAGCCCTCTGAGACCTCGATAATGTCTCCCTTTTTTCCCTGTGATTTTACATCAGCAAGAAGTATTACCTTCATAACTTGATTTCTCCTTCCTGGATCATGGCATCAAGGATATCCTTGATCCTTTGCTTGACTTCATCAGCGGACGCATCGGAAATCTGTGCGCCAGCTACATTCAGATGTCCGCCTCCACCGAGACGCTCCATAATGAGCTGGACATCTATCTCATCAATAGAACGGGCACTTACATAAATCTTACCATTGTATACAGTTTCAACGAAGCTGGCCTTGATACCTACTATATTTAGCAGCTCGTTTGAAGCCTGGGCACCGACAATAGTCGGGCTTTCGACCTCGTCTGTCTTGCAGACCGAGAGGGCAAAAGCGCCACGGTAGACTTCAGCGTGACGGACGACTTCTGCCCTTGCCTTGTAGGTGGCCATATCCTCGCGGAGGAGCTTGCGGACCCTGGTCACATCTGCCCCGGATCTCTTCAGATAGGCAGCAGCCTCAAAGGTCCTCACTCCGGTCTTCGTCATGAAGTTGTTGGTATCTATAAGAATACCGGCATAGATACAGTCAGCCTCCTGAGGAGCAAGCTGCATCCTGTCTGAGAAATACTGGAGTGTCTCGGCAATAAGCTCGCAGGCACTCGAGGCATAGGGCTCAATATAGGAAAGGATAGTGTTCTCGATCCTTTCACTGCCCTGACGATGATGGTCGAAGACCACAATGCTCGCACTCTTCTCGAGGAGCTGTGGACACTCGGTGTAGGAGGGACGGTTGGTATCAACGACCATCACAAGGGTACCCTCACTCACAAGCTCGACAGCGCGCTCGCTTTTTATAAACATATCATCCGGGTAGCCCTCTTCAGGAGTGAATTTGTCCACAAGAGGACGAAGAGAGCTGGTGATAGTGTTCAGCACGATCTGACATTTCTTGCCAAGCTCCCTTGCGGCGCAGTAAACTCCGACAGCTGCGCCGAGCGCATCCACATCAGTGATCTGGTGACCCATAACAATGATGGAATCCTTTGTCTCCATCATCTCGCGAAGGGCCTGAGCCTTGACACGGGCCTTGACCCTGGTGGTCTTTTCGACCTCCTTGCCCCGGACACCATAGTAGTAAACATGGTTGCGACTCTTGATGACGGCCTGGGAACCGCCGCGGCCAAGAGCTAAGTCCATGGCTGCCCTTGAATATTCGGCACTCTGGGAGTAGGTCCTTGCACCCTTGCCTATTCCGATCGAGAGAGTCACCTCCCTGTCGTTTCCGACCTTGGTAGTACGTACATCATCAAGAAGAGAGAATTTGTTCTCCTCAAGCTTAGGCAGATATTTCTGCTGGAAGATAAGGAAATACTTGTCGTTGTCTGTCTTTCGGATGATGGCATCGGCAGGCCTGAAATATTTGGCTATCTTTCTGTCGATGATAGCGCGGATAAGTGACTTCTTGACATCGTCCTCGAGAGAATCAATGCTCTCGTCATAATTGTCGATGTAAATGAGGCCTGTCACAAGACGCTGGTCCTCGAATGCAGCCTTCAGCTTTTCGTGGGCGGTCTCATCAAAAAGCATTACAGAGATCAGAGTGCCGTTTATGGTGACAGGCTCGCAGTCCTTCTCAGGCTTGAAATCGATCCGGCTTAAAACAGCGTCGAAGATCATATCGTCCTGGGAGATACGCACGGTAAGCGGAAGGTCAGAAGTCTTCTCGAGAGTCTCTCTGGACAGATCGGGAAAGATCGTGGAGATAGGCTTCTTATAGGAAGGATCCTCTCCGGTGAATTTCGAAAAGGCCCTGTTCATCCAGAAAAAGCGGCCGCTGTCATCGAGTACAGCATAGGGCAGCTGGAAACCTTTAAGCATTTCCTTCTGGATAGTTCCGTAGCCAGTCGCAAATCGCATGATCTCGTCGGCCATTTTGCGCCTTGAAACAAGGTAGGCCAGGATCACAGTAAGCGAATATATGACAGCAAAGATCAGGACGGGAGTGCCTGAGCTCCTGTTATAAAAATACAGTCCGGCACCCGCGGCAAGAATTGCAGGTATCATATATAATGGTATTGAAAGATAGGCTCTTATATAGCCCTTCTTCAGTGGATTCATTGGATTCCTCCTGACGTTATTCTGAAATATTATACCATTCTTTATTGAAATAATCCATATAGGGCTGGTAATAGTCAATGTAACGAAAAAAGCGGAAAATCTTTGTGCAGGCTGCCGTTGAAAAGGAGGACGGATTCCAATATGATAATGATGTAAACGTAAAAGGGCGAAAAGCCAGTACAGAATAAAGAAAAGAGGAAATCTAATGGCAAGTATTTCACTTCACAATATCTGCAAGGTATATCCTAACGGATTCGAGGCAGTAAAGGACTTCAATCTTGATGTAGCAGATAAGGAATTCATCATCTTTGTCGGACCTTCAGGATGCGGAAAGTCGACAACACTTCGTATGATAGCAGGACTTGAGGATATCACCTCAGGTGAGCTCAAGATCGATGGAAAGATCATGAACAACGTAGAGCCTAAAGACCGTGATATCGCAATGGTATTCCAGAATTACGCTCTGTATCCGCATATGACAGTTTTTGACAACATGGCATTCGGACTCAAGATCCGTAAGTTTGACAAGGATGAGATCCAGAAGCGTGTACTTGAGGCAGCAAAGATCCTTGATCTTGACAAGCTCCTCGACCGTAAGCCAAAGGCTCTTTCAGGTGGACAGAGACAGCGAGTAGCAATGGGACGTGCAATCGTTCGTAATCCTAAGGTATTCCTGATGGACGAGCCACTGTCAAACCTCGATGCAAAGCTCCGTGTACAGATGCGTATCGAGATCTCAAAGCTTCATGAGAGACTCGGTGCAACGATCATCTACGTTACACATGATCAGACAGAGGCTATGACACTTGGAACCCGTATCGTAGTAATGAAGGATGGAGTCGTACAGCAGATCGATTCCCCTCAGACCCTCTACTCACATCCGGTAAATCTCTTCGTTGCAGGCTTCATCGGATCACCTCAGATGAACTTCCTTGATGCAAAGATCACAAAGGAAGGCGAGGATGTATTCGCAAATGTAGGCGAGGCAAAGCTTAAGGTCCCTGCAGAGAAGGCAAAGGTTCTTGTCGAGAAGGGATACGATGGAAAGACAGTCATCCTTGGAATCCGTCCGGAGGATATCTATGATCCAGAATCCGGAGCAAGCGAGATCGAGCTTGGAAATTCAATTGATGCTACTATCCGTGTATATGAGCTTCTCGGTGCAGAGGTATTCCTGTATTTCGATTATGCAGGCACTCAGGTCACAGCCAGAGTCGATCCTCGTACAAAGGCCAGAACAGGTGACAAGATGACCTTCCACCTTGATATGGCAAAGACACACTTCTTCGATAAGGAGTCAGAGCTTACAATCTGCGATTGATAAGAATTACAGACCTCCTGCCGGAAGGCGGGAGGTTTTTTTGTGGATCGAAAAATTGATTGCACACAACCCAAAATCATGCTATACTATTGACTCAATAAATGACTGATGAATTCTATTAGAAGACAGGATTTGTTGCAAATACAACATACAGATCGACCGTCAGCTAATAGAATGAAAGCAGATGAAAAAGATAGTAGCTGAAAGGAGAATACAATAATGGACGCACCACAGGTAGCAAAGGATACAATGATAGGAGAGCTTCTTCAGATCAATGCCAATATAGCGCCGATCCTTTTTGGGATAGGGATGCATTGTCTGGGATGCCCGGCATCACAGATGGAGACCATTGAGGAGGCAGCGATGGTACACGGGATCAATCCGGAGGACCTTGTTACAGAGATAAATAAATTTCTCGCAAAGGAAAATGCAGAGGCAGCTGCTCAGGCATAAGATAATAAGAAAAGGAAAGGAGGCTATCCTTTCCTTTTTATTTGCAATAAAGCATATAAATGCGCAGAACCCGAAACGGGAGCAGGGGCATAATAGTCTGACAATGCTCAGTAATATAGGCCTCGCTGCCAGGCATGTCCTGCTGGATCATTCCGTATTCGCAGAGGATAGAGAGAATGTCCTCTATAGCAGAATCCTCCATACGGAAGAAATGCAGGATCAGATAATAGATGCCTGTGTCTGAGCGAAGGAGACCGGCGTCCATAGTGATCGTTTCTCTAAGGACTCCTACAGCATGGATCACATCCTGGAGGCTTTCGAAGGCGATGATGGCCTGAGTCGAGGAGCTTTCTCTTTCATCTGAATCCTTGTGGAGCAGATATCGCGAGATTCCTCCTGCCTGACCTGCGACAGACTCGATAAGGCGGTGGATTGCATCTCCGACAGACTCGTCGTCTGTATAAGCCTCATCATCAGGAATGGTGTCCGAAAACATGGAGTACCTGGGATCATAGATATCCGGATAAGTATCATATCTTGTAAAAATGATATTGAGACCGCCGTCATCGAGAGGGATGGCCTCGATCGATGAAGGGATATCATCTTTCATCCTGAAATCATATTTGGTGCAGATGATCCGAAGAAGCTCAGAGGTGAGCAGGCGAAAAACAGGCGAATTATAGGTCAGATCCTTCAGGGAAAGATGACGCTCCTCGAGATCGTCCCTGCTGAGCGAGCATTGTATCGTGTTTATATCATATCTGTTAAAAGTCATAGAAAGCTCTCCGAACAATTTTCTTCATATATTACTCCAAATCCAGGGCTTTGTAAACCGGACATTTATAATGATAAACAGAAGATAAAATTTCGAAAAAGAAAATTAAGAATAATTAAGCAGTGATTAAATCGACTGAAAAGATATTGGCATATCAGTCTGCAGGGAGTATAAGTAAATACATAAGAAGCTAATACGACAGGAAAGGAGAGGGTCATATAGAGCTTACAGCAGAATACCTGCCGGTAGGGATCCTGCATCATTCAGAGGATATGGATGTCTGCCTTGTAGAGCATAAGGGGCTTGGGACCAGGCGCATTTTAAAAAGGATAAGGAAGCATCGTTCAGAAGGCTCCTTAGACGCCCAGTTCCAGCTGAGGACAGAAAGGGAGATACTTTCCAGGCTTAAGCATCCCGGTATTCCAGTCATATATGATTATTGGGAAGACGAAGAGAGGATCTGTCTCATAGAGGAATATATAGAGGGACTTTCGCTTCAGGAGTATCTGCTCCGCTACAGGCATCCGGATCCGGTATTTACTGCCAGGTTTCTGATCCAGGTGCTTGAGATACTTGACTATCTTCATAGCCTTAATGTAAAGCATAACGATCTGAAGGCCGAGCATATCCTGATAAGGGGAGATAGGGTGGTGCTTATAGACTACGGTATTTCAGAGCTATCCGCCAGGGATGAGAATGATGATATCGCTTCTCTTGGCAGGATAGCAGACCAGATGCTTTCACTTGCAGATGGATATGTGTCATTCGGGCTTAGAAGGATGGTTTCAAGGGCAAAGGCGCCGGATCAGTCGGCGAGATACCAGAGCGCAGCTGAATGGAGTGCAGACCTTAGCAGGTGGCTTGCGGGGAGAGATGACAAGGAGGGGCTTCTTATAAGAAGAATAGCGGTAGCTGGAAATCAGAGAGGCATAGGGACGACGCATACAGCGGTAAGCATCACATCTTATCTGAGACAGAGAGGTATGAACGCATTCTACATAAACCTTTCAGGCAGACCAGGCTTTCTCTCATTGGACAGGAATCTGAATACAGATTTCAGGGAGAAGGATGGAATCATATACCACAGGTGGTTTCGAGGCCTTGTAGATTATGGGCCGGCGATTGAGCCACAGCACAAGCAGACTACGAAGGGTATCTATGTGAGTGACTGCGGTACAGACTTTTCACGGGCAGCAGATTCGGATGCTCTGATCTACGTCGTTGGCAGCAGGCCGTGGCAGAACAGATGTCTGATCGAGGAATTCGCCACGGAGGATTCCTGTGTGCTGGCCATGACGCCCGGGAATCCGGGAATGGCCATAGGACTAGCCAGACTGGCTGGCAAATGCGTGTTTTGCATACCCTATGATGCCGATCCGATGCATCCGGATAGAAAAGTGAGAAGGGCATATGATCAGATTTTTGAGAGGCTTTCGGGCAAGGAAAAACGCAGATAGCATATATAAAAAGACTATAATAATAGCAATAATGTCATCCGCGCCAGAACTTGATACCCATACCCTTTCGATCGCACTGGCCAATTACTACAGGTCTGCAAGGGGCATGAAGACCGCTCTTGCTGTATCAGGAGGCGATAGAGGATTTGCTGATATGCTTAGGGACTCAGAGTGCGTCAGCATAGACCCGCCTGGATATGATGACGGTATCATGAGATATTACCTGATAAGGGATCTGTCGGATATAGAAAGGATAGCAGCAGCAGTTCCTGAGCGTCTGGTACTGGATCTGGGATGCATCAGAGGAGATATATCCACTAAGGAGCTGCTTATATGCGACAGGATCTGTGCTCTTATAAGCACATCTCCATGGCGCCGTCTTGATACGAGAGAATTCCTCGCTGCAACAATAGTAAAGGAAACAGGACTCAGGCAGAGATTCAGAAACAGGGCATATTCTGTCGCGGGCAGGGAAGAGGACGATCTTGCTATCGGGAAGGAGTTCGGAATAAGCATCAGAAGGATAAGGGGGAGAGAGCTGATCTGTGATCCATACCGCCTTACCAGGGATGACCTGGAAAGGTTAAATGTTTTTAATTAAAGGAGAACTAGATAAACCACGATACTTAAAAGGTATCCGGTAACTGCAGAAAGTAAGAGATTTGAAAAGGAAGAGGCTGCTGTCGCCAAAGCTGGTGTGACAGCGGCTTTTTGGATTTCTAATAAATTTTTTGAAGACAGGTGTAGCGGATCCCGGACAATTGCGATATAATCAAGATAATATTGCATTGAAAGGATATGGATAATGACAGAGAAAGCTGTAAATAACAACAAGGCAGTAAAATACATTTCGGTTCTTGTGCTGCTTATTGCTTTTATTATAGCGACACTTACTATCTGGGGCGTCAGATATTCACCAACCAGGGAAAGGACCAGCCTCTATAGCTACTACAAGGTTTCGGGAAATGAGGCAGCGCTGTTTGTAAATGGAGAGAGGTCAGAGACTGACAAGGCAGCACTCTTTGATAACGGGCATTTCTATATATTACTGTCCGAGCTTAAGAGCAGACTAGATGACGGATATGTTTTTGATGATTCAGAAAATATACTGAGATACGCGACAGCAGATCAGGTCATCTCTGTTAAAAAGGGAGACAGCTTTTATACATACGGAAGGAATAAAGAGGATATAGGGGAGAAGATCGTCATAATTGGGGATGGAGGCAAGCCTTATGTGGCAGTGGATTTTGCTGATAAATTTACTGACTTTAGCTACAGGACGGGCAGGAAGCCATACAGGCTGGTAATTGACAAGGCAGGCTATAAGAGAAAGACTACAATTATATCAAGGGATACAGAGGTAAGGAGATTCGGAGGACCGAAGAGCAGGATACTTGCTAATGTAAAGAAGGGAACCAGGGCAGTAGTGGTCCAGTCCTACGGGAAATGGAGCCAGATACTTACAAACGATGGCATACTTGGATGCGTTTTGGATTCGACTCTTGGAGAAATCAGCACCAGAACCAGCGGAAAAAGGCTTGATGCAAGGAAATATAACCATATAAGCATGGATTCGAAGGTAAATCTGGTATGGCATCAGGTGACCAATAAGACAGCCAATTCAGGCGTGGATCATGTCCTTGCAGCAGATAAGGGTATCAACGTGATCTCTCCGACCTGGTTTAGGATCTCTGACAATGACGGCGGACTTTCCGATATAGGAAGCCTGGATTATGTGAAGAAGTGCCATGATAAGGGCGTACAGGTTTGGGCTCTTTTCAGCAATTTTGAGAACAAGGATGTCGATTCGACTTCGGTACTGAATCATACCTCCTCGCGTGACAACCTGGTCAATAATATGATAGCCAAGGCAATAGCCTATGGACTTGATGGGATAAATGTAGACTTTGAACAGATCTCTACAGATGCAAAGGACGGCTATGTTGAGTTTATAAAGGAGCTGTCGATAAAGTGCGAGAATAATGATCTGGTGCTTTCTGTTGACAACTATTCACCTACAGCCTCAAGTCTTCATTACAACAGAAAGGTCCAGGCAATGTATGCTGATTACCTGATAGTGATGGCCTATGACGAGCATTATGCGGGAGGTGGTGAGGCCGGGAGCAATGCTTCAATATCCTTTGTGAAGAAGGCGGTAAGCGAATCCTTAAAGGAGGTCCCTAAGGAGCAGCTGATACTTGGAATGCCTTTCTATTCAAGGATATGGAAGAATAAGGACGGCGCCCTGTCCACCCAGACCATAGGGATGAAGAGTGTTTCTGATTACATTAAATCCCACAATGCTCAGGAGACCTGGAGGGATGATCTGGGACAGAATTATGTAGAGTTTTCAGATGATAAAGCGACATACCAGCTCTGGGTAGAGGATCAGAAGTCACTTGCGCTGAAGCTTAACGTGATGAAGGAAAAAGATCTTGCAGGAGGAGCCTTCTGGAAGGAGGGTCTGGAGGACGATAGCATCTGGGATATAATAGGAAAGTACATGGAATAATGGATACAAGGATATTTAAAATAGATCCAGAAGATATTGATATAAGAAAGATCAGAGAGGCCGGAGAGATCCTGAGGGAAGGCGGACTGGTGGCCTTCCCGACGGAGACGGTATACGGTCTGGGCGGTGATGCCTGTGATGCGGGAGCATCAGAGGCTATATATGCGGCAAAGGGCAGGCCGTCAGATAATCCGTTGATAGTTCATATATGTGAATTCTCTCAGCTGGAGGAGATAGCAGCAGATCTTCCAGATACAGCGAGGGTCCTTGCCGATGCCTTCTGGCCGGGACCTATGACCCTTATTGTCAATAAGAACCAGGTGATCCCGCATGAGACCACAGGCGGACTTGATACTGTGGCGGTCAGGTTCCCAAGCCATCCTATAGCAAACGCCCTGATCAGGGAGTCGGGCTGCATGATAGCTGCGCCAAGCGCTAATACATCGGGAAGGCCATCGCCTACACAGGCAAGACATGTGATAGAGGATCTGAAAGGGAAAATAGATGCGATAATTGACGGTGGACCGGTAGATATAGGGCTTGAGTCTACTATCGTCGATCTGACTGAGCAAGTACCTACGATCCTGAGGCCGGGCTATATAAACAAGCATATGCTTGAGGAGGCCGTAGGAGAGGTAAGAGTGGACCCTGGCATACTTGGAAAGGAAAATGTTCATATAAGACCTAAGGCGCCGGGCATGAGATACAAGCACTATGCACCTAAGGGAAATCTCAAGATCGTAAGCGGTGACAGGGAAAAGGTCATAGAAGAGATCAACAGACTTGCCGCGGCTGGGGAGACTGAAGGGAAAAAGGTCGGTATAATAGCAACTGATGAGACGAGAGATCTGTATAAGGCAGGGATAGTTATCAGCATAGGTGACCGCGACGATGAGTATCAGATTGCACACAATCTTTTTGATGTACTGAGGGAGATGGATGAGTGCGGAGCCGAGCTGATCTATTCAGAGGAATTCTCGACGCCCGAGATAGGAAATGCGATAATGAACAGGCTGCTTAAGGCGGCAGCCCACCAGGTGATAGAGGTATGAAGGTAGATCGTGTAATCTTTGTGGACAAAAAAGGGAATACAAGGTCGGCAATGGCCTGGGCGCTTTTTAGAAGGATGTTTCCGGATTCAGGAATAGAGCCGCTCGCAAGAGGACTTGTTGTATCCTTTGATGAACCGCTGAACCAGAAGACAGAGGCGGTGATGGCCGGAAACGGACTGGAGACCGAAGGCTTCAGGTCTGTGGAGCTTTCTGATCAGGATATTACGGATAATACGCTGATATTTACAATGAATGCCAGACAGAGGCAGGATGTGATCAGTGGGTCTGAAAGGGCAGACGAGAACAATACCTTTGTCCTGTCTGAGTTTGCCGGAGAGGAGCTTGAGATAATGGATCCTTACGGAGGAAATCTGCAGGTGTACGGGATCTGCCTCGAGGCACTGGCCAGGACGATAGAAAAGCTGCCGGACAAGATCAAGGAGTGCCTGAATGAGTGATAAGAGAACGGACTATATTAGCTGGGACGAGTATTTTATGGGAGTAGCTGCATTGTCGGCCATGAGATCAAAGGATCCACATACTCAGGTCGGTTGCTGTATAGTGTCAGGAGATCACAAGATCCTGTCTATGGGCTACAATGGATTCCCAAGAGGCTGCTCTGACGATGATTTCCCATGGAGACGGGATGGAGAGCCTCTTTGTAATAAATATTTCTATACTACGCACAGTGAGCTGAACGCCATCCTGAATTACAGGGGCGGAAGTCTGGAGGGCTCTACGCTTTATGTGACACTTTTTCCCTGCAATGAATGCGCTAAGGCTATTATACAGGCTGGGATCGCAGAGATAGTATACGACAGTGACAAATATGAAAAGGAAGCTTCTACGATAGCATCCAGAAGAATGCTTAAGGCAGCAGGCATAAGGGTAAGGAAATATCAGCATACAGGACGCAGGCTTACGGTAGAAGTCTGAATCTTCCAGTACTAAATGACAGAAAAACCAGGGCGTTTTGGTTGGAGCAGATCCAGTGAAGCCAGAGGAAACAGAGCTGGTCTTATTACCATATAATGAAAATATGGATGCATTTTTACTGGAAGGGATTTTGGGCAGGATAAAGAGATGGTTTTTGCGTGGAAGACCAGGAAGCATTATGAAAATGGAGGAAAAGAATGGACAGTGCAGACAGAGAGATAGTAGAGGACCTGCAGATAAGGGTCAAGGAGCTTGATAATGAGATCAGGATCAAGGAGGAGGAGCTTGCGGCACTGAAAGCTGAAAGAGCCAGATGCATTAAGGAAATGGGCGATCATAGCGATGAGAAATATCAGCAGAATATGCTTGAACTGGTATACGAACAGCGAATGGGAGCAAAATCCAGAAAAAAATGAAAAAAGTGCTTGACAAATGATGTAAACCGTTGTATCATGTACAAGTCGCCCGAAAGAGAGACAGAAAAGATTTTCCAAAGGAAAGAAAAGTTTCCAAAAGAAAATAAAAAAAGTCCTTGACAAGGAGC
>DLDA01000040.1 GCA_002480925.1 Lachnospiraceae bacterium UBA7784 | reverse complement strand
ACAATGCAGAATTTTACAAAATAAATCAATGGTAACAGTAGAGATTGGTAGGTTATGTTTTAAGCGGTGTAGTGTCGCGGAATTTATATTGTGCTTATGTGTAAGTGTATACCAGTTATCATCAGATTTTTCAAGTGTGTTCCAAAAGGGCTTGTAGTCGATCATAAGCAGAGTCTCCTTGAAAACATAATAGATGGGATTGACTTATTTGAAAAGATTGTATAAAATAAACAATTTTAATATAGTGAACATATCAAAGCGATAATGTTTAAAAAATGTAGGAGGAATTTTAAGAATGAAAAAAAGATTATTAACAGGGCTGCTTGCATTGACGATGGTAGTAGCATATGTGCCGTTTGGAGGGTTTGACACAAATTATGTTTATGCAGCAGAAACTGAGGAAAGCACATCTGATGCAATCGCAATTAAAGATCTGGGACTGACGAATGATAATGACTCTAATGAATTGTGCGTAGGGGACGAAGTCCGTATAGGTGCGAACGTGGTAGATGCCAACGGAAAGGAATTGGAGTCTGAGAAATTTATGACTATTCCTGTCGATATTATGTCAGAGGAAGGATTTCCGGGACCATTTTTTTATTCAGAGTACAGTGATGCCGAAAAGGCGGCAGAAGATAAAAATAAAGTGACTTTTAAGGATGCAATACCTGCAGAGGCATTTGGAAAGTATGTTTATGCATATTTGGGACTAGTTCTTTTGGATGACGCAGGAAATATGACTGATGATGCTGCAATAGATTTAGCGCAATCAAAGTATCCAGTAACAGCTTGGGGTGATACCGATTATCAGAAATTCGCTCCAAATGATGATAATAAAACGGTGTTTGTATTTACAATCTTGAATCATGATGCAAAAGACGGAAAGTTTGACGCCAATGTTTCGAAAAATGTAGAGATAGGTGGAAAAAATTATACAGTCACAGCGGTTGGTGAAAATGCGCTTGACAATAGTGCCGGATCAACTGGACTAAGTTCTGTAACATTACCATCGACTGTAAAGATAATAGGTAAAGGTGCATTTCAGGGTGCAAAGAATTTGAAGACAATTTCCATTCAGGGAAATATCACTTCTATAGGTAAAAATGCATTTAAGGGCATCAATAAAAAGGCTGTGTTTAAGATCAAAGCATCTGCTAAAAATTATAAAAGAATTGTGAGCCTGATAAAAAAATCCGGCGTTGCTAAAACCGTGACATATAAGAGAGCGAAATAGATTTAAGTAAATCCCCAGGCATATTTGCTTGGGGGTTTTTGTGTACTAGGAAATGCAGGATACAAAGCCCCAAGAAAAACATCCTCCCCGACATCGTTAGATGAGGACAGTCATGCCAGATGGCTCTATTAGGGTTGAATACCCTGACGCCGTGGGAGGCGGCATATGAAAGCAGAGGGTCGCCGTAGATTACGGCGGCTTTTCATAAGCCCTGGCTATGGCGGCTTCGCCTCGGGGACAGAGGGTGGAAGGAGAGCAGGTGAGATCGGCAAGCTCTGTCGTACAAATGAGACCGGCAGCGACATGTGCATGACAGGAGCCTACGATATAATCATAATGGACGGTATGCTCCCGGGCCAGGACGGCATAGAGATCATATACGAGATGAGATATGACCCTGCTGATGAGTCTTGAAATTGTGAGAAAATATGAAGGAATTGTGAAATTAGCACTCACCACTTGACAGTGCCAACAAATCGTGATATAACTATAGACGAAGATCAAGGAAGAGGAAAGATAAAGGATCCGAATCCTGATCGGGGCTGTTCTTACGAAAGAGCACAGATGAGTGAAGCAGGTACCTCGTAAGGACTTCATAAATATCAGGCAGTGCCTGCAGGTTGCAGACACCATAGAGATTGGAGTGATTTGTATGATGATGCCGAGTATTTTTGGAGAAAGCTTATTTGACGATTTTGATGACTGGTTTGATTTCAGGATGCCGAAGATGCCTGATGTGGACAGAGTTCTGTACGGCAGGAATGCCAGGAATATGATGAAGACAGATGTCAGGGAGAAGGATGGCAAGTATGAGATGTCTATCGATCTGCCTGGCTTCGACAAAAATGATGTGAAGGTAGCATTAAATGACGGATACCTCACTATCAGTGCAGAGAAGGGCCTTGACAAGGAAGACAAGGATAAGGATAAGAAGTATCTCAGGAAAGAGAGATATGAGGGCTCTATGACCAGGAGCTTCTATGTGGGTGACGATATCACAGACAAGGATATAAATGCAAGCTACAAGAACGGAGTTCTTACCCTTGAGCTTCCTAAGAAGGATCAGAAGCAGATTGAGAAGAATGATTCTCATCTGATCGAGGTTCACTAAGTCCTGCCGGCGTTAAGCGCCGGAATGGATCTGAATGAGCTGTGAGAACAAGGAGTTTCTCACAGCTCTTTATTTTTGCAAAAAATAAAGGTACAAATATAAAAACGGGCTTTTTATTCTCTGCTGTTTTTAGTATAATAATGAAAGCAACTGAGTAATTTATATTAAGAGAGGAAATGTATCGCAATGAATTATCAGATTATCGGGGACAACGACTGTCCGCTTGTAGAGTTTCGTATGGACAGGGGCGAGGGACTTCTGATCGAGAGAGGATCGATGGCCTATATGAACGGGATTGAGCTTCAGGGGAAGCTTAATTCCAGAGGCGGGCTTCTTGGGGCTATTGGGAGAAGCATCGCCGGCGGTGAGAGCATGTTTATCACAAATGCATGCGCCGTGCAGGATGGTGCTGTACTGGGTATTGCGCCTGCTATTCCAGGCGAGATAAAGAAGCTTACTGTCGGCAGCAGGCAGTACAGGCTTAACACCGGTGCTTTTCTTGCCTGTGCCAGCTCTGTGAATTACAACATAGTGACACAGAAGCTTTCACATGCCTTCTTTGGAGGGACCGGAGGTCTTTTCGTGATGGAGACCATAGGCCAGGGGGATTTGCTTGTGAATGCATTCGGGAGTCTGATTACCCTTGAGGTCACACCGGATCATCCGATCACCGTGGACAATGAGCAGGTGGTCGCCTGGGATGCAAGTCTTGACTACAGGATAGAGATCGCCTCAGGCATGTTTGGATTCATGACCGGGGAGGGCTTAGTCAACAGGTTCAGCGGCAGTGGAGAGGTCATTATCCAGACCAGAAATCTCAGAAGTCTGGCAGATAGCCTGTCAAAATATATACCGAAGGGAAACTGATATGTGAAAGGGGATTACCCTGGACGCAATGTGGACACTTTCTCCTGGTGATAGATACTGCAGATACCGGTGATATCACGGAATAAAAAGCTGTCGTCAAAAGACGACAGCTTTTTTAATGTCCGGATCGTTTCAGTATTAGGGCGGATATTGCGACATAAGGGCCTTTGTAAAATGTCCTGACGATTGAGTTTATAGCCGATTATATATATAATGATGGAAATTGTTCAATAAAAGAAAGGTAATAGCTATGAAAGAGATCTGGAAACCGGGAAATATGCTCTATCCCATCCCCGCTGTACTGGTATCGACGAGGGGAGTCGATGGGAAGGACAATCTTTTCACTGTGGCCTGGACCGGCACCATCTGCACAAATCCTCCTATGGTCTACATTTCTGTAAGAAAAAGCAGGTTTTCCTATAAGGCTCTCCATCAGACCGGGGTTTTCGCTATAAATCTGACCACAGAAAAGCTTGCTAGAGCGACCGACTATTGCGGTGTGGTCAGCGGCTCGTCCCATGATAAATGGAAGGAATGTCATCTCACAAAAGAGGAGGCAAAGGAAATCCCGGTATCTCTTGTAGCAGAAAGCCCGGTCAATATAGAGTGCCGTATCACAGAGGAAAAAGAGCTTGGAAGCCATGTATGTATGATGGCACGGGTTCTCTCTGTCCATGCCGATGCAGATTTAATAGATCTAAACGGTGCCTTCAGGCTTGAAGCAGCTCATCCGATCGTATACTCGCACGGGACTTATTTTTCCCTGGGGAAAAGGATAGGGAAATTCGGCTTCGCAGTGAAAAAAAGATCGAGGGATAAGAGATAAAAATGAGCATTATTCTACTTGACATTCCAAATAGATTTGATACAATTAAAAAGTACACGATGTAAATAAGTATCGGTCTTAAAGGAGAAGAAATATATGGCTACAGTATATGACTTTACAGTAAAGGACAGAAATGGCAATGACGTAAGTCTTTCGGAATACAGAGGTAAGGTCCTTCTGATAGTAAACACTGCTACCGGATGCGGATTTACACCTCATTACAAGCCGCTCGAGGAGATGTATGAGGATCTTAAGGACAGGGGCTTTGAGATACTTGATTTCCCTTGCAACCAGTTCGCGGACCAGGCCCCTGGCAGCGGAGATGAGATCCATGAATTCTGCACGCTGAAGTATGGAACGACCTTCCCGCAGTTTGAGAAGATCGATGTGAACGGTGATAATGCAGCTCCGCTCTTTGTCTATCTGTCTGAAGAAAAACCTTTCAAGGGCTTTGGAAAGGGGATAAAGAACGCGGCTCTTAATAAATTCTCCGAAGTGAACAATAAGAAATTCGGTGAAAAGGCATATATCAGATGGAATTTCACGAAGTTTCTCGTTGATCGTGACGGAAATGTCTTAAGACGCTTCGAGCCTACCGAGGATATGAAGCTTGTCAGAGAAGAGGTAGAAGCTGCTTGTAACAGAAGCAATCCTTCTTGTGAGAATTGATGATCCTCCTTTAGACCCGGTCAGCCTCTGACCGGGTCTTTATTTATTATCAGAATGAAGCTTGGTAGATTTAAAGCCAAAAAGCAGTCCATTCTCTGCCTGCGACAGCCTTCCGATCCTATTGTACACAAGGGGATTGACTTGTCAAATAATCCTTGTAACCATTCCAAAAATTATGATAGAATAATATGAAAAAAGTGAAGAAGAAAAAGGAGAAGCCATGGTAAAGCATATAATTCTCTGGCAGCTAAAGGATGAGCTGTCAGATCAGCAGAAGAGTCAGATAAGGTCGGAGATAAAGAAGGGACTTGAGGATCTGGCAGGAAGGATAGATGGACTTGTGGAGATCCATGTGCAGGATAAGTGCCTGCCGTCGTCGAATGCGGATCTGATGCTTGAATGCACTCTGTCAGATCAGAAAGCTCTGGAGGCCTATGCGGTAAATCCGCTGCATGTGAGGGTAAAGGACAGCCTTATCGCACCAAATGTCAAGTCCAGAGTATGTATTGATTACGAGGTTTAAGATGAAGCAGGGGGGTGGGTGCCCTGGATTGTCTTGCGATCTGGTATACATTCCAGTACGGGAAAATAAAGGGGAAGCTTATAGTGATCGCAGTCATATGCCCGGTTCTGGCGGTTCCATGCTGCCCGAATGAAAATGGAGGTATATGATGAGGAGCATAAGAGGTATCTGTATGAATCGCTTGAACGGATGAAGAATCCATTCTATGTTGAGAAACTCGTTTACTATGGATATAAGGTGCCGGAGAAGTACAGGAAATACTGACGGCTGAAAATATGCCTGTGTCTTTTTATCTGAGAGATGCTTATGAAGAATTTGAAGTTAGATCTTAGGCAGAGAATATGTGTGACGTTAGTCTGTCTGATCATGTCGTCGGGTGTGATCATACAGGCAGTTATGTCATATAAGATAGATATTGCGCAGCAGAAGGAAAAAGCAAGGCTCAATGCAAAGGTGTATGCAGAGGAGCTTAGGAACGATTTCGAGAATGGACATAATATCACTGATGCAGTGGAGGATACGGTCATAGCTTCTAATGGTAAGGTAAATAATTTTGAGGCTGTGGCGTCTCATGAGATGGAGGATTATATATCGAGCATACAGCTGGCTCCTGATTCAAAGGTAGAGTATATATATCCTCTGAAGGGCAATGAGGACGGTAAGATAGACCTTATGGCTGATAAGGGACGCAGGGAGATCGTAAGTTACAGCATCAGGAACAGAAAGGTCTCAATGCAGGGTCCATTTGAGCTGAAGCAGGGAGGCTACGGCATTGCTGTCAGGAATCCTATATATATCAGACAGAAGGATGGGACAAGGAAGTACTGGGGACTTTCGATAGTGATAATAAAGGTCCCGGATATATTTGACAAGACGCTGGGTGCGCTGGGATCGTTCGGCTATGACTATTGTCTGGATACGACATATTCGCCTATTTCTTTGAAAAGCGTAAGAGTAGCCTCATCCACAGGTGATAATGTAAAGCTTGTCAATCCTGTCAGTGCTAAGTTTCAGGCCGGAGGCTGCACCTGGACTCTTAATGTGGAAAGGGTGGGAGGATGGAGCTCTGCCAGACTTCTTACCGTCTTGCTCTCAGGCCTGTTTTATGTGATCTTTTCAACTGTGATCACATATCTGCTGCTGCGTACGAAAAAGCAGCATAAGGAGCTTGTGAGGGCGGCTACGACAGATGAGCTGACCGGACTGTTAAGCCGCAGAGGCTTCATAGAGACCTTGACGAAGGAAATGAGCAGGGATAAAGATAAGATGGTGACGGCTGTTTTTATCGATCTCGATGATTTCAAGCAGATAAACGACCTCTATGGGCATGTGACTGGTGACGCTGCCCTTGTGAATCTGGCAAATAATCTGATCGCAGCGTTTCCGAAAACGTCTATAATCGGACGTACCGGCGGAGACGAGTTCTGCGTAATGATAATAGGTAAGAGCCCTGATGAAAGTGAGAGACTTATAAGGGAGGCTGTTGGAAAGGATCAGACCTTCTTTTTCGAGAACAAGAAATACAGCTATACCATATCTGCGGGATATGCTGATTATCCTGGTCAGACTGACGATCTAAAAAAGCTCATCAACTATGCTGATGAGGCTCTCTATTCCGCCAAGCTGGCAGGCAAGCACAGATGCGTGAGGTTCGATAGCTCTATGGCAGATATCAAGCGCACACAGCTTGGCTTCTCGTTCAAGACACTTGCAGAGGGTATACCTGGAGCCTTTATGATATATTGTGCGCAGGGCCGTGAGGATATCCTTTTTGCAAATAACGACCTGATAAATATGATGGGATGCAGGGATCTGGATGAATTTATTTCTCTTACAGGGGGGAAGCTTCAGAGGCTTTGTACATCCTGATGATCTGGACCTGGTCGAGACATCCATCTGGCAGCAGATGCTGGAGAGAAGGGATGATCCGTTTCATCGTGATGACTATGTCGAGTACCGGGTGAAGAAAAAGGACGGAAGCATTCTTTCTGTAGTGGATATAGGAAGACTTATTAGCACAGAGAATTATGGTGAGGTATTCTTTGTCTTCATCAGGACCAAGGGTGAGCTTGCCATTAACGTCTAAAGAAAAGGACCCCGGAAGGGGTTCTTTTTTGATAGCCATTATGGCAGAAGATATAACAAAAGCATATGGGCGTACAGCGGATGGCTATGGCAGGATAAAGTTTGTTCTGCCAGGGTTTTATTGCTTTATAAAAACCAGCTGTGGTGATCGAAAAAGCTATTGACAGAACTATATTCATAGTGTACTATGTACATAGTGCACTAATACAATGAGAAGGAGGCCAAATGGATTTTGAGAATGATAAGCCGATCTATCTGCAGGTCGTGGAGGATATCACTTCAAGGATAATAGCCGGTCAGATAGAGCCGGGATCGAAGCTGCCGTCATCCCGTGAGCTGGCAGTAGAATATACTATCAATCCGAATACGGCGTCCAGGGTTTATGCGGAGCTGGAGAGAAGAGGAATAGCCTTTACCAGGCGAGGCATAGGTACCTTCGTCGCTGAAGGAGATGTGGATGATCTGCGGCACGAGAGGATAGAGAAGGCAGCGGCAGAATTTGTGGAGAGTATGAGAGGAATGGGACTCTCGGATCAGGAGATCATAGCACTGGTAGAGGAGTTTATCAGGGACAATTAGAAAGGAATACAGATGAAGATAGAGTGCAAGGGACTGACAAAGAAATATCTTACCAAAACAGCTGTCGACCACGTGGATCTGGAGCTTGGCGGCGGGCATATATATGCCCTCCTGGGACCCAATGGATCAGGGAAGTCTACGCTTATGAAGCTGCTTTCAGGACTGGTAAAGAGCAGTGAGGGACAGATCATAGTGGATGGGGCTAAGCTTGATCACAGGGTAAGGGAGAATATCTCGTATACACCATCCGAACCGTTTTTTTACGGATACATGTC
>DLDA01000010.1:65832-136681 GCA_002480925.1 Lachnospiraceae bacterium UBA7784 | reverse complement strand
ATGCCTTTTATGGCAGCGATGAATCTATGCTCGAATATGCTGATAAGCATGAAAAGGCGGCTATGAAGGAAAAGACCAGCACACCGGTTACCAGCGAGAATGTGGTTTTTGGTCTGGATTCGATTCCGTACGGACTTCCGGAACACATGACAATCATACAGGAGAATCGTCCAACGGATATTGCCAGGTTCAGACAGATGCTCGAGCTGGGCAGACTGAAAGCATTTGATTCTGGTAAAAACATCAAATTTTTATAATTTTTTGAAATAAAGTCTTTATTTTTAAGGCGAAAAAGGGTAAAATAGTCACGAAATGTGTTTTTTGGGAGTTGGATGGGTGAAACCACAACTGCTAGATTTTTTTTTGAAAACTTTACAAAAAGTTGATAAATAATGGTAGACAAATGGTGCTTATTCTAGTAATATATTAAGAGGCAAAAGAATAAGCTTATATTTTACGGGGGTAAGACAGTGGATATAGCTTCGTTAGCCGGCCTTGCAGTCGGTATTGTAATGCTCTTATATGGTATCATCTCTTCAGGTGCCAAGGTGATGACCTACGTCGATTATCCATCGATGATCATCACGATCGGAGGTTCTCTGGCTTCGGTCATGACCAGTAACAAGCTTCCGGACTTCATAAACGCCCTCAAGGTAGGACTTCAGAAGGCTATAAAGGAGCCTGAGAACGGCGATCCGAAGGCGATCATCACGACCATCCTTGATATGGCCAATGTGGCCCGTAAGGACGGGCTATTAGCACTCGAGGGAGTGGCGAACGACATATCAGACGAGTTCTTGAAGAAGGGCGTGATGCTTGTCGTAGATGGTACAGATTCAGATCTGGTAAGAGCGATCCTTGAGAATGATATGGGATCTATGACTGACCGACACAATAAGATAATCAACTTCTTCGATACCTGGGGTACCCAGTGCCCGGCATGGGGAATGATAGGAACCCTTATCGGACTTATCAACATGCTTAAGGACTTAAGTGACCCTTCCACTATCGGACCAAATATGGCCGTGGCCCTTATCACTACATTCTACGGATCAGTGATCGCCAACTGGCTCTGCGTGCCGGTAGTAAACAAGCTTAAGATAAACAATGATAACGAGATCCTTGTAAAGACTCTGACAGTCGAGGGACTTCTGTCGATCCAGGCAGGCGAGAACCCTCGTATCATAGAGGAGAAGCTAAAGACCTTCCTTGCTCCTGCAGAGCGTGATTCAGTTGGTATTGACGCTTCAAAGGCGAAGGAAGGCGGTGAAGGCTAATGGCTTTCAAGAAGAAGCCGGATCCGCCTAAAAGCTTCCCACTCTGGCAGTCGACCTTCTCAGATCTTATGAACCTGCTTCTGTGCTTTTTCGTCCTGCTCTTTTCCATGTCTACTATCCAGCAGGATAAGCTGGAGCAGGTGGCAGCATCGATAAGTAATGCCTTTTCCATAATGCCCAGCGGAGGAGCTACTGTTTCAAACGGTAAGCTTGTATCGGCGGGCATAAGCCAGCTTCCGGATATAGCCGACTATTTCGGTGATTCCTTAAGCAAGGCTGCAAATGATAAGGGAAACAATCCAAATGGAGCCGATTCAGCCTCTGCAGACGCCTCCGAGGATCAGGGAACCAGATCAGCAGAGAAGGAAGTAGAGAAGAAGGCCCTTGAGGAATCCGAGAAGATGGCCGAGAATGTCACAAAAGAGGCAAAGAGATACGGCATACAGAACAGGATTCAGGTTGATTTCAATGGACAGTATGTAAGGCTTACCTTAAACGGTGCCTTCCTTTTCAATACCGGAGAAAGTGAAGTGAAAAAGGGAGCCAGACCTATCATAAAAAAGGTTTCCCTGCTCCTTAATTCATATAATGACAGCCTGATAGAGGTCGAGGGATATACAGACAATGTCCCTATCCATTCAGCAAAGTACGAGGACAATAATGTCCTTTCCATGTACCGTGCCCTTAATGTGGCAAATGACATCAGGAAGTACTCAAAGCTCGATCCTGCAAAGATCTACAGCTCGGGACGAGGAGAATACAATCCTGTAGCAAGCAACAAGACACCAGAGGGAAGGGCAAGGAACCGAAGGGTTGAGATCAAGATCTATAATTCCTATAACTCAAAGAGATAGGACAGATAGATAGAAAAGAGAGAACAGATGAAAAAGAGTTTAATTACAATGATCACGCTGGCACTTGTCCTTGTGAACCTGCTGCTTACTGCCATACTTGCTGTTGCAGTACTTCCTGAGGTAAAGAATGCCAACAGCCTGATCTCCAAGGTCGCAGCCGCCATTGATCTTGACAGCGCATCAAGCGGTGATGGAGATTCCGGAACAGCAAAGGTCGCTCTTTCTGATCAGGAGTCGGTTGATATCACAGGCGATGACGGTATCACGGTAAACTTAAAGAGCGGTGATGACGGACAGGAGCATTATGCTGTAGTCAAGTTTTCACTGACTGTCAACAAGAAGGCAAAGAGCTACAAGGACAATTCAGCTGCCTTCAAGGAAGGCAGCACATCTCCGGCCAAGAATCTCGTGATACAGGCCGTTCAGCAGACACTCTCGCAGCATACTGTATCGGAGCTCAGAAGCGATCAGCAGTCTATAACTGATGAATGCACAGCTGCCGTTCAGAAGGTATTGGATAAAGAATATGTGGTTGGAGTTGTATTCACAAGCCTGACCACTCAGTAAAGAGACAGGGGTGATTTGATGAGTGATGTCCTGTCTCAGTCTGAGATCGATAACCTGCTAAGTGCCCTGAGCAAGGGTGAGGTGGATGTCGATGAGATGACAAAGGAGAAGGAGGTACAGGTCAGGGACTATGATTTCTCCAGACCGTCCAAATTCTCCAAAGAACACTTAAGGACGCTCGAGATTATTTTTGAACATTACGGAAGGCTTCTGTCGACAAATCTGCCTGTATATCTGAGGAAAAATGTACAGGTAGAGGTGATGAATTCGGAGGCCGTTACCTTTCAGGAATTCACAAACGCGCTGTCGAACCCGGTTCTTCTAGGCGTTATTGACGCTGAACCGCTAAAGGGCAATATCATCATGGAGGTGGCTACAAAGCTTGGCTTTGCCATTGTTGACCGCATGCTTGGCGGAGAAGGGCTTCCTCTCGAGAAGATCAGGGATTTTTCCGAGATCGAGCTCCTTATCATTAGGCGTGTAATGAGCAGCTGTGTCGAGCTTCTGAAGGAACCGTGGGAAAATGTATGTGATCTCCATCCCAAGCTCAACCGGATAGAGACCAATCCGCAGTTTGCCCAGATCATATCCCCATCGGAAATGATCGCCATAGTGACACTGAACCTCAAGATCGGAGAAGTGGAAGGACTTATGAATTTCTGCCTTCCATATTTGACACTTGAGCCCGTAATGGATAAACTAAATACTAAGTTCTGGTATTCCAATATGCAGGATCATGATGAGGCTGTATCATCCGAGGATATGGAGGTCCTTATCAATAAGGCTGAAATCCCTGTTACGGCAGTGCTTGGTAATTCAACGATCAGCGTAAGTGACTTTATGTCCCTGCAGAATGGTGATATCATAAGGCTCGACAGGAAGGCTGATGACGAGCTCAGCGTCTATGTTGGCTCGATGAAAAAGTTTAAGGCTCTTCCGGGCTCATACGACAAGAAGTATGCAGTCCAGATCACATCGGTAATACGAGAGGAAGAAGGTTAAATGGGAGACACAACGTTATCCCAGGATGAGATCAATGCTCTGCTGAGTCAGCAGAGTGCTCAGGCATCGCCTGATCCGGCAGGCTCGCCGGTTGATAATCCTGCAGATGATTCAAATGCCCTGACAGAGAACGAAAAGGATACGATCGGCGAGATTGGCAATATAAGCATGGGCACAGCCGCCACTACACTTTTCTCTCTTGTCAATAAAAAAGTAGAGATCTCCACTCCGGTTGTTTCAACAGCCACATGGGACGATATTGTTGCAATGTACGAGCGTCCATGTGTAATGGTGAAGATCAGTTATACAAAGGGCCTTCATGGATCCAATGTTCTGATATTAAAGGAAAACGATGTCAAGATCATCACAGATCTGATGATGGGTGGTGACGGAACCAATACAGACGGAGATATTACGGAGCTTCATCTTTCCGCTATTTCCGAGGCTATGAACCAGATGATGGGTTCCGCTTCGACATCTCTTTCATCAATGCTTAATATGACAGTCGACATTTCTCCTCCCAAGTCGGATCTTTTAGATCTGACCCAGCAGATAAATGCCAGTGATATTGATGATTTCCTGAGCGGGACCTTTGTAAAAATCGAGTTCAAGATGCTGATCGGAGATCTTGTGGATTCCAAGATCATGCAGCTTTATCCGGTAAGTCTTGCCAAGGATATGTGTAATCTGGTAACAAGCAATATGGAACAGGATTCTTCCTCCACAGTAGAGGATAATTCCTTCGAGCAGCCTGCTCCCGCGCCGCAGCCGGCCAGTCAGCAGACAGCAGGTAATGAGGCAGTTCACATGGCAACAAATATGGGCAATATGCCACCGCAACAGCCTGTCGCAAATCCTGTAAACGTGCAGGGAGCGCAGTTTACACCGTTTGTACAGGGCATAACTCCTGCAATGTCGAATGAAAATATCGACCTGATAATGGATGTCCCGCTTGAGGTGACAGTCGAGCTTGGAAGGACACATAAGTCGATACACGATATCTTAGAGTTCGCGCCTGGTACTATAATAGAGCTCAACAAGATAGCTGGTGAGCCTGTAGATATTCTGGTAAACGGGAAGTACGTCGCCAAGGGCGAGGTGGTAGTCATAGAGGAATCATTCGGTGTAAGGATCACCGAGATTGTAAAGTAATCTAAAGGAGATAAACTAATGGGAAAGAACATACTTATCTGCGATGATGCTGCATTCATGAGGATGATGATCAAGGATATCCTTACAAAGAACGGCTATAGCGTAGTAGGTGAAGCTGAGAATGGAGTAAAGGCCATAGATATGTATTCAGAGACCAAGCCGGATCTTGTTCTTATGGATATAACGATGCCTGAAATGGATGGTATCGGTGCATTAAAGGGTATCCGCGCCAAGGATCCGAATGCCAATGTGATCATGTGCTCAGCAATGGGACAGCAGGCTATGGTAATAGAGGCTATCCAGTCCGGAGCAAAGGATTTCATTGTAAAGCCTTTCCAGGCAGAACGAGTGTTAGAGGCTGTCAAAAAGGTAATAGGGTGATCCTTTTGCAGGCCAGCAGTATATCCAGTCTGGGACAGCTTATCGCAGCAATAGTGATGTTTGTGGTGGTAGTGGCTTTATGCTACTTTACCACCCATTTTATTGGACAATATCAGAAAAAAAAGCTATCGACCGGTAATTTTGCGATCGTGGATTCCTTTCGGATAGCGAACAATAAATTCATCGCAATAGTAAAGGCCGGGACCGACAGCTATTATATAATCGGTGTCGGAAAGGATGAGATCACACTGATTGATAAGATCGACAAGGATCAGATCAGCTTTAAGTCCTATCCTGCAGGAAAAGAACAGGTGGATTTTGGCAGATTCAGGGAGATGTTTAAGAAATATGCAGGGCGTGGCGGAAAGGATGATTCAGAGTCATGAGGAGATTTAAGAAGATTATTTTAATGATACTTCTCTGTCTGGGTCTGGGTTCTTTCTCAAGCGCCGTTTTTCTTTTCAGCACACAGAATGCATTTGCCACCAACAGCAATAATTCCAGAAAAGGGACCACAAACGAGAGGGCAGAGGCTGATGGCAGAGCTCCGGCCAACAGACAGTATGGAGGAACCGGTAATTCTCCAAACACCTCAAATGAAGTCACTGGTCCATCGCAGGGAGGCGGCTTTTCTCTTGATTTCAATGGTGACACAGGGAATCTTTCCTCTACTGTAAAGATCCTCCTGGTCCTTACTGTACTGGCTTTAGCGCCATCCATTCTAGTGATGCTTACAAGCTTTACCAGAATCATAATAGTGCTTCACTTCGTAAGGATGGCTATAGGAACTCAGACATCGCCTCCTAATCAGGTGATAATAGGTCTGGCACTTTTCCTTACCCTTTTTATAATGTGGCCAACCATTTCGACGATAAATACCCGGGCCATACAGCCACTGGACAAGGGACAGATAACCCAGCAGGAGGCTTACAAGAGAGCCAAGGAGCCTGTCAGGGAGTTCATGTACGGACAGACCCAGTCAAAGGATCTGAATCTTTTCTGTGATATTGCAGGAATAAAGTATAAGGATTATGATGATGTGCCTATGCACGTCCTGATACCCAGCTTTATCCTAAGCGAGCTTAGAAGCGCCTTTATTATGGGATTTCTGATCTATATCCCGTTTATAGTAATAGATATGGTAGTCGCATCGGTTCTTATGTCAATGGGAATGATGATGCTTCCTCCTACTACGATCTCACTTCCGTTCAAGATACTGCTTTTCATTATGGCTGACGGATGGAATCTGGTTATAGGAAGCCTTGTAAAAACCTTCCAATGACAGAGAAAGGAGACATATGACTGAAGGACAGGTACTTGACATAATGCGTGACGCTTTCTACAACGTCATAGTTAATTCAGCTCCTATGCTTCTGATATCCATGATAGTCGGACTTGTGATAAGTATTTTCCAGACTGTCACCTCGATCCAGGAGCAGACCCTTACCTTTGTACCAAAGATTATTTCCATATTCATAGCTCTGATGATCTTTGGCTCCTTTATAATGAATAATCTCGTGAAGTATATCACAACACTATGGTCGAATTTCAGCGTTTACATTAAGTAGCAATGGTAAATTACACGTTTGATCTCGACACAATAGAATATTTTCTGCTCATACTGGTGCGGATCAGCTGCTTTGTGCTTACAGCGCCATTCTTTTCGATGAAGGGCGTTCCGGGTCAGACCAAGATCGGGCTTTCTGCTCTTTTATCGATAATGATGCTTAGTACTCTGGGAGTGGATTCCTATAAGGCTGATTATGTAAGTGTGATCGGTTATGGAGTAATAGTATTTAAGGAAGCGATCACAGGTATGCTTCTTGGATTTGCAGCAAACATCTGCAGTGCAATAGTTCAGTTTGCCGGAAATGTGATGGATATGGATCTGGGCTTCTCCATGGTAACGGAGTTTGATCCCTCCATGAATTCACAGATCACTATCACCGCAAATATGTACTATTATTTTACCTTGCTTCTTCTCCTTACAGGAGGTATGCACAGATACCTGATCCACTCACTCTGTGATTCCTTTACTCTGATCCCTGTCGGTCTGGTGGAATTCAAGCGCAGGATACTTCTTGAAGCAATGACCAGATATATGGGGAATCTTTTCGTGATAGGATTTCGGGTGATGCTGCCGGTTTTTTCGGTCATGCTTATTATGAACGTGCTGCTTGGAATAATGGCCAAGGTCGCCCCTCAGATGAATATGTTTACTATAGGAGTCCAGCTTAAGATCCTTGTGGGCTTCGCTATCATGTATCTTCTGGTTTTCCTTTTTCCTGAAGTAGTAGACCTTGTCAGTCAGCAGATAAAGATCAATCTGCGCAATTTTGCGGAGGGACTGCATTCCTGATGGATCAGATGCATAAGCTGCTTCCTCTGGATCTGACCTATTTCTCAGATAAGACAGAGGAACCTACAGCCAAGAAGATTTCAGACACCAGAAAAAAGGGTTCTGTTGCCAAAAGCCAGGAGCTTGGAATGGCAATAGAGCTTCTTGTGCTTTTTATAAGCCTAAAGATCTTTGCTGCCTGGATGGGAAAAAGCTTTGTAAATATATACAGATGGTCAATAGCAGACCTTATTCCGACCTATATGGCATCAGAAAAGGGCAATCCGACCGTTGCCTCGGTACATGGTGTCTTAAACGAGGTATATAAGCAGATGCTTATCATCTCACTGCCATTTATGCTGGCCGGTTTCTTAAGCGCCCTTCTGGGCAATGGTCTGCAGTTTCAGTTCAAGGTCTCGACCGAACCGCTTAAGCCTACAGCTGATAAGCTAAACCCCTTGAATGGATTCAAGAGAATGTTTTCAAAGCAGGCTCTTATGAATCTCTTCATTTCTATCGCAAAGATAGTGATAATATTTTTTGTCGCCTACTCTGTGATAAAGGGTCATTTAAACGAGATCTTCATACTCTATGAGCTTGACTTAAATCAGGCTATTGCCCTTATAGGAAGTCTGGTCATAGATACAGGACTTCGTATAAGTGCGGTATACTTAGCGCTCGGCTTTCTTGATTATGTCTTCCAGAGAAGGAAGTTCCGCAACGAGATCAAGATGACTAAGCAGGAAGTAAAGGATGAATACAAGGATACAGAGGGTGATCCCCAGATCAAGGGACGTCAGAAGCAGAAGATGCGTGAGGTTTCCCAGCGGAGAATGATGAAGGATGTCCCAAAGGCGGATGTCGTCATCACAAACCCTACCCATATAGCTGTTGCCATAAGCTATGATCAGGATTCGCAGGAGGCTCCCCTTGTAGTAGCAAAGGGAGAGGAGATAATAGCTGCGAGGATAAAGGAGATAGCCAGAGAAAATAACGTCGAGATAGTCGAGAACAAGCCTCTTGCTAGAGCCCTCTATACGACAGTCGATATAGGCTCGCAGATACCGCCTGAGCTTTATCAGGCAGTTGCGGAAGTGCTCGCTGTGATTTATAATAAGAGGAGGTCCTCGGGTTGAAAGATTTAGTCATTTGACCTAGAATAAATACAACAGACAAATGCTTAAAGAAAAGGAGTCAGGCATTGGATAATGTCCTTGCGAAAAAAACCGGCATAAGAAGTACAGATCTCGCGGTCACAGCATATCTTCTTGCTGCGGTCATCTTTTTTATTGTGCCGATTCCTTCATGGCTTCTTGATATCTGTCTGGCCCTTAATATTGCGGTAGCTCTTACCGTGCTCATCAATTCGCTTTTCGTGGTAGAGCCTCTTGATATGTCCTTTTATCCGACACTTCTGCTCCTTACCACTATTTTTCGTATCTCACTTAATGTTGCATCGACAAGACTTATACTCACCACCGGTCAGCCCGGTAATGTAATAGAGACCTTCGGCTCCTTTGTAGGCGGAGGAAATATAATAATCGGCGCCATAGTCTATATCATTATCCTTATCATAATGTTTATAGTCATCAATAAGGGAACCGAGCGAGTCGCAGAGGTAACAGCCCGATTCACACTCGATGCGATGCCAGGAAAGCAGATGGCCATAGAGGCTGATGTTTCCTCAGGAGCTATCGACGAGAAGGAGGCTAAGAGACAGAGAGACAAGCTTCAGGAGGAATCCTCCTTCTTCGGCTCCATGGATGGTGCTACCAAGTTCGTAAAGGGAGATACAACAGCAGGTCTTATTATCACAGTTATAAATCTGGCAGGCGGAACCATAATGGGTATCACAAGCAAGGGTATGGCTGCCACTGACGCCCTGAACAGATACGGACTACTTACTATAGGTGATGGTATATCATCATCCATACCTTCTCTCCTTATATCCCTGGCTACAGGTCTTCTTGTGACCAAGGGAGCCAAGGAGGCTGATTTCTCAGGTCAGCTGATGAAGCAGCTCTTCGGAATACCAAGAGTGCTCTATGTCGTAGGCATTATCATGATCCTCCTTGGGACCGTGACACCTCTTAACCATGTCCTCTTCATAGCATTCGGAGTTGCCTTTCTGGTGATAGCCAACAGGATGAACAAGACTATAGGCAAGGAGGATATAAAGAATCAGGTCGAGGAGGAGGAGACTCAGGCTGAGGAGATAAGGAAGCCTGAAAATGTCGTTTCACTTCTTTCTGTCGATCCTATCGAGCTTGAGTTCGGATACGGTATTATCCCTCTGGCTGACGTGAATCAGGGTGGAGATCTCCTTGACCGTGTCGTTATGATTAGGAGGCAGATAGCTCTTGAGCTTGGTACAGTTGTGCCTATCATAAGGCTCCGTGACAATATCCAGTTAAATCCCAACCAGTATATCATAAAGATAAAGGGAGTACAGGTCGCCGAGGGAGAGATCCTTTTCGACCATTATATGGCGATGAATCCCGGCTATGTCGAGGAGGAGATTACAGGTATCCCTACTACGGAGCCTTCCTTCCATCTTCCGGCGCTCTGGATCACAGAGGGACAGAGGGAGAGGGCTGAGTCACTCGGATATACAGTCGTCGATCCTCCATCCATAATAGCCACACATCTGACCGAGGTGATAAGGAGCCATATAGCTGAGCTTCTTACCAGACAGGATGTACAGAATCTTGTCAACAACTTAAAGGAATCCAATCCTGCGCTTGTTGATGAGCTTACCCCTGCGGAGCTTTCACTTGGAGATATAGAGAAGGTTCTCAAGAATCTTCTCGCTGAGGGCATATCTATAAGGGATCTCCTTTCCATATTCGAGATCCTTGCCGACCATGCGCCTAATACCAAGGATACAGATGTGCTTACAGAGTATGTAAGACAGGGACTAAAGCCTGCTATTTCAGCCAAGTTCTTTGATCAGGGCGAGCCTAATCAGGTGATCACTGTAGATCCTAAGGTGGAGCAGGAGATAATGGGCTCTGTCAAGCAGACAGAGCAGGGGGCATATATTACCCTTGATCCAGAGAAGATAAAGGATATCATGAATTCTCTTGGGGCTCTTGTGAAGACTATGGAGGACACAGGAAAGACTCCTATTGTTGTCCTTTCTCCAATAGTCAGGATGTATTTTAAGAAGCTCTCCGAGGATTACTACAGCGATCTGATCGTTGTATCCTATAATGAAATCGAGTCCGATATTGAACTTCAGTCTGTAGGGATGGTAACTGATTCATGACGATAAACAAATATACAGGAAAAACAAAGGAAGATGCTATAAATGCCGCAAAGGAGGATCTGGGACCTTCTGCTGTGATAATGAATGTAAGGGAGATACATCCGGGCGGGATCTTTGGCATTTTCAAAAAAAGCACCTATGAGGTGACAGCCGCAATAGAGGATGACTATCAGGCTTTGGATCCTGCTTCAAAGAAGGCACCTTATACCGTTGAAAAGAAGCCTGAGAAGAAAGCGGATTCCAATTTCTCTGCAGTTGCAGATGAAAAGCTTGACCTTACGGCTCCCCTTCCTCCGGTCAGCGGACACACATCTGCTATAGAGCAGTACAGGAAACAGGAACAGGCTCCTGCCAAGGCCTCGCCTGAAAAGAATATAGATGCGGATGAATTGAAAAGCGTATTTGATGAGGTCTCAAAAGTGATCACGGCTCCGTCAGCTCCATCCCCGGATCAGAAGAATAAAGAGTCTGGGCAGAAGAGCAGCTTTGTTCCGCTGGAAAAGACAGCCCAGGATATTTCAAGGCCAGGGGAGAAGGCAGCTTCTCCTGCAACAGATAAGCCTGATCTAAAGGAGCAGGAGGTAAAGAATGCGGGATACAGCAGTAAGGGAAGCGGAGCATATTTAGGCTTCACCAGGATGCTCTATAATACTCTTGTGGATCATGAGGTGGACGAGAGATATGTGAATTCACTTCTTTGCGATATGGATTCTATGATAGAAGCCGGAAACAGCATGGATTATCTCATTTCTGATGTCTATCAGAAGATGGTCTTAAAGACCGGTCAGGCCATGCAGATAAAGCTCAGCGACAACGGCTATCCGGCTGTTGTATTTCTTGTAGGCCCGACAGGAGTAGGAAAGACTACTACTCTGGCAAAGCTTGCCAGCTTCTTCAAGGTCAATCAGAAGAAAAAGGTCTCGTTTCTTACAGCAGATACCTACAGGATAGCAGCAACAGAACAGCTTTCTGTTTATGCAGATATACTTGATGTATCGACTACTATACTTATGACACCGGATGATATAGTACCGTCCCTTGCCAAATACAGGGACAGCGATATCATTTTTGTCGATACAGTGGGATTTTCGCACACAAATGACAAGCAGAGACAGAATCTTTCAAGGCTTATCTCACTTGTACCTGATAAGTATATGCTTCAGATCTATCTTGTGCTTTCTGCTACTACAAAGTATATGGATCTTAAGAGGATAGTAGATGCCTACAGTGATTTTACCGATTACTCGCTTATCTTTACAAAGCTTGATGAAACGGCAAACCTGGGGAATATCTACAATCTCCGTCAGTACAGCAGCAAAAGTCTGTCGTATATTACTGATGGACAGAATGTCCCGGAGGATTTTAAAGTACTCGACCCACAGAAATTAGTTAAGAATCTTCTTGGAGGCAACTGATGGATCAGGCAGAAGGATTACGAAATGTAATAAAATCCAACAATCAGCAAAATGTCTCCTCTGCGAGAGTCATCACTATAACCAGTGGCAAGGGAGGAGTCGGTAAATCAAATCTTGCCGTCAATCTTGCTGTTAATTTTGCAAAAATGGGAAAGAAGGTCATCATATTCGATGCAGATTTCGGCCTGGCAAATGTCGAGGTGATGTTTAACACTATCCCTAAAAACAACTTAAGCGATGTGGTATTCAAAGGCCATATGCTTTCCGATGTGATCACAGAGGGCCCTATGGGTATCGGCTTTATCTCAGCCGGAAGCGGGATAATGTCACTTAATGACTTAAACGAGGAGCAGGTGCATCTTCTTGTTCGTTCCCTGACCCAGCTTTCAGGACTCTGTGATATAATAATAGTGGATACAGGAGCTGGTATCTCCAATCATGTGATGGACTTTGTTGTCTCCTCGCCGGAGATCCTTTTGGTAGCGACTCCTGATCCGAGCTCGATCACCGACTCATATTCCCTTCTAAAGGCTCTTTTTTTAAACCCGCTCTATAATAGGAGCTTCAGTAAGGTAGGAATAGTGGCAAACAGGATAAGGAATGAAAGTGACGGAAATACAGTCTATCACAGACTCGATTCGGTAGTAGGACAGTTCCTCGAGAGCCATGTGGATTTCATAGGCGCTGTTCCTCAGGATTCCAATCTTGATAAGGCTGTAAGGGCTCAGAAGATAGTAAGCATGGCTTATCCGCAGTCAAGGAGCTCAAGGAGCTTTTCGGATATAGCATATAAGCTCTTGGATGAAGATATAGTTAAGAACAGAAGCTTTTCGATAAGGACATTATTTGAAAGCTTCATGCGAAGGTAGGTAGCTATGGCTTTCACAGGTATCAGGGCCGGAACAAAGGTGATCATAAAGATCACCCAGCAGACAGCCAGACAGCAGCAGACAGGCAGTGTCCACGCTAAGGAATATCTCTCTCAGATATTTGATATAAGAGATGATGGGACACTTGTCCTCTATATCCCTATGGATAAGAGAAAGCTTATCGCTTTAAGCACCAAGCTCAGATATGATTTCATGTTTTCTACGGATAAGGGCTTTCTTCTTTCTCACGGCAATATCACATCGCTTTACAAACAGGGTAATTTCTATCTGATGGACGCGGTCCTTACCTCACCGCTTGAAAGATTCCAGAGAAGGGAGTATTTCAGGCTTGACTGCTCGATAGAAGCATCCTGTCTGCCACTTGGCGATGACAAGCTTGACCCCTTGCAGATAGGCGATATAGATAAGTATATTAGTGAGAATATACCTGACTATATACGACCTGAAAAGGGAGTTATCCTTAATATCAGTGGAGGAGGAGCTCTTTTCGTGACAGCAGGGGATCTGAAGGGAAACGAATTTGTGCTCCTTAGGATGGAACTTAACGAGGATGATAAAAGGCAGGACAGACTTGAAATCATAGGCAGGATCCTTGATTGCAGACAGATCCCGAAAAACGGAAAATTCCGCTATCGGATTATGTTTGTCTTTAAGAATCAGAGATTTCGTGAACGTATAATACAATATGTCTTTGATGAGCAGAGAAGACAGAGAAAGAAGGAACAGGGAATTTGAATGATAAATGTTCTAGTGGTAGATGACTCTGCACTCATGAGAAAAAGATTGTGTGATATAATAACACAGGAACCACAGTTTTCCGTAAAAGGAACAGCCGGTGACATCAGAAGCGCAAAGGAGCTTCTGATGCAGAAGAGCTTTGACTGCATAGTGATGAATGTATATCTTGGTGACTGGAGCGGGATAGACCTTATACAGAAATTCTGCTCCAAAAACACTATGATACCGGTTATAGCCATATCATCAGCAGTCAGAGAAGATCGGGAGGTAACAGTCAGGGCTCTCGAGGCAGGAGCAGTAGAGGTAGTGGTAAGGCCCTTCCGCTTCAATGACGCAGCTGAGGCGGACCGTTTTAAGAGAAGCCTTTTACGCGCGCTTCGTGCAGTCTCCTCCCGGAACAGGTCATATGCACAGACAGGCGGTATAAAGCGAAATGGCATTAAGGAGACAAAAAGAAACATGATATCAAGCTTCAGTCTTGTTGCGCTTGCATGCTCGACAGGCGGCCCGCAGGCTCTGAACCGTATGATACCCATGCTCCCTCCGCATCTGGGGGTACCTGTAGTCGTGGTCCAGCATATGCCAGCTGGCTTTACTGCATCCCTTGCCGACAGGATCGACTCAGAGTCAAGGGTAAGAGTAAGGGAGGCTATGGATGGAGAGCTTCTTCTCCCTGACTGTGTCTATATTGCTCCAGGAGGTCGTCATTTCGAGGTGAGTGAGGATGGTAACAGACATCTCAAGGCCTGTGTTTATGACGGTCCGCCTGTTCACAACCTAAGACCTTGTGCCGATGTTATGTATGAGTCTCTATGCAGGGTCTCATGCGACAACATTCTCTGTGTTGTTCTTACCGGAATGGGATCCGACGGAACAGAGGGCATTTCACAGCTAAAGAAATGCAAGAATATTTACACTATCACTCAGGATGAGGATTCCTGTGTGGTTTACGGCATGCCCAGATCCGTAAAGGAAAGGGGCCTGTCAGATGAAACAGTACCTATTACGGAGATAGCGAGAGCTATCAGTAAGGAATTGGGGGTTTAGACCAATGGATGTAGGACAGTATCTTGATATTTTTATCGATGAGTCGAATGAGCACATTCAGGCTTTATCAGACAACATCATGATCCTTGAGAAGGAACCTGAGAACAAGGACGTGATCAATGAGATCTTTAGGGCAGCCCATTCTCTGAAAGGAATGGCAGGTACCATGGGATTCAAGAAGATGCAGCATCTGACCCATGATATGGAAAATGTGTTCTCGGAGATCAGAAACGATACGATAAAGGTCAATTCAAACCTTATCGATATCCTCTTTGACTGTCTCGATGCTATCGAGGCTTATGTCGACACTATAAAGCAGACCTCCAATGAGGGTGACGAAGATAATGCAGCCCTTATCAAACGTCTGAATGATTTCCTCGCAGAGGGAGGAAAAGGAGATGATGCTTCGGCCGCTCCTGCTGAGTCAGCTGAGGCAGCACAGGAGAGCAAGCCCGAGGCAGCGGATCCTGATGCAGCCTTCGCATACAAAAACATAAGCCTCGAAGAGAAAGAAATAAATGCCCTGACAGAAAGTCAGAATTCAGGAATGAACCTTTATGGCTTCACAGTCCATATACAGAAGGAATGCATGCTAAAGGCCGCAAGAGCCTTCCTTGTATACAAAGCTGTCGAGGATTTCGGTGAGATCCTTGTTTATTCTCCGAGCTCACAGGATATAGAGGATGAGAAGTTTGATCTGGCCTTCTCGTTCATACTTGCATCCTCGCAGGAGCTCGAGCCTATAAAGCAGGCGGTTCTTAATGTATCTGAGATCGAATCCTGTGACTGCGACAAGGTTACAGCAGATATGTACAAGAATAAGGATTCTGCCGTCGAGACAGCTGAAAAGGCACCAGCCCCGGTTCCAGCAGCAGGAGAGACAGCACCGGCAGCCGGATCTGCTACAAAGGCACCGGCCAAGAAGGACACCAAGAAGAAGCAGACGGTCAACAAGCCTGTCACAGCCCGTACAGTAAGGGTTGATATCGAAAAGCTCGATGCTCTTATGAATCAGGTATCAGAGCTTATCATAGCCAAGAATTCACTTGTTTCCCTAAGCTCTCAGGAGAATGCACAAAGTCCTGACAATCAGGGTACAAGACAGAGCTTCCAGGAACAGATAGAGTATCTCGAGAGGATCACTACGACTCTTCATGAATCAGTAATGAAGGTAAGGATGGTCCCTATCGAGAATACAGTCAATAAATTCCCTAGAATGATAAGGGATCTCTCCAGAAGGCTTAAAAAACCTATGGAGCTTGTGATGACCGGTGAGGATACGGAGCTTGACCGTACTGTTGTAGACCAGATCGGCGATCCTCTGCAGCATCTTCTCCGTAATTCCGCAGATCATGGTATAGAGGCGCCTGAGGTCCGTAAGGCAGCCGGAAAGCCAGAGACCGGTCAGGTCTTCCTCAACGCATATCAGGAGGGCAACAATGTCATAATCCAGGTAGGAGATGACGGTGCCGGAATCGATACAGAGGCAGTAAAGCAGAAGGCCATCGAAAGAGGACTTGTCTCAGAGGAGGATGCTGAGAACCTGACAAAGAAGGAAATCATTGATTTCCTCTTCATGCCTAGCTTCTCAATGTCAAAGGTTGTAACAGATATCTCAGGAAGAGGAGTCGGCCTTGATGTGGTAAAGAGCAATATCGAGGCGCTAGGTGGTGACGTTGAGGTCAAGTCAGAGCTTGGAAAGGGCTCTACCTTTACCATAAGACTTCCTCTGACACTTGCCATAATCCAGGCTCTGATGGTCGAGGTAAGAGATGAGAAATATGCAATCGCCCTGGCCTCTATCATGAACATAGAGAACATATCTGTTTCAGATATCAAATATGTTCAGGCCAAGGAGGTCATATACCTAAGAGGTCTCGTGATCCCTCTTATCCACCTTGATGAGCTTCTTGACTGCAAGCCTAGAGAGGACAATCCAGATAATCTGATCGTCGTCATTGTAAAGAAGGGCGACAATTATGCCGGCCTTGTAGTTGACAGCCTTATCGGTCAGCAGGAGATAGTAATAAAGTCTCTCGGCAAGGTAATGGACAACAACAAGATGATCAGTGGAGCAACTATCTTAGGTGATGGTGAAGTGGCACTTATCCTTGATTCAAACGCAATGTTTTAAGGGGGTAAATAATGGACAATAAGAAAGAGATCAAGCGCAAGGACAACGGTGACATCGTTGACGAGGCAAAGAAGCAGTATATAGTTGTAAAGATCGGTGACGAGAAGTACGGAATCGATATTTCATTCGTTGATAATATCGTCCGTATGCAGAAGATCACCAGAGTCCCTAAGGTCCAGTATCATTACGTAGGGATAATAAATCTTCGTGGAGAGGTTGTCCCTGTAATGTCTGTCAGAAGAAAGATGGGCTTAGGAGACGATGAGATCACGAACAAGACAAGGATAGTCATACTAAAACTTGAGGACCTGGGATATGTCGGTGTCCTTGTGGACGAGGTCCGTGAGGTGATCGCTCTCGGAGAGTCAGAGATCAACAGGAATGTAAAGCCGTCACACAGGAATGATACCGTATTTATCACTGGTATAGGAAAAACAGGCGACGACCTTGTATCGATCTTTGATATTTCTGCTATCGTTGAGGATCAGAAATAGTTTTTTGAAAGAGATTGCAAATGAGTAAACTGTCATTAGAGCAGATCAATAAAATGTATCCGGATGTCCTTTCTGAAATAGGAAACATCGGTGCAGGCAATGCCACAACTGCTGTGGCCAATATGCTCAATGTAAAGATCAACATGAGCGTGCCTCATGTAGAGCTTACTCCTGTCGAAAAGATCGTAAGCGCGATCGGCTCAGAGGATGAAGTGGTTGTTGGGATCATGCTTGGCGTAGAGGCTGATATTACAGGAAGCATGATGTTCCTTATGGATATGCCCTCAGCTCATCATCTGGTAAACAGACTTATGATGCGTCCAGCCGATTATGACGCTGATTTCGATGAAATGGATCTTTCCGCGATAAAGGAGATAGGCAATATCATAGCCGGAGCATACCTGTCAGCTCTGTCAGGCCTTACCAACTTAAAGATCACGCCGACTGTACCATATGTTGCAATAGATATGGCCGGGGCAATTCTTTCGGTACCGGCCATACAGTTCGGAATGGTAGGAGATAACGCTCTTATGATAAAGACTGAAATGGGCGATGACCTTGATATTTCAGGCTATTATATACTGATGCCGGAGGGAGACTCTTATCAGAAGATACTTGCGGCTCTTGGTCTACCGGTATAAGGAGTGATTCAGGCTTGGATGAAATGATAAAAGTTGGCATGGCTGACCTGAAGGTCTGTCATGCTCCGGATAATCTTACAACTATAGGCCTTGGCTCATGTATCGGAATAGCCCTGTATGATCCTGTAAGCAAGGTTACGGGACTTGCCCATATAATGCTTCCTGACAGTACCCAGATCAGGAACAACAGCAATATTGCCAAGTTTGCTGACACCGGGATCCAGAAGCTTTATGATGATATGATAAAGGCAGGAGCCATGAGGTCAAGGATCCGTGCAAAGATTGCCGGTGGAGCTAAGATGTTTGAGCTCTCTGGTGCATCAAATACTATAAATGTCGGGGAAAGAAATGCAATAGCCTGCAGGAACAAGCTGAAGCAGCTGGGTATTCCCCTTCTGTCTGAGGATTGCGGAAAGAATTACGGACGTACGGTTGAGCTGTATAGCGAGAGCGGGGATTTTCTGATCAAGGCAGTTGGAAAGACGCCATACAAGATATGAAATATAATAAACCAAACACAAAACCTATTCCGATACTTATAACCTTAGCAGCCTCAGCAATGTCCTCCCTTATAAGTATTCTTAAAGGGGCATCCTTTCCGCAGTTTGTCCGGGGACTTCTTTTTACCGTTGTGATCTTTGGTATACTAGGATGCCTGGTCAGATTTTTCCTTGATCTGGGATTTAAGACAGATGAAAAGGAAGAGGAAAAGCAAGCCCAGACTGAGGCGGATCTAAACGAGTCGGATGATTCCGGGGAGGAGGCCTCTTTGGATGAAAGCAAGGAAAAAGAGGAATGAGGTGACAGATATTGGCAGTTAAGTTCAATTCCTCTCTCTGGGATGAGTATTCAAAGCATCCGTCTCAGGAAATCAGAGAGAAGCTTATAATAGAATATTCTCCTCTTGTCAAAATCGTTGCAGGCAAGATGAGCATGTACCTCTGCAACAAGGTCGAATATGACGATCTGGTTGGCTATGGGATCTTCGGGCTTATCGATGCTATCGACAAATTTGATCTGAAAAAGGATGTCAAATTCGAGACCTATGCTTCGCTTAGGATCAAGGGTGCTATCCTTGACCAGATAAGGAAGATGGACTGGATACCCCGTACCATAAGGCAGAAGCAGCGAGCCTATGACGAGGCTGTAAAGAATCTCTGGCAGAGAAACGGCAAGGAACCTGACGATTCCGAGATTGCGGATGAGATGGGACTTACTGAGGACGAGTATCTGTCTTTCATGTCAACGCTTAAGATGACAAATCTGGTTTCGCTGAACGAGTTTATGGATGCCGGAGGCAATGAGCCTGCGATGGATCCGAAGAATAACAGCTTCTTCGAGGAGCCTGAGCAGAAGATCTCGCGTGATGAATTAAAGGACAAGCTTCAGGAATCCTTATCTCTTCTTACAGAGAAGGAGAGAAAGGTTATACTTATGTACTATTATGAGGAGCTGACCTTAAAGGAGATAAGCGAGGTCCTTTCCGTATCTGAATCAAGAGTTTCTCAGCTTCATACAAAGGCCCTGCTCAAGATGCGCAAGGTCATGGGAAAGTATATGGAACTTTTGTAAGGTTAATGCGGCTTATATAATAATATGGTATAATAGTTATGGACTTATAGTTTATGGCTGGGAGGCGGATAATGGGTAGCTCAGACGGATACATTCAGATATTGCTAAAAGACGGAAAAGCTTACTCCAGATATTTTCCTCCTTCTCCCGGTGGGAAAAACATGGAGCTTAATGAAGCATCCGCATATATAAATGACCATCAGATCTTTGGCTTTGATGCTGAGCTTCTTGGAAAGCAGCTTGCAAGTCCGAAGGCAACTGTGATACCGCTGTCTCCTTATGATGGTCCCGAGTTCAGCGAGCTTATGACCATAAAGGTCTCTCTCGATAAGATGAAGGTCATGGTCAGATTTTTCCCTCCGTCCTCTGGCGGAGAGCTTTTAGGTCCAAGGGATATAATAGAAGAGCTTTCCGGAAGAGGGATCGTTTACGGGATCGATCAGGATGCGATAATTTCATTTATTTCTGACAGACATTATAATACCGAGTATATCCTTGCAAAGGGAGATATGCCCCAGATCGGTCATGATGCCAGGATTATCTACAACTTCAACACCAATCCGTCCTTACGTCCAAAACGGCTGGAGGACGGCTCGGTCGACTATAAGCATCTGAATACGATTTCTCCGGTGAAGTCCGGGGATCTTCTGGCAAAGCTTATTCCTGCTGTTCAGGGAATTCCGGGCAAGGATGTCTTCGGTAATACCATACCTGTCCGAGATGTGAAGTCACTTGAGCTGAAATACGGTAAAAATATATATCCAAATGCCGATGGCACAGAGATTTTTTCCCAGATCAACGGTCATGTAAGTCTTGATCCCGACTCCACTGTCAATGTTTCGGATGAGCTTGAGATAAAGTCAGACGTAGACAACAGCACAGGAGACATAGATTATGATGGCAATGTACATATCGAGGGAGCATTAAGAAGCGGATTTTCCGTACATGCTACCGGAGACATTGTGATAGATGGTGTGGTCGAGGGCGCATTTGTCGATGCCGGAGGCCAGATCATAGTAAAGCGTGGTATTCACGGGATGAACAAGGGCCTGATAAAATGCAGGAGCAATCTGATCTCATCCTTTATCGAAAGTGCCAGAGTGATATCTGGAGGATATGTGGAATCCGGATCTATCCTTTACAGCAATGTAAGTGCATCAACTGATGTCCTTGTGATGAATAAGAAGGGCATTATAGCCGGATCCGTGATAAGAGCCGGAGGCAAGGTGGAATCTTTTACAATCGGTTCAGAGATGGGGGCGGCAGCAAGGATAGAGGTAGGTATCGATCCTGAAAAGAAGGAAAGATATAACCTGCTGCAGAAGCAGATAATTGATGAGACAAAGCAGCTTGAAAAGATTGCTCCCGTTATCGACAGCTACGAGCAGTTCATTAAGGCCGGTAAGGTCCTTGACGAGAAGAACAGGAAATACCTCTCAGATATAATGGCAAAGGTAGAACAGATCAGATCTGACTTGAAGAAGCACAGGGAAAGCTTTAATGCCCTGCATCAGGAGCTTATCACAAGTCAGCATTCAAAGGTCGCAGTCCACAGGGATATTTTCCCAGGTGTCACTATAACGATATCAGATCTTTCCTTTACTACTAAGGACAAGCTGTCCTGCCTGCAGTTCGAAAAAAAGAACGGAGAGATAGAGCGCAATCCGATTTCATAGAGGTAAGATATGTCAATTAGACCTGTAGATTTTAACGGAATGATACAGAGCACCCAGGGGGTGTCCACGCAGAAAGCTTCAGATGACAGCCGTCCTGCTATAAATCAGCAGAATATGTCTGTAGTTGTGACTAAGGAAACCGAGCAGTCGCAGCGGACAGTGAAAAAGAAAAGCGAATCCTCAAAGGAAAGTGCCTTGAATCCTGATGGATCCAATGGAGGAGAAGCCATGTCAGACAGGAGAGAAAAAAAGCGCAGGAATGATACTGACCAAGAGCCAGACGGTCGTGTAATAAAAAAGGACGAGACCGTTTCCTTTGATATAAAGGTTTGACAGATATTGGAGAAGGAAGATGACCGGATTAGAGATAGGGCTTCTTATTATTGGAGCCATCTTTTTTGTGGGAAGCTTTTTTATAGCAGAAAAGCTTTCAGACAGTGATATGAATGAGATAGAGGGCATGAGCGAGGATCAGATCAGGATCCTTCTCGAAAAAAAGATCGGCGAGGCCTCTCTTCAGATTGATAAGCTGATTTCAGAAAAGACAGACACAAAGCTGGAGGAGTTCGAAGCAGGCGCTGACAAGGAGACAAATGAAAGGATCATGTCGATAGGCGAATACGCAGATTCTGTATTCAAATCAATAGACAAGACCCATGGGGAGATCCTTTTTCTCTATCAGATGCTTAATGACAAGCAGGAGGCGCTTACCAGGATGACAAAGACCCTGGGCGATGCCGAGTCCCATGTAAGAGAGCTTCTTCTTGAGGCAAAAAAGACAGGACAGGCCTCACCCATAAAGGAAAAGCCAAAAAAACAAAAGACAGATGAAGAGAGTGCCCCGGATATGGAGGCAGTCGAAGTCAGGACAGAGGAAAGCGGAAGAGAAAGGCATGAACCTGCTGCTCCTGATGAAGCCTCTTTCGATGAAGAAAAGTCCGGTGATGACAGCGGAGACGACAAGTCTAAAGGGCAGAATGAGAGACTTACCGATCAGGAAAAGGCTGCTATCAAGGAAAAGGTCATCTCCATGCATCGCGAGGGATATTCCGAGTTGGAGATTGCCAGAGAGACAGGGAAGGGTATGAGAGAAATCCAGATGATCCTTGATCTGTTTGCTGATAAGGAGTAATGATGAAGCGCAAGTTTTATATGAGAGGGCTTGGACTGGGAATTATTCTGACAAGCATACTTTTTATGATAGGCATAGCTCTCGGGAACCCTATGTCTGATTCAGCTGTAAGGCGAAGGGCAAGACAGCTCGGCATGGTCGACGGGAATACTGCCTCAGGGGATGCGAATAGCCGCACCTTAAAGGAGATCGAGGAGGAGAAAAAGACCTCTTCAGATAAAAAAAGTAAAACAAAGACCACTGTTACGACAGATAAAAAAACCGGAGTAAAGACTAAGACAACTACAACAACTAAGCCACACTCCTCAGGTGATACTCCATCAGACGGCAAGAAGGAGGACAAGGAGGAAAAGGCGGCAGATAAGAAGGAGAAGACACAAGGCCAGAAAAAGACATCAGATAAAAGTGTCAAGGTAACAGTATCTAGAGGAGATTCCTCCCTCGATGTAGGAAAGAAGCTGGAAAGTGCCGGAATAGTTGATTCGGCCACTGATTTCAATCATTTCCTCGAGAAGAACGGATACGACCGGACAATCCATTCCGGAACCTATTCCTTCAAAAAGGGAACCTCCTACCAGAATATAGCGAGTGTATTTTCAAATTAATTTGTGCTTGCAATAAGTGGCGGCTTGTGGTAGAATACCATAGGCTCGAAAGAGACTAGGGTGGTCTCTTTTTTATTTGACACAGCTGATAATGCAGAGGGTGGTGCCCTTTAGCAGGGGTTCTTGATGCAGGAGATTCGGCTGCAAGACTTAACCACAGGAGGTTTAAAATGAGCGTTATTTCAATGAAGCAGTTACTCGAAGCCGGAGTTCATTTCGGTCACCAGACACGTCGCTGGAACCCTAAGATGGCTCCATACATCTATGCAGAGAGAAATGGTATCCATATCATCGATCTGCAGAAGACAGTAGGTCTCGTAGATGAAGCATACAATGCAGTATTCGACATTGTATCCCAGGGAGGAACAATCCTTTTCGTAGGTACCAAGAAGCAGGCTTCTGAGACCATTGCCGAGGAGGCAAGCCGCTGCGGAATGTATTATGTAAACGAGAGATGGCTTGGCGGTATGCTTACCAACTTCCGTACTATAAGATCAAGAATCGAACGTCTGAAGAAGATCGAGAAGATGGAGTCCGACGGAACCTTTGATGTCCTTCCTAAGAAGGAGGTTGCCGGACTTAAGAAGGAGCAGGAGAAGCTCACAAAGAACCTTGGAGGTATCAAGGATATGGATCGTATCCCTGACGCAATCTTTGTAGTAGATCCTAAGAAGGAGTCTCTCTGCGTAAACGAGGCTAATAAGCTCGGACTTACAATAATCGGAATCGCAGATACAAACTGTGATCCGGATGAGCTTGATTACATCATCCCTGGTAATGATGACGCTATCCGCGCTATCAAGCTTGTTGTTTCAAAGATGGCAGACGCTGTCATTGAGGCAAAGCAGGGCGCTGAGGCTTCAGTTCCTGATAAGGATGCCTCAGCAGATGAGGAATCAGCATCATAAATTTTGCAATAAAAGGAGAAAATAATGGCTGTTACAGCAAAAATGGTAAAAGACCTTCGTGAGCAGACCGGAGCTGGAATGATGGACTGCAAGAAGGCCCTTAACGAGACAAACGGAGATATGGACGCTGCTGTCGAGTACCTTCGCAAGAACGGTCAGGCAAAGGCAGAGAAGAAGGCTGACAGGATCGCTGCAGAGGGTATTGTTGATATAGTTTCAGAGGGAAACACAGCTGCCATTGTAGAGGTTAATTCAGAAACCGATTTCGTCGCAAACAATGATAAGTTCAAGGCCTATGTAGGAGAGGTAGCCAAGGCCGCTATTGCTACAAAGGCAAGCGATATCGATGGTTTCCTTGCAGACAAGTGGCCTCTTGATACATCAAAGACAGTAAAGGAAGCTCTTGACGAGGAGATCGCTGTTATAGGCGAGAAGCTCTCTATCAGACGTTTCGAGAAGGTAAGCGCTGAAGACGGAGTAGTCGTAACATATATCCACGGCGGCGGAAGAATCGGAGTCATAATCAAGGCTTCTTGCCCTGCAGTTAATGACGACATCAAAGAGGCTCTTCATAATGTCGCAATGCAGATCGCAGCACTTAATCCTAAGTATATCCGTGATTCTGATGTCGATCAGGAGTATCTCGATCACGAGACCGAGATCATCAGAGCCCAGATCGAGAATGATCCTAAGGAGGCTAAGAAACCTGATAAGGTTAAAGCTGGTATCGTAAAGGGTCGTCTCAATAAGGAGCTCAAGGAAGTCTGCCTTATGGATCAGGTATATGTAAAGGCAGAGGACGGCAAGCAGTCAGTTGAAAAGTATTTAGCACAGGTTGCAAAGGCTTGTGGTACTGATCTTACTGTTACAAAGTTTGTACGTTTTGAGACTGGTGAGGGACTCGAAAAGAGGAATGAGAACTTTGCTGAAGAAGTAGCAAAGCAGATGCAGTAATATTTTACAGAAGTTTTTGGGCGCCATATCACAGGACTATGGCGTCCTTTCTTATATACGGTTTTCTATGGACGAACAGGAAGCTATCCAGAAAAAGCGCGAGCAGATAAGCAGGGTTCAAAGGACCAGAAGGCTTGTCACAATATTTTTAAGCATTTTTATAATATTTACGATCGCTGCTCTGATATGCCTTGCAGTAAGCGTTTATTCGCTGAATTCAAAGCTTGACAAGCTGGATCAGACGATCAGATATCTTTCCACACACTCTGCCCAGGGGAAGAATTCTCTTTCCTATGACTATGATCTTAAACAGAATTCCTATAAGACCGACAAGGAAAATCTGGCAGACGAAAGCGATATCAGGAAGGTATATCTGACCTTCGATGACGGACCGTCTTCAAATACGGGAAAGATCTTAGATATTTTAGATGACTATAATGTAAAGGCGACCTTCTTTGTGAATGGCAGGACAGATAAGCATTCTATAAAGATGTATAAAAGGATAGTAAATGAGGGACACACCATAGGAATGCATTCCTATACCCACAGGTACAATCAGGTTTATGCTTCCAGAGAGGCATTTGAAAAGGATTTTTTCAGGATTAGAAAGCTCATCTACGATACCACAGGTGTAAAATCCGTTTACTACAGGTTCCCCGGAGGCAGCTCTAATAAAGTAAGCAATACAAATATTTCTGATCTGATAAGTTTTCTCGATAAGGAAAAGGTGACCTATTTTGACTGGAACGTGATGAGCGGCGATGCAGTTTCAAATGAATTAAAATCTTCTCAAATTATTGAAAACGTAATGTCAGATGTGATAAAATATAAAACATCGGTGGTTCTGATGCATGATGCAGCGAATAAGGATTCAACAGTAGCTGCGCTTCCGGCCCTGATACAGAAACTTCAGAAAGAAGGGGATCTGTTATTGCCGATAGACAAGGATACAAGGCTGATCCAGCATGTAACCCTTTCTGATAAATAATATACGGAGGTTTTAGATGAGTTTCTTTAAGGATTTTAAGGATGACTTCTCAGATGCAGTGGGCAATATGTCCGGGGAAAAGCCGGCAGCTGAGAAAAAGGAGGACAAGCTTTCTGGTACTATCGATGATTCCAATATCGATGTTGATTCAGAGCTTTCTAAGCTTGATGGACTTCTCGAGAAGGTATCAAAGAAAGTAGATTCTGATGATCAGGAAGAGAATAAGACAGCACCTGCTAATTCAGTTACAGCAGCAGATCTGTTAAATGGTAAGGATGATACTTCATCAGTAAAGGCTTCCGATCTTCTTGGCGGAACAGTTTCTGCTGTTACTGACAATGAGACACCGGATACCGATGATAATGATACAGATAAAGGTGCTTTTACAGAGGAAAAAGAGCCAGCTAAAGACAGGGAGGAAAAACCAATGGATTTCACAGAGCAGACAGTAAGCGCAACAGTTTCAGACGAGAATGCAGTTATTACCGGAGGTATGACCATTACCGGTGATCTTGATTCTACAGGATCGATAAGTATACAGGGAACCATCAATGGTAATGTCACCTGCAATGGCAAGCTTACAGTCTCTGGAAATATCACCGGTAATTCACAGGCCAGCGAGTTCTTCGCTGATTCAGCTCATATTCAGGGTGAGGTAGTCTCAAATGGCACAGTAAAGGTCGGAGTAGGTTCTGTCATCATCGGAAATGTAACTGCTCAGAGCGCAGTTATAGCCGGAGCAGTCAAGGGAGATATCGATGTACAGGGACCAGTTGTAGTCGACACCTCTGCTGTCATAATGGGTGATATCAAGTCAAAGAGTGTCCAGATCAATAATGGCGCTATAATCGACGGACGCGTTTCACAGTCATATGCTGATGTTGATGTAAGCTCTGTTTTCGGCGAGGCCCAGTAATGAAAAGGATTCTTCTAAAGCTTTCCGGAGAGGCTCTTTCGGGCGACAAGGGTTTTGGTTTTGATGAAGAAAAGGCTTGTGAGGTTGCTTCCCAGATCAAGAAGGTTGCCGATACCGGTATCCAGATAGGGATAGTGATCGGCGGAGGCAATTTCTGGAGAGGGCGTACCTCAGGAGATATGGGCAGGTCACAGGCTGACCAGATAGGTATGCTTGCAACGGTCATGAACTGCATATACATGTCAGAGGCTCTTCGCCATACAGGACTCATGACCAATATCCTTACGCCGTTTGAGTGCTCCTCATTTACAAAGCTCTATTCAAGGGACAGAGCTGAGAAATATCTGGAGGCTGGACATGTCGTATTCTTTGCAGGAGGGACAGGCCACCCGTATTTCTCTACTGACACAGCGACAGCATTAAGGGCGATAGAGATAGGCGCTGATATGATACTTCTTGCCAAGGCAGTGGATGGTATCTATAATGCAGATCCTGCCAAAGACCCTGATGCTAAGAGATATGAAACTATCTCACTTGAGGAGGTAATAGATAAGCGTCTTCAGGTGATGGATCTTACAGCATCTATAATGTGCAGTGAGAACCATATGCCGATGAGGGTTTTCGCTCTTCAGGAAAAGGACAGTATCCTTAGGGCTGTAAGCGGTGACTTCAACGGTACTACCGTAACAGCCTGATCCAGTGCTTCTTAAGAAAGGAAAATATGGATAAAAGATTAGACGAATTCAAGGACAAAATGCAGAAATCCTATGAATCTCTGCTTAAGGACTATGCAGCGATCCGTGCAGGCCGTGCCAATCCTCATATCCTTGATAAGATAACAGTCGATTACTACGGAGCACCTACTCCACTTCAGCAGGTTGCCAATATAAATGTTCCTGAGGCCAGGATGATCCAGATCACTCCCTGGGAAGCCTCTCTGCTAAAGGATATAGAAAAGGCTATCCTCTGCTCAGATGTAGGTATCAATCCTACAAATGACGGTAAGTCCATAAGGCTTGTTTTCCCTGACCTTACAGAGGAGCGCCGTAAGGAGCTATCCAAGGAAGTCAAGAAGATGGGTGAGGCCGGAAAGGTTGCGGTAAGGAATGTACGCCGCGATGCTAATGATTTTGTAAAGAAGACCGGTAAGGAAGAGGACCTGTCTGAGGATGAGACAAAGGATCTGACAGACCAGATCCAGAAGCTCACCGATGAGTTCATAGCTAAGATCGATCAGGCTATAGATGACAAGACAAAAGAAGTAATGACTGTATGACCACAGCGTTCAATGGGACAGCATACTGTCCCATTTTTTTATAAGGAGCATAATGGATAATGAATTGCTGCCGGTTCCGGCTCATGTTGCCATAATACTTGATGGCAACGGACGCTGGGCTAAGGCAAAGGGAATGCCCAGGACCTATGGGCATATTCAGGGAGCAAAAAGAGTAGAGCCAATTACAAAGGCAGCCAGCGAGCTTGGAATAAAGTATCTGTCCCTGTATGCGTTTTCAACTGAGAACTGGAAGAGACCTGCCGAGGAGGTCTCCACACTTATGAAGCTTCTGGCTAAATATATGAAGATCTGCAAAAAGCTCTGTCTGGAGCAGGGTATGAGAGCCAGAATAATAGGTGAGCGGTCTGGGCTTCCAGACGAACTTCTTTCGGAGGCAGCTGATCTGGAGGCCTCTACTGAAAAAAATACAGGCATGTGTCTGTGCATCTGTATCAATTATGGCAGCCGTGACGAGATGGTACGTGCAATGAGAGACATGTATTCAGATATAGATGATAAGGACCAGATCACAGCAGAGAGGTTTGAGAGATATCTGGATACAAGTGATATCCCGGATCCTGATCTTCTTATCAGGACCAGCGGAGAGCAGAGACTTTCCAACTTCATGCTCTGGCAGCTTGCATATACTGAGCTTTATTTTACACCTGTTGACTGGCCTGACTTTACAGAGGACGAGCTAAAAAAGGCTGTCGATGTATACAGACACAGAAACAGGAGATATGGAAAGGTATAGGTTCCCGGATTCAGGGGCTCTTTAAAGGAAAGGTGTTAAATGTTTCGTACCAGATTGTTAAGCGGGATAGTTCTTGTGGCTATCCAGCTTTTAGTCCTTATAGTTGGAGGACCATTGCTTCTTATTGTCACAGGACTGATCTCAATGATCGGACTGTTTGAGTATTACAGGGCCCTGGGACTTAATAAGCTGCCTGCTGCATCAGTCGGCTATGCTTTTACTGTCATATATTATCTGTATATACTGTCAGGAGATAACTGCAAGCAATTAAGCAGGATCTCTGGGCTAAAAGGGGGCCTTTTCCCTCTGCTTACAGTGATAATGCTTATAGCCCTGCTCTTCTTTTATGTATTAAGCTATCCAAAGTACACTATAGAGCAGATCGCTGAGCTCTTTTTCGGCCCGGTCTATGTGTCTGTAATGCTTTCATTCATCTATCAGACAAGGATCTATACACATGGAAAGTATCTTGTCTGGCTTATATTCCTGGCATCCTGGGGCTGCGATACCTGTGCCTACTGTGCAGGAAGGCTCTTCGGGAAGCATCATATGTCTCCGGTGCTCTCGCCCAAGAAGACAGTGGAGGGTGCGGTCGGCGGAATAGCAGGTGTATTTCTTTTAAACCTTATATATATGCTGGTATTCCGAGATCATCTGTCGCATCTTACTACAGAAGACATAGTGATACTTAGTCTCTGTTCCTGTCTTGCAGGTCTTATTTCCATGATAGGAGACTTAGCAGCCTCTGCTATCAAGCGAAACGTAGAGATAAAGGATTTCGGCAGGCTTATACCCGGACACGGAGGTATACTTGACCGGTTTGATTCAGTGATAATCACAGCTCCGGTCATCTATTACCTTATAACCCTTATAGTTTGATCGGAGAGATTTCATGAAGAAGATATCAATAATCGGTTCAACAGGCTCGATAGGAAGACAGGCTCTTGACGTAGTGGATCAGATGAGCGACATAAAGGTAAGCTCATTAGCCTGCGGGAGGAACAGGGAACTGCTCCTGATGCAGGCGAGGAAATATATGCCTCATCTCATATCCTGCGAATGTGAGGAGGATGCGCTCTGGCTGAAGGAGGACTTAAAGGAGCTTCCAATCGAGGTCATGTATGGAAATCAGGGCTTAAGAGCAGTTGCAGAGGATGATGAATCAGATCTGCTTCTTAATGCGATAGTCGGTATGAAGGGAATAATGCCGACAGTCTATGCGATAAAAAAGGGCAGGGACATAGCTCTTGCAAATAAGGAAACGCTTGTAGCTGCAGGTCAGATCATAATGCCTCTGGCAAAGGAGAACGGAGTAAGAATCCTTCCCGTGGACTCTGAGCATTCAGCAATCTTCCAGAGCCTTAAGGGAAACAGATCCGAAGAAATAAAGAGGATTCTGCTTACAGCCTCAGGCGGTCCATTCCGGGGTATGAGCTTAGAGGAGCTAGAGAAGGTAACTCTTTCTGATGCACTAAAGAACCCTAACTGGTCAATGGGCAAGAAGGTAACAGTCGATTCTGCTACAATGATAAACAAGGGACTTGAGGTCATAGAGGCTCACTGGCTTTTTGACGTACCTCTAAACAGGATCCAGGTCCTTGTCCATCCTGAGAGCATACTTCATTCTGCGGTAGAGTTCTATGATGGAGCTGTAATAGGGCAGATGGGAGTACCGGATATGAGGATACCTATCCATTATGCACTTACCTATCCGAGAAGAGGAGAGCTTTCTGTGGATTCGCTAGATCTATTCCAGATAGGTGCCCTGCATTTCTATCATCCTGATATGGAGACCTTCTTCGGGCTTCAGCTTGCATTCGATGCCAGTCTTACCGGCGGAAATATGCCTTGTGTATTCAATGCTGCAAATGAGGAGGCAGTCAGGGCCTTTCTAGAGGAAAGAATAAGCTTTACAGAGATACCTGTTCTTATCCAGCAGGCAATGATGGAGTCCGACTATGAGGATGATCCGACTCTTGATGACATTCTTGCAACAGAAAAGGATGTAAAAAAGCTCGTAGAGAAGCTGATAAAGGAAAACTCTTAACAGATATGCAACAGTAAAGGAAAACCAGGTGAACATAGTAATAGCCATACTGATATTCGGATTTATAATCATATTCCATGAACTCGGACATTTTCTGACTGCAAAGGCCTGCGGAGTTAGAGTCAATGAATTCACACTCGGACTTGGGCCTACTCTTTTCTCATTTGGAAAGGGAGAGACAAGGTACTGCCTGAAGCTTTTGCCATTCGGAGGCAGCTGCGTGATGGAGGGAGAGGATTCAGAGAGTGACGATGAAAGAGCCTTCAATAAGAAGCCGATCTGGCAGAAATTCCTCATAGTATTTGCCGGACCCTTATTCAACTTTCTGCTGGCCTTTATCCTTTCTGTAATAATGATTGGCTCAGCCGGCTTTTATGCACCGACAGTTTCAGGAACCACTGCCGGCTATCCGGCAGAGCAGGCAGGGATCACTGCCGGTGATACCATAAGGCAGATTAACGGTTACCCGATCCATTTCTATAATGAGATAAGCATCTATACCTTTTTCCATAAGAAAAAGCCTCTTACTATTAAGTATGAACGGGATGGAAGGATAAGAACAGCCAGGCTTAAGCCAAGATATGACAAGATCACTAAGAGATATCTGATCGGAGTAAGAGGCGGCGAGCTGCGCAGCCATCCGGGACCGATAAAGACCATTGCCTACGGCTTCTATGAGATAAAGTATCAGATCTATGTGGTTATCGAGAGCTTAAAGGAGCTTATCCTTGGCCATGTAAGCATAAACGATATGTCAGGACCTGTAGGTATAGTAAAGACGATCGGAGACACCTATAAGAGCTCACTTGCTGATGGCATATATTATGTAGTGATGAATCTGATAAATATTACGATCCTTCTTACAGCCAATCTCGGTGTGATGAATCTGCTGCCATTCCCGGCCCTTGATGGAGGAAGACTACTTATCTTTATCATTGAGGGAATAAGCAGAAAAAAAATACCCGAAAAGGTTGAGGAATATATCAACGGAGTCGGCTTCGTTATCCTTATGGCCCTTATGGTCCTTATTATGGGTAATGATATAAGAAAGCTTATCGTTTCGAGGTAAAAGCATAAATGGATACAAAAGAGGTACATATAGGAGACAGGGTTATCGGAGGAGGTAACCCTGTTCTGATACAATCAATGACCAATACCAGGACAGAGGATGTGGATGCTACGGTAAGACAGATCCTTGACCTTGAAAGGGCTGGCTGTGATATTATCCGCTGCACAGCTCCTACAATGGAGGCCGCTAAGGCCATATCAGAAATAAAGAAAAGGATCCATATACCTCTTGTGGCAGATATACATTTCGATTACCGCCTTGCCATTGCCTCTATAGAGAACGGGGCGGACAAGATCCGTATAAATCCCGGAAATATAGGAAGCAGGGAAAGAGTCAGGGAGGTGGTAAAATGCGCAAGTGAAAGGAATATACCGATCAGGGTAGGTGTCAATTCCGGTTCACTTGAAAAGGACCTTCTGGAGAAATATGGAGGAGTAACTCCCAAGGCTCTTGTCGAAAGCGCTTTAAGAGAGGCAGCTGTAATAGAGGATATGGGCTATGACAACCTTGTCATCTCTATCAAATCGTCTGATGTTCTGACAGCCGTAGCAGCCCATAAGCTGATCTCTACAAGGACAGACCATCCTCTTCATGTCGGTATCACTGAGGCCGGAACCCTTAGAAGAGGTCTGATAAAGTCTGCCTCAGGCCTGGCTCTTATCCTCTCAGAGGGTATAGGAGATACCATAAGAGTTTCTCTTACAGCTGATCCAATAGAGGAGGTCACAGCAGCAAAGGAGATATTAAAGACTCTTGGGCTGCGTAAGGGCGGAATAGAGATAGTTTCCTGCCCTACCTGTGGACGGACCCAGATAGATCTTATAGGACTGGCTGAAAGGGTTGAAAGGATAGCATCTGAATTCGATGATCTGAACATAAAGATCGCGGTTATGGGCTGTGTGGTAAATGGTCCTGGAGAAGCGAGAGAGGCTGATATCGGGATAGCCGGAGGAGACGGAGTCGGACTCCTGATCAGAGGGGATCATGTGAAGAAATTCCCGGAGGATGAGCTTCTTGATGCTCTTAAGGATGAGCTTAAAAGGATCAGAAATGAAAAGGAAATTCTTTGATGTCTTTGGAAAACTAAAAAGTGAGGACAGAGGCGGATATGTTCTGGAGAACTGTGATATAGAAAGGCTCTCCACTACAAAGGATCATTCTGTGCTTAAGGTATATCTCCGTTCGGATGCTCTTATTCCTAAAAGAGCCATCTGGAATCTTGAAAAAAAGATAAAGGATGTCTATTTCCATGAAAAGCCGGTAAACATCACCATAATAGAGTCGTTTAATCTTGCTGCAAGCAGCTATTCCCCAAAGGAGCTTTACGAGGCATACAAGGACAGTATACTTGAGGAGATCCACAGATATTCACCTGTACTTTTTCAGGTCCTTGACAGGAGCCGGGCGGAGTTTGACGGCAACCATATGACTATAGTCATAGAGGATGAGCTTCTATGTCATGAGGTGGACAATGAGCTTGTCCGCCTTTTGAGCCGTATCCTCTGTGAGAGATTGGGCCTTGATCTTATCATCGATACCAGATATACAAAGGCCAGCTCACATGATAAGAGAAGGAAGGAAAATGAGGCCAGACTTCGTCTTGAGATAGAGCAGATAGAGAAGGATGCAGAAAAAAGACAGGAAAAGGAAGCTATAAAGAAAGCGGATGCCCCGCTCGAAAAGCATCCTGATGCAGCCGGCTTTGATAAGGAAAATAAGGAGCAGCCGTTTACCAGGAAGGTTTATCTCACCCGCTCCAGGGATCCTATGATGATATACGGAAGGGATTTTGATGATCCGCTTACCGCCATAAAGGAAATTTCCGGAGATATGGGCCAGGTAACAGTCCACGGCCAGGTCTTCATGGCTGAGGATCGTGAGCTTAGAAACGGCAAGATCCTCTATATGTTTGCTCTTACAGATTTCTCAGATTCCATAAAGGTAAAGATGTTCCTCGGAAAGGACCAGTTCGATCTCCTTAAGGCAAGAGTAAAGAACGGATCCTTCATACAGCTTAATGGTCTTGCATCAATGGATGCCTTTGATCATGAGGTATCTATAAGTATGGTAAAGGGGATCCGTGAGATCAGTGACTTCCGTGTCAGAAGGATGGATAATGCCGCCGAAAAGAGAGTAGAGCTTCACTGCCATACAAAGATGAGCGATATGGACGGTGTAAGCGATGTATCCGATATCATAAAGCAGGCAATCAGCTGGGGCCATAAGGCCATTGCCATAACAGATCATGGAGTAGTCCAGTCCTTCCCTGATGCAGCAGCAGCTGCAAAGGGGCATGATGATTTCAAGATCATATATGGCTGCGAGGTCTATCTCGTTGATGATACAAAGACAATAGTCACAAACCCAAAGGACCAGACCCTTTCAGATACCTTTGTCGTCTTTGATATAGAGACGACAGGACTTTCTGCCGAAAAATGCGATATTATAGAAATCGGTGCTGTAAAGATAGAAGACGGAAAGATCACTGACCGCTTCAGTGAATTTGTAAACCCCAAAAAACCTATTCCTTTCAGGATAACAGAGCTTACAAGCATAACCGATGCCCAGGTAAGCTCCGCTCCCGGTATAGATGTGATCCTGCCAAAGTTCAGGGAATTCTGCGGTAACTCTGTTCTAGTCGCCCATAATGCTGATTTCGACTGCAGCTTCATCCATAATAAAGCAAGAGACCTTGGTATAGACTGGGATTTTACATTTGCAGATACCATGCCCATGTCACGCTTTCTGATACCTGGTATAGGAAAGCTTACTCTTGATAATGTAGCCAAAAACCTTGATGTCCCTCTCGGACATCATCACAGGGCAGTAGATGATGCAGAATGCACGGCTCTTATCTTTCTTGAGCTTGTAAAAAAGCTATATATGAGGGATATACATACCCTTAGGGAGCTTAATGAATGCGGAAGGATGGACGCAGAGGCCATTATGAAAGCAAAGCCCTATCACTGTATACTCCTTGCAAAGAATGATATAGGAAGGATAAATCTGTACAGGCTTGTCTCCTTATCACATCTTAAGTATTTCAGAAGGACTCCCCGGATTCCCAAAAGCGAGATAGAAAAGCACAGAGAAGGACTTATAATAGGATCTGCCTGCGAGGCGGGCGAGCTCTATCAGGCCGTTATGCTGGGAAAGGAAAAGGAGATCATACAGCGTATAGTCCAGTTCTATGATTATCTTGAGATACAGCCTAATGGAAATAACCACTTCCTTATAGAGGATGATAAGAGCCCTGTGGATTCCGAGGAGGGGCTTTGCCAGATAAACAGGAGGATAGTAGCCTTAGGAGAGGAGTTTGACAAGCCGGTATGTGCTACCTGTGATGTGCATTTTTTAAATCCTTGTGATGAGGTATACAGAAGGATAATCCAGTCTGAAAAGGAGATGAAGGGCTATGACCATCAGCCGCCTCTCTATCTCCATACTACAGATGAGATGCTAAAAGAGTTCTCATATCTCGGAGAAAAGAAGGCCCGGGAGGTGGTAATAGAAAATCCGGGCAGGATAGCCGATATGGTCGATGTGATAGCGCCTACAAGGCCTGATAAATGTCCGCCGGTAATCGAGGACTCAGATGAGACCTTAAGGACCATCTGCTATACAAAAGCGCATGAGATGTACGGTCCGACCCTTCCTGAACAGGTTTCTGCAAGACTTGAAAGGGAGCTTAACTCGATCATTTCAAATGGATATGCGGTTATGTATATCATAGCCCAGAAGCTGGTATGGAAGTCAAATGAGGACGGATATCTTGTCGGAAGCCGTGGCTCGGTCGGCTCATCGTTTGTCGCCACCATGGCCGGGATCACAGAGGTAAATCCCCTGCCTGCCCACTATCTGTGTCCAAAGTGTCATTATGTGGACTTCGATTCGCCGGAGGTAAAGGCCTATGCCGGAAATGCAGGCTGCGATATGCCGGATAAGATCTGTCCGGTATGCGGTCATGAATTAAGCAAGCAGGGCTTTGATATACCATTCGAGACCTTCCTTGGCTTCAAGGGCAACAAGGAGCCTGATATAGATCTGAATTTCTCAGGAGATTACCAGTCCAAGGCCCATGCCTATACAGCGGTCATATTCGGAGATGGTCAGACCTTCAAGGCCGGTACTATAGGTACTCTTGCAGACAAGACAGCCTATGGATATCTGATGCATTACTGTGAAACCCATAATATAAGCAAAAGACGCTGTGAGATGGATCGGCTGGTTCAGGGCTGTGTAGGTGTGAGACGGACTACCGGACAGCATCCCGGCGGAATAGTGGTCCTTCCTGTAGGTGAGGAAATAGACACATTTACCCCGGTCCAGCATCCTGCCAACGATATGTCAAGCGATATAATAACGACCCATTTCGATTACCACAAGATAGACGGCAACCTCTTAAAGCTTGATATACTAGGTCACGATGATCCTACAATGATAAGGAGGCTAGAGGACATAACGGGGCTTGATGCGACAAGGATTCCTCTCGATGACAAGATGGTGATGAGTCTTTTCAAGGATACATCAGCACTTGGAGTAAGCCCCGATGACCTGTGGAAGCATACTGAAATGGGAACCCTTGGTATTCCTGAGTTCGGAACTGATTTCGCAATGGGGATGCTTAAGGAAGCAAAGCCAAAGATGTTTTCGGATCTGATAAGGATCTCAGGTCTTTCCCATGGTACCGATGTATGGCTTGGAAACGCACAGGACCTGATAAAAAGCGGGACAGCCGATCTTTCCACCTGTATCTGCTGCCGTGATGATATAATGATCTACCTGATAAACAAGGGACTTGATCCTGAGGAAAGCTTCACGATAATGGAGCGGGTAAGAAAGGGAAAGGTCGCAAAGCATCAGGTTGCAGAATGGGATGACTGGGTAGCAGATATGAAAGCACATGGAGTGCCGGACTGGTACAAGGGATCCTGCGAGAAGATCAAATATATGTTCCCTAAGGCTCATGCTGCGGCCTATGTGATGATGGCCTGGAGGGTGGCATACTTTAAGGTATATTACCCTCTGGCCTATTATGCAGCCTTCTTCTCTATAAGGGCGACAGATTTTTCCTATGAGAAAATGTGCCGGGGAGAGGAGGTATTAAAGCACTACCTTAAGGAACTTGACGATAAGGGAAAGAGCAATGAAAAGCTTACTGCAAAGGACAAGGGAAGCGAAAGAGATATGAGAATAGTACAGGAAATGTATGCCAGAGGCTTCGATTTCCTTCCTCTGGATCTTTACAGATCTGATGCCAGATACTTCAAGATAGTTGACGGAAAGCTTCTTCCTCCTTTCTCATCGATCGATGGAATGGGAGAGGCAGCAGCAGAATCCTTAGCAATAGCAGCAGCCCAGAAGCCGTTTCTTTCTATCGATGATATAAAGGAGAGAGGTCATGTGTCGCAGACTGTATGTGATACTATGAAAAATCTTGGACTTCTTAAGGGACTGCCTGAGAGCAACCAGCTGTCGTTTTTCGATATGCTATAAATTTTACATGGATTTAAAGGAAACAGGATGGAAGATTTAACACAAATAAGGCAAAATATTGACGATGTTGACAACGAGCTGCTGTCGCTTTTCAAGAAGAGGCTTGCTTACTCATGCGATGTGGCAGAATATAAGATAGCCCATAACCGGCCTGTCATGGACAAGGCCAGGGAAGAGGCCAAGATCGCCCATCTGACTGAGGGAGTAAAGGATTCATTCATGGAGGTAGGTATCCGTGAATTCTTTTCTCTGATCATGTCTATAAGCCGCAAGAAGCAGTACCAGATGCTGGCTGAAAGAGGAATACGGACTGATACAGGCTTCACCTGTGTCGGATCCTTCAATCTGACAGGAGTAAGAGTCGTATATCAGGGCGTAGAGGGTGCATACAGTCAGGCTGCAACCAATGATTTTTTCGGCAAGGACGTGGACTCATTTCATGTGGCTACCTGGAGAGATGCAATGGATGCTCTTCGTGAAAAAAAGGCTGATTACGCAGTCCTTCCTATAGAGAATTCTACAGCCGGTACGGTAAGTCAGAATCTTGATCTTCTAAGTGAATATGATTGTGCTATAATTGGAGAAGAGATCCTTAAAATAGATCATGCTCTTTTAGGGACAAAGGATGCTACATTTGAGTCGATAAAGCATGTATATTCCCATCCCCAGGCCCTTATGCAGTGCGCCTCCTTCCTTCGATGCGATATGGACGGAGTGGTTACGACCCAGGTCGAGAACACGGCCCTCGCTGCACAGAAGGTAAAGGAGGATAATGATCCTACAGAAGCAGCGATAGCAGGAAGCATCAATGCAAGCCTTTATGACCTTCAGGTCATAAAAAGCTCCATTCAGGATGAGAAGGATAACGAGACTAGATTTATAATCGTTTCAGCAAAGAAGATATTCAGACGCGATGCCTGCAATATCTCGATCTGCTTTACTCTGCCGAATCAGGAGGGAAGCCTTTACGGGATTCTGACTCATTTTGCCTTTAACGGCATCAATATGAGCCGGATAGAATCAAGACCTCTGAAGGGACGCCCATGGGAATACCGTTTCTTTGTTGATTTCGAAGGGAATCTCCTGGACGAGGGAGTCATTAACGCCCTTGTCGGTCTTTCCTGTGAGACAGATGATCTGAAGATTCTGGGAAATTATTAAACAATAGTATTTGAAAGAGGTTATAAATTATGAGGGTGAAAACATACGGATCTATTTATATAGGAACCTATGAGACCTCGCTTCGTATCTATGAGGTAAAAAAGGATCAGGGACTAAGGGTAATCGATGATCTGAGGAAACCTGTTTCAGTTGGACACGATATCTATACCAGTGGCAATATATCACACGAGACTATGGATAGTATCATTGATTCTCTTGTGGACATGAAGCAGGCGCTTGAGGAATACAGGATAGATTTCTATCAGGTATATGTAGGATATGCGGTTGGAAAGGCTGCGAATTTCTGGATATTATCAGACCGTATCAGACTTAAATGCGGCCTTTTCGTCAAGCTGCTTACCAATTCACAGCAGCGTTTCTATAATTATGAGGCTCTGGCTGCTCTTCCCGAATTCAGTAAGATGACAGAAAGCTCAGCCCTCCTTGCCGACATAGGAGGATCCTCCATCCAGCTTACCCTCTTCCGCGACGGAAAGCTCCTTACAACCCAGCATATCCTTTTTGGAGCAGCCTCTGTAAGGGAAAATCTCATCTCCCTTGCCCAGAAGGCAGATGCAAGGGAACAGGTTTATGAGATGATACTCAAAGAAACCGATACATTCTTTAATATGTATCTGAAGGACAGGAAGCCTGAATATCTTATCCTTTTAAACGACAACTTCAATAATGTCCTTTCTCTTTTCAGCGAGAACAGTAAGCTTCAAAAGGCAATAGAAAAAAAGGATACAGTTGATTTTTTAAACAAGATAGGATCGCTTAATTTTTTCCGTAATACCTTTGAAAAGTTCGGAATAGAGGATCCTGATGGAATGGTCCTGCCATTCCTTCTGGTATATAAGGCTCTTATCATGCAGACTGACTGCAGGAAGATCTCAAGTCCGGGAATATCCATCCATGATGGTATTATCTACCATACTCTCTATAACACCGGAACACTAAGGAGCTCTCATGACTTTGACAAGGATATAATAAGTGCGGCATACTTTACAGCCGAGCGATTCGGATCCTATCAGCCACATATAAAGATGATGGATAAGATCAGCACAGCTATCTATGATGCTGTCGCAAAGAGATCAGCGCTTCCAAGACGATGCCGGATCCTTACCAGAGTCATTGCCATACTGCATGACTGCGGCAAGTATATAAGTCTTTCATCTGCAGCACTAAGCTCATATACCATAGTTATGTCATCAGAGATACTTGGCATAACACACGCTGAAAGAAAGCTTATAGCACTTGTGATAAAGTACAACCACAAGAGCCATTTCACCTATAAGGACTTAAAGGATGACCTTTCTGAGGATGATTATGTGATCTTCCTTAAGCTTTTAGCTATCCTTCGTATCTGCAATGCTCTTGATTCAAGTCACAAGCAGAAGTTCAAGGATATGTCTATAAGACTCAGAAATGATACCCTTTATATAACAGTATCTTCACAGCAGCCGCTGAATCTGGAAAAGGAATATTTCCGTGAGAAGGGACAGTTCTTCTTTGATATATTTGGAATAAGACCGGAAATAAAGGACAAAAAGGAATTCTAAGGAGGGCAAAATGGATATAGATTTTTCAGATCCGAAATATTATGAAAACAGGGAACTGTCCTGGATGAAGTTCAACCAGAGGATATTAAATGAAGCAAAGGATAATAAGCTTCCACTTCTGGACAGATTCAAATTCTTGGCGATCACAGCATCGAATCTGGACGAGTTTTTTATGGTAAGGCTTGCCTCACTTGTAGACATGGTCCACGCAGGCTATAAGAAGCGTGATATATGCGGTATGACAGCAGGCGAGCAGCTTGATGCCTTACGGAAGGAGACCCATCAGTTTATAGACAGGCAGTACAGCTGTCTGAACAGGTCACTTAAGTCACAGCTTGAGAAGAATTCCATCTGTATTCTTCATAGCTACAAGGACATGACAGATGAGCAGAGGGAATATGCAGATGCCTATTTCAAGGATAATGTATTCCCTGTCCTTACTCCAATGGCCGTCGATTCATCAAGGCCATTCCCTCATATAGCCAACAAGACCCTTAATCTGGCAGCTCTTCTTACACCAGAAAAGGGCTCAAGACTTCTTAAGGATTTTGACAAGCCAGGTGAGGTCCAGTTTGCGACTGTTGCCGTGCCATCGGTACTTCCAAGGCTTGTTTCCCTTCCTTCATCGAAGAATAAGGAACAGGATTTCATCCTGCTCGAACAGATAATAGCGGGCAATATGGACAAGCTTTTCCTTAACTATAAGGTCATCTGCACCTATCCTTACAGGATAATGAGAAATGCTGACTTCGAGCTTGACGAGGAGGAGACAGCAGACCTGATGAAGGAGATGGAGAAGCAGCTAAAGAAGAGAGAATGGGGAGAGGTTATCCGACTTGATGTCGAGGATGGAATAGATGAGAAGCTGCTTGATATCCTGAAGAAGAATCTCAAGGTAAGCGATGATGCAGTCTATATGATAAACGGACCTCTCGATCTGACTATCTGCATGAAGATTGCCTCACTGCCGGGCTATGATGACCTGAGAGAAGAGCCCTTTACTCCTCAGCTGAATCCAAGAGTAGCTGATTGTCACGATCTCTTTGCCGAGATCAGAAAAAAGGACCTCTTTTTCCAGCATCCTTATGACTCATTTGATACCATAGTAGATTTCATAAAGCAGGCATCTAAGGATCCACAGGTCCTTGCCATAAAGCAGACACTCTACAGGGTATCAGGAAATTCTCCTATCATCGCTGCTCTTGCCAGGGCAGCTGAAAACGGCAAGCAGGTCACAGTCCTTGTCGAGCTGAAGGCCCGTTTCGATGAGGAAAATAACATAGGCTGGGCTAAAAAGCTTGAAAAGGCAGGCTGCCATGTCCTTTATGGTCTGGTAGGCCTAAAGACTCATTCCAAGATAGCTCTTGTTGTAAGACAGGAGGAGGACGGAATCAGGCGTTATGTCCATCTGGGTACAGGAAACTACAACGACAAGACCGCAAAGATATATACAGACTGCGGTATACTTACATGCTCAGAGCTTATCGGAGAGGACGCTACGGCTCTTTTCAACATGCTTTCAGGCTATTCAGAGCCTGCATTCTGGAACAGGCTATTAGTTTCACCTATCTGGCTTAGAAACGGGTTCTACCGTCTGATAGACAGGGAAATAAGCCATGCCAGATCAGGAAAGAAGGCCAGGATAGTAGCCAAGATGAACTCGCTCTGCGATAAAAAAATGATCGCAAAGCTCTATGAGGCAAGCAATGCCGGAGTAGAGATCCATCTCATAATAAGAGGTATCTGCTGCCTGCGTACCGGAATCCCAAAGGTCAGTGAAAATATCACTGTCGAATCAATAGTAGGCACCTTCCTCGAGCACAGCAGGATCTTCTATTTCTACAATGATGGAGAGGAGGAGGTCTATATGGGCTCTGCTGACTGGATGCCTCGTAACCTGGACCGTCGTGTGGAGGTCGTTTTTCCTGTTGAGGATGCTGATATCAGGGAAGAGGCCAGGCATATCCTTAAGGTCGAAATGGCTGATAATCTGAAGGCTTATTTCCTTAAGCCTGATGGCAGTTATGAGAGAAAGGACAGGAGAGGACAGAAGAGTATCGGAAGTCAGATGGTCTTCTGTCAGGAGGCAATAGAGAGAACCGAAGAGGCCGAAAGCAGAAAAAATAGAGAAAACTACGAAGGAAGGCTTTTTACTCCGGCCAAGCCTCCGGAAGAGGCTGAATAGTCTGAATATATATAAATACTCTTGCGGTTTTCTGTACTTTGTATTATAATAACATAAAGGTTATGGAGTTTGCATAGGTCGCCTGAAAGGAGGCTGGTATTATGGAAGCTTTATACAGAGTAGAAAGGATAAGTCCTGTTGCTGACAGTCATGGAGACGGATCAGAAACAGCCTTCTTTTTCAAAAAGCGTGCGAAGAAGGAGGATGGAAGTGGATTTTCCCCTGTTTTTCATGACTATTCACAGTCCTTCCTTAACAGCAGAAGTGCAAGTGAGGTATTTGAGGGAATACTCAGATTATAAAAAACTCTTGACATGAGAGGATATCTATGTTATCATATCTAGCGTTGTGAAAGCAGAGTATCCCCTCTCACCTGATCACCCGGCTGGTGTGCATCAGTGTTTACATATCGATCAGAATGATTGTATTGAAGTGGATAGTCTGTGCTATCCACTTTTTTACGTGTTGCGGAGTAATGCGCTGCGGTAGGACTGCTGCGTAGGGGCTCAACGAACTGGAGGTGTACCATTAGCGAATTATTGATTAATGAAAAGATCCGGGCCAGAGAAGTAAGGCTTATAGGAGAGCACGGAGAACAGATAGGCATAATGAGTGCCAAGGAAGCTCAGTTTAAAGCCAGAGAAGCAGACCTTGATCTGGTAATGGTATCTCCTAATGCACACCCCCCAGTGTGCAAGATCATAGATTATGGTAAGTATCGCTATGAGCTCGCCAGAAAAGAGAAGGAAGCTAAGAAAAAGCAGAAGGTTATCGAGATAAAGGAGATCCGTTTTTCTCCAAATATCGATGAGAATGATCTGAATACCAAGCTCAATAATGCCAGGAAATTCCTTGCAAAGGGCAATAAGGTAAAGCTCACTCTGCGTTTTCGCGGACGTGAAATGGCTCATATAAAGGAGACCCGCCACATCCTTGATGATGTAGCAGAAAAGCTCGTGGATGTAGCCACAGTGGAGAAGCCTTCCAAGCAGGAGGGCAGAAGTGTAAGCCTTGTGCTTGCACCGGTAAAGGAAATCAAGAAATAAGGAGGACAGAAAAGTCATGCCAAAGATGAAGACCAAAAGAGCAGCTGCAAAGCGCTTTAAAGCAACAGGAACAGGTAAGCTGAAGAGAAACAAGGCTTTCAAGAGCCATATCCTGACAAAGAAGACTACCAAGCGTAAGAGAAATCTTCGTAAGGCAGCTATGACAGATGCTACAAACGAGAAGAACATGAAGAAGATCTTACCATATCTTTAATGGTGAGTGGTAGTTAGGAGGAATACATAAATGGCAAGAGTTAAGGGCGGATTAAACGCCAGAAAAAAGCATAACAAGGTTTTAAAGGCAGCTAAGGGATACAGAGGAGCAAGGTCAAAGCAGTATCGTGTGGCCAAGCAGTCTGTGATGAGAGCTCTTACAACTGCTTATGCAGGAAGAAAGCAGAAGAAGAGACAGTTCAGACAGCTCTGGATCGCACGTATCAATGCAGCAGCAAGGATCAACGGTATTTCATACAGCGTTCTGATGCATGGCTTAAAGCTTGCAGGAGTTGATATCAACCGCAAGATGCTTTCTGACATGGCTGTTTCAGATGCAGAGGGTTTTGCAAAGCTCTGTGATCTTGCAAAGAGCAAGGTAGCATAAGACTTTGATCTCATAATGCGGCTATCCTGCTGCATTATGAGTTTTTTTATATGGAGAGATTCTATTGAGAGAAAATAATGACAAGATCACAAGGTTTCCGGGAAAGATTCCAAGGATTCATATAGACTTCATTATTCTGGTTCTTTTTTTTATATATATTGTCTTCCATGTTGTTTCACTTTTCTCAGGGAATCATATACCTGTTACAGAGGTCAGACAGGGTCAGATAGTTGAGAACGACAATCTCCGTGCCATAGCCATAAGGAAGGAGACTCTTGTAAAGACTGACTCATCGGGTCAGGTGGTATATCTGATCCCTCAGGGAAATGTCGCCGCGAAAAATTCTCAGGTGTCAGGTATCGACAGGACCGGAGCCTTTGTTTCAACCTTAAAGAAGCAGAATGAAGGCAAAGAGGAGCTTTCAGATATACAAAGGGAGCAACTTGTAGAGCTCTTATCTAATTTCAATAAGGGATATTCTCCGAATTCTTTTTCTGAGGCCTACCAGCTCCTGCAATCAGGTGCTGATATTTTGAATATTGCTAATGGAGACCGGATAAAGAGCACTCTTTCTGAGGTAAAAAAGGATTCCGGCTCAGATGTCGATTTCACACCCATAAAGGCTCCTACAGAGGGGCTTGTATGCCTTTCGTATGACGATCTTAGCGGCATAAGCGCAGATCAGGTAGGTGCGGACAGCTTTGATCCTTCGCGTCTTAATACTCAGCAGCTCTCCTCTGGTCAGTCGCTTTCCTCAGGAGATGTGGCCTTTCGTCTTGTTACCGATGACAACTGGCAGCTTGTATGTCAGCTTAATGATAAGATGGCGGAGCGTCTTAAGGATAAATCAGTAATAGAGATCCGCTTTGAGAAGGATCATACGACAGCCTGGGCCAATGCAGCTATAAGTGAAAGACAGGGAAGGAAATATCTGGTGCTTTCTCTTGATGATTCGATGGACAGGTTCGCTGAAAGCAGATTTTTAGATATTGGTCTTATGCTTGATCAGGTGAAGGGACTTAAGGTTCCGGATTCTTCACTTGTCAAGAAGATTCTATATCATATTCCATCGGAATATGTTACGACAAGCGGATCTTCAAAGAAGCCTGGTGTTTATACAAAGGATGGCAGCGAAAGCCTTTTTCGCAAATTCAGGCTATACCAGAAGGCAGCCGATGGAAGTTACTGGGCAAGCTTCAGTAAGGCAGACAATGATACCATCATCTTAAAGCCTGATTCGGCCTCAGTGAGCCTGTCCCTGTCAGACTGCGATGTGAAGAAGACCTATGGCGTATATCTGGCAAACAAGGGATACACACAGCTCATTCAGGTTAACCTGCTTTACAGAAACAATCAGTACAGCATAATAGAGCCTGTATACAATAATCAGCTGAGACTTTACGACAGGGTGGTTCTTAAGGCAAAGGGTGTGAAAGACGGACAGATGCTTAATGACAACTAAGGAGTGATACTGATGGGAATAGTTACTGAAAATCTAAAAGCTGTGGAAGAAAGAATCCATGCTGCCTGCGACCGCGCCGGGAGGGATGCCTCTGAGGTGACTCTTATTGCTGTTAGCAAGACAAAGCCTGTAGAAATGCTGATGGAAGCATATAATGACGGGATCCGCATATTCGGTGAGAATAAGGTTCAGGAGCTTACCGGAAAGATCGATAAGATGCCAGATGACATTGAGTGGCATATGATAGGCCATCTGCAGAGAAACAAGGTAAAGTATATTGCCGGAAAGGTAGCCCTTATCCATTCTGTAGACAGCTTCAGACTTGCTGAGGAGATCAATATCCAGGCCAAGAAGCACGGAGTAATAATCCCTGTCCTGATCGAGGTCAATGTGGCAGACGAGGAAAGCAAATTCGGAGTAAAGCTCGATGAGGCAGAGGATCTGGTCGCAGAATGTGCTTCACTTGACGGCATAACCGTAAAGGGGCTTATGACCATAGCACCGTTTGTCGAGGATCCAGAGGATAACAGGAAGGTTTTCAGGACTCTGAAGGATAAATCGGTTGACATAGCGGGCAAAAAATATGATAATGTGAGTATGGATGTTCTGTCCATGGGAATGACTAATGACTATGAGGTAGCCATTGAGGAGGGTGCCACAATGGTCCGTGTCGGCACCGGAATTTTTGGAGCACGTTATTATAATATATAAGAGAGGTCGTTTATGAGCATATTTGATAAGTTCCTTGATGCAGTAAATCTTCCGTCAGACGATGATGAATATGATGACGAGGATTATGAAGAAACAGAAGAAGAACGTCCTCGTCGCAGAACCAGGGACAGGGATGAGGCCGCATCTTCGAAGATCACCCCTATAAGATCAAAGGAGAGCTCCCAAAGAAGGTCATATAAGGCGGCTGACGGCATGGCTGTTGCATCAATAAAGCCGACTTCCTACGGCGATATACAGGAGATTGCAGATACTCTGATAAGCGGTACGACAATACTGCTAAATACCGAAGGACTCGACATGAGCGTAGGACAGCGTATAATAGACTTTGTTTCTGGTGTCTGCTACGCTAAGGAGGGCAACCTGCAGCGGGTATCGAATTTTATATTCCTTATTACTCCGAAGGATGTGACTATCACTGGTGACTTCCTTCAGATGGTGGATAATCTGCCTGGCTCTATATCATCAGTACAGTCACTGCAATGAAGACAGATACAGATGATTTTATCCGTAAGAGATTCAATGACCTTGACCAAAGGGCCAGTGCAAGAGCCTATCCGGTTTATACAGATTTCTGCGATGCGAGAGAGCTTTCTATTCTCCATACCATGCACTTTTTCTCTACTGTAACTACTGATGGTGGATATGAATTGTCAGAGCGTCAGATGGTATGTTTTATGCCCTCTGACGCTTTTTTTGAACAGAATGGAGACTTCCCCTTTAAGGCCATAAGGATTTCCTGTCGGAATCAGAACTTTGCCGAGTCCCTGACTCACAGGGACTACCTGGGGGCTCTTATGAACCTTGGTATCAGAAGAGAACTTCTTGGTGATTTGCTTGTAGACAGTAAAGACCATTCATGCACCCTGTTTTGTGTTGACAGGATCGCTCCCCTGATCCTTGACAATATTATTAGTGTAAGGCACACCGAGGTCTTTGCTTCGCTTATTGATTTTCATGGATCAGATATCAGGCCCTCATTTCGCCAGGAGACCATAATCATAAGCTCAGACCGGCTTGATTCTCTTGTCGCAGCAGCAGCCCATACCTCAAGGACTAAAGGATGCTTACTTATCGATTCTGAAAGAGTGATGATAAACAGCCGCATAGAGAAAAGTCACACCAGGCAGATCTCTTCAGGGGATATAATAACAATCCGTGGAAACGGAAAATTCCGTATCAGTGATTTCACAGGATTGACAAATAAAGGACGGATAAAGGTCAGCATAGAATGGTATGACTGACCAATCAGATAATTGGATGATATTATGAAAGATACAGATGAATTACAGATAAATTACAAGGGCAGTCCCTGCTACAGGATAGCTCTTACACATGACTACAGCAGGCTTTTAGACTATATCAGTAAAACCGGCAGGACCTATAGCAGGATCTGTATAGTCAGCGATTCAAACGTATCAGAGCTTTATCTGGATGCTGTAAAGGATACCCTTTGCCATGCAGCCTCACTTGTCACTCAGTTCGTATTCAGAGCAGGAGAGGCTTCAAAGAACCTTGATGTAGTGGAAGATCTTTACGAATTCCTGATAAAGTCTCATTTTGACAGACATGATCTGCTTGTTGCATTAGGAGGCGGTGTAGTCGGTGATCTTTGCGGTTTTACCGCAGCGACTTATCTTCGCGGCATAGATTTTATCCAGATGCCTACAAGCCTTCTTTCTATGGTAGATTCCTCAATAGGCGGCAAAACCGGAGTCGATTTCAGGGCCTTCAAGAATATGGTGGGAGCATTCTATATGCCTAGACTCGTTTATATGAATCTTTCTGTCCTAGAGAGTCTTCCTGCCGACCAGCTTGCATCAGGCATGGGAGAGGTCATAAAGCACGGACTTATAGCTGATAAGGCCTATCTTAACTTCCTGATAGATAAGAGGCAAAAGATCCGCTCTTTTGATCCAGATGCTATGCTTACAGTAGTAAAGAGAAGCTGTCAGATAAAGGGAAGGGTAGTTGAGACTGATCCAAAGGAGCAGAGCATCAGAGCCACATTGAATTTCGGTCATACGATCGGACATGCTGTGGAGAAGCTTTCGGATTTTTCTCTGTCTCATGGCCAGTGCGTGGCCTTAGGAATGAATGCCGCCTCATATCTTTCCATGAAGAAGGGATATATCTCATCCGACGACTATAGGATGATTCTTGATCTGATATCTTCATACGACCTTCCTCTGTCAGTTCCAGCTGACAGATATGATGCAGAAAAGATTCTGGCTACGACCAAATCCGATAAGAAGATGGCTTGTGGTCATATCAGATTCATCCTTCTTAAAGAAATCGGTGAGGCTATGATAGATACAGGGCTCACAGATCAAGACCTGCTGACTGCGATCGATCAGATCCTGAAATGATTTTTACGAGGAAAAATATGCTGTATAAAAGCAAAAAAAAATATTATATTTTCTTTCTGATCTATATTATCCTTCTAATCCTTTTAGATCAGTGGACAAAGCAGATAGCAAGAGAAGCCTTAAGCTCAGGAAATTTAGTGCTTATACCAGGCGTACTTGAGCTCCAGCTACTGTTCAATACTGGAGCAGCCTTTTCGATTCTTAACGGAAAGTCACTTGTATTCTTTATCCTGACTCCACTGGTAGCAGCCCTTGTGACTTATTTCTTCCTCCGGCTCCCCTTCGAGAGGAAGTATCTTCGTATGGCCTTCTGCCTGTCCACCCTTTTCGCTGGAGCAATCGGAAATTATATTGACAGGGTTGCCTTTCATAAGGTGACTGACTTCATATATTTTTCTCTGATCAATTTTCCGGTCTTCAATGTCGCTGATATCTATGTAACTCTTTCCGTCATTTTCCTTCTTATCATCCTGATTTTCGGAATGTCTGATGAGGATCTTAATACATGGATAAAGAAGAACAGATAGTTATAGATAAAGGATCAGAGGGAATACGTATAGACAGGTTTCTGGCAGATAATGGAGATAAGACCCGTTCATTCTATCAGAAGGCCATTGAGGATCAGAAGATCCTTGTAAACGACAAGCCAGTCAAGAATAATTACAAGCTTCGTACCGATGACATGATCACCATCCTCCCTATCGAGGAGGAGATCCTTGATGTAAGTCCGGAAAACATTCCGCTTGATATACTCTATGAGGATTGCGATGTCCTTGTAGTAAACAAGCCCAAGGGAATGGTGGTCCATCCGGCGCCCGGCCATCCTGACCATACTCTTGTAAATGCAGTCATGTACCATTGCGGTGACTCACTTTCAGCTATAAATGGAGTTATCCGTCCGGGCATTGTCCATAGGATAGACCGTGATACTACAGGCTCTCTGATAATATGTAAGAATGACCATGCCCATCTGCTTATTGCCCAGCAGATAAAGGAGCATTCCTTAAACCGGATCTACAGGGGTATAGTAATTGGAAGAATGCCTGATAGGTCCGGGACTATCGACGCTCCGATCGGAAGAAGCAGCAAGGACAGGAAGAAAATGGCGATAGACCCGGTCCACGGCAGGAGAGCGGTGACCCATTACAGGGTCCTTTCGAATGTCAGAGATTATGCCTATTGTGAATTCAGGCTGGAAACCGGTCGTACACATCAGATAAGAGTTCATATGGCCTCTATCGGGCATCCTCTTCTTGGGGACACTGTATATGGTCCGTCAAAATGTCCGTTCAGACTTCAGGGACAGTGCCTGCATGCAATGACACTGGGCTTTATCCATCCCACAACAGGGAAATATATAGAAGTAAATGCACCTCTTCCGGATTATTTTGTAAGGCTTTTAAAGCTTCTTAAGGATAAGTAGGTCCAGCGGCTACTGATCCTTTCTGTGAAAGTCAACAGCGTTTGCAGCCTCCTTCTTGTGCTCATCCTCAATAGCAGCATAGTAGTCGATCGTGGTGTTTATATTCTCATGTCCCAGCACATCAGCTACAAGCCTTATATCACCGGTTTCCCTGTAAAGGGCCGTGCCATATGTGCTCCTTAGCTTATGAGGAGTGATATGTTTATTTGGGACAACCATCCTTGCATATTTTTTCACAAGTCGTTCAATAGCATCAACGCTCATCCTTTTTCCCTGGAGTGACAGAAAGAGAGCCTTCTCATGGCCGTCCTTAGGGATTATTCCCTTTCTTTCGCCATCCATATAGTCCTCTAATACCTGGTGGACCTCATCTCCAAAATACAGGACGTCTGTTCCGCCACCCTTTCTTACTATGGTGATAGTATTTACCTTAAGATCTACATCCGTGCAGTCAAGCCCGTTGCACTCTGAAACACGGATCCCGGTATTCAGCATCAGGGTAAGTATGGCCAGATCCCTCTGCTTTGTTTTCTCACAGTAGATCCTCTGACGCTTTGACATAGAGGCATTACCATTCTCTATCGCTGAAAGTATTGCCTGAACCTCATAATTTGACATACGGATTATATTCTTATCTTTCTTAAGCCTTGGGAGCGGGACAAGGACTGTCGGATCTTCCTTTATGTTCTTATGGATCAGATGATAATGGAAAAGACCGCGCAGAGGGGCCATTTTCCTTGCGATCGCCTTCTTGTCATTCTCATGAATGGTCTTTGAATCGCTGTCTAAGTCAAGGCGGAGATATCTCTGGTATTCGGCAATATCCTCGGATGTGACCTTTTCTAATATTTCAAGCCTGAAATCCTTGGTACTTAGTCCTTTGCAGATAGGATTTGTATCGATCATATACTGGAAAAATGTGATCAGATCATAGCAATATGCGACCAGGGTACTGGTCTGTGATGTCATTTCCTTGCTGTAGATATAGTCACATGCAAAGCCTGGCAGCCTTGAAAGAAGCTCCCGCAGCTTTATAGTCTGTTTGTTTTTCTTTTCCTTATAGAAGTCTGAATCCTTAGCCATAATAAAAAGCCTCCAATAAAATCTATTATACATGATTACAGATTGCTTTTCAATATAAGATGCGGATAAACAGATATTTATCCGCTAGATAGATACCGGAGGTCGTTAGGGTTAGGGACTACCCCCTAGGCCCTAACCTCTCAGTCATCTCTGTCTGCGCTCCCAGCTATCAGTATCATCCTAAACAGCTGAAGAAATGCCGAGAACAAAGCCGCTACATAGGTCATGGCTGCGGCGGCTAGCACGCTTCTTGCTTTTTTCACCTCATCTCTTTCAAGAATCTGAGATTCTGACAGGATCTTTAGAGCCCTGTGGGATGCATTGAATTCGACAGGCAGAGTTATTAGCTCAAAGGCAATCACGAAAAGGAATACAATGATTCCAATATTTGCAAGCTTAGGTGAACCAAGTATCACGCCAAGAATAAGAATAGGCCACGACAGATAAGAGCCAATATTGGCCAGAGGAACAGATATGGCTCTAAGTCTTAAGGGTCCGTAATTCTGCTGATCCTGAATAGCATGTCCGCATTCATGGGCAGCAACTCCGATAGCTGCAACTGAGGTCTTTCCCATAACAGCGTCTGAAAGATTAAGGGTCCTATTGGAAGGATTATAGTTGTCGGTGAGATTTCCGTTAACACGCATGATCCTTACGTCCATTATTCCGGCGCTTCTAAGGATCATATCAGCTACCTGTTCTGCAGTCACTCCTCTTCTGTTATGAACCCTGTCATAGCGGCTATAGGTGATATGGACCCTGGCAGAGGCAATAGCACAGATTATAGCGCCGATTATTACCAGTATATAGGTTGGATCAAAATAATACATGAATGGATACATAAGCTTCTCCTTTCCCCGTTTCTTTCAAAACATTTTATCATAAGGGACCCTTCAATGCAATCGGCTTGAAGTCGGATTGCTTCGGTGGTAGAATAACGATAACCCTCTGAAAGGAAAAAGCTATGAATATGAGATTTTATGACGGAGAGCTTCCCTATTTCGGCTTCGATGCCTTTTTGGAGCTTTCTTTTATCAAACATATGTTTACTGCAAGGCGGGGAGGCGTAAGCCAGGGATATTATAAAAGCCTGAACTTAAAGTCAGGTCTTTCTGATCCCGAAACCAATGTCAGGGAGAATTTCAACAGGGTGGCAGGGGCTATGGGATGCAGCGCAGAAGATCTGGTCCTTACCGACCAGACACATACAGCCCGTGTCATTGCTGTAGGAGAAAGTGACCGGGGAGCCGGCCTTATTAAGGAAAGAGGCTATCATGATGTGGACGGACTGGTTACAGATACGAGAGGACTTGTACTATCGGTCTTCTCAGCCGATTGCCTTCCCCTTATCTTCGCTGATTCGGTAAAGAAATGCATAGGTGCTGCCCACTCCGGATGGAGGGGAAGTGTAAAAAAAATAGCTCTGAATACTATAAAGGCCATGCAGGAAAATTACGGATCAGATCCGGCTGATATCATCTGCGGGATCGGTCCTGCTATCTGCGGAAACTGCTATGAGGTAAGCGACGAAGTAGCCAGAGAATTCGAGGCGGTCTTTCCTGATAAGGCCGACCAGATACTTAGGAGGAACAGACCAGGTCACTTTCTTCTCGATCTGAAAAGAGCAGTTGCTATCACTATGGAGGAGGCCGGAGTCCGTAAAGAAAATATCCATATAAGTGATATATGCACTTGTGAGAATCCTGATCTCCTCTTTTCTCACAGGGCAAGCCATGGCAAGCGCGGAGTCCAGGGAGCATTTATCATGATAAGAGATTAGCTCATATGCTTATAGGGAGAAAGACTCATGCTTTCAAAGGAATGAGCAGTATTGTATACACTTAGTGCCTGATCTAAAAGAGGAAACATCATTACCGCCCCACTGCCCTCTCCGAAGGCAAGCCCGGCATGGATTGGAGCCTTAAGGGACATCTCCTTTAGTATAAATGGAGAAAGCTTTTCTCTTCCCAGCTGGGAGGCGATCATGAAATCCCTTGCTCCTGGAGACAGCCTCTCGGCAAGAAGGGCTGAGCAGAGACTTACTGCCCCGTCAATTATAAGAGGGATATGGTATTTTTTGCCCCCGATGAAGGCTCCTGTCATTGCCGCAATCTCTGCGCCTCCGCTTATCGAAAGGATCTCAAGCGGAGTTTTCTTATATAGATCATATTTTTTTATAGTCTGACCTATCACTCTTTCCTTATAGCAAAGTCCATCCATTGAAAGGCCGGCGCCCCTCCCTGTCACATCTGTGGCAGATAATCCCAGAAGCGATGCAGTGATAAGTGAGGCACATGTGGTATCTCCTATACCCATCTCACCTACTGCAATGATATCAGATGAGAATTCTCTTACGGTCTCTATCCCGGCATCAATACACTGTCTGGTCTGTTCAAGTGTCATAGCCGGCTCATAAAGAAAATTCTTTGTTCCTCTGACTACATTCTTATCAATGATATTTGTAGAAACAATATCGTCCCTTATGCCAGCATCGATACAGATTACATCGGCTCCGGCACAATATGCCATTTCATTTATCGCACTCCTGCCCTCTGCGATTTCATCTGCTACCATAGCTGTGACGCTGCTGTCGCTCTGTGAGACCGGGGTATCAGATATTCCGTTATCTCCGCAGAAAACAAGGACTCTTTTTTTGTCAAGAGAAATGTCACTTGTCCCTTTTATTCCTGCTATCTGAACTATCAGATCTTCGAATTGTCCAAGCCCGTAAAGAGGATGGGCTATGCCATCCCATCTCTCCCTTGCTTCCTTCATCGCAGCCTTATCAAGTGAGCACATGATCCTTCTCCTTTCCGGTAAGGTTTACAACGATTATACCAAGTGATACCAGAAGCAGGGCCACAAGCGACTGGAGCCTTATGGCCTGGTCGTATTCTCCCAGTATAATGGCCGAAAGGAGAACTCCGATGACAGGATTCATGAAACCAAATACTGCTATCCTGCTTACAGGATTATGTGAAAGCAGGATGCCCCATAGAGTATAGGCACAGGCAGAAATAAAGGCCATATAGATTATTAACATTATGCCAGGGGCGCCGGCTCTGGCAACAGACAGATGGCCTCCGCTAAGACAGCCTGTTATAAAAAGCAGCAGTCCACCGGCCATGAACTGATATCCGCATAGGGCTACGGTATCATATTTCTTCGAAAAAAGCTTTATGAAGGATGATGAGAAGGCGCCCAGAAGAGCTGATATCAGTATAAAGCCCTCTCCCATAAGAGTAAAGGAAAAGGCCTGATGGATACCGTTTATCTGAATTAGCATTACCCCGGCAAAGCCTATGACAGTTCCAGCTATCTTTCTAGGGCTTAGCCTTTCAGTCCTGAAGATAAGTGCCGCTATAAGTATAGTCATAAAGGTACCTGAGGCCTCGATGACGGATGAGCTTACTCCGGAGGCATGGGCAAGTCCAATATAGAAAAAATAATACTGTCCGAAGGTCTGGAAGGCGCATAGGGCAAGTATACAGGGAATGCCACCTGGCCTTACTATAAGAGGCTTTTTTTTAATAAAACTTCCTGCCACTATTACCATGCAGCCGGCAAGAAAAAACCTTACCCCGGCAAAGACAAGGACAGAAGCCGTATCCGATGACGGTATCTGAAATATCCTGTAGCCTGACTTTATCGACGGGAAAGCACTCCCCCACAGGAAGCAGCAGATAAAGGCGATCAGTATCACAAATGGTGTTTCAGCCCAGATCGTTTTCTTTTCTGACATCAGTTACTCCTTTCCAGAAATCCTCTATGATCCCGGTAACATTTTCTTCAGTGACATTTACTATATCGTCCCATTCTCTTGGAAAGAGACATCTGTAATCATATCTCAGATAGCGGTCGTCTAAAAGAGCGATCACTCCACTGTCATTTTCAGTACGTATAAGTCTCCCAGCCGACTGCAGGACCTTGCTTACAGCCGGATAGAGATAGGCATAATCAAAGCCCTTCCCATAGAGGCGGTCATAATAGTCGCTTAATATGGTCTGGGTGAAATTCACCTGAGGCAGAGGGACACCTGCTATTATCACCCCGATAAGGCTTTCTCCGGTAAGGTCTATCCCCTCGGAAAAAATCCCTCCGGCGACAGCAAAGGCGGCAAGAGAAGTCTTTCTCTCCTTCTTGAATTCATCAAGAAAGCCATCCCTGTCATCCTCTGTCATCTCAGGAGTCTGAAGCAGTATATAATTTTTTCCCTTATCCATTCTTTCACTGATCTGTTCAATGATCGCATAGGATGGAGCAAATATCAGGTAGTTGCCCTTATGGGACGATATTATCTTTTCTATATAAGCGGCATAACGGGCATACATTGAATCGCTTCTTCTCTTATACAGGCTTGTCACTCCACCTCCGGCTATTATCAGCCTCTTTTCTCTTGAAAACGAGCTTTTCGCATAGACAGCAAATGGCTTTTCTACAGTACAGGACAGATTTTTGTAATACGAAAGCGGCAGAAGGGTAGCCGAAAAAAGGACGGAGGACCTGGCTGCGTCAAGCCTGTTCTGCAGCTTAAGTGAAGGATCTATGCAGAAGAGCCTTATGGAGCTGTTCTTCTCCTCGGAATGCACCCTTATCACATATCTCTGATCAAGCTCCTCATAGATCTCAAGGAAAAAAGAAATATTAAAATACATCTGTCTCAGATTCTCGATCTGATCATATCTGTTGCTTTCATCGTCGAGAAATTCGTCAAGGAAGGCCTTTAGCCTTAATAACTTCGGAATGAGACTGTCGAGATCCTTAGCAATAAAATCCCCTTTCCTGTCCGAACAGATCTTATCTATTGCGTTTATTACCTGACTTATCCTGCTCCTAAGCTTGCTAAAGCCCTTTGGAACCTGCTTTCTTACAGCAAACAGCTCTCCTGCCGAAAGAGACGCTGAATACATCCTTCTGCCACGTTCCGGAAGATTATGGGCCTCGTCTATAAGAAATATATACTGATCGCTGTTATCTCCTGCAAAGAATCTTTTGAGATATGCCCTGGGGTCAAATACATAGTTGAAGTCTCCTATAATATTGTCACACCAGTCACAAAGATCGTATTCGAGCAGATAGGGACATACCATGGACCTTTTCCCGGTATCTGTAAGTATATCTCTTGAAATGATGTCCTCGCTTATTAAAAGCTGGTACATGGCATCATTTATCCGGTCGAAATGTCCCTTTGCATACTTGCAGAAAAAGGGATCGCAGACCATCTTATCGTTTATGCACATTTTCTCCTTTGCCGTAAGAGAGACGGTCTTGCCCCGGTAGCCCTTTTCCTTAAAAAGCAGGAAGGCATTTTGAGCATTTCTTGCGGTCATGGTCTTTGCAGTTAGGTAAAAGATCTTATCTGCCATGCCCTCTCCTACTGCCATAAGTGACGGAAATATAGTGGAAAGTGTCTTTCCTGTACCAGTCGGCGCCATAAGAAAAAGCAGACCCTTGTGCTCTATGCTTCTGTATACGGAGGCTATAAGATCGAACTGGCCAGGTCTGTAATCAAACGGAAACCTAAGCCTGTGTATGGAATCAAGACTTTCTCTGCTGAAATTATAGGAAAAGTCAGACCATTTCCTGTATTTTTCTACCAGATCGGTAAAAAATTCCCTGAGTTGGTCAGCCGAATAGCTGTATGTAAACCTTTTTATGGCCCCGGAATCGATATTGCAATAAGTAACAGTTATATCAGTCTCCTTAAGATTATTTGCAAAAAGAAATATAAAGCCATAGCACTTAGCCTGAGCTATATGTAAGGGGTCAGGCTCCTTCATAAGACGCAGATCCCTGTAGGTTCCCTTGATCTCATCGATCCCCGTGCCTAAGCTTCTTTTTAGCTCAGGAAAAAATCCCTTGTCAATACTATAGGCCTTAAGGGAGTCAGGCATTATGCCCTTTTCTGATGCTTTTGACTTTTCCTTATAGATAATCCCATCAGCTCTCCCCTGTACTATCAGATCATAATCCCCCATATCTATAGTGACAGAAAGAGCTACCTCCGCATGATAGTCACTTCCGGCGCTGCTCTGAAGCTTCTTATGGATACGAGCTCCGGCCTGCATTGATTCCAGAGTATCACGGATCTGCATGCCCTCGCTAATATCACCGGATCTTAGTATGAATTCTACCAGTCGCCTGACTGAAATACTGATCTGTTTTCTTTCGCTCATAGAATAGATTATAACACAAAAAGAGATAAGGAGCTTATCCTTATCTCTTTATCATCATTTATAAAGCCGTATCAGAGATTTGTAAGACCATCTATCTGATCGGCGGCGCTATCCGCAAGCTTAGGACCACTAAGCGATCCATCTGCCCTTTCAAGGCCAATATAGCCCGGCTCAGATGAAAGAGAAGCCTTTCCCGATACAAGGACGATTATTCCTGCATCGGTAAGAGCCCTGAGTGCAGCGGATGAAGCATCCTGTTCCGAAAGAAGCAGCACATGCTTTCCTTTTCCGAGGAGTTTTTTCTCAATCAGCTCTGCTGTATCCTTATCAATATGATCTGAAGCATCGGAAAGAGCAAAGACACCTGCCTTCTGCCCCAGCAGTCTGGCTCTTATCTCAGCTGTCACTCTTCCATCAAGGACTGACTTAGAATCAAGTATCTGCCTTACTACTCCGCAGGCACTTGTCATATATGAGATCCTGTCTATAAGGATAAGCTCTCCCAGAGTCTTGTGCTTTTCAAACTCATCTACCACTATCTTTTCAGTAAATGCGACTACTACCCTTGCGATCTCATTCTTCTTCAGAGACCGAGCCGGCTTTCTCTCACCGGTATTTACATCTGTTTTGTAAAGGATGTCAGTAACTATACCAGGAATCTGCCTTGTCCCAAGCTTCACGAAGAAATTCTTACCCTTTGTAAGCTCCTCGTCATCCATCCAGAGCAGCTCGACCTCTACCCTGTCTGAAAGAGGAAGACTGGTATCCTTTGCTATAACAGCTCCTCTGGATACATCTATCTCCCTGTCGAGTGTGATAGTAACAGGCGAACCAATAGAGGCCTTATCGCTTTCCTTTGCTGCCTTAAGGATGCCCTTTATCCTGGCCTTCTCAAGGCTTGGATAAACAGTGATCTGATCTCCTACTGCTACAGATCCGGCCTCTATCTGACCCTCGAAGCCACGGAATGTGTGATCAGGACGGCATACTCTCTGGACAGGCATATAGAAGCCCTCTTCATTCTCGCCGTGATCGATCTCTACATTCTCCAGATAGTCAAGAAGGACAGGGCCGCTGTACCACTTCATCTTGTCAGATCTTCTTGTGACATTATCACCCTCTGTGGCAGAAACAGGTATGCTTATCACATGAGAAAGACCAAGCGTATCGCTAAGCTCCTTAAGAGAGTCCTGGATTTCTCTGAATCTCTCCTCGCTGTAATCGACAAGATCCATCTTATTGACTGCATAGACGAAGTATCTGATGCCCATCAGCCTGGCAATGCGGCTGTGACGTCTTGTCTGAACCAGGACTCCCTGTGAGGCATCCACAAGTATAACTGCAAGATCTGCAAATGAGGCTCCTACAGCCATATTTCTCGTATATTCCTCATGACCTGGAGTGTCAGCTACTATAAAGCTTCTCTTGTCGGTAGTGAAGTATCTGTAGGCTACATCTATAGTAATGCCCTGCTCCCTTTCTTCTGTTAGTCCGTCTAGTAGAAGTGAATAATCGATCTTACCGCCTCTGCTGCCTACCTTAGAGTCAAGCTCAAGAGCCTTTTCCTGATCGGCATATAAAAGCTTTGAATCATAAAGGATGTGTCCGATCAGTGTGGATTTCCCATCGTCTACTGATCCGCAGGTAATAAATTTTAGTAAATCGTTCATTTAGAAGTATCCTTCCTTCTTTCTACGTTCCATGCTGCCGACCCCCTCGTGATCGATCACACGACTTGTACGTTCTGATTCTACAGCACCAAGTGTCTCCTCAATGATCTCATCCAGAGTAGTGGCGTCTGATTCAAATCCACCTGTAAGAGGATAGCAGCCTAAGGTTCTGAATCGGATCTTTTTCATCATAGGCTTCTCACCAGGCTTAAGGCGCATCCTGTCGTCATCTACCATGATAAGGTTTCCGTCCCTTTCGACACAAGGACGCTCTGCAGCGAAATAGAGAGGAACTATATCTATATTCTCTCTCTTGATATACTGCCAGATATCCTTCTCTGTCCAGTTGGAAAGCGGGAAAACCCTTATGCTCTCACCCTTATGGATCATGGTATTGTAAAGCTTCCACATCTCAGGTCTCTGGTTCTTGGGATCCCATGCCTGAGCAGCGTTACGGAAGGAAAGGATCCTCTCCTTTGCTCTTGACTGCTCCTCATCACGTCTTCCTCCACCGAAGGCAGCAGTAAAGCCATACTTGGTAAGAGCCTGCTTTAAGGCCTGTGTTTTCATTATGTCTGTATATGAGGCGCCGTTATCGAAAGGATTGATTCCCTTCTTTCTGCCCTCCTCGTTTGTATATACGAGCATATTCAACCCGTATTTCTTTGCGGTTTCATCACGGAACTTTATCATTTCCTTGAACTTCCAGGTGGTGTCTATATGAAGGAAAGGAAAAGGAGGCTTCTGCGGATAGAAAGCCTTTAATGCAAGGTGAAGCATGACCGATGAATCCTTTCCAATGGAATATAGCATTACCGGCTTCTCACACTCTGCGGCAACCTCCCTGATAATATATATGGCTTCTGCCTCCAGGGAGTCAAGATGTGATTTCTCGCTCATTTATTTAAGCTCCTTTCAGATCGATTTTAGTATCCCTTATTTCCTATCGGGTTACTATGTTAATATAGCAGATAATTCCTCTGTTGTCAAGATACTTATAGGATTTAGGGATCAGGAAATATTATGTTGGAATTAGGACCGAACTAATATTTATTTGATTCTGTCCTGTCTGTCTCCACAAAAAGCTTCATTCCGTCAGGTGATTCGAAGATCCAGTGAAGCACATTCCCTGAATGCTTCACTATCATAGAGGTTCCGTCTCCGCCTATATCCGCACCCAGATACATGCTTATGGCATTAAGGGGACAGATCTTTACACAGGTAGCGCAGCCCCAGCAGTCTCTTGGGTCACGCATATGAGCCTTGTTATCCTCTCCTATCACGAAAAGATTGCCGGGACATTCTTCAACGCACTTCCTGCAGCCTATGCATTTCTTTGGATTTATCCTTATGCTCAATTTTTGTCCTCCTTTTTCATCTTTCGGTAGATGATCTTTACATTACCATCGTTATAAACAGAATTCACGAAATAATTCCCGAATTTCTTGCTCTTGTCCGGATAGTCCGAATTGGAGTCAAATACCGGCCAGCGGGTCTCCTTTCTGGCCATCAGATGGGCAATAAGCACCAGGCAGACAGTAAGTCTTTCCCTGAGCTCATAGATTTTCATCAGCTCATAGTTATCACAGGCGCTAAGTGTATCAGAAAGTCTGATCAGATCACGGATCCTCTTATCAGCTATCCGAAGTCCTGCCTCGTTGAATCTGTAGTAGGTGGAGATACCTCCGGCATACTGATCCATTATCTTCTGCATAGTCTCCTCGAGATCGTCTTCCGAATAACCTATACCCTGATTCTTAAAGAATCTGTCATATTCATTTACTATATTGCTGACCTCCTTATCAAATGTCTTTGGAGATGGCATACGATTCTTCGAGTTCGCCTTCAGATAAGAAAGGATCCCCTCAGCCGCGATCTCTCCCTCTGCAATAGCTCCTGTCACATATTTCTGAGGGGCGCCGCCAGCAATATCCCCTGCAGCAAAAAGAGCCTCTATCGTCGTGCTTCTGTCATTTTTTACCCAGTAGCCACTCGCTGTGTGACCACCTACTACATAAGGCTCACTCCCCTCTATCTCGACATTTTCCTCGGAAGGGAATTTGCCTGACATCCATTTCAGGGTCTGCTGGGGAGCCATATTAAGATATGCCTTTATCAGATCATCGTCGGTTTCCTCCGAGATCCCCTTGGTTTTCAGATAGCAGGGGCCGTTCCCCTTCATATTTTCAGCGACAGAGGCATATACTCTCTCAGACGTAGTATTTCCATACTTATCCTGATACTCCTCTCCCTTAGCATTCATCTGAGGAGCACCGACACCGAATGCTATAGTTCCTGTCGGAGCTATGGTATCCTTACAGCGCAGGGCCACGAATCTCATCTCAAAGGTAGTCATTTCAGCGCCTGCCCTTATACCCATAGCCAGTCCGGCTCCAGTGTTGAATGGAGGATACCACATCTTATGCCTTGAAAATCCAGGATTATTTGGCTTATACATTCCGGCAGCTCCGCCTGTTGCTATAAGAGTAGCCTCAGCATAGATTTCCACAGCCTGACTTGTGAGGACGTTGAAGCCGACTGCTCCGTAGACCCTCCTGTCCTTTATTATAAAATCAGTAATATTGATATGATTTATCACTGTAACAAGAGGCGCATCATCTACCTGCTTTGCTAAAAGAGGCTTTATATTCTCTCCGTTTATCTTTACATTCCGCCAGCCACGGGTAGCATAATGTCCATTCTTATCCTTAAGTACAGGCAGTCCGGCCTCCTCAAGCCTCCAGGTGACCTGATTTACTCTTTCACTTATGGAAAGAAGCAGGTCCTCCCTGGCAATTCCCTCGGCATCCTTCATAGCATAATCTACATAGTCCTCTGGCCTATGTCCCTTTGAAATATAGGCGTTTAAGGCATTGACACCACTTGCAAGGCAGCCGCTTCTTTTTATATTTGCCTTTTCAGCGACTATGACCCGAAGACCACTGTCCTTTAGTCTTATAGCAGCTGCACATCCGGCGGTACCGCCTCCTATTATCAGAACATCAGTCGTATATAACTTAAGATCCATCGATATCTCCTTTCAGCAGATCAGATCACAACTGAATCATCATAAAGAGCCTTATTCTTCAGATGATATACCTTATCCCTGGTTGTCACAAATATCTGGTATATAAAGATATGCACCTTTTCGCCAATCTCTACCCGACTTTCCTCTATAGGTCTGTTTACAGTAAGAAGTGAGCCCTTGACCCAGACCTTTATCTCCATATGGCTTCCACGGAAGAGGATGGACTCGACTGTTCCGACCTCTGAGGAATTAGGGAACTGCTCGACCTCTCCTGCCCTTGTCAGATGAAGGAATTCGGGCCTTATCACTGCAGTATTGGCCCCATGTATATCCTCGAAGTGGCTGAAGATGTGATAATCAGGTATTACAGTCGCATTTCCGACAAAAGATGCAGTAAATGCTGTCCTGGGCTGCTGGTAGATCTCAACAGGAGTACCCGACTGCTCGACCCTTCCATGATCTATAATTATGATCTGGTCTGCGACCTCTATGGCCTCATCCTGATCATGAGTCACGAAGATGCTTGTGATAGAGAGTTTCTCTATCATTTCCTTAAGCCAGGTGCGGAGCTCCACCCTTACCTTTGCATCTATGGCAGCAAATGGCTCATCAAGAAGCAGGAGCTTGGGTCCCGGAGCTATGGCTCTTGCAAAGGCCACCCTCTGTCTCTGTCCGCCGGAAAGCTGCGATGGATAGCGGTTTTCCATCCCCTTAAGACCTACAAGGGAGATCAGCTCATTTACCCTGCTTTTTATCCTATCCTTAGGGACCTTCTTTACAGACAATCCGAAGGCAATATTGTCATAGACACTCATATAGGAGAAAAGGGCATAATTCTGGAATACAAAGCCTATCCCCCTCTTGCTTGCAGGAATATCGTTTACTACAGTGCCGTCTATTGATATGGTCCCTGAATCAGGTGTTTCAAGGCCTGCTATCATACGAAGTATAGTAGTCTTTCCGCTTCCTGATGGGCCTAAAAGACCTGTCAGCTTACCCTTTTCTATTGAAAAGGAGACATGATCTGAGGCCTTGTAATCGCCATAATTCTTATTTACATCATCAAGTGCAACATACATATATCAGTGCCTTCCTTTCATGTTCTTTTTCTGCTGCTGTACTGCTGAAGTAATAGTCTAAGCAGCATAAGCGCTATGGAAAGTATAACAAGAATCGACGAAACCGCAAAGGCTTCAGTCGTATTAAACTCATTGAATAGTATCTCTATATGGAGAGGAAGCGTATTGGTAAGGCCTCTCAAGTGTCCGCTTATTACGGACACTGCTCCGAATTCTCCCATTGCCCTCGATGCAGACAGGATAATTCCGTATATGAATGGCCATTTGACAGATGGAAATGTAACCCTTCTGAAAATGGTCCATCCATCTGCTCCCATCATAGCAGCTGCCTCTTCCTCCTGAGTGCCTCTTGCCTCGAGGACCGGAACTATCTCACGAAAGACCATAGGCAAAGTCACAAATACAGTTACTATTATGATACCTGGTACAGCAAAGATCACATCTATCCCGACCTTGTCAAGCAGCGGATAGATAAAGCCCTGCCTTCCGAAAAGAAGCAGAAAGATCATACCGCATATAACCGGAGAGATCGTTACAGGTATATCTATTATGCTCTTTATTATCTTTTTTCCTGGAAAGGAGTACCTTGTCACAGCCCAGGCAGCGATCAGTCCGAATATAGAGGTCACTATAACCGATGCAAATGCTGCCTTTATGGTAAGTATAAGAGCCTTCAGGGTATATTTATCAGTTATGGCTCCTATATAAAAACCCAGACCCTTCTGCAATGCACCGGAAATGACAGTAAAAAGCGGCATTATTACCATGATAAAAAGAAATACCGCTGAAATAATTATTAGCAACCATTTAATGGCTTTGCTGTTTCCCTTTTCTTTCATCGTATACCTGCCTTTATCTTTATATTATGCGAGGAAACTATATTCGATATAAAAAGTATCATAAATGAGAAGATCAGCATCACAAAGGCTATGGCACTGGCTTCACTGTAATTAAACTCCTGCAGTCTGCTCATTATGATGATAGGAACTATCTCTGTCTTATAGGGCATATTGCCGGCAATGAATACAACGCTTCCATATTCACCCAGACATCTGCCGAAAGAAAGCGCTGCTCCGGAGAATACAGCCGGTGCTATTTCCGGAAATATGACTCTCCTGAAAATAAGAGAACGTGAGGCTCCCATTGATCCGGCTGCCTCCTCTATAGAATGATCCAGATTGTTAAGCACCGGTTCTACTGAACGGACGACATAAGGAATACTCACAAAGGTAAGGGCTATTATTATTCCAAGTCTTGTATAGGCTACCGAAATACCCAGATGTGAATAAAGCTTCCCCATGACACCTCTTTCACCATAAAGAGCTGTAAGCGAGATCCCGGCTACAGAAGTAGGAAGTGCAAAAGGTATCTCTATAAGAGCATCCATTATCCTCTTGCCAGGGAATTCATATCGAACCAGGACAAAGGCTATCACTACTCCCATCACTGTATTAACAAGCGTCGCAATAAGAGCTGATGAAAGACTTAAGGCGAAGCTTGTGACTACTCTTTTTGAAAAAATCACCTGAAAGAATCTTTCCGGTGAAAGCTTAAGAGTATATATAACTATATATGATAAGGGAAGGATTACCAGGAGCCCAAGAAAAGTGACTGTAATCCCGAATGTCAGCCCGAATCCTGGTATTATCTTTTTTGTGCTGCTTTCCATCTCTTTACCGAACCTTTCTGTCTCAGCTGTATATCCTGTCGAATATACCTCCATTGGAGAAATGTTTCTTCGCTACCTTCTCCCATCCGCCGAAGTCATCTATAGTAACCATCTTGAAATCTGTCGGGAAGTATTTCTTGTATTTGTCAAGTACCCTCTGATCAGAAGGCCTGTAATAATTCCTTGCACAGATTTCCTGTGCCCTCTCATCATAGAGACCCTTCAGGTAATTCTCTGCTATTTTCTTAGTGCCATGACTTTTCACGACTGAATCAACTATGCTTACAGGTGTTTCTGCCTTTACGCTTACCGAAGGGTAGATTATCTGATAATCGCCCTTATCGTTCTTCTCCGTCAGATAGGCTTCATTCTCCCAGCATATAAGCACATCTCCCTGTCCGTTCTCTGTAAAGGAGGTTGTGGATGCGCGCGCTCCGGAATCAAGGACGGATACATTTCTATACAGGTCCCGCATGAAGCCAAATACCTTTGTACTGTCATTATCATATTTTTCAAGGGCATAGGCATAGGCTGCCAGATAATTCCATCTTGCTCCGCCTGATGTCTTGGGATTCGGAGTCAATACAGAGACATCCGGTCTTACCAGATCGTCCCAATCCCTTATATGCTTGGGATTTCCTTTCCTTACCAGAAAAACTATAGTAGAATAATAGGGACAACTGTTGTCCGGCAGCCTTTTCTGCCAGTCACTGGCTATAAGACCGCTTTTTGCAATGGAATCGGTATCGTAGGCAAGGGCAAGGGTAACCACATCGGCCTTTAATCCGTTCGCCACCTCAAGCGCCTGCTTTCCGCTGCCGCCGTGGGACTGTATTACATCAAGGCTTTGCCCTGTGCTCTTCTTCCATTTCCGCTCGAAATATCTGTTATAGGATTCATACAGCTCTCTGGTAGGATCGTAGGAGACATTGATAAGTGTGACCCGCTCAGACGTGGTATTGCCGTCCTTATCCCTGTTGAAGCCGCAGCCAGTCAGCACCAGTGACATAAGTATCGATGTCAAAAGCAGTAATGATAATTTTCTTCTCATAATATCCTTTAATTCCTATAGAATAACTATGTTTATCTTAAAGAATAATTTATCACTTTCCCGCACTAATGTCAATGATTTTTTTGTGATTTTCAGAACAGGCTTTTCGAAAAAACGTTTGAAATCCTATGTTCGATATGGTATAATGCTAGTATCTTATAGAAAAGTCAGTAATAAGGAGGACAGTAATATGAGCTACGGAAAGATCACGAAGAAGCAGCAGATCATTCTCGATTTCATAAAGAGTGAGATCCTGAACAAGGGCTATCCGCCATCAGTCCGCGAGATCTGTGAGGCAGTAGGCCTGAAGTCTACCTCATCTGTATTCTCACATCTCAATACTCTTGAGAAGAACGGCTATATCAGAAGAGACCCGACCAAGCCTCGTGCTATAGAGATCTTAGATGATGCCTTTAATCTCAGCCGTCGTGAGGTGACAAACATCCCTCTGATCGGAAGTGTCGCAGCAGGCCAGCCTCTTCTCGCCGTTCAGAATATTGAGGCTTACTTCCCAATCCCGGCCGAGTACGTTCCTAATAAGGAAAGCTTCATGCTCCGTGTAAAGGGCGAATCCATGATAAATGCCGGCATTCTCGACGGCGACACGATCATGGTCTCACGCTGCTCCACTGCCGAGAATGGAGACATGGTAGTCGCTCTGGTCGATGATTCCGCAACAGTAAAGACCTTCTACAGGGAGGAAGGCCATATCCGACTCCAGCCAGAGAATGATCATATGGATCCGATCATTGTCCCTGACTGCCAGATTCTCGGCAAGGTCTTCGGGGTCCTGAGGCTGTTCGAGAAGAAGTAGGGGTTATGTTTTAGTGACTAGAGGCAGGGTAGAGGGATTCTGGTCTTAGATTGATGTCAAGGAGCTGTATCAAGCATTCTTTTACTATGGCTTAAAGTGTATGGTTCAGTATGATATTTCTGCAGTAGTCAACAAATTTTAGACACAAAATTATGTTTTTTTGTCTCTCCTTTCAGTGATGTAGACTCCTTAGACGATACATTTGGCATCACGCTAAGCATTGCCGGTCACTCTGTATCGACAGGGAAGAACTCATGGGCAAGTTAGACGGCATGAACTTCCCTGTATTGCTTAGGAGTCAGGTAGTTGAGTGAGTATGCCGGTCTCTCTTCGTTAAAAAAGGCGATATATTCATCTATCTCCTTTTCTACCGGTTTCTCTCCAGTAACATGAAAATCCGTGAAGAGCTCTGCTTTAATCCATCCATTAATGGATTCCATCGCAGCATTATCCGTAGGGGTTCCTGCGCGTGACTGACAATTTCATTGTTCCACAGATCCATGTACAGGGTAAGCTCATAGTATATGCCTTTCACATAAAACGCAGTCATATCACTGACAATGCACTGGAGCGGCCCGTCAATGTTGAGTTCTGCAGACAAAAGGTTCGGGAATACTCTTTCTGGATCTCTAGGTTTCTTGTACCTGTAATGCTTTGATTTGCTCTTGATCCCCGCGATTTTACAGCACTTATGGGCTTCACGGGGTTTTGTCCTGTTCTGCTTTGTCAACCCCGGCAGCGTCCAACGCTTCACGGGTTTCTCATTCCGGCCAGATTTCCGTTTTGTTGTCTGTCCGTGACATTGCCGGATAACCTGTATATGTCTTTCCGCATTTCGGACAGACGGCGGTTTTTTCATGCCTGTTCTGTTCGTCCTTTTCTTTGCTGCCGTCGCTGTCGGTATAATGTCGGCAGCATCCGCGCAGCGGGTGGAAACGTTCGGGTTTTCAGGAATGGTAACGATATAACCGTTTTCATCCGGCGTTGCGATCACATGAAAAGGTTTACACCGCCTTTTATCTATCAATCAACTGTTTTAAGAATGTCTGTGCTTCATAGTGATTGATTGACGAACCATTATCCTGTTCAAGAATTGAAACAAGCGCCTTTCCGTTAAATTGTGCAACACCCCTTGAATTTCTTCCCGCCCAATGCTGTTGTAGGTTTGTAGCACCTATCAATCTTTCATCGAACGCAGAAACCAGACGGGCGACAATATTCTTGTTTTCGTCTATCCCAAGCAAGTAAATCATGTAAACAGATTTTTGTGTGGACAAAAATTCAAGCAGCTTGTCAATATTGTAAGCTTTGGGGTTCCCGTCTAAAAACAGAACCTTTGTCTTTATGTCTGTTTCAGTAATATAGCACGGATATGTTTTTGAATAATCCCCAAGTTTATCTTTCGTCTTGAAAATTGGCAACGGTGAACCAGAATGCAGGGCGTTAATGATTTTATCCTTCAAAGTAGACCCATCATCCGTAATGAGATATTCAATAACCCGACCGCGAATATTGACATTATCAATGAATGCGGCAATAGCAATTTCGCCTTGAACCCGTGATACTCTACTATCAAGGTCATTATTCAAATCAACATATTCCGGAGACTGCAAAAAGCGTTCTGCCCTATCCACTGATAAAAGGATATTGCGCTCTTCCATAGACGAAACAGGAAATTTCAAATTACGGCCTACTATGTCGTTTGTGCTTTCAACTAAACGTTCAAGATTATCTTGAAATGACAGTCCGGCATGATATGCAAATAGCTTTTGAAAGTTATTCGGCGCATTATCAATAGAGTCATATTCAAGCATTATATCGCTACCGTTGAAACTTCCACGTATATTGTCTATTCTTAATTCCTGTGAAGAATGGCTGATCTTCTTCAAAAAAGTGGAGTTGGCCAACATCAAATAGTTGGTATCAGGCGTTACAACGCAAACTATAAACGGTTCACCATCGTATTTCTGTAATGCTGACAGCGATAATACAGTATTACTCATTCGTTTGCTTTTTGCTTTGCTGAACCTTATGGCAAAATCAGGAGAATAGAACACCTTTCTATCCTGAACAAGATTGAATTCTTTCTTGACCATGGATGAAAGCTTTTCTTTGTCGCCAATGCCATCGAAGTGTTGTATATAGGCAACAAGTCTGTTAATAGCGTCACGATTATACATTTTCGCTCCAATCTTGCATCGTCTATTGTGCATTGTTTGATTTTTTCTGCAATGCGGCGGTATTTCGTTCCCAAAAGACCCCGTCGGCATAACCTTGAATTGTGCGGTCTGTTTCTGCCATTTCAAGTCTTTTTTCTGCCCACACGCAATACTGTTCGTTTATTTCTATTCCGGAAAAATGTCGGTTTAATTTCTTTGCAGTTACAGACGTTGACCCCGAACCTAAAAACGGGTCAAACACTATGTCACCGGGATTAGAACTTGCAAGTATCAGCTTTGCAAGCAACTTTTCTGATTTTTGCGTAGGGTGTGCAGTATTCTCGGGCATTGACCAATACGGAATAGAAATGTCATCCCAAAAATTTGACGGGTATGTATTTCTGAAATTTCCGGCTGACGTTTCTTCCCAGTCTTTAGGCTTCCCGTTAACTTTATACGGAGCTATTACCTTACGGCGTATCTTCACATCTTCCACATTAAAGGTATATGATTTTGAGTTTGTAGCAAACCATATATCTTCCATTCCGTTTTTCCAATTACTTAAAGCACCGCGTCCTTTTTCCCTTTGCCATGTAATGCGGTTCTGAATGTTGAAATGCCTTTTTAACACTGTTCCGACAGCGGAACTTGACTGCCAATCACAGCACACATATATTGTTGCATTCGGCTTGAGGAGAGGTATTATTTTTTCAACCCAACTTTCAGTATATTCGATGTATAATTCATCCGTTGTTTTCTTGAACTTCTTGCCATTGAAATTCTTGTTAAGATTATACGGCGGGTCTGCAACTAGCAAGTCAACAAATCCTGTAGGAAGATACGGCATGACTTCAAAGCAATCGCCTAAAATAGTTCTATCAAGAATGTCGGATAATTCGACTTTTTTATTTACTGAAATACATCTTTCAAGGTACTGCTGACCTTCTTCAACGGAAATATCTATGGTTTTATTCCGTCCTGCTTTTTCCTTTGGCATAGTGGTAGTTCCTCTTTTTTATATAATGTAAGCGAATTACTCACTTTACATAATAACACATATTGCATTATACTATAAACACGTTGCTTTATCAATAGACAATCTGTGAATTACTTCTTTTATCTTTTAGTATTGTCTTGTAGGTTTAAGCGACAAACAGACATAAAAAACGGCGAAAGCCCTTGAAAATCAAGTATTTTCGCCGTTCTAAATATACTCTTTCTCAGAAAAGATGGATCGTTACATCTACGTGCTTGCTATGACCATATCTGGATGACTATACGCGTATTCTTCTGCTTCCCTTATGAATGTGCTCCTGGCCTGATAATTTTTACTCATGGCCGGTATGGCTTTTATGAACCTCTTTAATATATTCTCCATATAAAGCCCGTGATTACCCTGGAGTAGAGCCTCCTGTGAGTACTTATCTACTATATCCTGCACTTTTTCCTTGTACCCATACGCAAGAAGAAATGTGTCATCGGTGCTTAGTATGGCATAATCTTCATCTGTTCCTATCGAAAAATGCTTGCCCGGGCCCGCAGCCCCGTTTATTAGCAGATATAAAGCAGTAGTTTCGACCCTGGCCCTAGACCTCAACTCTACGTCCATCCTTCCAGATCCTTTCAAGATCATAGAAGGCACGGTCCTCTCTGGTAAAGAGATGAACGATCACATCACCATAATCTATAAGGATCCATGACGATCCTCTCTTTCCTTCGACATTTTTCGGGCTAAGCTTATAGTCCTTATATAGCCTTTCCTCTACCTCATCCTTCATAGCAGACAACTGCACCAGATTATCTGCACTGGCAACGACGAAATAGTCTCCGACGACAGTCACACCGGAGATATCAAGGATGTCTATATCCTCGCCCTTCTTGTCTTCAAGGGCTTCTTTTATTGTTTTTACGATTTCAAGAGTATTGTTCATATGTTATTTCCTTGTTTTAGGGGTTAGTATAATGAAGCTGTCTTCGTTAAGCTCGAACTT
>DLDA01000010.1:3871-65818 GCA_002480925.1 Lachnospiraceae bacterium UBA7784 | reverse complement strand
ACTCGTTCTCGCTAATCTCAGACAGCGGCCTCGCTTGTGGCTTGAGCTGCGCTTTCAGCTTGCTCTCACCTCGAAACTTTCAGCCTCGAGCTTCGCCTGTTTGCTAAGGAAGTTCTCTTCGCTAGGTTCGACCTTCGCTTATCAGCTCGGTCTCATTAACAAGGAAGCTGTCTTCGTTAAGCTCGAACTTCGTTTTCAACTCGTTCTCGCTAATCTCAGACAGCGGCCTCGCTTGTGGCTTGAGCTGCGCTTTTGGCTTGCTCTCGCCTACAAGCTTTCGGCCTCGAGCTTCGCCTATGGCTCGCTCTCATCTCGAAGCTTTCAGCCATTCATAGGTCTTATATGTCGTCTGGTCTATCTCCTTACCCGTTTCCTTCAGATATTCGATCGTATCCGACAGGATCATTTCGATCGCAAGCCTAAGATCCTTAAAGGCTGCCTGTCTGATCTCGGTAAGTCTCCTTGCCTTGTCACGATTCGGCTCTATATAGTCAGCGGTAAAAAGTATCTGATCTAGAAGATTCATCTCAGGACAGCCTGTAGTATGAACTTTTACGGCATGAAGGATGTCCTTGTCGGTGATACCGTAATCTTTTTCAGCAAGATAAGCACCAGCCTTGGCATGGAGAAGCTGAGGACTTTTTTTCTCAGCAGCGGAGATCTCAATGTCCTTCTTTTCGCAGAAGGCATAAAGCTCAGATGGTGACATGTATTTGGCACAGTCGTGAAGAAGCCCGGCAATAAAAGCAATGTCCATAGGATAGCCGTAAGCCATTGCAAGAGAGGCCGAAGTATATGCTACACCAATAGTATGCATATATCTTGATGGCTTGAGCTTCTTTTCAAGCTTCTTCTCAATATCAGCCTTAAGCCTTGGAAAATCACTTGGTTTTATATCCTTCTTCGGTGACAATTCTATTCCTCCATTACTATATAAACGGTGTTCCCTGATAAAGGAAAGCACCTCTGCCGGGATCAGGGAAGCAAGAGCCTGTTCGACTCCATCCCGCTTTTCTCTTATTATATGTCTTATCTCTGTAGAAGATACATCTATATAGTCAGAATCCAGAAGAAAGATCCTGGCTCCATATTCTTCTCTTATAGCCTTACATACCTTATCTATTCCGGCGCTCTTACCCGCTCTTCTAATAGCAACAGCAAGACTTGCCGACTGAGCTATAAGCTCCGGATGCTTCCAGGTAGAGAACTGGTCAAGTGAATCCTCACCAATGATAAAGTAAAGCTCCCAGTCAGGATGGCCCTCCCTTATCCGCTCAAGAGTCCTGTAGCTGTAGCTTGGACCGTCCTCTTTAAGCTCCGTATCAAGGAGCCTGAGATAGGGATAATTGCTGCAGACCTTCTGGCACATCGACATTCTCTGATATCTGGTGACAGATGAGTCCATGTCCTTATGCGGCGGTATACCGCATGGCATAATATATACCAGATCGAGTCCCAGCTGAGTATATGCAGCATTGGCAATATACAGATGACCCTTGTGAAATGGATTGAAGGTTCCTCCAAGGATTCCTATCTTTTTCATCTTGGCAGCTCTATTACGGGCTTCTTTGCCGGTCTGTATAGAACGAACTTCCTTCCTATCACCCGGACAAGAGTAGATTTTGTCCTTTCACTGATCATGGCAGCCACAGAGGCCGGAGTCTCATTGCAGTTCTTTAGCACAGAGATCTTTACAAGCTCTCTCTTCTCAAGCGCTTCATCAATGGCATTTACGATCTCAGGAGTAACCAAAGCCTTACCGACCTGAAATACTGGAGACATTTTAGCTGCAAGTCCGGCCAGATAAGCTCTTTGTTTATTAGTAATATCATTCATACTGAATAATCCATCCTACTTATAGTATTCAAACACGTGTCCATAGACCCTGACAGTATCTCCATCAGTGATCCCCATTTCCTCAAGCCTCTTCAGGATGCCCTGTTCCTTTAAGAATTTCTGGAAAAAAGCAAAACCCTTCTCTGAGTCAAGGTTGGTAAAGCCAAGCATCTTGAGGACCTTAGGACCCTCGACCTCATATTCACCGTCCTTATTCACAGTCACAGTAAAACTGTCGTCTTCCCTGAAGAATTCATCCGGATTGAAGTTTGACTGATAGATAACACTTGTATCCTTGTACTCATCAAGCTCTTTTACTACCTCGGATACAAGCTCCTTTACTCCCTGGCCTGTGACAGCAGATATGGTAAAGGTCTTTCTGTGGAAGGTATCCTCGACCTTTTTTCTAAGCTCCTCTGCATCATCAGGTCTGGTATCAGCCTTGTTTAAAGCAATGATCACAGGCTTGTCAAGAAGCTCCTTTGAATAAGAGGCCATCTCCAGATTAATGTCTGTGATGTCCTTTACAGGATCCTCTCTTACTACTCCGGAAATGTCTACCATATGTATGAGAACCTTGCATCTTTCTATATGGCGAAGAAACTCAAGACCCAGGCCTACACCTTCCGAAGCACCCTCTATGATCCCCGGGATATCAGCCATTACAAAGCTTCCTCCTCCAGGCAGATCTACAACCCCGAGTATGGGATTAAGTGTAGTAAAGGGATAATCGGCAATCTCTGGCTTTGCATTTGAGAGCCTGGATAAAAGAGTAGATTTGCCGGCGTTAGGATATCCTACCAGTCCTACATCAGCCAGAAGCTTAAGCTCAAGTATGACCTCGAGACTCTTGGACTCGCCGCCTGGCTTGGCGTACTTCGGGGCCTGCATTGTAGAGGTGGCAAAATGCATATTCCCTATCCCGCCCTTGCCTCCCTTCAGGACGATCACTCTTTTATTATCCCCGCTCATATCACAGATGACCTGACCGGTCTGGGCCTCCTTTACTACGGTGCCTAGAGGGACATAAAGGACCAGATCCTGTCCATCCTTACCGTGACATTTCTTTTTCCCGCCCTCTTGCCCGTCTGTGGCGGCAAACTTCCTTCTCTGGCGATAGTCAGACAGATTATTCACACGGTCGGAAACCTCAAAAATGATATCTCCGCCTCTGCCTCCGTCTCCCCCGTCAGGACCGCCGGCAGGTACATATTTCTCACGTCTGAAGCTTACATGTCCGTTTCCGCCTTTACCGGACTGGATTATTATTCTGGCTCGGTCTGCAAACATAATGCACTCCCTTATATAGAAAAAGAAAGCCTGATCTGGCTCTATAGCAGATCAGGCCTTAATACTCAAGGTAAAAAATTACTCGGCTACAGGATAAACGCTGGCAACCTTCTTGTCTCTGCCCTTACGCTCGAAACGAAGAACTCCATCAACTGTAGCGAAGAGAGTGTCATCTCCACCCTTCATAACATTTGTTCCAGGATGGATCCTTGTGCCACGCTGTCTGTAAAGGATATTTCCAGCCTTTACGAACTGTCCGTCAGCTCTCTTAGCGCCTAATCTCTTTGACTCGGAATCACGACCGTTCTTTGTCGATCCCATTCCTTTCTTATGAGCGAAATACTGAAGATTTAACTCTAACATATTTATTCCTCCTTAAACTCAACGGAAAGATGCTCCTTCCCGTATCTCATCTCTATCTGCTTAAGTCCCGATACCATTGAATCAAGAAGCAGCTTTGCCTTCTCCTCTGTGCCTGTCGGAAAAACGACTGTAAGATATCCTCCGTCGTCCCTTGACTTATAGTCCTCGACAGTAGGGGTATACAGCTCTATACTGTTTATAGTATTGATCATAAGCACAGATGCGGCAGCACATACTATATCCTTCCCGAATGAAGCATAATCAGCGTGCCCTTCTGATTCGAAGCCCAGATAGGCTCCATTTGGTGACCGGTGAATAGTTACTCTGACCATTAAGCATTGATCTTCTCGATCTTAACCTCTGTAAAGCACTGACGATGACCATTCTTCTTATGATATCCGGTCTTCGGCTTATACTTGTAAACGATGACCTTCTTAGCCTTTGCTTCCTTTACAACTGAAGCATCAACTGTAGCTCCGCTGACTGTAGGATCTCCGACCTTTGTCTCGTCTCCACCTACCAGAAGGACCTGATCAAATGTAACCTTGTCTCCCTCTGCCTTGCCGAGCTTCTCAACTCTGATAACGTCTCCCTCTGAGACCTTATACTGTTTTCCACCTGTTGCGATTATTGCGTACATCTATACCTCCTGTACTGAAACAAACTGTTCCCTCCGCCAGCTATGGCGCTGTCATCATGACAGACTTATCCTACCTCACTGGGCGTCAACGCTAGATATAGTATCATAATTAATTCTTCCTGTCAAGGTCTGATTTACAGACGCAAAAAGCTTCTCTCTTGTCATTTCGAGGAGACCTAACCTTGTAAATCCCTCCACCGTAACTCTGGCGAAATCCATCTGGCCCATTTGTCTCATTACAGACATAACAGAACTCCTCTGCTGGTCAGAATCCATTTTCATGAAGTCAGTAATTATTATACCAGAAATATTCCTAAGCCTTATCTGGGTCATGATCTCCCGAGCAGCCTCCATATTTATAGAAAATGCATCTGATCTGCCGGCCTTCGCACTGTTCACATCGATAACAGTAAGCGCCTCTGTCTGCTCTATCACTATATTGGCACCCGATCTGAGCCAGACCTCCTTTTTAAGGAGATCATCCGTTATGGTTCTTATCCTGTACAGATCAAGGAGGCCAAGGCCCTGATCCTGATAAAGTCTTGAGATCTCTCCCAGCCTGTCACATACTGACTTATCTGATGAAATGATCCTGCTTACAAAAAGATGGTTTCTTGCAAAAGGAAAGGCAGACATAAGTCTGTTCAAAAGATCATTATCCTGCCAGACAAGAGCCGGTCCTGTGTGGTTGGCTCCGTCTGCAAGGATCCCATCAAGCGTCTCACCTGCCTCTCCTATAGCCTGCTTAAGCCAGACAGGGTCAGCCTCCCCCGCAGCAGTCCTTAACAGAAGGGCTCCGTCTGCATGTCTAATTGTAGAGAGTCTTTCCCTGTCAGAAGCACTAAGCCTTTTTGAAAAGGAGATGCCCTCTCCAGGACGTTTCAGGAGAAAATAAGGGGTCTTTATAGTAATTACAAATCCGCCGAGAGGCTCCTTGCTTTTTATCGCATCCCTTTCTATCTGGACAAGGACCAGATCTCCCTGAGAAAGCTCCTTTTTTTGGCTCTGCCTTTTGATATAGACAACAGCCCTACTGTCCTTTTCCCTTACAAAGACATGTGAATCAGGTGTGACAAGGAAGACCCCGATGCCAGCTATGCGCTTTTCAACCCTTGCCACATATACATTCCCTACCAGGCTTCTGTCTGATTCATCGAAAAATCTTATATATAAAAGTCTTCTGTCCTCTGCACCAAAGCAGGCGAGGACCATGAAATCCCTTCCGGAAAACCTGTAGGAGTCATATACAAGAAAGCATTCCCTATCCATTTGATAAGTCCCCTTCACCAAAGGAAACAAGCCCTCCCTGGTCCTCCCGGAACACATCAAGTCTGTGTATTCCAGGAATGTATGCCTCCTCATCTGCATATGGCTGAAGAAGAGTCTTCATGAGAAGCTCCGGCCTCAGATTATCTGAGCTTCTGGCAGATACCTTCATATAGACAGCCGGATCCTCCTCTCCAAGCAGAAATCCATTATGCTCCCAGTCAGGCAGATAGTGGTCTCGCTTATCAACAGGAAAGCAATTCAGGCAGCTGATCTGATAGATAAGAGGTATCAGATCTACCTGTCTGCTGCTCTTCTTCGTTTCCTTTGTGACGACAAGAGAGGATGCATTGCTTATCCTTTTATCGATCTGGTCACTTATAAGGTCCTTATCTATCCTGATATCTCCATTTATCCTCTTGAAGAAAACTATATATGAGGCTGCCGCAAGCTCTGCCATGGCCTTCTTGTTACTGCTTCGTTTTGCTACAGAAATGATCTCTATACCATAAGCCATCTGGGCATTTAGTATGTCCCTTATCTTCTCCACCTCGATCTCCTCTTCAAGGGAGATATCCATATATTCTCCCTCACTGGTGATACCTACGCCAAGAGGAGCCGCAAAGGACATGACCGGATGAGGAGAGAATCCCTTTGTATATGTGATCGGGAGATCACTCCTACGAAGAGCCTTCTGAAAATATCTCATCAGGTCCAGATGCCCTATATATTTCACTGGTCCGAATTTACTGAATCTGATCCTTATGTCCATACTTATTTCCCTGCTACGCAGACTCCTGAGCCAAATCTCGTGCAGCCGCAGCCCGAGCAGCTCTTACGGCAGTTCGGAGTTACCGTCATTTCTCCTGTTGCTTTCTTCCATTCATTCTCAAGGAACCTTCTGCTTACTCCTGTATCAATGAAATCCCATGGCAGGATCTCATCCAGTTCTCTTTTCCTAAGTGTATAGAAATCAGGATCAACTCCACATGCCGTGAAAGCCATATCCCAGATCTCAGGTCTGAAGAATTCATTCCAGGCATCAAAGCAGGCACCATGTCTGTATGCGTATTCTATCACCCTGCTTATCTTTCTGTCACCTCTTGCGAAAACACCCTCAAGAACAGTGGTCTTTGCCTCATGCCACTGATATGACAGGCATTTATGATTAGGTTCCTCCTTCATCCTGTGATTTACTATTCTTGCCCGCCTCAGATACTCCTCCGCCGGGCACATTGTGGCCCACTGGAATGGAGTGAAGGGCTTTGGCACGAAGAAGGAGGTCGAAATCGTGATCTGGCATCTGCCGCCTCTTGTCGCCTTGTCAGGTAGGGTCTCATAATAGAGATGAGCTATTTCCTGAGCCAGATCAGGTATTTGGCGCATATCATCCTCGGTCTCTGTAGGAAGGCCAAGCATGAAATAGAGCTTTACTTTTTTCCAGCCTCCGAGGAAGGCGTCAGAGGCTCCCTTCATGATTTCCTCTGTAGTAAGCCCCTTGTTTATCACATCCCTCATCCTCTGGCTTCCTGCCTCAGGAGCGAAGGTAAGTGAGCTCTTCCTTACATCCTGGACCTTGCTCATCACATCAAGCGAAAAGGCATCTATACGCAGCGAAGGAAGAGTGATATTGATCCTTCTCCTGTCACACTCTTCTATCAGGAAATCAAGGAATTCCGGCAGCTCCTCGAAGTCACTTGTCGAAAGCGAGCTTAGGGATATCTCATCATAGCCGGTATTCCTAAACAATTCAACAGCGTATTTCTTTAGTACATCAAGGGACTTCTGCCTGCATGGTCTGTATACCATTCCTGCCTGACAGAACCTGCATCCCCTTATGCAGCCTCTCATCACCTCAAGCACCACCCTGTCCTGTGTCGATCTTACATAAGGAATGACAGGCTTCATCGGATAAGGAGCATGGTCCATATCCATCTCGACCTGTCGCATGATCTTTTCCGGCAGACCATCCTCTGTCGGAGAAAAGTCTTCTATAGTACCGTCTTCACTGTAGCTAACATGATAGAGACAGGGCACATATATTCCTGGAATAGCTGCTGCTTTTCGTAAGAATTCTCTTCTGCTGTAGCTGCCATCCTTTTTCATTGAGATATAGAGATCGAACAGTCTGTCATACTGTTTTTCTCCCTCTCCTATATAGAAGAGGTCAAAAAACTCTGCTACAGGCTCTGGATTGTAGGCGCATGGACCGCCTCCTACCACTATAGGATCCTCCTCCCTCCGATCAGTTGAATGAAAGGGAATGCCTGAGAGATCAAGCGCCTGAAGGATATTTGTATAGCACATCTCATATTGGAGCGTGATACCCAGGAAATCGAATTCACTGATCGGATCCTGGGATTCAAGCGCAAACAGAGGGATCCCTCTCTCCTTCATTATAGAAGCAAGGTCAGGCCATGGAGAAAAGACCCTCTCGCACCAGACGTCACTTCTCTTGTTAAACATCTCGTAGAGGATCTTAATTCCCAGGTGGCTCATCCCGACCTCATATACATCAGGAAAGCAAAAGGCAAACCGAAGATCGATCTTCGACTTGTCTTTCATAGTGGAATTTATTTCATTTCCTATATACCTTGCAGGCTGCTCAACCTGCATCAGGATTTCATCAGTTAGTGCAGAATTTCTCATTTTATCCTAATCGCGATCTTATCTCTGGGACAGCTCTCTTGTGATCTCCTCCCAGGAAATGCCCTTGTCGATCATAAGAAACATCAGATGATAGATAAGGTCTGTTATCTCATATATAGCCTCTGTGTCGCCATTGTTCTTGCCGGCTATTATTACCTCTGCCGCTTCCTCTCCAATTTTCTTAAGCACCTCGTCAATACCGCCCTTGAAGAGCTGCCTGGCATAGGTCTCTCCCTCGGACTCCTTCTGCTCCTTGATCAGATTGTAGGTGTTTTCAAATATCCGAAGAGGCGATCTTTCTATATACTCCTTCTTTATGATCTCATTAAAGAAGCATGACGGTGATCCGGTATGGCAGGCAATTCCTCCGACCTGGCTTATCTTGGCAAGGATCGTATCATAATCGCAGTCAGCCGTAAGACTCTTTACATACTGGATATGACCGCTTGTAAGTCCCTTGGTCCATAGCTCCTGCCTCGATCTGCTCCAGTAGGTCATCTTGCCAAGACGGATAGTGGTATTGAATGCCTCCTCGTTCATATAGGCAAGCATATATACCTGTCCTGTCTGGTAATCCTGAGCTATGACAGGCACAAGTCCGTCACTGTTGACCTTTAAGTCCTTCCACTGCAGCTTGGGGTTGAAGTTGTCCATTACTATCCCTCTGTCAGCCAGATCTGACTTAAGCTGCATTATATCTGTATCGTCTTCATTTATGAAGCTTCCGTATATGCCCCTTATGCATTCAGACTCCAGAAGACCGGTGATCCTGTCCAGATCATAGTCATCCTGCTTAAGGATATAAGGAATATCTGTTATATTTTCAAGGCCCTTTACCAGATCCGGATTCATAAGCACAAGCTCATGTACACAATCATTGATGAAATCCCTGGTCTTAAAGGCAAAATTAACTGTATCTACTGATACCAGTATCTTATCCTTGCCAAAACGGGCCGCTGCCTTTTTTACAAGCTCTATGGTCTCTGGCTTGCCTCCGTTTAAGGCTACCTCAGTGCAGCCGGCAAAGAAGAAAAGCTTGATATCATCCTCTCTTTTTATATTACCGCTGCCGCAGGTCTTTATATCTATGTTTCTGTTTACATTTCTTATCGCGATCAGATTAGTCATATGCTCTGACTCATCATTAGACAGGTCGACAAGAAAGATCTTGTCCACTCCGCTGTCATTGTATGATCTTGCAAGCTCGATAAGATCGACTGTCTGATCTGGATCATCCTTATGAAGAAGAGCTCTTCCATTCCTGATATAGATCGTTGCGATTATACTCTTATGTTCCATTACAGACTCCCTTTTGTTGACAATACGCCTTTTATATTCTGATCGATAGTCACTGCCTCGTGCAGGGCCTTTCCGAAAGCCTTGAAGCTAGCCTCGATCAGGTGGTGGGAATTCTCTCCATGAAGCTCATCTATATGCAGGGTCATCATCGACGAATAGGAAATGGCATAGAAAAATTCCCTTACCATCTCAGTATCGAAGTCTCCTACCCTGTCATTTGAGAACTCCTCATTGAATACCAGATAAGGCCTGCCGCTAAGATCTATCACACAGCGCACAAGGGCTTCATCCATAGGAAGAAGTGAGGATCCGAATCTCCTTATCCCTTCCTTATCTCCAAGAGCCTTAGCGATCGCCTGACCTAAGACTATACCACAGTCCTCTATTGTATGGTGGCAGTCGACATCGAGATCTCCCTTGCATGAAAGGCTAAGGTCAAAGAAGCCATGTCTTGCAAAGCCGCTCAGCATATGATCGAAGAAGCCTATCCCTGTATCTATCTGATAAATGCCGCTTCCATCGAGATCTATAACTGCCTTTATATCGGTTTCTCTTGTCTTTCTGTTTACAGAAGCTTTTCTTGTCATCACTTGTCCTCGAAACGTACTCTTATGGAATTCGCATGAGCTGTCAGTCTCTCACACTCAGCAAAATCCTCGATATCTCCTGCTATTTCTTCAAGAGCCTCCTTAGAATATGATATCACACTTGACTTCTTTATGAAATCATCAACACAGAGAGCTGAGAAGAATTTTGCAGTTCCATTGGTAGGAAGGACATGGTTTGGTCCGGCAAAATAATCTCCCAATGGTTCTGAGGACCAGGTCCCGAGGAAGATGGCTCCTGCATTTCTTATCTTCGTCATATCAAGGAACGGATCAGCAGTTACTATCTCAAGATGCTCTGATGCTATCTGATTTACAGCTGCTATTGCATCCTCCTTTGTCTCTGCCACAAACAGATGACCATAATTCTGAAGGGACTTTCTTATTATTTCCTCTCTGGAAAGCTTAGGCAGATAGCCCTCGATCTCCTCGTCCACCTTTTTCGCAAGCTCCTCGCTTGTAGTGATAAGGATAGCTGAAGCAAGCTCATCATGCTCTGCCTGTGAAAGCAGGTCTGCTGCTACGAAATGTGCATCTGCAGTCTCATCCGCCAGCACAAGGATCTCTGACGGTCCGGCTATGGAATCTATGCTTACATAGCCGAATACAGCTTTCTTTGCCAGAGCAACATATATATTTCCAGGACCTACTATCTTATCGACCTTAGGAACGGACTCGGTTCCGAATGCCATTGCTGCTATAGCCTGTGCTCCGCCGACCTTATAGATCTCATCTGCTCCGGCTTCATTTGCTGCAACAAGTGTAGAGGGATAGACCTTTCCGTCAGGCCCTGGAGGAGTGCACATTACTATTCTAGGTACTCCGGCTACCTTGGCAGGAACTATATTCATAAGTACAGATGATGGATATACAGCCTTTCCTCCAGGAACATATACACCTGCCACTGCTATAGGTGTAACCTTCTGTCCCAGAAAGATCCCGCGTTCATCGGTCGTAAACCAGCTGTTCTGCTTCTGCTTTTCATGGAATGATCTGATATTCTTAAGAGAACGTCTTATTACAGTAAGAAGCTTTTCGTCAACTCTTAAGTATGCCTCCTCGATTTCTTCCTTTGTCACACGGATATTTGACGGACCAAGGCTGGCCTTGTCGAATTTTTTTTCGAGAGAAAACACAGCCTGGTCTCCCTGAGTACGTACCTGATCGATTATCTCTTTAACCGATGATTCATAGCTGCCGTAGCTTATCGGGCTTCTCTTCAAAAGCTTGGTAAGAAGGGTTTTGATATTATCCTCATTTAGCTTTTCAATCTGCATTTCTTATCTCCTTCTGTAAAGCATTTATTATCTCTGTGATCCTGGCATTTTTCATCTTCATTGATACCTGGTTCACTACAACCCTGGCTGAGAGAGGAACTACCTCCTCCAGCACTACAAGTCCGTTTTCCTTTAAGGTACTTCCTGTCTCTACTATATCACAGATCACCTCGGAAAGCCCTACTATAGGCGCAAGCTCTATACTTCCGTTAAGCTTTATTATCTCTACTGTCTGATGCTTCTGATTGTAGAAATAATTCTTGGCTATTCTGGGATACTTTGTGGCAACCCTGATGAGATGTGAGGAATCCAGAAGACTTCTGGCCGATTCAGGTCCTGCTATACACATCCTGCATTTGCCGAAGCCTAAGTCGAATACCTCATATATATTTCTGTTCTCCTCAAGGATAGTATCCTCTCCGACTATTCCTATATCTGCCGAGCCATACTCGACATAGGTCGGTACATCAGGCCCCTTTGAGAGGAAATATCTGATATTCTCCTTTTCGTTTGTAAAGATAAGCTTTCTGGTATCAGGGTCGTGTATCTCCTCGACGCCCAGGCCTATATTGTCAAAAAGAGCCATGGCCTTCTTTGCAAGCCGGCCTTTTCCTAATGCAACTGTTATCATCTCATCCCTGTAGCTCATTTCTCGCCTCCTGTCTCCATTATAGTAAATGACGCATATTTGATACAGAGCTTGTTCTTGTGATCTGTATCGTTATATGAATGCATGAGGACGCGGTTTCCGGCCTTCCTTAATGAGTCAGCCTTCCTGATCGCACTCTTCACCTGATTCCTTGGATAGAGGAGTAGGATCTTGGCATTCTCGATAGGAAGTTCTATATGCTGTCTGTCAATCGCCAGAAGAAGCTCATCAACAAGGATCGCAAATCCAATGGCAGGACGGTCAGCACCGAAATGGCCCAGCAGACTGTCATAACGGCCTCCGGTTACTATTGGCTTTCCACTTCCAAGGGTATAGCCTGCGAAGATTATACCTGTGTAATAATTCAGACTTCTTACCAGTCCAAGGTCAAAGCTTACATAGTCCTCGACACCGTAGGCGCTTAAAAGCTCGTTCATCTGATAGAGATGTGAAAGAGCATTGTATACAGGAGGATAATTCCTGGCCATCTCAAGAGAATCCTTCCATTCGTCAGGATTCATAAAGATCTTTGACAGAAGTGAAAAAAGAGACTGCAGATCCTGGTCCACTTTCTTTTGTGTAAGATATTCTGACAGGCCGAAGAAATTCTTGTTGGATACAAAGTCATGCACATCCTTCTCCTCATCAGACGAAAAGCCTGCAGCCTCTATAAGCCCGTTGAATATATCGGCATGACCTATGCTTATCTGAAACTTACTCAGACCAGCTGAAAGGAATCCGTTTACTATAATAGAGATCATCTCTGCATCTGATTCTATCGATGAATCACCGATCATCTCAGCCCCGACCTGGGTCTGCTCGCTCATCTCTCCGCGCAGAGAATGACGGTTCTTGAATACATTTCCCTGATAGCAGAGCCTGATCGTCTCCTTTGTGTCTGAAAAGAACCTGGCAGTAAGTCTTGCTATAGATGGAGTAAAATCAGGCCGAAGGGCCAGAGTATTTCCATCCCTGTCAAAGAAACGGAACATATCCCTCTCCGGGGTAGAGCCATAGGACTCACTGTATGTATCGGTAAACTCAAACATCGGTGTCTCTACCTGATCATATCCGTATGAAAAGAGCAGCGATGTAAGAGCCTTCATAACATAGTTCTTTTTCTGACACTCATCTCCTAAGATGTCTCTAACGCCCTCAGGCGTATGTAAAAGACTGTTCATCTTTTCTCCTTTTGCTTTAGTATAGTAACGTATTAGCACAAGATAGAATTATATAGAAATATTCTCTGTTTGTCAAGTCGCGCCTTCCATCTGTCTCCTCACGTCAAGGTCCTGATTTATCATATCAAGATAGGGAAGAAAATATCCATTCGAGGACGAGAAGAAAAAATCCCTGCTAAGCTCATTTATGGGAACGCTTTTCCTGCCTCCGCTTCTTCCTCTGTTCCAGAATGTAAGAGCCTCCTCGAAGCGCATATAGTAATACATCTCCCTCTTGCTGAAAAATATCAGGAAAAAGGCTATACCGTCCTGTCTCTCAAAGTCCTCCATAAAGGTCATCTGATGCTCATGGATATTATGAAGGGGAAAGGAATCACTATTGCATTCCTTTGCGTCAAAGCAGACCGGTATTCCCTGTACAGCTCCTATATAGTCGACTGTACTTTTCTTATCGAAATAGGCAAGTCTTATCTGCCTGCTTTCCTTATCTATATCTACCGGAGTTATAGGAGTCGGAATCTTCTGGATCAGAGCCAGGCCCTCTGACCGTAGCGTCTCATTTGTATGATTTACACACTCTTCAAGTGACGAGCCTCTTAGTCCGCGTGAATTAAAGGTGGGCATTTATAAACCTCCCGAATTCCTCTGGGAGCAGATCCACTATCTGTCCTATCCCTGGTATTTCAACAGAATAAGCATGTAGATAAAGCCGTCCGCTATCATGTCCGTATTTGGAATCTCCTGCGACAGGAAATCCAAGGGCAGCCAGCTGGGCCCTGATCTGATGCTTCCTTCCTGTATGAAGTATCACTGTAAGCAAAGTGTAGCCACAAAGCCTTTTTTCAGGTATGAATTCAGTGATTATCCTTTTGCTGCCGTCTGTCCTTTCTGCTGTAACAGACACCCTGTTTCCGGAAAGCTCCTTAAGATATGAAGTGACAGTCACTTCCTCTTCAAATGTCTTATGGCAGATACACTTATAGGTCTTTACTATCCTTCTCTCGCGGATCATCTCTGTAAGAAGCCTCACTCCATGATAGGTCTTTCCGAAAAGGACGATTCCGCTTGTCGCCGCATCCAGCCTGTTTACTATAGATGGAGTAAAATCAGACGAAAGCTCACCTTCTGAAGCAAGATAAGAAATGATACGCGCATTAAGACAGTCGCCTCCAGGCCTGTTGGACTGGGACAAAAGCCCGGCAGGCTTGTGGACTGCCATAATGTCCTTATCCTGATAGAGTATGTCTGTCTCCGCCAGCATGACACCCTCAGAGGAGCATATCTGCTCCTTCCTCGAAAACTTCTCAAAGGTCTCGTCAGAAAAAAATATCCTTATCAGATCTCCGTATCTAAGCAGTTCCCTTCCGGATGCCTTTTTTCCATTCAGAGTGATATTCTTCTTACGGAGCATCTTGTAAATAAATCCGGCCGAGGCAGATGGGAGAAGCCTGATCAGATACTTGTCAAGACGGGAGTCGCTAAAGCTCTCTGCTACTCTTATCTCCTTCATCCGATCAGGTCCCTGTAATCATTTATCATAAGGTCGCAAAGCTCCGATTTCTGATCGAGGTATGGCCTTGAATAATCATCATCAAAGGCAGCAGTAAGCATTCCTGCCGAATTCGCAGCAATAAGCCCAGCAGGAAGATCCTCGAATACCATGCACTGATCCGGAGTAGATCTGAGTTTTCCAGCTGCGGTAAGATACCCTTCAGGATCAGGCTTACCATGGATCACATCCTCAGATGTTACTATAGTTCCGAAATATTCCATCACATCATTTGACTGAAGTGCAGCCAAAGCCAGCACTCTTGAATTACTCGTTACCACTCCGGCCTTTATTCCTCGTCCCTTTATGAAATCGAGAAACTCCGCTGCTCCGGGCTGGAGTCTCACATCCTCCTGATAATGCCTTAGAGCCATATTATTCCAGATGTCTATAAGCTCTTCCTCTGACTCCTTCAGATCGAAATGGGTCTTGAAGTAGACTGCATCCTCAGACATGGAAAGGCCATCCAGATCAGCCTTAAGCCCATCTGGCACATCATATCCTCTTTCCTTAAGGAATTCCCTGTCTATATCCGGCCACATCCACATGGAATCCACAAGTGTACCATCGAGATCAAAGAGGACTGTCGTGATGTCTTCCTTTAATTTCAGTTTTTCCTTCTCTTTTCTTATCATAAAACAAAAACAGTGAAAAAGGGATCATATCCCTTTTTCACCTATTACTGAACCTTCTTTTCTTCTGATCCATTGTCAGCGGCCTGGTCTTTGATAGCAGGACCCTGCTGGATATCCTCCGGCTTTAGTGAAACCGAGATCTGGCTTCTGTTTACATTTATAGTTTCCAGATACTTCTTCATAGTATTCAGATAATTGCCCATTCCGGTCTGGGTCGTATCTATAGCAGACTGAAGAACGTTTCCTATATCGCTCATCAGCTGATCGGAATACCTGAGAGATGAAAGCCTTATGCTGTTGGCATCCTCTGTCGCCTTGGTAAGAATTTCATCAGCGTCCTTCTTTGCTATGCCTACGACCTCATTTGCCTTGGCATAGGCCTGTTGCATGATCTCATTCTCACTCATCATCTGATTGGACTTGGCCTTGGCCTCAGCTATTATAGCGTCAGCCTGCTTTCTTGCCTGCTCGATGATCGCATCCTTATTCTTAAGGACTCTCTGATACTGCTTGATCTCGACAGGAGTCCTGGACCTAAGCTCCTCTAACAGGCTCTCCATCTGATCCCTGTCTACAGTTATCTTGCCGCTTGAAAAAACAGCCGGCTTACATTCCTCTATGAAATCTTCAATGCTGTCGATTATATCTTCTATTTCGCTTGCCATAGTCATTTCTCCTGTCCTGCCTGATACTTCGAAAGTACCAGCGGAACTATTGCTTCAGGTACAAATTTCTCAATGTCAGCGCCGTAAGAGGCGAATTCCTTTACTATTGTAGACGAAAGATAAGAATATTTCAATGATGTAGTAAGAAATACCGTATCGATATCAGGATTCTCGACTCTGTTGGTCTGGGCTATCTGTAGCTCGTACTCAAAATCTGTCACAGCCCTTAAGCCTCTTATTACCACTGTAGCTCCTACCTTTGCTGCATAGTCAACCATCAGACCGTCAAAGGAGTCCGCCTCTACGTTTGGAATATCCCTTGTCACCTCTTCTATCATAGAAACCCTTTCCTCAACGGAAAAAAGCGATTTCTTGGCAGAGTTATTAAGTACAGCTACAATAAGCTTATCAAACATTGCTGCCGAACGCCTTATGATATCAAGATGCCCAAGCGTGACAGGATCAAAGCTGCCCGGATAGATTGCTATCTTCATTTTTTCTCCAGAAACACGTGTTGATTGGTCTTATACTGCTTTACTCTTCTTACTGTAAAGCCCGAGTCTTCGATAAAGGTAAGGTCCCTGTCCCTCTCCATTTCTATAATCACTATACCCTGATCAGACAGCAGCTCGTTGTCAGCTATTCCCTTAAGCACCTCTTCCTCATTGTGGACGAAGTAAGGCGGATCCATAAATATTATATCAAATGGTCCCTCGTTCCTGACCTGGAAAAGTGCAGCAGGTATCTGCTTCTGTATAAAGGTCGCCTTGTCGGAAAGCTTTGTCTTGGTCAGATTTGCCCTGATGCAGCCTGCACATTTCTTGTCAGAATCAACAAGCACCGCATGTCTTGCACCACGGCTTAAGGCCTCGATGCCTATCTGTCCGCTCCCCGCAAAGAGGTCTAAAAACCTGCATCCGGGAACCTCCAGCTGTATCATATTGAAAAGCGTTTCCTTGATACGGTCCTGGGTAGGACGGGTTTCAAAGCCCTCTGGTGTCATTAGAGGGACACTTCTGGCGCTTCCTGCAATAACTCTCATATTAGTCTCCTTATCGTGATATCAGGGATATACCAAGACGCATGGCCTCGATAGCTGCCTTGCGTCTGATCCTTTTTCTGTCCCCGGAAAAGATATATTTTCTGGTGATAGTAATATCCCTGTAGGAGCCGCCTATATAGACCAGACCAACCGGCTGGTCAGGGCTTCCTCCTCCCGGTCCTGCAATTCCTGTTACAGAAAGAGCCAGATCAGCTCCACTTACTCTTCTGGCTCCCTCTGCCATCTCAGCCGCTACCTGATGGCTGTATACGCTGCAGGTGTCTATTGTTTCCTTCCTTACCCCGAGGATTCTTTCCTTTGCCTCGTCGCAATAGGTGACATAGGCCTCTCTCATGCATGAGCTGATGCCGGAAATATCGCCAAGACAAGAGGCGATCATGCCGGCAGTGGCAGATTCCGCTGTAGTTACAGTTATGCCCTTTGCGATAAGAAGCTTTCCCAAAACATCAGCATAAAGCATTATTTCTGCTCCTTAAGAACGCCCCTGTTCTTAACAAGGTAGTCAATCAGGGAAACCACTGTAAGGATCACTGCTATATACATAAGCAGGGTCTCAAGCACCTTAAAGAACATGGCAAATGGCTCTACCCTTATCCTAAGCAGCATGACTATGACCATTGCCATCTGGAATACAGTCTTGAACTTACCCCAGTAGCTTGCGGCTATGACCACTCCATTGTCTGCTGCCACCAGACGGAAGCCGCTTATTATGAATTCTCTTGCTATTATGATTATCAGCACCCATGCCGGAAGCTGCCCGAAGCTCATAAGGCAAATCATGGCAGTACATACAAGCAGCTTGTCAGCAAGAGGATCCATGAATTTACCATAATCAGTTATCAGATTGTACTTGCGGGCAATCTTTCCATCAAGCATATCTGTCAGGCTCGCAGCGCAGAAAATGATACAGGAAATTATCCTTGTCAGATCATTATCTGCTCCTCCTGCCAGAAATACCACTGCAAATACTGGTACCAGGAACATCCTGAGAGTTGTAAGCTTATTCGGCAGATTCATCTTCATCTATTATCTCTCCAATCAGATCATAATCCTTTGTTTTAGTGATGCGGACCCTGACCAGATCGCCGCTCATTCTCTGGCGGTCCCTGTCCATGAACACATATCCGTCCACATCCGGAGCGTCCCTGTATGTCCGTCCCACATAGACGCGGTCATCAGGTATCTCACCCTCTATAAATACATCAAGGGTTCTTCCGATCAGTTCCTTATTCTTCTCGAATGTGATCTCCTGCTGGACGCGCATAGTCTGATCATACCACAGCTGTTTGGTGACCTCAGCAACCTGTGGCGTCATATCATAGGCTACTGTCCCCTTTTCTCTGGAATATGGGAAAGCGCCTAATCTGTCAAATCTCATCTCCCTGATGAAATCCATCTGGTTCTGATGCATCTGCTCGGTCTCTCCGGGAAATCCGCAGATAAGGGTGGTCCGTAAGCATATATCAGGCATGGCTGCCCTCAGCTTCCCTATCACATCCACTATATCCGCCCTTTTGGTGCGGCGACCCATCCTGCCAAGGATATAGTCATCCGAATGCTGGATAGGCATATCAATGTAGTGGAGGACCTTGGGGTTTGAAGCCATCTCTTCTATAAGCTGATCATCTATCTCCTCAGGATATGCGTAAAGGAGCCTGATCCAGGCAAGTCCCTTTATCTGAGAAAGCCTGTGAAGAAGCTCAGGAAGGCTTTTCTTCCCATAGAGATCGCTGCCATAGAGAGTGGTCTCCTGGGCTACAAGGATCAGCTCCCTTACTCCCTTATCTACAAGTTCCATAGCCTCAGCAAGAAGCTTTTCCATCGGGAAAGATCTGTAATGGCCGCGGATCTTCGGGATGATACAGTATGAGCAGTTCTTGTCACAGCCCTCAGCGATCTTCAGATAGGCATAATGCCCGCCCGTTGTAAGGATACGACCATTGTCAACAGGAGTACGTGAGATATCATCCTCACAGTCCACATGTTCCTCGCCTGCAAGTACCCTGTCAAGGACCTCCTTTACCTCATCATAGGAGCTGGCTCCTACGACTCCGTCCACCTCAGGTATCTCCACACCAATGTCCTTTGAATACCTCGTTGCAAGACATCCTGTGACTATAAGCGCCTTCAGATTTCCGTTTTCCTTAAGAGATGCCATCTCAAGGATAGTATCAACGCTTTCCTGAGCGGCATCCTCTATAAAGCAGCAGGTATTTACTATTATTACATCTGCCTCTGTCTCATCCTCTGTGATCTGGTATCCGTCAGCATGAAGAAGAGAGAGCATATGCTCTGCATCAACGAGATTCTTGTCACATCCTAAAGAAACAAAAAAGAGCTTTTTCATTCGTTGTTTTCCTGATCATCAGAGGTATTATCCAAAACGCCATCAATATCCTCTGCCTCTGCTTCCTCATCGGGCTCATCAGCAAGAGCTGCAGCCTCCTCTTCCTTCTTTGAGGCCTCTGCAGCAGCCTTTGCCTCTCTTAGGCGCTCGGCTACCTGCTCCTTTAGTTCTGCCTCTTTTAAAGCCATATCGGATGCCTCATCATCCGTAAGGATACGCAGCTGTCCTGTATAGAGCTCATTTACCGCAACCGAAAGAGGCTTTTCCTTAGGCCTGGGGTCAATAAGCGGGCGCTTTCCGTCGATCAGCTGTCTGGCTCTTTTTGCGGTAGCGCAGACTATCGAATAACGGCTGTTTACGACTGGCTCTTCTCCGACGTCAGTTCCCTCGTTAACTACCTTCATCAGTTCCACATAGGATGGATGTATCATTTATTATCTCCTTTCGAAAAAGCCTTGAGTTCTTCCTGCAGCTCGGCTATTCTCTCACCATTATATTTTGTCGCATAATGCGCGCTCTCTATTATCTGATGAACCCTCTCGACACTGTCCTCTATCCTGTCATTAACCACTAGATAATCATAGGACGGCATCAGAAGGGATTCCTTTGACGATATGGAAAGTCTCTGGGCTACTACCTGATCGGTTTCAGTCCCTCTTCCTACCAGACGGTTTTTAAGCTCCTTTGCTGACGGAGGTGTCACAAACAAAAGAAGAGCGTCAGGAAAGATCTTCTTCACCTGCAGGGCTCCATTTACCTCGATCTCAAGGATCACGTCCTTGCCCTGATCGACAAGCTGCTTCACATATGCCTTGGGCGTACCGTAGGAATTGCCGTTAAAGGTAGCGTGCTCAAGGAATTCATCATCCCTGACCATCCGGTCAAATTCCTCGCGTGTCTTGAAGAAATACTCTCTTCCTTCTTCCTCTCCCTGTCTCTTCTCCCTGGTGGTCGCTGAGATGGAAAGATGATATCTTCCGGGATACTTATTCAGAAGATGCTTCATAATAGTTCCCTTACCTGCTCCCGAAAAGCCGGAAAGCACCACCACAAGTCCTTTACTTACTGCCATTTTCTGTTTCCTCGTCTGTCTTTTCGTTATGCATCCTTCCCTCGATCGTCACAGGAGTAAGAGCTGAGAGGATGACGCTGCCATTGTCAGCTATAATGACTCCCTTGGTCTTCCTGCCCTCACTGGCATCGACCAGACTGCCGTCCTCCTTAGCCTTCTTTACAAGTCTGCTGATCGGAGCCGACTTTGGCGAAACTATACAGAGAATGCGGTCAGAGCTGACCAGGTTTCCATATCCTATATTTATCAGCTGCACCTTTACCTCCTGTCAGAACGTAATCTAATATATTATAAGCCTAAAGACAGCTTATGTCAAAAAAGATTTCAGGCCTTTCTCACCCCGCTGACCTCAGGATGGACTGTCATGGAATAATTGGTATGGTAGATCACAAATCCCTTAGCCTTGCCCGGAGACTTCATGACCTCCTTCCTTTTCACATAGTCGATCTCTGTCTTGTCATTGTCCCTTCCCCTGGAATAATAGGCTGCTATCTGGGCGGCTATCTCAAAGTCCTTGTCTGATGGTTCCCCTCCATCCGTCTTTATTATGACATGGGAGCCTGGCATATTCTTTGCATGGAACCACCAGTCGAGCGGCTTTGCAAGCTTAAAGGTCACATATTCATTCTGATAATTATTCTTTCCGACATAGATATCAGCACCATCATCCGTCACGAAATGAAGGGGCTTTGCCTTCAGGGCCTTTTCCTTCTTGGAATGTGAGCTTTTCCTTAGAAAACCGTAGTCTGAAAGCTCATGCCTTATCTCTGACAGATCCCCCTCATCCTCAGCCATATCAAGAGAGGTAAGGACAGAATCAAGCTCGTCTATATTCTTTCTTGTATCCTCTATCTGTAGACTAACTGCCTCTTTTGTACGCTTAAGCTTCTCATATCTTTTGAAATAATCATTTGCGCACTCCATAACAGGCTTCTTCGGGTCGAGAGGGATCTTAAGAGGCTTATTATCATAATAGTTTATTACCTCTAATGAATCATCTCCCTCCCTGGCCTCATATCCATATGTATGCAAAAGCTCCCCATAGATACGATACTTGTCCATCTTCTTTGAGCTTTCAAGCTGCTTCTGCTGAATATTAAGCTTCCTTGACTCTCTCTCCAGCAGGTTCTTCACATTCTTCCTGAGGTCAGCCGACCGCTGCTTCATATTGGAATAGGTGTTCTTTGCTGAATAATAGCTATAGAGCATCTTGCTGACAGACGAAGACCTTGTACAGCTGGCATTCTCATATGAAAGCAGAGGCCAGGCCGAAAACTCAAGCGGCTTTTTCGTGACAGGATCCGAGTATATGACAGGAGACGGCTCTGTCTGATCTATCATTGCAAGAATCTGCCTGAAGGCATCAAACAGGGCGTTTTTCTGGTCCTGGGTAAGAGAGGCCTGGGAGACAGATGGATCGACTCCGGCTCTCAGGCAGACCTCAACAGAGCTTACAGAGGAAAATCCGACAAGTCCCGATGCTATGACTCTTGCCGTCTCTCCTGGCCGTCTTAATATCTCCTCTATAAACATAGTCCTTGTGACATCGAAAGGATTGTATTTATCCTTCTGTGATGGTATGAAATAATCCCTTCCTGGCAGAACCTCACGGACACTTGAGGTATTGGCCCCTATTCTTTTTATCGAATCTATTATCCTGTCATTGTCATCTGTAAAGATGATATTGGAGTATTTGCCCATTATCTCTATATAGAGATATTTCCTTGCGAGGTCACCTAACTCATCTAAATGCCTTATCTGTAGACGGACCACCCTTTCAAGACCTGGCTGGCTTACCTTCTCTATTACTCCGCTTCCTATATACTTTCTAAGCAGCATAAGAAATCCCGGCGCCTTGAGCGGCGAGATTTCATTTTCCTGTGTCAGATAAATAAGCGGCAGGGAAGCATTTGCATTCATAAGAAGAAGATGCTTTTCCCCACCATTCTTTACTGTTATTATTAGCTCCTCCGGCTGTGGCTGGGCTATCTTTGTGATACGCGAATCCGAAAGCGCCCTGTCAAGTTCCCTTACAAGAGCATGTATAGTTATTCCGTCAAACGACATAATATTCCTCCACAAGCCTTATCTGTTTATTATAAAATATACTAACCTTAAAATCAATCGCAAAAAAATCGGCAGAATACTGCTATTCTGCCGGTCAGATGCCTTAGTCTCAGATCAATTTTACTCTACGACAAGATTATTTATAAGGTATAATATATCTCCTGAAAAGACGAAAACAAAGGCAAGCAGCATTGCAAGTGGGATGATCCTTACAGATTTTTTCATAGAATTCTCCTTTCATGGATCATAATGCTAAGGTATCTGTAAGGATCATCTCATAAGAGACATCTAATGTCACTCTCATATTTTAATAATAATATTATTATAGCGTTGGTTCGCTTTATCATAAATTGATAAAGGTCCTGTTTCTGCTTATATCAAGCCTTTCGGAAAGATTAGGATACGAGCTTAGGTCTGCTCCATCCTCTGTTAAAAGAGAAAGGGCCCCGGAAGCTTCCTTTAGGATATTTGCATCCTTATATATATCTCCCAGCCGGAAGGAAGCCTCTCCTGACTGCCTGACTCCGAATGTATCCCCGGGACCACGAAGCCTCAGGTCAGCATCAGCCAGATAGAAGCCGTCATTGGACTGGAGCAGGGCCTTTAGTCTGGCCGGAGGAGTTTTGGAGCCAGAGCTGTCGACAAGGATACAGTACCCCTGGGCATCGCCTCGTCCTACACGCCCCCTCAGCTGGTGCAGCTGGGCCAGGCCAAACCTCTGGGCGTCTTCTATCATTATCACTGTGGCATTCGGCACATCTACGCCTACCTCTATCACGGTAGTTGCGATAAGAAGGTCTATCCTGCCTGACGCAAAGTCTCCCATGACCTTATCCTTCTCATCAGGAGCCATAGGACCTGTAAGCCTTCCGATCCTGATATCATGAGGCAGGAGAGAAGACATCCTGTCTGCATAATCGCAAACATTTTCACCTTCTATATTTTCTGACGCCTCTACGAGCGGACAGATAATGATAGCCTGATGACCCGCTCTTATCTGCTTTACTATAAATGAATAGGCACTGTCTCTCTGCCCTGCATTTATCAGGGCATTCTTAAGCGGCAGGCGCAGGGACGGCTTTTCCTTTATCGAAGAAACTGACATGCCCTGATAGAGGATAAGAGAGAGTGTACGCGGAATAGGGGTGGCACTCATCACTATGGAAAAAACAGCCTGACCCTTCTTTGAAAGCGCCTCCCTCTGCTTTACTCCGAACCTGTGCTGCTCATCGGTTATCACAAGGGCAAGCTTATTGAAAACGACCTTTTCCTGAAAAAGCGCATGGGTCCCAATCACTATGACCGGACCACCCTCCTCGATTACAGAAAGCGCTTCTTTTCTTGCCTTTCCCTTTACGGATCCTGTAAGAAGGACAGGCCTTATATCAAGACCTGCCTCCCTGGTCAGGGAAGCAAGCTTATTATAATGCTGCCTTGCAAGTACCTCTGTAGGTGCCATAAGGGCAGCCTCATAGCCTCCTGAGGCAATAATTGCCATTGCGATAAAGGCAACTATCGTTTTCCCGCAGCCCACATCGCCCTGAATAAGCCTCTGGCTGACAGTTGGACCAGTAAGATCAGTGATCACATCGGATATAGCCTCTTTCTGTCCGCCAGTAAGCTTATAAGGAAGCGCCTCCTCTATCCTCCAAGAAACAGAAAGATCGAGTCCCTGAAGCGGGTTCTTTATCTTTCTCTCATTTAGCCTTACAAGCCTCTGCTGCAGAAGAAAGAGAAAGAACTCATCGAAAACAAGCCTTCTTCTGGCCAAAGCAAGCTGCTCTTTGCTTTTGGGAAAATGAATGTCATGAAGCGATGATGACAGGTCCATAAGGCCGTATTCATTCAGGATATGGTCAGGAAGATACTCACTTATTTCTATCTCTGTAAAAGCATTTACAAGTGCCTTACGGATAGTCTTGTCGTTAAGCCCTAAGACCTTGGGATATACAGGAAGCATCCTGTTTGAGAGCCTGCCATACTCCTCCTTAGAAAAGATCTTGGGAGACAGAAGCTCAATGGAGCCAGCCCTGCAGGAAAGCTTCCCATAAAAGACATATCTGTATCCAGGCTTAAGAGTCCTTTTCAGATATCTCTGATTAAACCATACAAGCGAGATATCAACTCCTCCGACAGATGCAGCCGCAATAGTTATAAGCTTCCTGTTCACATAGCGCTCACTTAGTCTTCTGATCGGACAGCAGACAGAGACCATGGTCTTATCTGATAACAGTATCTGGTCTGATATTTCCGGATAGGTCATATATGTGGCAGGATAATAGGTCAGCAGATCATAAACGCAAAAGACGCCCGCCCTTTTAAACAGGGCAGCCGTCTTTTCTCCTATTCCTTTAACCGCTGTGATATCATCAAATATCTTCATCACTCAACACTTACTATATAGTAATATACATTCTGTCCGCCAGTCTGGAAATCGACCTCGAGAGAAGGATACTCCTTTGATATCCTGGCACTGATCTCCCGAGTTACCTCCTCCTTTGCGTCAGCACCTGTATATACAGTAAGAAGGGCCGAATCAGTAGTCACCATGACTGAGAGCATCTCCATAAAAGCCTCTCCTATGGAAGGGCTTACTGCCTTGATCCCCTCATCCGTGATACCCATATAGTCTCCGGCCTTTATGGCCCTGCCGTCTATAGATGTATCCCTTACTGAATAGGTGATCTCACCGCTCCTTACATTTGAAAGCTCCTCTGTCATCCTCTTCTGGTTATCTAAAACCGACTGATCAGGAATGAAGTTCACCAGAGCAGTAATGCCCTGAGGAACAGTCTTTGCAGGGATCACATATGCCTTCTTATCATCAAGCAGATCCGCAGCCTGACTTGCTGCTAAAACTATATTCTTATTGTTAGGGAGGATAAACACATTCCTTGCGTTCACCTGCTCGCAGGCCTTCAGGATATCATCTGTCGAAGGGTTCATGGTCTGACCACCCTTGATCACGACATCACATCCAAGCTCCTTAAAGATACCGTCAAGGCCATCTCCGCATGAAACAGCTACAAATCCTATCTCCTTCTGCTCAGATGTGGTCTGCTCTGCCTCTGCATGGGTATCAGAAGCTGCCGCAGGCTCACTTCCATCGAGAGATGGATTATCTATCCTTATGTCATATGCACTTCCAAGCTTAAGGGCGTGGTTTAAGGCCTTGCCAGGAACATTGGTAAGAAGGGATATGTGCATTGTCTTCTTGTCTGATGAAAGCTTCACCTCTGTACCAAGGCCGCAAAGATAGGCAAGAAGCTCCTGGTCTACTCCAGCAGCGAAGCTCTGATAAGCCTTAAGTGAGAAGGCCAGACTATATTCGTATTTTTTCTCTTCCTGCTCTGTATCCGCACTGCCATCAGCAGATGCAGAAGCTATAGTGATATCTATATCCTTGCCGGAAAGAAGATCATAGGCTCCCTTAAGCACTTCTACAAGTCCGGCTCCGCCAGAGTCTACGACTCCGGCCTCCTTCAGGACTGGAAGGAGCTCAGGAGTAGAATCAAGCGCTGCCTGCGCCGCCTCGACAATGCCTGCTCCTATCACGAGAAGATCATCGCTTTCTGCAGCTGCAGTCTCTGCTGCATCGCTTGCCGCCTTTGCAACTGTAAGGATTGTACCCTCCTTAGGCTGCATTACTGCCCTGTATGCAGTCTGTGTAGCTTTCTTGAAGCCCTCTGTAAGTGAAGCAGAGTCGAGGCTCTCTACATTCTTAAGAACCTTTGTAAAGCCTCTGAAAAGCTGGGACAGGATTACTCCCGAGTTGCCTCTTGCTCCTCTTAGCGAGCCAGAGGAAATAGCCTTTGACAAGCTCTTCATATCCGGATCCTTTATCTCCGAAACCGCCTGGGCAGCCGACATGATGGTGGCTGTCATATTGGTGCCGGTATCACCATCCGGGACCGGAAAAACGTTAAGCTCGTTGATATGATCCTTCTGATTCTCAAGATAACGGGCGCCAGCAAGGAACATCCTTGACAGCTGGGCTGCATCAATTGAATTAATAGCCAATGTATCCTCCTTAATCGATGACGCGAACGCCCTCTACATAAATATTTATCTTGTCCACTGTAAGTCCTGTGAACTCCTCGACCTTGTACTTGACAGTCTCACGCAGGTTTGCTGCTACAGTCGCAATAGAAACTCCATAGCTTATGATGCAGTGAAAATCAAGAGAAATGCTTCCATCGTCATTGTAAGCAACCTGTATACCGTGTCCAAGATACTCCTTTTTAAGAAGCTTGACAAGCCCATCCTTCATATTGACCGCAGCCATGCCTACTATCCCGAAGCACTCCACAGCAACGGATCCCGCATAGGTGGCAATGACATCGGTATCTATTATGATCTTTCCCAGATCATTTTCCATCTGACCCTGTGCCTGCATAAATTCCTCCATTCAAAATTTTTTCAGCTAGTTCATATTATATCTAAATCCCCGGAAATTTCAACAAGAAAGTTAAAATGCTAAAATTACCTCTTGCATTTTGTATTTAGATTTGATAGAATACAATAGTTGTGTCGCAAGAAGACACCTTTATGTAGATTATTCGATAAGGAGGTGCTAAGAATGGCAAAATGTGCTGTCTGTGGCAAGGGCGCTCACTTCGGAAATAATGTGAGTCATTCACACAGAAGGTCGAACCGAATCTGGAAATCAAACGTTAAGTCTGTTAAATGCATCGTAAACGGTGCTCCGAAGAGATTATACGTCTGCGCTTCCTGTCTTCGTTCAGGCGCTGTGGAGAGAGCTTAATATAGAGCCACTTAAAGGAGCTGTCCAATGGACACCTCCTTTTTTGTTACTCTTCTTTAGCTGAAGCAGCCTTTTTTACCCTTTCCTCGATTTCCTCCTTACAAGCCTCCCTGGCCTCCTTTTCCTCTTCTCTGTCTGCCTTCCCGGATCCCATCTTTCCCTTTATCATATCCACAAAATCAGGAACCAGATCGAGAAGCTTGTCCATGCCTGTCCTGGTACCTATATCCATAAGTCTGACAGAATCCCCGCGGATCACAAGCACTGACTGGGGACGGGCCTTTACACCTATTCCTCCGGCACTGTTGGAATTTTTCTCTCCGTTGAAGGCTCCGCTTATCATTCCGACCGAAAGGTCGATTATAGGGATGATAGTCGTCTCTCCAACCACGACAGGATCGCCGATCACCTGCTTTGTCGAAAAATTCTTATCAAGCCCCTCAAACAGTGAACTTACGGTATTGTTGAAAGTATCTCTTGTCATATATCAGTCTCCTTTTGCCGCAATCGTCTTTATCACATAGTATAACAGAATACAGACAAAAATAGAACCACCCGCATCAATCCTGCCTCTGATAAATGCCTCGTCACTTAACAGATCAGCATCAACCGAGATCTGCCTGCCATACATGAATGGAAGCGAAGCAAGGCCCCCATATATAAGAGCCGTAGTGTCAGGCTCTCCAGCAGAAAATGAAAGCACAGCACTCCTTATATGTATATGGCATTTTGCCAGGAAGGAAAAGGCATTCTTTATTATAAGAGAAAGCCTCTTTTTCACAAAGTCCATAAGAGAGCCCTTCCTTTTGCCCCTGCTTTTCTTCTTGTCCTTATGCCTGCTCTTATCTGCATCCGTCCCCTGCTTTTTCTTCTGCCCAAGAGGCTTTATCAGATAAAAGATCCGTAAATCTATCTTCTCCTCCACAGATGTGTCGATCAGAAGGTCTACAAGGCGCAGCGGATCATGAAGCGAAAACCTTATCGTCTTCCTGTCGAAATCCCCGACTAATGAAAAGCCAAAGGGTGCAAACAGGAAGTAGGCAATAAGCGCGAGTATTACAGCTATAATTATTAGTATTATTCTTATCATCTAAGATAGGTCTCAAACATTTTTCTTGCAAGAGGAGCAGCGTGGGAGGAACCGGCGCCTGCACCTTCCATTATTACAGCTACAGCGATCTTTTTCTTTCCCTTTTTTGCAAAGCCAACGAACCAGGAATGAGCCTTGCTCTTGTCTTCTGAAAACTCAGCTGTCCCTGTCTTTCCATATGCTGTATAGGAGGATGAATTTACAACCCTTCCTGTACCGTTTGTCACTACGTATCTCATCAGCCGTCTAAGCGTCTTTGCCTCCGAGGCAGAGCATAGTCTTAGTTCTGAGCTTACATGTCCTCTTACCAGACTCCCTCTGTTGTTTTCGATATGGTCGCAGACATAGGGCTTCTTCAGGACTCCGTCATTTGCGACCGCCTCGCAGATCATTGCCATATGCAGAGGGGTGACTAGAGTATTTCCCTGACCAATAGCGGTCTGCATTACAAGGGCATCGTCATCAGATGCCTTAAGAGTAAATCTGCTCTGCTTGACATTTAATATATCCGTAGGCAGCTTCTGATTGAAATAGAATTCATCTGCTGTACTCTTCAAAGCCCCCTTGGGGAGAGAAAGTCCCACCTGGGAAAAGGCTACGTTACAGGAGTTTCCAAAAGCCTGAAGAAAGGTCTGTCTGCCATGGACCTCACCACCGTAGCAGTGGATAGTATATCCTCCGGTCGAATATGATCCATTACAGTCGAAGGTATCGCTTAGACTTCCGCCATTTTTAAGAAATGAAAGTGCCGTTAATATCTTAAAGGTCGAGCCTGGCGGATAGAGTCCCTGACTGGCCCTGTTCAAAAGAACCGAATCCTCGCTCTTAGAGAGACTCTTCCATTCCTGATCAACTGTATTCGGATCGAAATCCGGCTTAGATACCATGGCAAGGATAGCTCCAGTATCCGCATCTATCGCGACGCAGGCTCCCTTGTAGCTTCCCATTCCGTAATAGGCACTCTGCTGGAGCCGGCTGTCCAGGGTCGTTACTATATTGTCCCCGGGATTTTTCTGTTCCTTCAGATCATTCATTATCCTCTCAAGGATAAAGGCATGGGATCTTAGCATATAGAAGCTCTTATCCGATTCTATGCCGCTCATGCCATTCGAATTGAAGCCTACCACATGGGCATATTCCCTGCCCTTTGGATACTCTCTTACTTCCTTGCCGTTTCTTGTGATGGTACGGGCAAGAACTGTCCCATCATTTGCCTTTATCTCACCTCTTACCACAAGCTTTTCAAAGCCCTTGACTCTTGGGTTTGCAGGGTTATTGATGAAATCCTCACTCTTAAAGGCCATGAAATATATGAAATATCCTACAAGCAAAAGGAAAAGGATAAGAAACATATAGGCTGCTATACCTGCCTCTGTATTCAGAGAATGCCTTTTATTGTCTGGCTCCTCCTGCTCTCTTCTTCTCCTCGTATCTCGTTTCTGACTCATTTATATCTTCCTTTTCTCCTCTGTATTCATATAGTCCTTCTATCATTGCAAAGATAAGCATTGTCGCAAGAAGCGAGCTTCCTCCATAGCTAACAAGAGGAAGCGTGACTCCTGTTGACGGAATGAATTTCGTGACTCCACCCAGGGTCGTAAATACCTGTGAGGCATAAAGCGCCCCTAAGCCTATGGCGATTATCTTGTAGAATCTGTTCTTTATAGTAAGTGCTATATTAAAGAACATAAGGAAATTAGCTATACAGATAAAGATAAGGCAGAGTGCGAAAAGCCCTCCGAGCTCCTCCGAGATCGCCGAAAAGATAAAATCCGTAGTGACAACCGGTATCCTCTTTGGCATTCCCTGATAGAGACCTGCTCCGAACCATCCGCCTGTACCAATGGCGAACAGGGACTGACTGATCTGATAGCCGGCTCCGTTTACCACTGAAAGAGGGTCCTTCCAGGCAAGTACCCTTACCCTCACATGGGAAAAGGCGTAATATCCTATAACAGACGCCACTGCAAAAAGGCCGGCCCCCGACAGCATATATAAGGCATTCTGGGAGGCGGCATAGATCATAACTATCATAGTAAGGAAAAATATCATAGCGTTTCCCAGATCCTTTGATATGGCAAGTATCAGGATCAGAATGCAGCAGAGAAGCAGGGTCTTCATTACCTGCTTCCATGACGAATCCTGATAAAGCATACAGGCTATGAAAAGCACCATAAGGACCTTTACAAACTCTGATGGCTGGATAGCTATCCCCCCTATGCTTATATTGATCTTTGAGCCATAGGTAGTCTTTCCTATCACAGCCACTATTCCAAGAAGAAGGATCCCTGCCCCTATATAAAACAGCTTAAGGCTCTTTATAAGCCTTACATTCCCTAGAAAGAGAGGTATGAAGCATGTTATTATAAGGGCAAGGCAGGCAAAGAGCAGCTGCCTTAGGGCCTTTGACTGATCAAGCCTTGTAAGCATGATAAAGCCTATAGAGAGCAGCATACACATATTGTTTACCACTGCCTTGCTCGCGCTCTCATAGATCTTCTTGTAGATTATCATGGCGATCGCCGTAAAGACTATCTCGGCTGCCATCATGACAAATATCTTCGGCTCATTTGTATTGAGAAACAGGAGCAGGTTTCCGTTTATCAGGAAAAGATAAATCATGGCGGTCTGTCTCCTGTAGAGCCTTTTCGAATCTCTTCCATGCCTCTCTACTCGAAGAGCCGCAAAGCAGTCATAGGTAAATATAGCGAATATGATGATAAAGGTCAGTCTCGAGACCTCGGTAATCAGATGAATCACTATGACACTCCTCTGTGAAAATGTCCGCGAGTCGCCTGGCAGACACCCTCACACTTGTTGTTTTTTATCATTTGAAGGATCCTTACTGTCTCCTTTTCATTTTCTACAGTAAGATCAACCCTGACGCCTGCAAAGCCCATTTCCCAAAGTCTGTCAAGGAAGGGTAAAAGCGAGGTCGGCAGGCTGTTATAGATCACATTTGTACAGCTGCTGCAGAAATTAAGGCAAAGAAAGCTGCTCTTCCTTTCATCCAAAAGATAGAGCTCCTCCTGTCTCCTGTCACAGCCCCTGCTGTTCTTATGCTGACAGGTCGCCGTATACATAACGGGAGTTCTGCCGTATACAGTGATAAAAGAACTGCTGTTGTCGAGATGAGACAGTTCCTTTTCGTTAAGTTCGTATGGCGCCGTAAGAAAGGCTGCTCCCTTTGACAAAAGAAAACTCCTGCTCCTGTCAGACCAGGAATAGACTCTCTGATCCAGGATCATGGGCAGATCAGGGAAATTGTAAGAAGCATACTGCATTTCATCAAAGGATGAGACGATCAGTCCGTCAAAAATGCCGTCATCTATCTGAGGGAGCTTATCGGATCTTAATATATGCGGAAGGCAAAGATACTTAGCCGCCCCTATGCCCCTTATCACAGACATATCCATCCTGCTGTACAGGTCATAGTCAAGGGCTATAATATCATCATCTGAAAGTATACGGCCAGCTGAGAGAAGCTGCTCCTTACTGAGGCAGCTTACCAGAAGGCGTCTGCTACCCCTTATCCTTCTTCTCTTTTCTGCCATTGGCTTGAATGGAAGCGGCTCATTTCTACTCTGCACGAGTCCTCCAAGAAGCTTATCCACTGCCTCTCTTCTCAGCCTTTTAACAAGACTTACCGGAATAAAGGCATCCCTGTCTATATCAAGCCCGACATCAGTGATCTCAATACGATCATCTCCGCTCCGGCGGATCTTTTCTCTTATCTCATCTGAGATATCGGCTTCCTTTCTTGCCTTCTCTATGACTGGTCCAAAAGCCCTTACTGTATGCTTCTGATCCGAAAGCTCAAGAGAAATGTCTTCTCCGACCTTAGCATGAAGAAAGGCCTTTGCTCTTGTTTTATTTAAAGCGATAGAAACAGCGGCAGGACCGTCAGATGAAAACGATGAATTGGCAAATGATATCATCTCAGGTCCGTTACGCCTGCTTAAATATCCGTCGCATCCTCCTGCCCGGCTCCCCGCCTCTATTGCTTTATTATAAAGAGCCTCTGACTCCCCAGCCAAAAGCGGCTGTCCGCTCATAGCAGCATCTGCCGCCAATCTGTAGGATGCTACAACTCTTGCCACATACTCCTTTGACTTCATCCTGCCCTCTATCTTAAGAGATGAGCAGCCTGCCCTGTAAAGCTCTGCCACATGATCTATTGTTATCAGATCCTTCATCGAAAGAGGATATCTGCCCGGAAGCCTTATCCGATCGCCCTTCTGATCCAGAAGTCTGTAGCACTTCCTGCATGGCTGGGCGCATCTTCCCCTGTTGCCGCTTCTGCCGCCTATCATCGAGCTCATAAGGCACTGTCCGGAATAGGAGACGCAGAGGGCTCCATGTGCAAAACATTCAAGCTCTATATCTACGGCCTTATGGATCCTTTCTATCTCCTTAAGCGAAAGCTCTCTTGCTAAAACGACTCTTTTTGCTCCCAGCTCCTTGAAAAAGGCTGCGCCATATTCAGATGTCACATTGGCCTGGGTGGAAATATGAAGATGGAGTTCAGGGAAATATTCGCGGACAAGCTGCATAAGTCCTATATCCTGTACCAGAACCGCATCGATTCCCGCATTATAATAATCCTTAAGATAGGAATAAACCTTTTTTTCTATTTCGATGCTTTTAAGTAATGTGTTTACAGTAAGATAAGTCCTTGCGCCTCTCTTATGAGCAAAATCAATCCCGGCGCAGGCCTCTTTAAATGAATAATTCGTGGCATATGCCCTTGCCCCGAATTCCTCTCCACCAAAATATACCCCTGTAGCACCGGATAGAACCGCTGTCTTCAGGATTTCAAGATCCCCTGCCGGGGCCAGTACCTCAAGCTGTCTGTCCATGATCACTTTTTCTTTTCGTTCGTCTTCTCTTCATCCTGATCATCCGAGGCCGGACCTAGGAGTGCATCGGCAAGTGAGCTCTCAAGCTTTTCCTTTATGGCCTTAAGCTCCTCATTTTCCTTCTTTAAAGCCTCTTCTCTTTCCGATAAGTCCTCCTTATCGACCTGGTTGGTGATAAGCTGATGTTTCAGATCATATAATTCCTTATCCTTCTGTGAAAGCTGCGTTTCAAGATCGGTAGCCTTCTCCTTCATCTTGAAATAATCATCGGCAATATTGAGCTCAAGTACCATGGCTCTCTGATCAGCATTTGCCTTCCTGTATGAGTCCACCTTTGTGAATTCATCTATTTTATTATTGATATAGGTGGCAACCCTCTGAAGATATTCCTCATCCTCAAATCCGCTTAATGTATATACCCTGCCGCCTATCACTACTGTCGTACTCTTTTTCGCAGACATCCACTGTCTCCTTCACAGATAAAAATAATATCTCTTTTATTATAAAGATATTTCAGGAATATTACAAGCTGCAAATTTTGCCCAGATGCTTTATTGCCTTGTCGGTAAGCACCCTGCCCTTTGGTGTACGAACTATAAGTCCGCTCTGGACCAGATATGGCTCTGTCACATCCTCAATAGTACCCCTGTCCTCTCCGACATAGGCAGCCAGGGTGTCTATACCGACCGGGCCTCCGTCGAATGTATCACGTATCGCCAGAAGGATCTTCCGGTCAGTCTTGTCAAGTCCTAGTGAATCCACATCTAAAAGATCAAGACTTTTTGAGGCAACCTCCTCGGTTATGGCTCCGTCAAACCTCACCTGGGCTATATCACGGACCCTTCTCAAAAGCCGGTTGGCAAGTCGCGGTGTGCCTCTTGATCTCTTTGCCATCTCAAGAGCTCCCTTTTCGTCTATTTCCACGTCAAGCTTTCTTGCTGAGGCCAGGATTATTGCCTTAAGCTCATCCGGACTATAATACTCCATATGGAATATGACTCCGAACCTGTCCCTTAATGGAGCGGACAAAAGTCCTGCCCTTGTCGTGGCTCCGACAAGAGTAAATCTCGGAAGGCTGATACGGGTAGACTTTGCACTCGGGCCCTTTCCTATCATTATATCTATAGCAAAGTCCTCCATTGCAGGATACAGCACCTCCTCGACCTGTCTGTTCAGGCGATGGATCTCATCGATAAAGAGGACATCATTTTCCTTAAGGCCCATTATTATAGCAGCCATATCACCCGGAGTCGCTATCGCTGGCCCGGATGTGATCTTCATATGTACTCCCATCTCATTTGCTATTATGCCTGAAAGCGTAGTCTTTCCAAGTCCCGGCGGCCCGAAAAAGAGCACATGATCAAGCGGCTCACCTCTGTCACGAGCCGCCTTAAGATATATCTCAAGGGTCTTCTTGATCTTTGACTGTCCTATATATTCAGAAAGATATAAGGGCCTTAGGGAATTCTCGGGCTTAATATCCTCAGCCTGTCTTTCAGTTGTGATAACTCTTCTTTCCATCACTTACTCCCAAGGATCCTTAATGTCTCGCCAAGCAGAGAGTCAAGATCCATATCATCTGCTCCATCTATCCCTTTCATCGCATTAAGGACCTCTCCGCCTGAAAATCCCATTCCGGTAAGCGCGACAAGTACATCGTTTCTTATTGCAGAGCCTGAAATAGCCTTTGTCTGGGCCGTATCAGAGCTTGTCTCTGACAGATCAGAAACATCGATCCTGTCCTTAAGCTCCAGGATGATCCTCTCTGCCATCTTTGCTCCGACACCCGGTGCCCTTGAGATAGCCTTGGCATCTCCTGCTATTACAGAAAGCCTCAGCTCATCCGGGGTCATTACTGAAAGAACTGCCATTGCAGCCTTTGGCCCTACCTTTGATATATTGTTTAGCTCTATGAAAAGATCTCTTTCCTGCTTATCTATAAATCCATAGAGACTAAGGCCTGTATTCTCGTTGAAACCTAGCAGGGTATAGATCCTGATCTTTGTGTGATCGCCCGGCAGGCGTGATATGGAGTTCCCTGACATAGCCATCATAAAGCCGATCCCGTCATGCTCTATCACGACAGAACCATCCCTTATCTCTTCTATGTATCCATCAATAAATGAAATCACCTGTAATCCACATCCTTACTCTGCTATATTTCCCAGATAATAAAATCCCTTGCAGCTATCAAGCTTTACATTTATTATCTTACCTATAAGTGATTCATCTCCTGGCAGATGGACCACGCTGTTGTTTGCAAGCCGTCCGCTGACAAGATGCTCATCCTGCTTGTTTACCTCCTCTACTAGGACCGGCAGAGTCTTTCCTGTAAGCGCCATGGCTTTCTTTTCTCCATCAGCTCTTACCCTTGTAAGAAGCCGGTCGAAGCGGTCCTTTATCACTTCCTCCGGCACCTGGTCACTCCGCCTTGCTGCCGGCGTACCTGTCCTTTTGGAGTAAATAAAGGTAAAGGCCGAATCAAATTTCACACGGTCTACGACATCAAGAGTCTCTATGAAGTCCTGCTCGCTTTCTCCCGGATAGCCTACTATGATATCTGTAGTAAGTGCTATGTCAGGAATGGCATTTCTTATCTTATCAACCAGTGACAGATACTTCTCCTTTGTATAATGCCTGTTCATATCAGCAAGTATACGGTCACTTCCAGACTGAAGGGGCAGATGGAGGTGAGGACAGACCTTATCGCACTCTGCCATTGCTCTTATCAGATCATCCGACAGATCCTTGGGATGGGATGTCATGAAACGTATCCTCTCAATACCGTCTATCTCGTTTACCTGACGCAGAAGGTCTGCAAAACTTGTCTTTTCCTCAAGTCCCTTACCATAGGAATTGACATTCTGTCCCAGAAGCATGACCTCTATGACTCCGTCAGCGGCCAGACGCTTTATCTCATCTATTATGTCAGATGGTCTCCGGCTCCTCTCCCTGCCCCTCACATATGGTACTATGCAGTAGCTACAGAAATTATCACAGCCGAAAGTCACATTTACGCCGGATTTGAAGAAATACTTTCTTTCGAGAGGAAGATTCTCAACTATCCTGTCGGCGCTTTCCCTGACATCTACTATATGCTTATTCTCATCAAATCTCTGATAGAGTATCTCTGCAAGCATATATACATTATGAGTCCCGAAGACCATGTCCACATAAGGATAGCTCTTCCTTATCCTGTCTGTGACTACCTCCTCCTGAGCCATACAGCCACAGAGCCCTATAAGCATCTCAGGATTCTTTTTCTTATAACCATATAGAACGCCTAGTCTTCCGAATACCTTATTGTCAGCATTCTCCCTGACTGTACAGGTATTATAGAGCACCAGATCGCAATCCTCGTCTTCGCTTTCCTCGTATCCGCACCTTAAAAGGATACCTCTGAGCTTTTCGGAATCCCTGGCATTCATCTGGCAGCCGAAGGTCGTCACATGAAAAGTAAGAGGCCTTCCCAGGTCTCTTACCTTATTTTCTACTATTTTCTTAACCTTGTCCATGAAGAAGTACTGTCTTTCCGGCTCAGTGAGAGGTACATCGCTCTCTGCCGCTGACAGGCTTCCATTGTAATAATAATTATTCTCTGATCTGTCCATTTCCATAAATTATATACTTAGAAGATAAAAGGGCATCAAGTCCCATAGGGCCTCTGGCATGAAGCTTCTGGGTGCTTATCCCTATCTCGGCTCCAAAGCCGAATTCGTTTCCATCCGTAAACCTTGTCGAGGCGTTGACATAGACGCAGGCTGCATCTACCTCGTCAAGGAATTTCTGTGCGTTTTCATAGCTGTCTGTTATTATAGACTCAGAATGTCCTGTATTGTAATGATTGATATGGCTTATGGCCTGATCTATATCCTTTACAGTCTTTACCGACATCTTGTAGTCTAAGTATTCCCTCCCGAAGTCCTGATCTGTGGCCTCATAGGAATCAACAAGATACTTTCTCGCCTTCTGGTCGGCAAAAAGTGATACTCTTCCCTTGAAGAGCTCTGAAAGCCTCGGCAAAAACTCAGGGGCTATCTTTTCATGCACCACAAGGGATTCAGCCGCATTGCAGACTCCTATCCTCTGTGTCTTTGCATTGTCTGTGATCCTAAGAGCCATATCTATATCGGCATACTGGTCCACATAAATATGACAGTTTCCTGTGCCGGTTTCTATGACAGGTATTGTAGAATTTTCGACGACATTTCTAATAAGACCGGCTCCGCCTCTAGGTATCAGCAGGTCCACATACCTATCCATCTTCATAAAGGTCCCTACAGCCTCGTGCGATAGATCCTCTATATAAAGGACTGAATCAGCAGGAAGGCCTGCTGCCTCAAGCGAGCTGTGAAGGGAATCAACTATTGCCAGATTTGTCGAGGCCGCAGCCGAACCCCCACGAAGGATAACCGTATTTCCTGTCTTGAAGCAGAGTGAGAATACATCAGCAGTCACATTAGGCCTTGCCTCATAGATCACGCCTATGACCCCGATTGGAACCTTTTTTTGACCTATGACAAGACCATTAGGCCTCTTCCACATCTTAGTGACCTCTCCTACCGGATCCGGAAGGGAAGCGACCTGTCTCATACCATCCGCTATCTGCTCTATCCTCTGCTCTGAGAGACAAAGCCTGTCGAGAAGTCCAGGGGCCATTCCATTCTCACGTCCCCGCTTCATATCCTCCTGATTAGCAGACAGGATAGAGTCTGTCCTCTTTACCAGGTCACAAGCGGCAGCGCAGATAAGGCTGTTCTTCTGGTCTGTAGTAAGCCTTGCTGTCAGATATTTGTTCTCATATGCCCTTCGGCAAATTTCTTCTACTGTCATTGTTTTCTCCTAAAGCTGTCAACAAAGGATACTTTACCATAATAAGCCTTCTATTTCAAATCAGAGGATTTCTGAAACATCACCCGAGACAACAGTAAGGACCGGCTCATAACCTTCTGCCCCTGTTCTATCCCTCATCTCAGAGAGTCTTTTTTCTCTTTCCTCTGCTGAAAGCTTAAAGGTATTTAAAAATATTGAATCAAGTCCGCAGGAGGCCGCAATTCCTATATCAGAATCATAGTCGTTTCCGACCATTACCGATTCCTCCTTCTTTAAGCCATGCTTTTCTAAAAGCCCCTTAATAAAGGCTGTATCCGGCTTCCTTACCTGTCTGTCAGACGAAATGAATATATCGTCAAAGTAGTCCTTTATACCGGTCTGCTCTATCTCAGGCAATGTAAATATCCTCTGGGCGTTTGAGAGCAGATAGATATGGCAGCCTCTTTCCCTGAGGGCAGAAAGTGTCCTGATCGTGCCGGGATAGGCTTGAAACCTCTTTCTCGATATTACACGGAAGGCATTTGCTATGCCAAAGATAAAGCTGCTTTCTGCTAACTCAGCTGCATTTCTGTAAAAATACGCGACTCTTGACCTGTGGGTCGACGGCGCCTCAAGATAGAGCCTTGCAAATACCCTTTCAAGCCTGATCTCAGGATATGCAAAGCCCATACGTCTGCCGAGAGCCTCCTCTTCTTCCCTGACAAGCTCCTCGTAACGCTTTTTTAGCTGGTCCCTACTATAATCGGCTCCATATACCGAATAGAGTCCCGAAAGCTTCTCCCATAAAAGACTGTCTTCCTCGTCGGTCTCAATATCAATAAGCGTCCCATAGAGATCAAAAATATAATTCCTGTACTGCTTCATCACTGCACCTTTCTGCATTTTCAAAAAACAATATCAAGATTATATCACAAAACCTCTTTCTTAACACCAGATCTTGTAATAACCTCCCTGTCAGTTATTATGAGATCCATCCTCATATCCCACCTTTCATGAGGGATACTTCTTTCAAGCAGCTCATCAAAGCAGATACCGGCTCTTATTATATCAGGATGGAGAGAAAAGAATCTGTCATAATATCCCCCTCCATAGCCTATCCTGTTCATGTCACGATCAAAGGCAAGTCCTGGCGTAAGCGAAAGAGCCTTGCCCCTTTTGTATTCGTATCTCCTGTCTGCAGGCTCCATTACATTGAAAACGCCCCTTTTAAATCCCTTAAGGTCGCCTACACAGTAGAAATGTATGCCATCCTTTTCTGTCACCGGAAAATAAAGCCTTTTCCCTTCTTCAAGGAAAACCCGGCAGGCGCCTAGCAGATCCGGCTCGCTTCCAAGCGGATAGTAGCATAGTATATCGTTACAGGATGAAATATCTACTGCAAGGATCCTTTCTGCTATTAGCTCTGACTTCCCTTTTCGCTCACAGGCCCCTATCTGATCGCGTTTGGTTCTGTTCCTTTTCCTTATAAGCTCACTAGTCATAGTGATCCTCTTTCCTTCTTCATCTGCTTCTTCATTTCGTACATTCTCTGGTCGGCCAGTCTGTAAACGTTGTCAGCACTAGAAGTAAGATCCTCGTCAGATGATGCGATCCCGTAGCTTATGCTTATATCGTATGGTCTTTTTCTGCTGCGGATTGTAAGAAGCTTCTCCATCCTTCTTAGCTTGCTAGCAAGTCTGCCCCTGCTCTTTTTTTCTGATATGACAAGGAACTCGTCGCCACCCATCCTAATAACCTTATCTGTCTCCTTAAAGATCGCTGATAAGACAGAAGCGCTGTCCTTTATAAGCATATCTCCCGCCTCATGACCCATTGTATCATTTACTATCTTAAGCCCGTTTACATCAAGGCTTATCATAGTATATACTCTTTTTCCCCCGGTAAGATTTTTTACTGACAGATTGTAGGAAGCCCTGTTTAAAAGGCCTGTCAGAGGATCCGTATATGCAAGCTCCTTCAGGATGGCATCGCCTGACTGCTCAAGATACAGCTCTCCTATATCTACCATATAGGAATAAAGGATGATAATTACATAGGCTAATGCAAAAAAAGGAATCAAGGATCTTTCAAGACCAGAAAGCCTGATCCTTATGCTGTTTACTATCAAATACCTTATTATATCTATTATGATCCCGGCGGTCATAACATCTATACCCAGAGAAAATACTCTGTTGTTTTTTCTTTCATATTTCTTCCCTGTTGAGGATATAGTTATAATAATGCTTATAGCGCTTACAAGCATATTTAACCAGTAAAGGCCTGATACAAAAATCTTTCCTCTGATGTCAAGGACTGCCGCCACTATAATGAATACGATCGGTGCCATAATGCCAACAGCTAACAGCCATCTTTTTCTTCTCCTTGCTCCCCTTACCATTACTATAAGAGAATCAAATGGAATGACAGATGCATAGAGGCATAATATCCCTATCCTGGTATTCATAGTAAAATCCGATGAAAAGAGCTCAAAGACGTTGCTTGAATACAGGGACCAAATACCTATAAGAAATGACATAAGTCCCGTTACAAATACTCTTTCCGGAGCTGCTATCCCAAAGAATATCATCACAAAGGACAGACACAAAACTATCACTCCAAGCGATGTCAGGAAAAAACCTATAAGGCTTACAGCCGGTGAAATATTAAGCTGGATCGCTGATCCATTCCAGGCATCTACTATATAAAAGGCAGGCAGCCTGTTGAAGGCATGGTCGTTCCCTGCTGTTATAATTACCTGACATTCGCCTCCTCTGGCATTATCGGGCAGGACGACCGCATTCATACCGCTTCCAGGCGTCTTTTCCCCGGCCGCTATGTTATTCATATACATATAGGATACTCTTCTGTTTATATATACAGTGACATTTGACAGGCTTGTCCTGAATGCAAGCGCCTTGTCAGAACCTATATCCACAGGTATTTCTCTTTCCAGTATTACCCTGTCTCCTCTGCTTACCTTGTAAGGCAGCCTGAAGCTGTTAAGGTCTACATCATTATAAGTTCTCTGATGAAAGATCACCCTCCAGCCTTTGTCAAGCTCAGTCCTTCCCAGAGCTGAAATGCCGGAAAGCATTATAATAAGCATATTAAATAATACGGTCACCGTAAGAACAAGAACCGTATGCTCTCTTTTCCCTTCCTTCATCATTCACACCTCCCTTTTTTGGACCACCTTTTCATCTGATACATTCTGTCATCTGATAAGAGGAATGTCTCCTGGCTTGACCTGCCCTGGGTCTCATATGAATATGCATATCCATATGCAGAATCTATGGTAATACCATTAAGCCCCTCTGATCTTTGCTTCTCAAGCTCCTCCATCCAGGAAAGTCTCTGCCTGAGTACATCCTCCCGCAGGAGGGGATCTGAATAGATAACAAGGAATTCATCTCCTCCCATCCTGCATACTGCATCTGCATCAAAGAATACATCCTGTAGGATAGAAGAAAATTCCTTTATATAGCGGTCTCCTGCCTCATGTCCAAATGTATCATTTACCCTCTTAAGGTAATTCAGATCCAGATTTACAAGCAGATAGTCCCCTCCCGTCCCATCAAGCTCCTTAAGCCTTTTCTCGCCTACGGCCCTGTTGGAAAGTCCTGTCATTTCGTCTGAAAAGGCAAGCGTGATAAGCCTCTTCTTCTGATCCTCATCGAGCTTCCTTATGAAGACATCGGCGATGTGGCCTGCAAGCATAGTAATGATCATAAACAAGAGGACCGCCGGTGCAATTATAAGCTCAAAGAATGATGGCGCATCATTTGTATTGCAGAAATTATAATACAGTATATAGATTATAATCACTATTGCTGCAGTTATAATACCTGTATCAAAAATCCTCTCTGGAATAGCAGCCTTCCTTATTCTGATCACAACTATAAGAGATATGCAGACAGACTCGAGGACAAGAAGCATATGAAAGAACAAGACCGGTGTGTCTATCCTTATATTCCATGTAATGCTCAGGATAATAGCAAGAAAGGCGAATGCAATATCAATGATCACAAAGCCATCTATTATTGCCTTTACAGCCTTGCCTGCATCAGAAAGAAACCTCCGTGTCACAAACAGAAGAGGGATAATCATCAGATAAAGGGTAGTATACTCTATCAGGCTATCTAACCTCAGGTCAAGATAGAAAAGCTCTATCGTCTTGGTAAGGCACAGGCACCAGATCCCGCATATGACTGAAAAGATACCGATCATAGTCAGTGTAAAAAACTTTCTGTCACCTGCTGACATGAACAGTGAGAGCGGCACAACAGACAGTCCTGAAATTATCATAAAGACAGTGATAAAGGTTCCAAGGCTCCTCTGCCGGGCGAAAAGCTCCATAGCATGGCTGGTTTCTGTTATGAGAATATCAGGTGTACCCTTGAAGGCATTATCACAGGAGGCCATCTCCATTATCTTTATCGTTTTGCCACGGGATCTCTGGGGCAGCTGGATGAAATGGTAACCGCTTCCCGGGAAAAAGTCAGACTTCCTTCCATTTCGGCTATACCCATAGTAATATATGATCCTCTCCCGACCCATGTAGTCGATAATACTTACTCTTACAAAAGCCATCCTGCTGTATAGTCTCAGGGTAAGTCTCCTACTGTCATCTCCTACATCTATCTTCCTTGTCATTGAGACTATATTATTACGTTTTACCCGGATATCATACAGCCTCTTATCTGTTCTGGAAATGCCTGCAAATCTTTTTCCACAGAAATCGATATCCCAGTTATCCTTTAAGCTGTATACGGCAAATCCCCCGTGACTGTCTGATAGATACCTCATCACTGTAAATACAGTAAAAAAAGCAATGGCAAACAATATTGCCCATATACATATTTTGCTGATCCTTTTTTTGCTTTTCCCCTGCGTCATTTTATCCTCTCTCCGATACCGGCTCTGACAAGCCAGACCTCGTCTGCTTTCTTTGCCAGAATGCATGAAATGCGTCCCGTAAGCTCAGAGTGGTATCTCTCTCTTCTGTCTACCGGCACAACCCCGCAGCCGCTTATATGACAGAATAATATGTCATAGCCGGATGTAAGCATATCTTCTGCTATCCGTCCGGCCTCCTTATCAATATCTGCCTCCTCGTCAAAGTCATACTGATCTGCATTCCTCTCAGACAGACTAAGACCTGGGAAATGTCTTCTTCCGAACTCCCTTTCCAGCTGGTATTTTCCTGAAAGAAGAAGTATCATTATATTTCTCCCGTCTGCTTCCTTGCTGATCCTGTAATCGCATCCTCTACCATTTTCCTAAACTTCCTTGTGGAAAGAGCAATATCCTTATTTGCAAAAACAGCTGATACTGAGGCGACTCCTGCCAGCCCGAGTCCACTTAGCCCTTCTACATTAGCTGACGTAATGCCTCCAATCGCTACAACAGGTATATTGACCTCCCCTGTGATCCTTTTATATTCAGAAAGCGATATGATCCTCCTGGCATCCATCTTAGTCGATGAGCCGAAGGCCGCCCCAACTCCCAGGTAGTCTGCACCTGCCTCCTCGGAGCAGATGGCCTCAGAAAGGTTATGGGCAGTAGCGCCTATTATATATCCGCTCCCAAGTATCTCTCTTGCCTTCTCTACTGGCATATCTTCTCTGCCAAGATGGACTCCGTCTGCACCGCTTTCCTTACAGACCCTTATATTATCATTTATAAGCAGAGGAACAGTACATACTCTTCGAACAGCTCTTGCTTCCTCTATGAATTCATCCTCTGTCATATCCTTTTCCCGAAGCTGTATCATTGTCGCTCCGCCGGATATGGCCGCTCTGACAGCATCAGAAAGAGTCTCGTTTTCACCAAGCCACCTTCTGTCTGTTACCGCATATAAAAGCAGGCTTTCTGCCAGGTCCTTTCCCATAAAAAATAACCTCCAGTGAAATTCACTGAAGATTATTTTACCATAAGTTGTATAAATCTTTAATACCTTTTATTTACGAAATCTTTACAACCTTATAATCATGATCCTCGACGGCCTTCTTTAAGGCATCAGGAGAAACCGAAGGATCAAGCCTTACTACTGCTTCTCCCTTCTCATGGCTTACCTCTGCTTCACTTACTCCGTCTAGAGCAAGAAGAGCATTTTTTACTGTCATCTCGCAGTGTCCGCACATCATTCCTTCAATCGTCATGGTCCTTGTCATTTCATTTGCCTCACTTTCATTATCATTGTTATCAGAAGACTCTGTCACAGAAAGATTCCTTCTCCTGCTTAAAGCCCTGTCAACCCTTGTATTGTATACAGAAAACAGATTGAGCCTTAATGCATTAAGACATACTGTTACTGACGAAAAGGCCATTGCAAGTGCCCCGATCTCAGGCCTCATCTCGAAGCTCCATCCGAAAAGAGCCTGATAGAGCCCTATGGCCAGAGGAATACAGATAAGATTATAAAAGAATGCCCAGAAGAGATTCTCATGTATGTTCCTTACAGTCTGCCTTGATAGTCTTATTGCAGCAGGCACATCTGTAAGCAGACTTTTTTCAAGTACAATATCAGCTGCATCTATAGCCACATCGGTCCCAGCCCCGATAGCAATACCACTGTCTGCTATCGTAAGTGCAGGAGCATCGTTAATACCGTCTCCTACCATTGCGACTCTGCCTGATTTCTTGAGCTTGTTAATAATTGAGGCTTTGCCATCCGGCATCACATCCGAGTAAATCTCGTCGACTCCGGCCGCGCTTCCTATCGAACGGGCGCTCCTTTCATTGTCTCCTGTAAGCATTACTACCTTTATACCCTGCCTGTGAAGCTGACTTATGGCCTCTGCGCTTTCAGCCTTTATGGTATCTGAAACTGCGATCACTCCTAAGAGCTCTTCATCTGCAGCAAAATAAAGCGGTGTTTTTCCCTGGTCAGCAAGCTGATCCGCCTTATTGTCTATATCAGACATATAAGCCTTTATTATCGTCCTGATATAGTTCCTGTTTCCTCCTGCTACCCTCCTGCCATTTATCACTGCACTAAGTCCCTTGCCAGGGATGTTAACAAAATCCGATGCCTGATAGAGGCTTATCTCCTTATCAGCAGCATACTCGCTTACTGCCCCTGCCAGCGGATGACTGCTCATTTTCTCAAGTGAAGCAGCATAAGCAAGAAGAACTTCCTCGTCCACCGATACAGGAAGCAGATCTGTAACAAGAGGCCTGCCATTGGTGATGGTTCCCGTCTTGTCAAGAGCAACTATATCCGTATGACCGACCTGCTCTAATGAGGCTGCGGTCTTGAAAAGGATCCCGGCTCTTGCCCCCTTACCGCTCCCTACCATTATGGCAACCGGAGTAGCAAGACCTAATGCGCATGGACATGATATCACAAGAACAGATACAGCTCTTGTAAGTGCGGCAGAAAATCCGCCTCCGACCACAAGCCATCCTATAAAGGTAAGAAGGGCAATAATCATTACCCCTGGAACGAATACTCCGGCTATCTGGTCTGCTATCCTTGCTATAGGAGCCTTTGTGGCCGATGCATCCGAAACCATTTTTATGATCTGACTTAAGGTGGTATCTGCTCCTACCCTTGTAGCCCTTACCTTTATATATCCTGAGGTGGAGATCGTTGCAGCCTTTACTGTATCATCCGGGAATCTGTCAACAGGGACACTTTCTCCTGTAAGTGCCGACTCATCCACTGCTGTTGTCCCCTCTGTGATAATACCGTCTACCGGTATGCTCTCTCCCGGACGAACGACCACTATATCGCCTGAATGGACCCGATCAATGCTTATCTGCTCTTCCTTACCATTACGCTCTACGGTCGCAGTCTTTGGTGACAGCTTTATGAGGTCCTTTAGTGCATCGGTCGTCCGTCCCTTGGAATATGATTCAAGAGTCTTGCCTATAGTGATAAAGGTCGGGATCATGGCTGCCGTTTCGAAGTAGATATACCTCATCGAAATGGCCATGGCTTTGCTCATATCCATTTTCCAGGCTGCATCTATCTCTGCAAAAAGTCCGGCAAGACTGTAGCAGAAGGATACAGCAGAGCCTATGGCAACAAGTGTATCCATATTTGCAGAAAAATGGGCAAGTCCCTTAAAGCCGTTTATGAAGAAATCCCTGTTGATATACATTACAGCGGTAGAAAGGAGCATCTCCATCGTAGCAAGGGATATCGGATTGTCAAGTGGATCAGGGAAAGGGAAGCCCCACATGCCAACTCCCATAGAAAGATACATAAGGGCTGCAAGGAAAATGACAGAGGCTATAAGTCTCTTTACCATCCGATCAGTATTCCGATCCCGAAGAAGTTCTTCCTCCTCCCTGACAATATCTCCTGCCTTAAGGCTCTTGTCTGACTCAGCTGCTCCCTGGCCCAGAGGACTTGCCTTGTATCCGGCATCTGCTACAGCCTTCATAACAGAAGCTGGGGAAGCATCTCCCTCTACCTGCATAGAGTTAGTAAGAAGACTTACATTTACCTGACTTACTCCATCAACGCTGCTTACGGCCTTTTCCACATGGGTCTGACAGGCCGCGCAGCTCATTCCGGATACAGAATATTTTGTCATCCTGACCTTCCTTTCTACGGGATACCCCCATCGGGTATCTCTTAAAAAGAAGTATATACCCCTATGGGGTATTTGTCAATAGGTCTGTACAGGATTTTTCTTTCCTATTGCCGTAAGGATCCCGGCAAGAGCAGCAATGCAGATGGCCAGTGTAAGCCACCAGTTCTTTGTGAAGCCTGCAATTATATATCCTGCTATACATACAAGGACCACCAGGCCTGCATACTGCATCTGAGTCTGGACATGATTTACATGGTTACACTGGGCCCCGGACGATGACATAATCGTAGTATCCGAGATCGGTGAGACATGGTCGCCGCAGACTGCTCCGGCAAGAACCGCAGAAACGGATATTATCATCATTGTCTGGTCAGACCTTGAGAACATATCGACGACTATAGGGACCAGGATAGCAAAGGTTCCCCAGCTTGTTCCTGATGAAAAGCCGATAAAAACCGCTACCATAAAGATTATCACAGGGACAAATCTGACAAGGGATGAATTCAGATCAAGAGAACTCCTCACAAAGCTCCCAAGTCCAAGACCGTCTGTCGTCCCCTTAAGGGTCCAGGCAAGGACTAAGATCAGGATTGCAGGCATCATCAGCTTTCCACCCTCAGGAACTGAATTCATGAAGTCCTTGAAGCCTATTACCCTTCTAGGCAGATAATAGATCAGAAGAAAGGCTATGGTCACCAGTCCGGCAAAGACCAGGGACTCAGATGACGAGCAGTTAGCAAAATCAGAAACAATATTCTTTCCGCCATTCAGATGACCGGTCCATATCATGCACAGGATTGCTGAGGCGATCATCACCAGCATTGGAGCGACAAGATCCGAGACCTTTCCTTTAGTGTATTTTCCGCCCTCTGTCACATCGCCCTCGCCTGGCATATTCTTAAATGCCTCTCCGCCGGATGTGAATAGATCCCCTTTGGCGGCATTTTCCTCATGGACCTTCATAAGTCCGAAATCAATGCCCTTGATCGAGGTAAAGAAGACCATAAAGAGAGTCAGGATGGCATATAAATTAAATGGAATCGTAGAAAGAAACATCTGAAAGCCCGACATGGAACTTCCCTTAGGTACATAGGAATTTACAGCAGCGGCCCAGGAGGAAACCGGTGCTATTATGCAGACGGGAGCGGCCGTTGCATCGATTATATATGCAAGCTTTGCCCTTGAAATCTTATACTTGTCTGTAACCGGCCTCATAACAGACCCTACAGTAAGGCAGTTGAAATAATCATCCACGAAAATAAGCATACCGAGAAGAGAGGTTGCGACAAGAGTCGCTCTCTTTGACTTAAGGTGCTTTATTGCCCACTCTCCGTATGCCCTTGTACCTCCGGATTCCTGCATCAGGATCACTATCATTCCAAGCAGGATCATAAACATAAGTATGGAGAAGTCCACACTTTTGATCATTGTATTAAAGAAGGTGTCGAAGGCCCTCCAGGGATGGAATTCTGCTGAAAGCAGGGCTCCAAGAGCGCATCCGGCAAAAAGAGATATATATACCTCTTTTGTGATCAGAGCCAGAGCGATAGCAACTATAGGTGGCAAAAGTGACCAGAAGGTTCCAACAAACATATCAGTGCCTTTCTTTGTGAATTTTTTGTGAACAAGACTAGAATAACCTAATCCGGTCGCTTTTTCAATAGTTTTTTTTGAGCTTAGTGTATTTATATAGCCTGTCTACATTGTAAGACTTTATTATTTCTCCGTTTGTCTTTACAAATACTGCCTCAACTCCCTTTAGTGAGTTGACATATTCAAGGCCCTTTTTTAGTCCCATTGCAAAAACCGTTGTCGACAGAGCATCTGCTTTTGTGGATTTCTTTGTTATAATAGTCACCGAATCAAGACCGTTATTATACGGATAGCCTGTGGACAGGTTCAGGATATGATGATAGATCCTGCCGTTTTTTTCAAAATATCTCTGATAGGTCCCGCTGGTAACAATTGACATATCCCTGGCCTGAAGTGTGAAAAGAGCTGTACCATCATCGGAAAAAGGTCGCTGTATTCCTACTGTATATGGCTTGCCATCGGGTCTGTTTCCTATCAGAAGTACATTGCCTCCGAGATTTATTATCCCGCTTTTCGCCCCCATCTTCTCAAGCTTCTTTTTAATCTTGTCAGCTATAAAGCCCTTTGCTATACCGCCGAGATCTATCCTTGAGTCCGGATCCTTAAGGCATACGTAGCTACCGTCTATCTCCACATTCCTGTAATCTACATGCTTTAGTGCCTGATTTAAGGCCTGTCTGTCCGGCACAGTACCTGTATTGTTCTTAAAGTCCCAGAGATCGCTTAAGTCTCCGACCGTAAGGTCAAAGATGCCATCTGACTTCTTTGAGTATTCCACTGCATCCCTTATTATCTGGATTGTTTCCCTGTGGACCCTTACCGGCTGCCCTGCGGCATTATTGATTCTTGAAATATCGGACTTTCCTTTTGTTGCCGAAAACATATTGTCATATTTCTCTGCCATTTTAAACACAGCGTCAAGTCTTTTTGATGCCTTTGCGCTATCACCGTATAATGTAACCGTTATTACCGTATCAAAAAAAAGCCCGGTCCTGCTGTGAGGCGTATCCGCCTCCACAGAAGCATTCGAACATGAAAAAAGCGGCAGGATCATTGTAATTATCAGTATCGTTGAAAGAATCTCACGTATCTTTTTCATAATGACTGATTATACAATATTTTGATCACTGCCGCAATTATTACTTAAGGATGTCCTTTACATTATCGTTTGGGATAACAAATTCCAGATCACCCATATACATGGCTGCTACCTGACCCTGGTTATAGCAGAGGACTATATTTCCATCCTTGTTCAGATAGAATGAGGCCTTATCAAACAGGTCACTTTCCTTAAATCCAGTAAGCTCCTGATCCTCCCTGCTGTCTGTATAGAAATATGATACATCAGGCGTATCCTTTACCTGATCCTTCATCTGATCCTCTACACTCTTTATCAGAACGCTCTTATAATCGCTTCCCTTTTTGAACAGATCTATAAGCCTTATCTGCTTTCCTGTCCTAAGAGAAATCGTATAATAGTGATTTTCTGTATAGCTGTCTGCTGCTGACTCAGTAGATGATAGCTTGAGAGTAAAGTAATCATCTGTCTTATCTATTATCTCTGTATCCACATCTACTGCCTCGTGTCCGCCCTTCCTTACCGTTTCCTTATAGGAGGCCAGATACTTATCAGCCAGCTCCTTTATCTCCTTGTTTATCTCTCCTGCTGTCTTCTTACCCTTTTTGCCACTTGCTCTGATTCCGGAAACAGATATGTCTGCCTGACTGCTTCCTGTATTATCATGATAGTCTCTTATAGTAACGAATCGAAACAGTCCACCGATTCCCGGAATGCCTGCCATAGCATTTGCAATACCCTGATTCGTATTAGGGAGGACTACAACCGTAAAGGCTGCAGCTGCTGCTATAGCAAAGCCTCTTATTCTCTTTTTTGCCCTGTCTGCCCTGTTTAAGTTTTCTGCTTCTTCTATCCTTTTTTTCATTGCACTTACCGCCTTTTCATCCATTGAACAACCGGCATATCTTTCCTTAAGTCCATTAAACTCATCTGTCATAACCGCTTTCCTCCATCTTTGCTCTTAGCTTTTTAAGACTCCTGTACAGCCGGCTTTTAACCGTGTTCTCATTTTCATCAAGGATCCGGGCTATTTCATTAAGCGTCATTTCCTCGAAATATCTTAGCTTGATAACCGCCTGATCCTTTTTATCAAGGGAATCGAGAGCCCTTTCAAGATCTGTATCCCTGTACCTATCCTCATGACCTTCGCCTTCGTATTCTATAGCATCAAGCGATGTCGCCCCAGCCCTGCTCATGCTACGGTAGATCTCATTCATCATGATCCGGTAGATCCAGGTCGAAGCGAACTTTGGATCCTTTAAGGACCCGGCCATTCTTATTGCTCTGTATGCTCCCTCCTGAACTATATCAGCTGCATCTGCCTCATTTTTTGTATAGCTTAGAGCCATCCGATAGTAGCTGTTATATTTTTCAAGAAGGATTCCTTCTATAAGCTTTTCGTTAGTAGTCTTTCTTTCCCGGGAAAACACTTGATTCATCACTTCCTTTCGTTTGCTTACATCTATTAGACCCCATTAGCTGTAAAAAAGTTTCAGGAAAATAAAAAAACGTCGTCTGAGACAAACAGACGACGCTTAAATAAGCTTGTTCCAAAGACCTAAGCAGTCTTTTCACAGGACTTTGCATTAAGGACTGTTATAACCTTCTTAGGACACTTGGCGGCACAGTCTCCGCAGCCAACGCACTTATCCTGATCTATATAAGCTATATTGTCTACTACATGAACCGCATCATGCTGGCAGGTCTTCTCGCAGATATGGCAGGCGATGCAGCCGGTCTTACATACGGCCATTACATCCTTGCCCTTGTCCTTGTTCCTGCAGTCAACCACCTCAGAGGCATCATAAGGAATAAGCTCGATTATATCACGCGGACAGGCCTCTACGCATTTGCCACAGGCCTTGCAGGCCTCCTTATCCACTAAAGCTATACCATTTACTATATGTATGGCATCAAACTGACAGGAATCCACACAGTCACCAAATCCCATGCAGCCGTACTTACATTCCTTAGGACCGCCGCCCGGCACAAATGCCATGGCAGAACAGCTCTCTACTCCGCTGTAATTGTACTTTGGAGTAGTCATGTCACAGTCTCCTATACATCTGACATGGGCTACCATCCGCTTCTGCTCAGAGGCATCGACACCCATTATTGCACCTATCTTTGCTGCAACAGGAGCTCCTCCTACTGGACACTGACCTACACCAGCCTCTCCTGCAGCTATGGCATGGGCGCAGCCGGGGCATCCAGGATATCCGCAGCCTCCGCAGTTATTGCCGGGAAGGACCGAAAGTATCTCTTCCTCTCTCGGATCCACCTGGACCTTGAACTTTTCTGATGCGAGACAGAGGAGAAAACCGATAGCGCAGCCTACCGCACCTACGATTATTGTAGCAATTATGATTCCACTAAACATACCTTTCCTCCTTAGATCATTCCTGAGAATCCGAAGAAGGCCATAGACATAAGTCCTGCTGTGATAAGGGTCATTGCAGTACCCTTGAAATACTTCGGATAATCATTATACTGATACTTCTCGCGGATCCCGGCAAGAATGACGATAGCCAGGAAATATCCAAGTCCGGTACCTATACCATATACGACACCCTGAAGAATGCTGTAGTTGTTGGTCACGTTCTTTAGAGCTACACCAAGAACTGCGCAGTTTGTCGTGATAAGAGGAAGATAGACACCTAAGGCCCGGTAAAGGGAAGGTACGTTTTTCTTGAGGAACATCTCAACGACCTGGACCAGAGCTGCTATTACAAGTATGAAAACGATAGTATCAAGGTACTCAAATCCTGTTGGTACCAGAATATACTTATAAAGAAGTCCTGCGACGACAGAAGCTATCGTAATGACAAAGGTTACTGCTCCTCCCATTCCAACTGCTGTTGAAGTCTTTTTTGATACTCCAAGGAATGAGCACAGACCAAGGAACTGGCTTAGGAGCACATTATTTACTATAAAGGCTCCGATGAAAATAAGGGCTAGATTACTCATTTACTTCGCCTCCTTCTGCTTTGACTTCAGATTGTCGATGGCTTCCTTAACGTTAGGGTCGTCACTTGTCATTGCCTTCTCAAGAGCATCCTCGTCATTGCAAAGGCATGAATTCGCAACAGGTGCAAGCGGCTTTCCCTTGGCGGCCTGCTTTTCTCTTACTATATTCATGATCACCACGAGAAGAGCAAGTATGAAGAAGGCGCCCGGAGCCAGAATAAAGATTGAAACAGGAGTATAGCCTGCCTTTCCACTAGCCTTGTCAGCCAGTGGAAGAAGCTGGAAGCCAAATATCGTTCCTGCTCCAAGAAGCTCTCTTACTGCTCCGATAAAGATAAGGGAGGCAGTAAATCCAAGTCCCATACCAAGACCATCAAACAGGGAAGGAATGACAGGATTTTTTGAAGCGTAGCTTTCGGCACGTCCTAGTATGATACAGTTTACTACGATCAGAGGTATATAGATACCAAGTGCATCATAGAGTGTAGGCAGGTATCCCTGAATCAAAAACTGCACTATAGTCACAAATGAAGCAACCACAACTATAAAGGCCGGCATACGCACTCTGTCCGGTATCATCTTCCTTAAAGCCGATATCAGGGCATTGGATAATGCAAGCACCAGCGTAGTCGAAAGTCCCATACCAAGTCCGTTCATTGCAGATGTTGTAACTGCAAGTGTAGGACATATTCCAAGTACAAGGACAAAGATAGGATTTTCCTTTACTATTCCGTTATATAGTCTTTCCTTAGGGCTATCCATTACTCTTCACCTCCTGCTATACTCTTGTAATACTCAAATCCGGCGTCAACTCCGTTGGTAATAGCGCGGGAGGTAATTGTAGCTCCGCTTATCGCCTGGATCTCATTATCCTTAGGCGTATCTTTTGTCACAGTATACCTGCCGGCAGAGATACCCTTGAACTGATCCTTGAACTTAGGCTCTGTTGACTTCATGCCAAGTCCCGGTGTATCAGAGATCGAGGTGATCTGATAACCGTTCATCACTCCCTCGTTAGTCACGCCCATAGAGAATGTTGCGTTGCCGCCGTAGCTCTTTGTCACAACTGTGATCACGTATCCGAGTGTTTTTCCGCTATTGTCACAGGCCTCTACACAGGCAGTGATAGATATATTGTTATATCCGGCCTTCTTTATCAGCGCATCGGCCTTGTCTGGATCGAAATCAGAATAGTCTTTAAAGCTTGCTGCCTTTGTAAATACAGCCTTATAGGCGTCATTTGTCGCCTTCTCGGCAGCAGCATTACGAGGAGAAAGAGTGATCTGATAGACCAGTCCCAGAAGCAGTCCTGATACAAGTGTGATCACGGTCAGTCTCATAGCATCCCTAAGAATCGATTTCTTGTCACTCATGCTACACCCTCCTTTGCTTTCTTAGCCTTCTTTTCCTTTCTGATACCAAAGGCTCTAGGTATTGTAGCCTTCTCAATCAGAGGTACGAAAAGGTTCGAGAAGATGATCGCATACGAAACTCCCTCCGCTGAGGAGCCGAAGAATCTGAATATGCCTGTCATTACTCCCAGGAGTATTCCATAGATTATCTGACCTGACGGGGTTATAGGACTTGTCACATAGTCTGTTGCCATAAAGAAGGCTCCAAGCATAAGTCCGCCTCCTGCAAGCTCTGCTACAAGGAAGTTCATGTCAAAGCCATGTCCGCCAAAGATGATAGTAAAGACAGCGAAGGTAAGGATATAGGTACCAGGTATGCGTAAGGTGATGACTCCCATAAGTATAAGGAAGACAGCTCCTATAACGATCGCTATCATAGATGTCTCACCTATTGTCCCCGGTACGTTTCCAAGTATAAGCCTTAGTGTGTCAACACTCTTTCCTGCCTTTAATGTAGCAAGTGGTGTTGCTCCTCCGAAGGTATCAGTAAATCCCCTGTAATCAGAGAAATCTGTCATCAGTCCTGCAAATGAGATAAGCAGGAAGCATCTGGCACCAAGAGCCGGGTTCATGAAATTCTGTCCGAGTCCCCCGAACAGCTCCTTTACCACGATTATAGCGAAGGCTCCGCCTACTATACCAAGCCAGATCGGAACTGAACTTGGAAGGTTTAAGGCCAGAAGAAGGCCCGTAACTACCGCTGACAGATCCCTTGTCGTATTCTTTCTATGGACTATCCTGCAGTAGATATACTCAGAAAGTACACTTGCTGCCACTGTAGAAACAATGACTAAAAGGGCCCTTATTCCGAAATTAAAGATTCCAAAAATAGTTGCCGGAAGCAGGGCTATGATCACATAAGCCATGATCCGCTGTGTATCATCCTTTGCCCTTACATGAGGCGAGGAGGTTACATTAAGCATTTTCTTCTCTTCCAATTCACTCACCTCATTTCTTATCCTTTGCTGCTGCCTTTTTCTTTTCAGCAAGCAGGAGCTTCTTCATGGTCTTTATATGCTGGGCAAGAGGACGTCTTGCCGGACAGCCGTAGCTGCAGCTGCCGCATTCAACGCACTCGAGCCCGTACCACTTTTCAAATTCTTCCTTCTGTCCATGCGTAGCGAAATCCGCAAGCCTTGAAGGAACGAGCCTCTCAGGACAGGCCTCAACACATCGGCCACAGTTGATGCAGGCGCTTTCCTGATATTCGCTTGCCTCGTCCTCTGTAAGACACAGGAGGGCCGATGTAGTCTTGGTGGTCGGAACATCAAGTCCATAAAGCGCAAATCCCATCATAGGACCGCCGCTTATCTCCTTCTTTGCCTCATGTATCAGTCCGCCTGATGCCTCGAGAAGCTCCTCATAGCTTGTTCCTATACAGATACGGTAGTTGCGTGGCTCGCACACTGCCTCTCCTGTAACAGTAAATACCCTGTTCATTACAGGAATCCCAAGCTTTACCGCATCATAGATAGCGATAAGGGTAGCCACATTGTCAACTATGCAGCCAGCATCAGCAGGAAGCATCTTTGAATTGATATCTCTTCCTGTAACAGCATGTATGATCGTTCTCTCGCCGCCCTGAGGATACTTGGTAAGGAGAGGCACAACACTAAGACGGTCATCATCCTTTGTCAGCTCTGTCAGCTTTTCAATGCAGTCAGACTTGTTGTTTTCGATTGCGAATACTCCCTTAGCCTTCGGGAAAAGCTGCAGGACGATCTTCATCCCTCCTATGAGCTTCTCCGGCTCCTCCATCATTTCCCGGTAATCACTGGTAAGGTATGGCTCACATTCAGCACAGTTAGCTATTATGTGATCAATCTTTTCAGGCTCCTTTGGAGAAAGCTTGACATGTGTAGGAAAGCCTGCTCCTCCCATACCGACTACTCCTGCTTCACGGATCTTTCCAATGATCTGTTCGTTTGAAAGCTTTGTCACATCATCGGTCCCCTCGAAGCCAACCTCCATGAAGTTCCCGTCACTTTCAATGATGATCGAATCCACCATATCTCCTGTAGCTGTACGGCGCTTTTCTATGCCCTTTACAGTACCGGAAACCGATGAGTAAATCGGCGATGAAACAAAGCCGCCGGCCTCAGCAATCTTCTGACCGCGAAGAACCGTATCTCCTCCCGCTACAACAGGCTTTGCCGGAGCTCCGATATGCTGAGATACCGGAAATACCAGCTCGCCCTTTGGGAGAAGCTCCTTGATAGGCTTGGACTTTGAAAGCTCCTTGCCTTCGAAGGGATGGACACCGCCTTTAAATGTTTTAAGGCTCATTCAGTTACCCCACTTTCTAGTTACTTTTCCAACAGTGAAATCATTTTCAATAAGCTATTCGCTTAACTTCACTAGAACATTATATCACTTTTGCACATAAAGAGAAAAGACATTCACTATATTTTTGTATATTTTTGCGGACAGCCTAGGCTGCTGTCTGCAAAAATATAAGAGCTGCACAGGATAGTGCAAAGACCATGACTCCCGGATTCCAGCATACCGTAGAGACAGTCGCGCCGGATGGAAGCTCTTTTTCCATACGGTATAAGCGAAGTCTCGACATGGAGATGAAAAATACTGCAATACCGGCTATGGCAAGTCCATAGTAAATAGCAAGATAGACTATAGCCATAGTATGATAAAAGCCTGACAACTTCCCTTGCATGGCCGAAAGGATAAGAGGAGATACTATTCCGCCAAGGAAGTTTATAAGCATATGGAGTGAGATACTATAACGGAGTCTTCCTGTCTTTTCATATATGGCACCAAGGATAAGTCCCAGTCCCATCGCATAAAAGATCTGGGAAAAATTCCCGTGAAAGAGACCGAAGGCTGCCGCTTGAACTACTATTGCTGTCCTTTCCCCATACGGCCGCAGCCTGTCTATAAGAGTACGCCTGAATGTATACTCCTCGATAAGAGGAGCAAGTATCACCATAAAGAGTATCCGTACATAGACAGGTCCCTGGTCTGACATTACAGAAATACCTGAGACCTTATTTACAGGAAGGATAAGTCCCAGTAGAAAAAGGACAAGAAATCCTACAAGGGCTCCTGCTACCATTACGAAAAAGGATGATGGTATTGCTAACAGATATTCTCTGCCTCCAAGCGGCCGGTCTTTATAGTAAGCTGCCTTTACTCTTTTTATCACTGCAAGTCCCGCCGGAAAACCGATCAGATACTCAGGAAGCATCACGACAGCCCAGCTTCCCCATGAAGTATCCATTACTCGCGGAAAATAGTGCATGATTAGCTTCGATATAAGAAACTGGGATGCAATAGATAAAATTATTATAAGCGCAAGTCCAAGTCCTATCGTTGAAAAATCATGTGCTGCCGATTTCAAATCACCCTTGTAATCTGAAATCGAGGGCTTATCTGCCCTTACTCTCATATCCTCAAGGTTTACAGGAGTAACAGAGAAGAATAAGCAAGCTACAAGGACATTTACCAGAGCTATATATGGTATATATGCACTCATGTCTCCTTTCATATATCCAATGTAAAGGATTATGAAATCCGGAAGCAGGCCGAACATAAGAAATGTCATGAATACGACCTGATGGACACTCTGATCGATCGAATCAGATATGACCGAATCAATAAAAGCTCTTACAATCGATGAATAGATATTTGTCGTGATCACTATGATAAAGCCGATCAATAGTACAGCCGGCGCCGGTCTGAAGGCCAGAGCTACGAGTACTACAGATGGCAGTAAGTCCAGGCAGCATACTGTGCTTCCTCCGGCAAGTGAGAAGAAGAGCTTCTTCCATGGACTTTCGGGTATCATTCTGTAGAATCCGGTCTTTAAGTCCTCTGAGCTTTCATTCTGGAAGGATCTGTAAAAGACCAGTAGGCTAAGAGCCGTAAATGCAGCCAGGGCAGGCTTTATCCCCCACTGATCCCTTGCTATCACTCCTGCCATAAAGGAAATGGCAAGATATATGACTGAGGTCCTTGTAACCAGACCCTTTCCCTTTTCCCTGAATCTAAGCTTCATATCCTTGAAGAAAAAGACCGAGGCTCCTCTTCCGTGTCCTATACCCTCTTCCTCTGCGGAAAGGCTTTTATGCTTAGCTTTTCCTGACGGGATAGCAAGGCCCATCTTCTGGACCTTTTCCATCTGTTTTTCGATCTGGGCGGTCTTTTCAAGAGCCGATTCGTAGTAACAAGCCTTCTGTCTGTATATCAGGATTACAAGAAAAGCCGCAAAAAAAGCCGATAATATGGCATCTGTCACTGCCATTATGACATTTCCCTTAAGGCCATAATAGGCCATTCCCTTCAGCCATCCATAACAGGGAATGAAGGTGGATCCTCTGAAATTAAGGACATGATCCGCTGCTGTCCCTATGGCTATACCCCTTATCTTCTGATAGGAAAGTATAAGGCTGATAATAAGGACTAAAGCTGCTGTAACCGCATACTTAATACTCTTCTTTAGAAATCCATATCTGTCACAGAGCAGGTAGAATAAGATCTGGAACAGCTTTGCTGTGATGAAGGCAAGGATCCAGGCCAGTATCAACATAAGCTTGGAGAAGAGACTTATCTTTATCATATCAGCAAATGCGAAGCTGCAGATCACCAGATAAACAGTCAGAAAGACAAAGCTTCCCATCCTGACAAAAAGCCTGAACATAAGAACAGACTGGGGCTCCAAAGGAGACGGAAAAAGTATTCCGGCATCGGCAGGCAGAAATATGCTTCCTCCTGCATCTGATGAGCCTATAAAAAAAAGAAAAAGGATTATTATTCCTGCTGATATAAATACAAAAACAGCCCTCTGCCCCGTCAGGCCGGACGACCTGATAAGAGCCTTCACAGCGGAACGGCCCTTATCTGACCGATCTGCTGCCTTGGTCTTCTCTTTCTCAGCCGACATTTCGGTCTGCCGGGTCCTTTGGGCCGCCATAGAGCCGCCTATAGCGCCGGCTAATCCCCCAAGCAGAGCACAGGCTATGATAAATATGATTATCTTTGTACGAAAGATCTTCCTGACCTGATTCACAAAGGAATGCCAGACATAATAACCGAACAGTCTCACCTTTCTCCTCCCTCTGTGATATCAAAAAAGATATCCTCCAGGCTTCTTCCTGTATTCTCAACCTGCTCCCTGGTCATATCACCGTACAGGCTTCCATCCTTCATTATCAGGACCCTGTCCCAGATCATATCGATGGAATCGATTATATGGGTGCTTACAATGACAGTCTTCCCTTTCTGCCTCTCCTCCTCTATTATCTCCTTCAGCTTTTTTATGGCATGAGGATCAAGGCCTATCATAGGCTCATCCATGATAATAAGCTTCGGGTCACTTAAAAGGCCAAGACATAGATTTACCTTCTGCTGCATACCCTTTGACAGCTCGTCCCCGAACTTCTTTTCCTTGTCCCTAAGCTCGAAGGCATCAAGGAGGGCATCTGCCCTGTCCTTATAATCGCTTAATCTGTAAGCTCTGGCAAGGAACTCCATATGTTCTATTATAGACAGATTCGGATAAAGAGCCGGAAGCTCAGGTATATATCCCATAAGGCGTCTTGCCTCAGGTGTCTTGTTAAGGATACCGTCTACCGTTATCTGTCCGCTGTATCTGAGGAAGCCTGTTATAGACTTGAAAAGAGTGCTCTTTCCGGCACCATTTGGCCCTAAAAGCACATTAACGGTGCCATCCTCAAGAGTGAAGCTGACATCGTTAACTGCGGTGGTTTTTCTGTATTTTTTTGTTATATGTTCTACTTTAAGCATAAGCCAATTATAACAAAAGTACTGCTCATGTACAACATATTAAAACTTAATTCTGCTTATCTGTTATCATACAGGTATTTTGCCATATGAGCAATATTCTCTGCATGATCGCCCATTCTCTCGAAATACTTGGCGATCATCATTATATCGACTCCTGAGGCTGCATCCTTTTTCTTGTTGTTCCTGATAGCCTCAATCACTGATGTCTTGACCTCATTGAAAAGGTCATCGACTGTATCGTCGTACTTGATCACACTTTCTGCTATATCTGTGCTTTTCTCGACAAAGGCCTCCACACTTTTTGAAACCATATATGATGCTGCGTCAGCCATCATAAGTATAGGCACCTGATTCTTAAGAGGCGAATCTGCCACATAGGGAACGATCTCAGCTATATCGAGTGCGTTTATCCCGATCCGCTGCATATCCACAATGACCTTTGAGACCGCAGAGATGTTTCTAAGATCGCTAGCTACAGGCTGCTCCATCAGGATCAGTCGATAGCACTGGCCCTCTATATCCTCCTGCTTTTTTACTATAGCATCAGAGACCTCCTTTATCTCCTCAAGGTCACCCGGCTTAGCATCTGCAAGAGCATCGACATCCTTTAGGATAGCCTCCTTACAGAGCTTGCCCATTTCGACAAGAGAAGCATTGAGATCCTTAAGTTCTTCATTATATCTGTCTCTCATATCAGCCAAACCTTCCTGTGATATAATCCTCTGTCCTCTTATCCGATGGATGTGAGAATATAGTCTCAGTATCATCGTACTCTATAAGCTCGCCTAATAAGAAGAAGGCTGTCTTGTCTGCTATTCTGGCAGCCTGCTGCATATTATGGGTTACCATTATAATAGTGTACTTTTTCTTCAGTTCAAGCAGAAGGTCCTCGATCTTTGATGTGGAAACAGGATCAAGAGCCGAAGTCGACTCATCAAGTAAAAGCACTTCAGGCTTTACAGCCAGAGCTCTTGCAATACAAAGTCTCTGCTGCTGTCCCCCGCTCATCCCAAGCGCTGAGGTACGAAGTCTTCCCTTACACTCATCCCAGATAGCAGCCTGCTTAAGTGATGTCTCCACTATCTGATCAAGCTCCTTTTTCTTATGGACTCCAAGTATCCTTGGACCATAGGCTATATTATCATATACGCTCATAGGAAAAGGATTTGCCTTCTGGAAGACCATTCCTACACGGCTTCTTAGGACATTGACATCCATATCATTGATGCTTTCACCCTTGAGCAGTACCTGACCATCGCTCCTTACATCCTCGATCAGATCATTCATCCTGTTTAATGTGCGCAGGAATGTCGACTTTCCGCATCCTGACGGACCGATAAGAGCTGTGATCTGCTTCTCGGGAATATCTATATTGATATTCATAAGGGCATGGTGTTTTCCATACCAGAGATTTAATTCCTTTGTTTCGATTACGCTTGTCATGTTGTCTCCTTTGCCCCTATCCCCTAAATCCTATTTTCTAAGTTTTCTCGCTGCTGCCTTCGCACTTACATTTATCACAAACGTGATGAGCAGAAGAATGACCGCTATCGCGAATGCCACATTGAACTGTCCACGTTCCTTTGCATACATATAGAGTGAAACCGTAAGTGTCGCTCCTGCGTTACCCGGCATAACTGCCTTTGCCGGAGAAAGTATCTGATTTGCCATTCCTGCTGTATAGAGTAGAGCAGCTGATTCACCTACTATCCTTCCGACTGAAAGGATTATTCCTGTTACAATACCGTCCATAGCGCATGGCAGCACTACTGTGCGGACCATATGCCATCTTCCGCTGCCTAATGCAAGAGAGCCCTCCCTGTAGCTGTCCGGAACTGTCTTCAAGGCCTCCTGAGTAGTCCTTATTATAATGGGTAGTGTCATGACTGCAAGCGTAAGTGCACCGGCAAGGATTGAAGTCCCGAAGTTAAGTGCCTGCACGAAGATCAGCATTCCTGCAAGTCCGTAGATGATCGAAGGGATCCCACTTAGTGTCTCTGTTGCCAGCTCTATGATGCGGACCAGCTTTTTATTTGTCGCATATTCATTGAGATATACTGCTGTTCCTATGCCTGTCGGGAGTGCGAATACCAGTGCTATCACTATGATGTAAAGAGTATTCAGTATATTCGGAAGGATCCCTATATTGTCATCGAGAAGCGATGGCTTTGTCGACAGGAGATTCCATGTCACGTATGGCACTCCTCTGTAAAAGATATATCCGATTATAAGAGCCAGAAGAGCTGTCGTAAGTGCTGCAGCAAAATACATAAGTCCTCTTAACAGAGCTCCCTTTACTCTTCTTTTTGTGGAGATCCTTTCCTTTGCCTGAAGGATCATATCCCTTGTACCTATCGCATCCATTATTTTACCTCTCCTTTCGAAGTTAGCTTCCTTAATACGAGGTTAATAAGTATAATAAAGAAGAAAAGCACTAGTGCTATTGAGAAAAGAGCCTGCCTCTGGAGTCCTGAAGAGTATGACATCTCACTTGCCACTGCTGTGGTAAGGAATCTGACACTCTTGAAAATTCCAGGCATATTTGCTACATTACCTGCAACCATCATTACTGCCATTGCCTCTCCTATCGCACGTCCTGTGCCCAGGATTAC
>DLDA01000010.1:0-3654 GCA_002480925.1 Lachnospiraceae bacterium UBA7784 | reverse complement strand
AGCAGATCTACTGCCTCACGGACTACAGCAGCTACAGGTCCCGGCGCCATCTTTGCCAGAAAGATTGCAGCGAATATCCCAACCGGTACACTTATAAGAAGTGCTCCGAGCGTACCATATACTGATGTAAGTATGAATGGCAGGATACCGAATGACGGTTCTGCTGCAGTTGATGCCCACTTTGTTCCGAACAGGAACTTAAAGATACCGATCTTTGTTATAGCCGGAGCTCCTGATATCACAAGGAAAACTGTGATAAATAGCACAAACGCTATCGAGAAGAGACCAAAGATAAGGAAGATCGTGTGGAATATACTCTCTATGCCCTTCTGCCTTTTAAGCCGTGACTGTAATCTGACTACTGAGTCCATTATTTTCTCCTTTGTTTGTCAGGGGTTAGGGATTAGGCGCTAGGGTTTAGGGGGTGTTGATAGTATTTACTATACCCTGTTCCCTAGCCCCTGGGCCCTGGGTTCTAAATCCTAGACCCTAAATCCTATACTCTGGCCCCTGGAACCTACTTAGAAACAGCGCCGGCCTTTGAAACATACGCTGCTGCATCAGAGCCTGTGCAGTAATCGAAGAATGCCTTTGCTGGTGCGCTTAATTCCTTGCCGTCCTTTGTGATCAGGTTGAAATTACGCTGGATCTTGTAGGAACCATCCTTTACTGTATCCTCTGAAGGTGCTACATCATCAACCTTTATAGACTTTACTGTATCGTTAAGATCTGCAAGAGAAGCATATCCGATTGCATTAGGATTTCCTGCTACTGTCTGGATAACATCACCTGTAGAGGTAAGCTCCTGTGAGTACTTGCACTTCTCCTTTGTATCTGTTATGGTCTCGAAACCATCACGTGTTCCTGATGCTGCCTCACGGCCGATCACTACGATCTTTCCATCTGAACCGCCGACATCCTTCCAGTTGGTGATCTTTCCTGTATAGATCTGAGCTATCTGGTCCATACTTAAGTTTTCAACGCCATTGTTAGGATTTACTATCATAGCAATTCCATCGATAGCTATTGTAGTCTGGGTCAGTCCCGAGCTCTTCTCATCATCTGTAAGATCACGGCTGGCAAGACCTATATCACAGCTTCCCTTCCCTACTGCCTCAATTCCTGAACCTGATCCTGTAGGATTGTAGGTAACCTTTACATTAGGATTCTCCTGCATAAAGGCCTCACTCAGGTAGCCTATTACCTTCTCCATTGAAGTGGATCCGTCTGTTGCTACTGTTCCGCTTAAGTCTCCTCCTGCTTCATTTGAGGATGACTTTGATCCGGTATCAGATGAGGCATCAGCCTTCTTTGTCGATCCCTGGCCGCATCCGGTAAGGACTGTTGAAACTGTAAGTGCTGATAAAAGCAGCAGGGAAAAAAGTTTTTTCTTCATTGTGTACTCCTTTTCATATCAAAACTACTGGCTTTCCCTTGTTACAGCTGTAATGATACACTTTCAAAGTAACAAAAAAATAACGGAGGGGTTAAGCCTCCGTTAAAGATTGTAAAATGCCTGTTAAGTTGTCTCAGAATACTATCGTGATAGTGGTGCCCTCTCCTTCGACAGAAGAAAGGATTATCCTGGCGTTATGGATTGCAGCCGCATGCTTTACTATTGAAAGGCCAAGCCCTGTTCCTCCTGTCTCCCTTGAATGGCTCTTGTCGACCCTGTAGAATCTCTCAAAAATCCTTTCCTGATCCTTCTTCGGTATCCCTATTCCCGTATCCTTAACAGTGATACACGGCTTCCCCTCTGCCATCTCAGTTGTCACAGTCACCTTACCGTCAGGCTTGTTGTATTTGATAGCATTCTCCACTATATTCTGTATCATCTCATCAAGCACCTGTCTGTATCCGTTCACCTGAAGGTGATTTCCTATAAGTGAGACATGTACCCCGTATTCGCGGGCCTTTGGCACAAGCCTTGTTATTATATCAGAGGACATCTGATAGAGATCGCACTGTTCCCTGTCGATACCTATCTCTCCTTCATCAAGCTTGGAGATCTTTATTATATCGTTGACCAGATTTATCATTCGGTTTGCTTCTCTATAGATCCTGTCTGAGAAATCAGGAATATCCTTCTTCTTTACAAGACCGTCCCTTATGATCTCGGCATAGCCTGAAATCGATGTAAGAGGAGTTTTAAGCTCATGGGAGACATTTGCCGAGAATTCCTGTCTCATTGCAACCATGGCATCCTTCTGCTTATTCTGCTCATCTATTCTTACAAGAAGCGGCTTTATCTCCTCGTAGACATCATTGTCGAGAGGATTGTCGAGATCCAGGCTGTTTATTGGCCTTATCAGATCTGATGCTGTTTTGTGGGCAAAATAGAAGGCCGCTATCAAAAGCAGAACTACAGTTATGATCATGGCCGGCAAAAGCTCAAGTACGGTAGCAAGAATCGATTTTACCGATTTTGCTATCCTGAGTACCCTTCCGTCATCAAGCCTTATAGCAGAATAATACATATCCTCCTTTAGAGTGTCGGACTTTCTTTTGTCCATTCCTCTGCCCTTCCTGAAGGCTGCAGCGACCTCTGGTCTGTTCTTATGATTTTCTAGTGTATGGGAATCCTCCTTTGAATCATAAAGTACCGATCCGTCCCTGTCTATAAGAGTGATCCTTGTACCGGTCTGAAGATGCTTTAATGACTTAAGGAAATCAGAGCCGTTATAATTTACTGCCTCTGAAAGATATTCCGATTCATAGATCACATTCTTCTCGGAAATGCTTACTATTGTCCTGTATACAAAAAATATGGTGACAGCATAGGCTATTGTTAGAGCCAGTGCTATCACCTGAATCATTCTTGTCTGTATCTTTTTCTGCATATTATTTCTCCCTTATCCTGTATCCCAGGCCTCTTACAGTCTCTATCCGGTCGCCCTCGTTCTTAAGCTTCTGTCGCAGGGACCTGACATGGACATCGACTGTTCTTGTCTCTCCATCGAAATTATAGCCCCATATATCCTCTAGCAGCTGCTCTCTTGTAAGAACCACTCCGCTGTTTAGTATCAGCATCTTGAGCAGCTCGAATTCCTTTAACGTAAGGACTACCTCCTTGCCGCCCACTGTTACCTTATGGCGCAGAACATCTATCTTTATAGAGCCAGAGCTAAGCACTGGTTCATCGCTGTTCTTTCCCTTGCCGCTTCTTCTCAGTACTGCCCTTATCCTAGATACCAGCTCCATCATTCCAAATGGCTTTGTCACATAGTCATCTGCTCCCATATCAAGCGCAGATACCTTGTCATATTCGGCACCTTTTGCAGTAAGCATGATAACAGGGATCGATCTGGTCCTCGGATCCTTCCTCAAATCAGACAGAAGCTCCATTCCATCCTCACCAGGAAGCATTATATCAAGAAGAACCAGCTCAGGAAGTTCATTCTTCAGTGCAGTATGAAACTCTACTCCTCCCGGAAAGCCCTTGGCCGGAAGGCCGGTAGAATCGAGCGTATAGACCACAAGCTCTCTGATATTGTCATCATCCTCAACACAGTAGATCATATCATGTTCTCCTTTATGTCATATACAAAAAAAGGAAGTTCTGCTCGCTAACAAGGAAGCTGTCTTCGTTAAGCTCGAACTTCGTCTTCGACTCGTTCTCGATAATAATGAAGTTCTGCTCGCTAAGCTCAAGCT
>DLDA01000031.1 GCA_002480925.1 Lachnospiraceae bacterium UBA7784 | reverse complement strand
GTGGTGCATGTACGTTATTTCGTCAGAATCTCCATGATCTTATTGGATCTCTTGACAAACTCTGACATCTCTGCCGGAGAAAGCGGCTGATTCGAAAGCTCTGCCAGGTCGTAGAGCTGATGAGCTATAAGTCCTGCATTCTCTGAGTCCTTGTGCTCATTCAGATACTTTACAAGCGGATGTGTGACGTTAAGGACAAGTGTCTCCGGCCCTGAGAATTCTGACATATCGCCGCCGTTCATATTATACATCTTCATCATGTCATTCATACGGCGCATGTTCTCATCACGGCCGATGACTGCCGCGATATCCTCTGTCTTAAGCTTTTCGACCTTTATCGTCAGATCGTCCTTTTTAAGCTCATTCTTGAAGATCTCCTCCAGGGTCTTCTGCTCATCCTCCAGTTCCTTCGGGTCCATCTCCTCTGAAAGAGCCTTTGAGATATCCGCATCGATCCTCAAAAATCTATAATGCTGATTTCTGTGCTCAAGCTGGGTGATAAAGGAGGTATCAATGGTCCGATCAAGTATTACAGCATCCATGTCATTAGACTTGAACATATCTATATACTGTCCCTGCTGAGCCTTGTCAGTGACATAATAGATAGCTGTCTTGTCCTCTTCCTTTATCGGCTCACTATCTTTCGCATCGTCCTTCTTCTCCTCTGTCTTTTCCACGTCCTTCTTTGCATCCTTCTCAAGAAGCTCAGGCAGGGTCACATACTTATCATTTATATCCTTAAAGAGGATATAGTCATTCATCTTGTCGCAGAACTTCTCATCCTTTAAGCAGCCATACTTGATGAATGGGCTTATATCATCCCAGTACTTCTCATAGGTATCCTTTTCGGTCTTTTCCATGCCTATAAGCTTGTCAGCGACCTTCTTCGAGATATAATCCCTTATCTTTGCCACGAAGCCATCATTCTGCAGTGCAGACCTTGATACATTAAGAGGCAGATCCGGACAGTCAATAACTCCCTTCAGCAGCATGAAATACTCAGGGATGACCTCCTTTATATTATCAGCCACGAACACCTGATTATTGTAGAGCTTGATCTTCCCTTCTATAGAGTCATACTCTGAATTGATCTTAGGGAAATAGATTATGCCCTTCAGGTTGAACGGATAATCCATGTTCAGATGAATCCAGAACAGAGGATCCCTGTAGTCCATAAAGACCTTTCTGTAGAATTCCTTATACTCCTCTTCTGTGCATTCCGAAGGAGTCTTGGTCCAGAGGGGATGGATATCGTTTATAGGGACAGGTCTCTTTATGATCTTAAGTTTATCCTTTGCCGGGGTCTTTAGTACCTTTTCTGTTGTACCGTCGTCCTTTTTCTTGTCCTCGTACTCGGCTTCCTTATGGATCTCTTCAACGACTGTATCAGTATCTCTCTTGTCATCAGGATCTATCTCCTCGTACTCTGTCGGTGCATCTGCCTTGGTCAGATAGATCTCTGTCGGCATGAATGAGCAGTACTTCTCTATTACCTCTCTTGCCTTGTATTCATTGGCGAACTCAAGGCAATCATCATTCAGGAAAAGCGTGATAGTCGTGCCGACCTCTGTCTTATCGCCATCGCTTAAGGTATAGTCTGTTCCGCCGTCGCACTCCCAGTGCACAGGAGTCGCGCCCTCCTTATAGCTTAAGGTATCGATGTAGACCTGATCTGCTACCATGAAAGCAGAATAGAAGCCCAGACCGAAATGTCCGATTATCTGATCATCATTTCCCTTGTCCTTGTACTTTGAAAGAAAATCCGTCGCACCTGAGAAGGCTATCTGATTGATATACTTGTCGACCTCATCCTCAGTCATTCCGATACCATTATCAGAAATCTGTATAGTCTTCTTCTCCGGATCTACCTCTACGCTTACCTTTCCCTTGTAATCTTCAGGAAGCTCGCATTCACCCATCATGGCAAGCTTTGACAGCTTGGTTATGGCATCACAGGCATTGCTGATAAGCTCCCTGTAAAAGATATCGTGGTCTGAATAAAGCCACTTCTTGATAACTGGAAAGATATTCTCGCTAGTAATAGAAAGACTGCCGCTTTTTTCTGACATTGATTTAGTCACTCCTTTGAATATTTGTTAGGGGTTAGGGAGGTATGTATATAATATTTATTTTTCCCTAGCCCCTGGTCCCTAGTCCCTTTATTAGCCAAGGCACTTGTTGACTGCTAATCTATATTCTAATCCATCCCTTACCTCTTGTCAACAAAAAATTGGCACTCTTTTAACTAGAGTGCCAACAAAATTTAATGTCTGATAATAATGAAGTTCTGCTCGCTAAGCTCAAGCTTCGCCTATAAGGAAGTTCTCTTCGCTAGGTTCGACCTTCGCTTATCAGCTTGCTTTCATCTCGAAACTTTCGGCCTACCCCGCATAATGCAGCGCCTCGATCGGATCCTTTGCGGCTGCCTTTCTTGCTGGGTAAAGGCCGAACAGTAGACCAATTCCTACCGAAAAAACCGTAGCGACTACACACACTCCGGGGTTCAGGCGGAAGCTGTATTCCGAGAATCCGTTTATGGCAGCTATTATTATCCCGCTAATAGCCAGTCCTATCACGGCTCCTATCAGACATATCACAAGTGCTTCTATCAGGAATTGGAGCATGATGCTTCCCTCGGTTGCTCCTATCGCCTTTCTTATTCCTATCTCTTTAGTACGCTCTGTTACGGAGACAAGCATTATGTTCATTATGCCTATGCCTCCGACAAGCAGGGAGATCGCAGCTATTCCTCCAAGCATCAGGGTCATGACTCCTGTCACCTTTCCAAGAGTGTCTGCTATCACCTTCATATTCACCACTGTAAAGGCATCTGAATCGTTTGAGAAACGTTCTAGCAGATATTCGTTTATCTGCTGCTGGGCCTGATCTGACAGCTGGTCCGACTTCGGTGATACAGTAAAGCTTGCCACATCCCTTACAGTTGTAGAAAGCCTCTCCAGCGAGGTAAATGGAATATAGGCCTCATAGGACGACCCAAAGGTCACTGTTGTATCAGACTGCTTTTCTACTCCGATAACAGTATATGGCGTTCCATTAAGGCTTATGGTCTGGCCAATGGCCTCTGAACTGTTATATACGCCAAGTATATCTCTTGCTGCATCTGCATTTATCACTGCGACATTTGAGTGATTGTCTACATCCGCGCTACGGAGAAAGCGGCCTGCCGAAAGCTCTATACCATTTATAGACTGATATGAGGCTGTGGTCCCGGTAAGGCTCATAGTCTCTGTATCGTTTCCGCTCTTAACATTCGCCTGAGAAACTGCGCTTGGAGCCACAGCAGATACGGCTGAAAGAGCCTTTATGTCCGTAAGGTCAGACAGCTTGAGCGGATTGTCCTTATCATCCGTTATAGTAACGGTGATCGAATTCGTGCTGATGGATGAGATAGTATCTGTGATAGTAGATGTAGCCGAGGTCGTTATAGAGACGAGGACTACAAGAGCGACAACGCCTATTATTATTCCAAGCATAGTGAGAAATGACCTCATCTTATTGGAGAAAACCGATGAAAAAGCCATTTTTACCGAAGAACCTACCATCAGACCACCTCCTCGATCTCGTTTATATCCTTTGCATCAGTGACATGTCCGTCAAGTATCTTTATGGACCTTCCGGCCTCCTTTGCGACCTTTGCGTCATGAGTGATAAGAAGGATAGTATTTCCCTCCTCATTTAACTTATGGAAAAGCTCCAGAAGCCTGCCTCCGGTCTTCTGATCGAGATTCCCGGTAGGCTCATCAGCAAGGAAAAGAGATGGTCTTGTAGCAAGAGCTCTTGCTATAGCAACTCTCTGCTGCTGTCCTCCGGAAAGCTCAGATGGCTTATGATCCCTTCTGTCCCAGAGACCCAGCTCGTTTAAGGCTTCCTGGGTCTGCTCCTTTCTTTTCTGAACTGACAGCCCCTGATAGATAAGAGGAAGCTCTACATTCTCATAGGCCGTGAGCTTTGGCAGAAGATTGAAGTCCTGGAAGATAAAGCCGATCTTTTTGTTCCTGATCCTTGAAAGCTGGTTTCTGCTGTAATTTGCTATCTCCTGTCCATCCAGATAATATTTCCCTGAGCTTGCAGTATCAAGGCAGCCTATAATATTCATAAGCGTAGACTTGCCTGAGCCTGACGGCCCTATAACGCTTACAAACTCTCCACGGTTCACATGCATATTGGCATGGTCAAGAGCCTTTACCACAGAATCTCCTATCCTGTATATCTTCGAGACATCGGAAAGCAGTATCATCTTTTTTTCATCCATTAGTTACCTCCCGGGCCGCCGTTTCCGCCTGATGGCGGTGTGCTTCCATTGTCTCCTAAAGGACCGCCATTTCCGCCGCCCTGCTGGCTTTTCTGCATATTGTTTTCCATGTTTGACATATTATTCTGTGAGCTTGTAAGCTCCTGACCAGAGAGATCCTTGTAGTAGACCGTATCGCCCTCTGAAAGTCCATCTGTGATCTCTACCGTGCTGTCATTTGAAAGGCCGGTCGTTATCTTTGTCTTACCGCCCAGACTTCCATTATCATTTGTCGTATATACATAGGAGCTTCCTCCCTCCTCCTGAACTGCAGAAAGAGGAATAGTAAGCACATCCTCGGCCGAATCGATCGTTATCACAGCTGTTGCGTTCATTCCGACAAGCATATCATCTGTCTTTTCTATCTGGCAGGTAACAGTATACTTGGTGCTTCCTCCGCTGTTTGTACCTTTCTTTGATACCTTTGTTATCTCACCGGTAAAGGTCTCTCCATCGATAGCATCTAAGGCAACGCTTACATCCTGTCCCTTTTTGATATTTAGTATATCAAGCTCATCAACCGAAAGCGAGATATCCATCATATCGCCTGTAGCAATAGTAAAAGCTGTAGTATATGTCACATCTGAGACAGATGATGTATACGAGGAGCCGCTACCCTCTGATGTCGTGCTGCCTGTAGAGGCAGATCCTGTAAGTGCTGACAAGTTTGAATCTGTAAGCCCTGATGCAACTGAATTTCCGGTCCTACCTGTCGTGGTCTTTTCTTTAGAGGATGAGCTGTCTGTCTTCTTCTGCTGCTTTTCTATAAGAGCCTTAAGCTCCTCTTCAGAAAGATCGGACTCACTGTCGCCCTCGGATGAGCTTTTTTTACTGCCACTATCCTTTTTGGATGAAGACTTCGAGCTGTCTGTATCCTTTTTTGATGAGGGCTTTTCTGATGAATCATCTGCCCCGTCTGTATTACCTGCCTCATCACAAGTCTCTTGTGAATCATCTGTCGAGGACCAAGCATTGCCATCAGATGAGCTGCTGTCAGAAATCACTACCTTTTCTGTAAGCTGACTTGCAACAAGCCCTTTAGAATCTGAACTGGTCCCGGTGATACCGGAAAGCAATGAATTATTAGTCACGGAGTTATCTGCCGACGTGGATGAGGATGCATCCGATGATCCACCTACATTAACTGAATCGATAGTTCCTGCCACGCTAGCGGTAATGGTCCCGCTCTTTTTTATTTTCAGAAGCCTCTTTAATGCCTTGTAAAGGTCAGTCTTCTGGGCCTTTAGCATCTCACGCTCTGCTGTGTACTTCGATCCTGACTTGCTCTTTATGGACTTAAGCGAATCATTTATATCAGAAATTGAGCTCCTTACAGAATATATCTGCTCTTTTACCGATGTCAGATCCACCTTGGCCAGGGCATCGCCCTTTTTTACCGTATCACCCTCCTCGACAAGGACCTTCTTTACCGTGATCCCCGAAGGTATCGTTATATCGGCTGTCTTTGCCTCTGCAAGGGTTCCGCTGGCAGTAACTGTATTTGCTATAGTACCCTTAGTGACCTTTACAGTCTTGACCGAGCTGCTCTTCTTTTCGGCCTGCCTGGCTTTCTTCCTTATCGAGCCGGAAATGAGCAGGGCAAGCACCGCCGCCACTATGCAAAGGGCAACTATAATCCTTTTCATCTTCTTTTTCTTTTCCATTGGATACCTCCGTATTCAGTGATCTGTTGAATTGTTAAAAAAATTATATTACCGCTATGTGTACGAAATGTGTTTAATTATGGATAATTTATGGAAAACTGATAAAAAAAAGGAAAAGGAGCCGGTATATACCGGCTCCCTGACGAAAGATGTGTAATCATCAGCCATTATATTTGAGATCGACTGCTCCCGGATCTCCGTCAGCAACATAATATGCCTTACCGTCCTCCGGCTTCACATAGATCTGAACATCCTTGAAGGTCTTCTTACGACCCTTGGTGTAATCCTTTCTGGCGTCCTCAAGAATCTCATCGAGACTGAAGCTGTTGCCTGCAAACTGGATAAATACCTTTGGTTCTGCAGTCTTCTCCTCAGCCTTTGCTTTTGCAGCTGCTACAGTCTTCTTAACTGCTGTTGCAGTCTTCTTTGCAGCACCTGCTGCCTTGGAAGCTGTAGTCTTCTTAGGAGCCTCCTTCTTTGCAGGAGCCTTCTTAGGAGCCACATCCTTGGTTTCCTGTGTCTTTTCCTCAGCCTTTCTTGCCTTTGCAGCCTCGGCTGCCTTTGTAGTTGCTTCTTTCACTTTCGCTGCCTCTTTTCTGATACCATCTGCTGCCTTCTTACCTGTCTCCTCACTGAGATTAAGTATCTCACGGACAGTCGTAGAAAGATCAGCAGACTTCTTCTGTGATGTTTTAATGGATGCCATTTCGACGTCTCCTCTCAATCAAAATGCCTTGATCACTGTAAAAATTTTACATATTTATAATTATACTACATTCTGATTATTTTCCAAGGTTTTATTTTTATAAAATTTTATGATTTAGTCAAAACTTTTTTGTGAAAAATAACCATAACCTCAAACCTTCTCAAAGATTCAGAAACTAATCTTATCGGAAAGAGTTTTGAAGAAACTATTCGTAGCCACCTTATGTCCCAGCCTATCGGAAATATCCTTCCAGGCATTTTCATCTAAATACGAATAGTCCTGCTGGTTCTGTTTTTCTATGATCGAGTCCATTATCTTCTTCTTACGGCTCTCGATAATGCTGTTACGGTTCTCATCCGACTTCTTTTGATCAAACTTTGACAGGCAGTAGATTATATATGTACCGTCAGCTGTATGCACTGGTTCTGAATATTTTTTCTCATCGAGTGCGAAAGCTGCATCGCAGATCTGATCAGAGTATGTCCTGCGGCAGATCGTGACCTGAGTCTTCTTGTCGATAGAGTATTCCTTGGCGACTATCGAAGGATCCGTCCCGTTCTTAAGCTCCTTTATAGCCTTTTCTTCAGTTGCATCATCTCCGGACTCGAGTGTTATCAGAACAGCATCCATGACTCTGGCCTCCTCATCGGAAACCTCATCATCAGCTCTTGAAACTATCTTCTTATATACCTTTGAAGCAAGGGCCTCCTTCTGATACATCTTACTGATATCCTTTTCAGAGACATCAAGCGTCTTCCTGTCTTCCTGGGAAAGAGAGGCATAATATGCCTCTGCTGCCCGGTCGACAAGATCCTCCTCGGTCCTTTTTAGCTTTATATCATTATCAGATGCATAGAGATTCAAGGCATAAACAACAGAGAGTCTGTCAATAACTGCCTTTCGTATGCTTTTCTCGAGCCGCCCGGTATTCAGTTCCTGATCCCACAGGCAGATATCCCCTGTTTTTCCATATATATTGTAATAGTTTGCCAGATATACCCTTGCTGTCTTTTTGTCACAGGAGAGCCGTCCGATACTGAAAACAGTTCCCGGAAGGGCTCCTGTAGTGACTATCACCTGTTTTCCATCCACCGTGCACCCTGAAAGACCTGCAAGGGTCATTGATGCCGTTGCTAATAGTGCAATGATCCGCTTTATTGTCATAAGGACTTTCTACTCCTTCTTTTCCTTTCCCAGAAGACTCTTTACCCGGGGCAGGGCTATCTGCTTTCCCAGAGCAAATGAATAAAGATACAGCTGTGATACAGGCATATCCATTGCTCTTTCAACAGCTACCTGATAGAGCTGCAGCTGTTTTGTATATTTCTCTGTAAGCATAGAAGCTGACCTGACCCTGTCCGTCTTATAATCCAACAGAACTATTTTACCATTTTCTACAAAAAATGCATCAATAATTCCCTGTATTATTATCTGATCCTCTGTGTCGGCTCCGTCTGTATCCTCACTCAGATCGCCGAAGAAAAATCCCGGTGTATCTCCTGTCACGAAGGCCTGCTCCCTGTAAAGCTCTCCTCTCTTATATGCCTGCTGCATCCTGGCTGCAAGCTCCGATGACAGGAAGCGCTCAAGGCCGCTTCTGCTAAGGACCTCTGACTGGTCACTTGTCAGAAATCCCCTCTCAAGCATATAGGCCATCTGTTTGTCAAAGGACTCTGACAGAGGCTCGATAGAAAAGTCCATCTTTTCCAGGAAGCGGTGCATTGCTGTACCTCGAAAGACTCCTCTTGTCATACTATCCATTTCATTCTGATCCTGTCTTAAGAATAAAGGCAGGGTCGGAGTGAATTCCTCTTCCTCCTTATCATCGCCAGGCGATGCCTCAAACATGGCCGCTGAATCATCATCAGCCATGGACTGATCGGATATCCTCTTGATCTCTGAGACCGAATACTTCTGTTTTGGAATAACCTCCTTTTCAAAGGCATAGGGGCTTGTAAATCTGTCATAAAGCCTTATGGCCTTATCCCTTATATCCTCTGACACGTCCGAGCAAAGCAGGTCTCTTATCCTGTCCTTTTCCTTCATCGAAGAGATCTCATTGGCTGCAAAGCCTGAGGCATCCGGCGCATCTATCCTGTATCCTGCCTTTTTAAGAACCGGAATGATGACCCTGTAGTAATTCATAGAGCCCTTCAGCTCTGAATAGGTGCATCTGTCGCTATGAAGCTCCTCTCCCTTTTTGAGATAATCCTCCTTATCCTTTTCAGTAAGACTTCCTACAAGGATAAGCTTCTCCTTGGCCCTGGTAAGAGCGACATAAAGAACGCGGATAGACTCCCCAAGCTCTCTGTCAGCCTTTTTCGACCTAAGCATGGCCAGATGGGCTGTCTCTCTTTTCTTATGAGCTGCCACATCAATGTAGGGCATGGATATGTCCTGATCCCCGTCAAGCTCGACCGGGTCCAAACTGTTATGAAACCTGTTCCCAAGTCCTATAACAAAAACGACTGGGAACTCAAGGCCCTTGCTCTTATGGATAGTCATTATCCTTACCGCGTCCTCGCTGCCTCCTGCATCCGCCTCGCCCTCATCCGACTTGTATTCGTTAAGCTTCTCTATATAGGACACAAATGATGAGATGCCTGAAAAGCTTGTCGTTGAGAAGGCGACTGCCTTGTCAAACAGCTTCATCAGATTTTCCCTCCGCCTCTCTCCGCCTGGCAGACAGCTGACCAAAGCATCATAGCCTGTGTCTTGATATAGCCTTGCTATTATCTGGTATACAGGGGTATCACAGGTAAGATGACGAAGACTGGTAAGCTCATTCCAGAAGTCATCCAGTCTTTTCCTGGCATCTGGCGAAAGCTCTGCCTTTGGCTCACTGCATTCTGCAAGCAGGGCCTGATAGAAGGAAAGCTCCTTATGGGCTGCCCTTATAAGGGCCATGTCCTCATCGGAAAGACCTACATACATAGATGTAAGGACAGAGGCCAGTGGTATATCCTGTCTCGGATTGTCGATTATACGAAGGTAATTAAGAGTTACCACAACCTCCGCTGCCTTAAAATAGCCTGTGGCAGCGGCATTTTCTGCCGGTATCCCATAGGCATTGAAGACATCCATTATCTTTGCTGCATTTACCTTTGTGCTTCGCATGATCACAGCAATATCGCTGTAATCTATCGGCCTCATGCTTCCATTGCCGTCAGCTACCTTAAAGTCCTTCATAAGTGAGCTAATCCTCTGGGCAGTCCAGGTCGCCTCAAGCGAGGTCTGATCATCCGAGATCTCGTCAAGCTCCTCGTCATCCCTTGCAAGGATCACAGTCTCTGTGGAATTGTCCTGGCCATCAGGAAGCGGCGGATAATAGTCTGCTCCCAGCTTCAGCCAGGCTTTTTTTTCATACTCCACTCCGCCTATCTCCTCTATCATGACCATTCTGAAAATATCGTTTACAGTATCGACCACAGTGGCCCTGCTCCTGAAATTCTTATCAAGGTCTATACGGCGGAAGTCTGAGTCTTCCTCCCTTTTAAACTCCTTTGATTTCCTTATTATGATACCCGGATCTGCGTTTCTGAAGCCATAGATAGACTGCTTTACATCTCCGACCATGAAGTAATCAAGGCCATCTCTTGTCACAGCAGAAAGTATCATCTCATTGAGCTCATTGGTATCCTGATACTCATCTACCATGACCTCACGATAACGCCTGCGATAGTCTCTGGCCGCATCTGTTATCGAGCCGTCGTCATTTATCAGGATCCTCACCGCAAAATGCTCTATATCGGAAAACTCAAAGGATTTCCTGTCCTTTTTCTCAGATAGAAAGGTCTCGTCGAATCTGGCTGTAAGCTCTATTATCTTCTTAAGGTAGGGAATCTTTCTGTTCTCATCGGAGACTATAAGCTCAAGTGGTACATCGAGGAAACGCTCCTTTATCTTTTTATTGAAAAAATCCCTGTACTCATCCCTTACTCCTTTCATTTCGTCAGCAATAAGCTTCTGATCCTCTGTCCCCTTTCTTACCTGTGCCTTTCCGACCGGAGGAAACTTGTAGGTGTCACAAAGATAATGTATGTCCTGAAAGCTTTCTGCCTCCATTAGCCTTGTAAAGAAGGACCGGTCAGAGGAAAGATTGCCGATAATGGTATCAAAAAGGCCATCGTCATTTTCTGCCTGGGCTATCCTTGTAAGCTTTTCTACAACAGTAAGGGTCTCCTCTGCAAAGTCCCTGATCCATTTCACAAGCTCCTTCATCCAGCCACATTCTGAAATAGTGGACAGATCCACCTCCCTTATGCTATCTGAAAGAGAGCTGTAAAATCTATCAGGCCAGGCATGGGCCTGAGCCATATCATATATGCCAAGTATGATCTCGCAAAGTGCGTCATCTGACCCCTTTGAGGAAAACATATCGGAAAGCTCGAGGAAGGTCTGATCTGCAGCAGCATACTCCTCCCTCATCATCTCCTCTATGACCTGATGCTTTAAGAGCTCTCCCTCTCCCTGATCCATGAATCTGAAATCCGGATCCAGATCTATCCTTGTAAAATATTCAGAAACCACATTCTTGCAGAAACTGTCTATGGTCCTGATATCAGAGGAATATACCTTCTCCCTCATCCTCCCAAGTCTCCTGTCGGATGGATTTCTCCTTAGCTCTGCATCAAGGGAGCTGTATATCCTCTCCTTCATCTCCTTTGCAGCAGCTCTTGTAAAGGTCACCACAAGAAACTGATCTATATCCCATGGATCATCCTTGCTGACAAGTCTTTTTATTATGCGCTCTACTAATACAGCTGTCTTACCGCTTCCGGCAGCTGCTGTCACAAGAAGGGACTGATCCCTTGAGTCTATAGTAGCCTGCTGTGCCTTAGTCCACTTCATCTGCCTTCCTCCTTTTCCATGACCTTTGTGATCAGGCCCTTAAGTGTCGAGCCCTTCTTCCCCTTCTGATCCGGTGAGATATAGGAAGCAAGAGAATTATCAAGATCACGGTAATAAAAGCCCCGCAGTCTGGTATCGAAATGGCAGACTCCGCTGTAGGGACATCTTTCACATGCGCTCCTGCCCTTATATCTGTATGGATTCACATAGGTATCCCCTCCGGCTATATGGGAACCCAGGGATGCAGCCATATCTCTTGTATACATGCTAAGGGCAGAGAAGGACTCCATAGGCAAGAGCATTTCTGATGTCCCGAGGCTGCCATCCTTTCTGGTAGAAAGATTCACAAATGGAGACTTGTAGCTTGTCTGGCAAGTCAGATCACTGTCAAGAGCAGATATAACTGCCATATCATCGGCTACAAAGCCTGATGGCCTAAGCTCATTTAGAAGTTTCTGGTGAAGCATATCATCAGTAAGAGGACTGTCCTCATCGACTCTTGGGTCCATGATCTGGTAATAGAACACAGCTCCGGGAAGTGTATTCCTACCGCTATGCTTCCTAAGTCCGCTTAAGGCAGCCCGTAAATATACAAGAAGCTGGAGCTCCAGGCCTGCACCTATAAGTACTGGATCAAGTCTGTTAGTCCCGGTCTTGTAATCTACTATCTTTACATAGTCGCCCTCCCTGAGTCTTGCTATATCTATCCTGTCTATACGGCCTGTAAATGAAAGCGACCTGCCACCCGGCAGACTGATCATAAGATCCGAAGGATCACACAGGTCCTTAAGCTCCTGCTCGAAATGGACAGGGACAAAGCTTCCCGCCTTTATCTGCTCTGTCATCACCATTGTATTGAAAAGCAGATTGCGGTATGCGCTGTCCTTGAAATGATTCTCTCTCGGATCTATGAAGGTCTCCCTGTCCTTAAACCCGGAAAGCTCTGCTTCAAACCCCTGACGAAGCCTTTCTCCCACCAAAGACTGGTCTATCTTCTCCCAGGTAAGCCCGTCTGATATCATGCTCTTTCCGAACCTCTCCAGAGCTCCATGATAGAGATTACCCAGATCAAGTGCCTTGAATTCATTTCTCCTTCGCTCGGAAAGAGAGAGTCCGTACTGGAGAAAGTAGCTGTAGGCGCATCTGGCAAAGGTCTCAAGTCTGCTTACAGACATCTGCATATCCTTACCGTAGAGAGCCTCTGTCACCGCCTCCGAAAGCGGTGTCTTTTTGTTTTCGAAGAAGGCTGCCCCAAGGAAGCGCTCTCTCTGATCCTGCCTTCCTGTAATGGACTTCACTGCAAGAAGAGAGCTGGTAAGCTCCACGGTCTCCCTGTCAGCCTGGGAATCTATGATCTCCCTGATCCCTCTTGTCATAACTATATCTGCACTCTTCTCTGTCTCTAAGAATACAGGATCTGTAGAGGCGACAGCACAGATCTCCGCCGATGGTATAAGTCTCCTTATCTCATCAAAAAGATATGATCCGTTTATAGCACTTCCGTCCTCCGCCATCCTGTGATAGCTTATGAAGATCCTCTCCCTTGCCTTGGTAAGGACAAGATAGAGATAAAATTTCTGTTCAAGGCTTCTCTTCTCATCTGTAGGAGAAAGCTCGAAGCCCTCCTCCTTAAGGATCCGTCTGTCCTCCTGTGAAAAGATACCTGTACTATCCCCCGTCATAGGGATCTTATCGTCTCCTGCACCTATAAGGAAAAGTATACGCACATCAGAAAGTCTGCTCCTCTCTAAATCTCCGAAGGATACAGAATCATTGCTCTTGGGAACAGTTGCCGGCTTTATCGAATCCAGCCCGTCTATAAGCATATCCTTGAAATCTGCGGCCTTCATCCTCTCTTCTCCGAGAATATAGACCATCTGATCAGCAAGGGTGCAGAGGAATCCATACATCCGTCTGTAGAGATCGGCTGCGACCATATCCCCCTCCTCTTCCTTCATTTCTGAGCGCTTTATAAGCTTCCTCTCCACATCAAAGGAGGCAAGCAGACTAAAGAGTGATGTCATCCTCTCCCTTACTGTAATGCCCCTCTTCTGTGTCTCGTAAAACTGCTGCAGTGGCCCTGCTATCTTCTCCCTGATCTGCTCAGCCACGATGAGATCGCTGTCCTTTCTGAAGCTGTCGCTGCGGCGGGTAAAGCTGTTCCATAGATAGGTCGTATTCCGAAAGGATGCCTCGTAGAGATAATTGTCCAGTATATCTGTCTCCTCTGCTGATAAAGGAGTGAGGCCTGTCCGTAAGAAACGCATAAGGGAATCATAGGACATACGACGCCTTATCAAGTCAAAGGCTGAGTCACAGAATTCGGTAAGGGGATTAAATAATGCGCTCTTCCTTTCGTCAACGAAGACTGGTATTCCTGATGAGGCAAATATCCTCTCTATCGAATATCTGTATACCGAAACATCAGGGCAGACTACAGCTATATCCCTGTAATGGAGTCCCTCCTCTGTACGGATAAGCTGATGGATCCTCTGAGCCGTGTATAAAAGCTCCTGGTTGACATTGCCAAGTGAGTAGAGAGACACTGGCGCATTCTCTGCCCTGACCAAAAGACGGGCCCCATCATCCCTGAAAATATGTTCCTCTACAAAGGCCATATCATCATGTCCCGAAAATCTGCCATGTCCCCTTCCTATTATGACCGGATCCATAAACCCGTCTCCGGCAAGTGATGACAGAAAGCAGCTCTCCTCCCTCGACATATAAAAAAGCTCATCCTCGCTGCCACTCGAATAAAGGTCGGTATCCGGATCCGCACAGATGCAGGCATAAACTGTATCTACAACAGAGCTAAGCCGGCCAAGAAGCTCCTTCTGTACAGGAGTAAAGCCTGTATAGCCATCAAGGACTATGACTGAATTCTTAAGAAGCTCGGATCTGTCACAGACCTCACATAGCAGGGAAAGCACCTGCTCCTCAGTAAACATGCTCTGGTCAAAAAGCTTGAGGAACTCCCGGTAGAGCTTCTCGATATCCTCTGCCTTCTCCCTGAAAGCCTTTGTGGCCGTTGGTGACGAGGCCATCCTATCAAGGTCATCCGGAGAATAGCCATACTGCATCAGCTCCGAAATAAGTGACTTGACCTGATCTATATAGCCTCTGCGTCCTATATTCCTCTTCAGGATGCCAAGGTCATCTGAAATAAGGGAGGCTGCGCGGCGAAGCAGAAGTACCTTTCCGGTCTCATCAAGGCAGTGCGTCTTATTAGTCCCAAGCTCATCAAAGACCCTGTAGGCCAGCCTCTCAAACGAGAGGACATCTATATTCATAATGCTTCTTCTCGGATGTGCAAAAACCAGAATCCTCTGGGTCTGCATAGAATACTGGAGCGGAACGAGAATAAGATAATGCTTGTCCGGATTCGCTATAGCCTGCTCAACTATCCTATTGTAAATATAAGTGGATTTGCCAGCCCCCGACGGTCCGGCGATAATCTGAAGGTTCATAATAGGCCTCCCCTGATGCTGTGTCCGAATGTCTGTTCGTAGTATATC
>DLDA01000043.1:2838-36958 GCA_002480925.1 Lachnospiraceae bacterium UBA7784 | reverse complement strand
TTTTTTGTTCATCCATTGATAGTTCAACCTTTCTGATAATAGTCACCTCCATCTGCTGATGGAAGTATTATACTACATTGGGACATTTTCCCTTGTGGTATATTAGGACATTATCACAAATGGTTCATAGGATCTGTCCGGGCTTTGTGGCAAATCTTGACAAATCCCTTTGTTATGCTAAAATTTTAATACTGTGCCGGGCAGTAAAGGCGGCCGGGGCAATTCTTTTTATACATTGGAGGAAATAATGGATACTATTTATAACCATCGCGCCATAGAGGATAAATGGCGCAGGATCTGGGAAGAGAAGCCGGTAAATCCAAAGGACGATAAGAAGCCTAAGTATTACTGTCTGGATATGTTTCCATATCCGTCAGGAGCTGGACTGCATGTAGGACACTGGAGAGGCTATGTAATCTCTGATGTATGGAGCAGATATCAGATAATGCATGGGAAGTATGTGATCCACCCTATGGGCTGGGATGCCTTCGGACTTCCTGCAGAGAATTATGCCATAAAGACAGGTCAGCATCCTTCTATCTCAACAGCAAAGAATATTGCAAATATAAAGAGACAGGTAAAGCAGATAGGCGCAGTCTATGACTGGGACATGGAGATAAATACCACAGATCCCAGCTACTACAAATGGACCCAGTGGATCTTTGTACAGATGTTCAAGCACGGACTTGCCTATGAGAAGCAGATGCCGCTCAACTGGTGTCCGCACTGCAAGGCGGTTCTGGCAAATGAGGAGGCAGAGGGAGGAATCTGCGAGAGATGCGGAACCCCTGTCACAAAGAAGAACCTTCGTCAGTGGATGCTGAAGATTACAGCCTATGCAGACAGGCTGCTCGACGGCTTAAAGGATCTCGACTGGCCGGAAAAGGTCAAGAAGATGCAGACAGACTGGATAGGACGTTCCTACGGGGCAGAAGTGGATTTCCCGCTCAAGGATCAGCCTGATAAGCATATTACGGTATTCACGACGAGGCCAGATACTCTCTATGGAGCTACCTTCATGGTGCTCTCACCTGAGCATCCTATGGTAAAGGAGCTTACAACAGAGGATAAAAGAGAAGAGGTAGAGGCTTACTGCAGCCAGGCAGCAAATAAATCAAATGTAGACAGGGTGCAGAATAAGGAAAAGACCGGAGTCTGGACCGGATCATATGCCATCGATCCTCTAAACGGTGCCGAGGTGCCGATCTGGATTTCAGACTATGTTCTTGCTGATCATGGTACCGGAGCCATCATGTGTGTTCCTGCCCACGACCAGAGAGACTGGGATTTCGCCAAGAAATTCGGCCTTAAGATAATCCCTGTAATAAGTCCAGACGGATCCGACATGAAGGATATGAAGGAGCCATATGTAGAGGCAAAGGGCAAGATGATCAATTCCGGCGACTGGAACGGAATGGATTCTGACAAGCTGAAGGCTGAGGCTCCAGACATGATCCAGAAGATGGGTCTTGGAAAGAGGACAGTAAACTACAAGCTTCGTGACTGGGTATTCTCCCGTCAGAGATACTGGGGTGAGCCTATCCCGATAATCCACTGTCCTAAGTGCGGAGCAGTTCCGGTTCCGGAGGAGGATCTTCCTGTAGTGCTTCCGGATGTGAAGTCCTACCAGCCAACAGATACCGGAGAATCACCGCTGGCTTCGATGGAGGACTGGGTAAATACCACCTGCCCGTGCTGCGGGGGACCGGCTAAGAGAGAGACCAATACTATGCCTCAGTGGGCAGGATCATCATGGTATTACCTGCGTTATGTGGACGTGCATAATGACAAGGAACTTGTAAGCCGTGACAAGGCTGATAAGTATCTGCCTGTAGATATGTATATAGGAGGAGTCGAGCATGCAGTCCTCCATCTGCTCTATGCCAGATTCTGGACCAAGTTCCTCCATGATATAGGAGTAGTGGATTTCGACGAGCCATTCCATAAGCTCTTCAATCAGGGTATGATTCTTGGCCCTAAGGGTATCAAGATGAGTAAATCACTTGGAAATGTGGTTTCCCCTGATGACATGATAGAAGATTATGGCTGTGATTCTCTTCGTATGTATGAGCTGTTCATAGGACCTCCTGAGCTTGACAGTGCCTGGGATGACAGAGGAATCGAGGGAATCAACAGATTCTTAAAGAAGGTCTACAAGCTTGTCATAGAAGAAAGCGCAAAGGATGCCCCGGAGACAAAGGAGCTGATCCGTCTCAGAAACCAGATGGTAAAGACTATCACCACAAGACTCGAGGCCTTCTCACTGAATACAGTAGTATCAGGATTTATGGAGTATACAAATACTCTTACAGATATTGCAAAGAAAGGCGGAGTCGATAAGAAGACGCTTGAGACTCTTGCGGTCCTTCTCGCTCCGTTTGCCCCGCATCTGTCAGAGGAGCTGCATCAGCATCTGGGATACACAAGCTCTGTATTTGAAGAAAAGTGGCCAGAGTGGGATGAGAAGCTTACAGAGGAAGATGAGATAAAGATGCCTGTCCAGATAAACGGAAAGACAAAGGCAGTCATATCCCTTCCAAAGGACATAGACAAGGAGAGCGCCTTAAAGGCAGCCAGAGAAGAAATATCTGACAGACTGACAGGAAACGTGGTAAAGGAGATCTTCGTCCCGGGCAGGATAATAAACTTTGTCATGAGGTAAGGATTACTAACCCCTAACCCACAAGCTCTAACCCCTCAGAAGGAAAGGACCTACACATGGAAAAGATTACAATGACAACTCCCCTCGTCGAGATGGACGGGGACGAGATGACCCGCATACTCTGGAAGATGATAAAGGACGAGCTGCTTCTTCCTTTTATAGACTTAAAGACCGAGTATTATGACCTCGGCCTTAAGCACAGGGATGAGACCGATGATCAGGTGACTGTTGACGCAAGCAATGCGACAAAGAAGTACGGAGTAGCAGTCAAGTGCGCTACCATCACACCGAATGCTGCCCGTGTAGAGGAGTATGGCCTGAAAAAGATGTACAAGTCCCCTAACGGGACCATCCGTGCTATCCTTGACGGAACTGTTTTCAGGGCTCCTATTATCGTAAAGGGCATCGAGCCAAATGTAAAGACCTGGGAGAAGCCTATTACTATAGCCCGTCATGCCTACGGCGATGTCTATCGTGCTACCGAGATGAAGATAGACGGACCGGGAAAGGTAGAGCTCGTTTATACAAGGGCTGATGGAAGCGAGGAAAGAGCCCTGGTTCATGAATTCGACGGACCAGGTGTCGTACAGGGACAGCATAATCTGCTCTCATCTATCGAAAGCTTCGCAAGGAGCTGCTTTACCTTTGCACTTGAGAAGAAGCAGGATCTCTGGTTTGCTACAAAGGATACGATCAGCAAGAAGTATGACCATACATTCAAGGATGTCTTTGCCGATCTCTACGAAAAGGAATACAAGCAGAAGTTCGAACAGGCCGGTATCACATACTTCTACACTCTTATCGATGATGCGGTTGCCCGTGTGATGAAGAGCCATGGCGGATTTATCTGGGCCTGCAAGAACTATGACGGAGATGTGATGAGTGATATGCTCTCATCAGCCTTCGGTTCACTGGCAATGATGACCTCAGTGCTCGTATCTCCTCAGGGCTACTATGAGTATGAGGCTGCACATGGTACTGTACAGAGACATTACTACAAATACTTAAAGGGTGAGGAGACATCGACGAACTCTGTAGCTACCATATTTGCATGGAGCGGAGCCTTAAGGAAGAGAGGACAGATGGATGGTCTTCCTGATCTGGTCAGATTTGCCGATGCGCTTGAGAAGGCAACGATAGAGACGATCGAGTCAGGAAAGATGACCGGAGATCTGGCTCTTATCACAACACTTCCTAACCCGACTAAGCTGAACAGTAAGGATTTCATCCTTGCCATAAGAGAAAATCTCGAGAAAGAATTAGGTTGATCCAAATATGATATTAAGTGTATCTGATCTGACAAAAAGCTTTGGAGACAAGGTCGTTTTTAAGGACCTTTCCTTTCAGATAAGAGAACATGAACACGTGGCCATTGTAGGTAACAATGGCTGCGGTAAATCAACGCTTCTTAAAGTCATAGTGGGTGAAGAGCCCGCTGACTCGGGAAGCGTTGTTTTTGCTAAGGACTCTACTTTCGGTTATCTGGCCCAGTATCAGGATGCAGATTATCCGGGTACCATCTATGAGTATGTCTACCATGCGAGGGAGGATATCCTTTTAATGGAGGATAAGCTCAGAGAAATGGAGTCTGATATGAAGACTGTAGGAGGGGATGATCTGGCCCGTCTTATGGATTCATATCAGAAGCTAAGTCATGAGTATATGCTTTATGGTGGTGACTCCTATCTGTCGAGAGTGGGTGGCACGCTAAAGGGTCTTGGCTTTACAGAGGACGATTTTGACAAGAGGATGTCGGAGGTGTCAGGAGGACAGAAGACAAGGGTTGCCCTATCGAGACTTCTCGTGACCAACCCCGATCTTTTGCTCCTGGATGAGCCTATAAACCACCTGGATCTGCGTTCAATCGAATGGCTTGAGAATTTCCTTGTAAACTACAGCGGTGCCGTGATCATAGTTGCCCACGACAGATATTTCCTTGACCGGACGGTCACCAGATGCATAGACTTATCTGACCAGAGGGCGCATGACTATAAGGGCAATTATTCTGCCTTCATGAAGCAGAAGGATCTCTTCCTGCTGACAAGGGAAAGGGAGTTCGAGAAGCAGCAGAAGAAGATCGAGCATGAGAAAAAGGTAATAGAAAAGCTGGAAAGCTTCAACCGGGAGAAGTCAATAAAGAGGGCGGAAAGCCGTAAGAAGGTCCTCGATAAGATAGAGGTAATCGAGAAGCCAAAGGAAGCTGACAAGGCTATGAGGCTTTCACTTTCTCCTCTCTCATCGAGCGGAAAGGATGTCCTTACTGTGACGGATCTGTCCAAGTCCTTTGACGGGACAGAGGTTCTTAAGGACATATCGTTTGAGATAAAGCGCGGTGAGAAGGTAGCTCTTATTGGAGACAACGGTATTGGGAAGTCTACTGTCCTTAAGATCATAAATGATATATTCCCTGCGGACTCCGGAAGTGTAAGGATAGGAGCCGGAGTAACAATAGGCTACTACGATCAGGAGCAGCATGGATTCGATGAGGACAATACTCTTTTTGATGAGATGCAGGGAGCCTATCCTTCTCTTAATAATACAAGGGTAAGAAACGTTCTTGCTGCCTTTCTTTTCAGGGATGATGAGGTCTATAAAAAGATAAGGGACCTGTCCGGAGGTGAAAGAGGACGTATATCATTAGCCAAGCTTATGCTTTCCGGAGCTAATTTCCTGATACTAGACGAGCCTACCAACCATCTGGATATGGATTCAAAGGAGATACTGGAGCATGCCATAAATAATTACGATGGCACGGTCCTTTATGTTTCTCATGACAGATACTTTGTCAACCAGACAGCAAGCCGTATCCTGGAGCTTAGGCAAGACGGGATCCACCAGTATCTTGGGAATTATGACTATTATCTGAAAAAACGTGAAGAGATAAGGACTGACTTTGGTATAAGCAAAAAGAATGCAGAGGAGACCATGGAAAAGGCCTCCGCCGGCTCCGCCGATGACTGGAAGAAGCAGAAGGAGGAGGCCAGGGCAAGGCAGAAGAAGGAGAGAGAGGCGAAAAGGATAGAGGAAGAGATAGAAAAAAAGGAAGCGGAGAAAGAGAAGATCAATGAGGAATTCAGTGATCCGGCGACAGCCAGAAACTCCGCCAGACTAAATGAGCTTACTGAAAAGCTTTCGCTACTTGATGAAGAATTAAAAAAGCTATATGATGATTGGGAAGGGGTTTATGGAGAATAATATTTCCCAGGCCGTGATCAGACGGATGCCAAGATATTACAGATATCTGGGAGAATTACTGGAGAACGGGGTAGAGAGGATCTCCTCAAAGGAGCTTTCAGAGCGTATGCAGGTCACTGCGTCTCAGATAAGGCAGGATCTGAATAATTTCGGAGGCTTCGGCCAGCAGGGCTATGGCTATAATGTCGAGTTCCTCTATGAGGAGATAGGAAGGATCCTTGGCCTTACAAAGGTCCATAACGTGGCCCTGTTCGGAGTAGGAAATCTGGGCGCAGCCATTGCCAATTATGTGAATTTCGAGAAGCTGCCCTTTCGTATGATAGGCCTCTTTGATGTCGATCAAAAGAAAAAGGACAGGATAGTTGGCGGGATACCTGTGATGATGATAGACGAGTTCGAGGATTTCATAAAGGAGCACAGGGTAGACATAGCAGTGCTTACCCTGCCTAAGGATGCGGCAATGCCAGTAGCCGAGCGTCTTGTGAGTCTTGGCGTGAGAGCCTTCTGGAATTTCGCCCATGTGGATCTGATGGTGCCTGATGATGTGGTAGTAGAAAACGTGCATCTGTCTGATTCGCTGATGCAGCTTTCATATAATATGACTGGCAGATAAGCCCTGGAGGGATAATATGGATCTGGAGGAAGTTAAGAGAAGAGTATCTGATACCAAGATACCTGTTCTGGTCCTTGACCAGAAGTGGCACAGACTCTTTGCGCTCGAGGGCAAGCCTGATGAAATAAAGACCTCAGAGGTCGCATTAAATGAGCTTCTAAAGGAGCAGGGCGGACTCGGGAATGAGCTTAAGGAGCTTAAAAAGGTAAAGAAGAAGCTAATGGCCAATATAGTAGATCATGTAAATGAGGCAGGATCTACCAATGTCACCAAGGATGCCTCTATGATCGACGAGACAAATCGAAGGATAGAGGAGATAGAGGACAGGCTCTTAGAGCTTCCAAAGGAGATAAAGAATGCAAACAATCAGCTGATGGAGCGTACTGTAGAGTTCGCCTATCAGAGGATGAGGACAAATACAGACGAGATAAATGAGATCTCGGAATGGATAAAGGATATCAGGGTAAAGCTCAAGAAAAATATAATAAGAAAGCAGAACCGTGAGATAAATAACCGTGAGATCTATTCCTATATGCACGATATCTTTGGCAAGGATATGGTGACGCTTTTTGATATCACGGATGATGATCAGATAGTGCTTACCAGCAAGGACTCATATATGTCGGGACATTCTGCAGAGGATAATGAAAACGATAAGGAGGATACTCCGGGAGAATGGAGATCAAAAGGTGCGCTCGGCAATCCTTTATCGTCTGTAAGGAAGGGAGGGGCAGCCGGTGAAAAAATGGATCCTGAAAAGACAGGAGATAATAAAGCTTCTTCCGGAAAGGAAGGATGACAGCAATAAGGGGACCTATGGAAAGCTTCTTATCATAGCAGGAAGACATGAATGTGCTGGCGCAGCCATATTAAGCACTCTTGCTGCAATGCGGTGCGGGCTTGGTATGGTAAAGGTAATAAGTGATAAGGGAAATTTCCAGCCGCTTATGAGCATTGTCCCCGAGGCTCTCTTTTCATCGGATACCTCAGCTGATTCCATACAGGAAAGTCTGTCCTGGGCGGATGCAGCCCTTATAGGACCAGGGATCGGCATGGATGAAAAAGCAGAGGAACTCCTGCTTGCCCTGCTAAAAAGCCGGGGTATTCCGCTTGCTGTAGATGCGGACGGGCTGAATCTGATCTCACAGGATCATACGCTGATGCTACTTCTGAAGGAAAAGGCCAGGACAGATCCTGTGATACTTACGCCTCATCTTATGGAGATGAGCAGACTATGCGGTAAGACCATATCATGGCTTAAGGAGCATAGGGAGGAGGCTGCAACAGAATATTCGAGGCAGTACGGCGCAGTGATAGCGCTTAAGGATGCGATCACAGTCACAGCGGCACCTGACGGAGAGCTTATCATAAATACTACAGGAAATAACGGTATGTCAACGGCGGGAAGCGGCGATGTGCTTTCAGGTGTCATAGCTTCATTTCTGGCCCAGGGATGTAAGGCTCTTGAGGCGGCAGGCCTTGGAGTATATATACACGGAGCTGCAGGAGATATGGCAGCGGCGAGGTACGGAGTGAGAGGAATGAAGGCTCTTGATATAGCAGAGTCACTGGCAACTGTACTTATGCAGTGTGACAGGATAAAGGATAAGGAAAAGGAAGCATAAATGGACTTTTACAGAATATGCGCAAAGGTAGATCTCGACGCGATAGAGCATAATATAAGAGAAGTAAAGAATAGATGCAGGGAAGAGAAAATGTATGCGGTCTTAAAGGCAGACGGCTACGGTCACGGCGCAGTTCCGATCGCTAAGGATCTGGAAAATGATCCGGATATATACGGATATGCAGCAGCCACAGCAGAGGAGGCCTATGAGCTCCTTGATGCCGGAGTCAGGAAACCTATTCTCATCCTTGGCTTTACCTTTACCCATTCATATGAGAGGATAGTAAGACAGGAGGTGCGTCCTGTCATCTTTTCAAGAAAGATGGCGATGGATTATGCCGATACAGCGAGGCGGCTGGGGAAAAAGGTATACTGTCATATAGCTATAGATACCGGAATGGGCCGTATAGGATATCCTGTGACTGAGCAGGCAGCAGATGAGATAGCAGAGCTTTTCTCTGACCCGGTCCTTGTGCCGGAGGGGATATTTACCCATTTTGCAAGGGCAGATGAGAAGGATATGACATATACCAATATGCAGTATGACAGATTCTCTAAGATGATAGATATGCTCCATCAGAGAGGCCTTGATTTTTCCATAAGACATTGCTGCAATTCTGCAGCTTCAATGTATTATGACAGGGATAAGCTCGATGCGGTAAGGCTTGGTATCACGATGTACGGCATGTGGCCCTCGGATGATGTAGACCACAGCTTCCCGCTTGAGCCGTCTCTTACACTTGTATCCCATATAGTGCATTTAAAGACCCTGCCAAAGGGAAGCTCTGTAAGCTACGGAGGAATCTATGTGACTGATGGTGAGAGGAGGATAGCAACAGTTCCTGTCGGATACGCTGATGGATATCCAAGGTCCCTGTCCAATAAGGCAGAGGTGATAATCCGTGGGAAGAGATGCCCTGTGGTCGGACGTATCTGCATGGATCAGATGATGGTCGATGTGACAGACGTCCCGGAGGCAGCCAATATGGACCAGGTGACCCTGATAGGAAGGGATGGAGATCAGGAGATCACTATAGAGGAGCTTGGCAGGATATCGGGAAGGTTCAACTATGAGCTTGCCTGCGATCTGGGGATCAGGATACCGCGCCTTTACTACAAGGGCAAAGAAATGGTTGAGAAGAAGAAATTCTTCAGATAGGGCTTATGAGTATTTTTTCAAAGAATAAACAGAAGCGGACGCTGCATAACCTTGATCCCAACGTGACCGAGGAGGACATAATGTCCATGGTCAATGAAAGCCATGAACAGGGTAATCTCAGGGCCTCAGAGGCAGAAATGATAGAGAATATCTTCGCCTTTGATGACAAGGATGCAAAGGATATAATGACTCACAGATCAGATATTTTTGCTCTTGACGGGGAGATGACCTTAATGGATGCCATAGCTGTCTTCGATAAGAGCCATTATTCCAGATTCCCGGTATATCTTAAGGATCTTGACAATATAATCGGGACTATCCATATGAAGGAGCTCTTTCATTTCGCGATAACAGACACCGACAGGACCAGAAAGATCCGCGATATTGACGGACTTATAAGAAAGGCAGAGTTCATACCGGAAACCCACTCCATAAACACCCTCTTTACCCAGATGCAGTTCCAGAAGCTTCATCTGATGATAGTCGTTGATGAGTATGGACAGACATCTGGCATCATCACTATGGAGGATATCATAGAAGAGATTGTCGGAAATATTCAGGATGAGCATGACCTCGATGAGAGACTTATAGTAGAAAAGGCTCCGGGGGTATATATAATAAGCGGAAAGGCACCGCTTACGGAGGTGTCAGAAAGGCTTGGGATCGATCTTACTGAACCGATAGAGTCGGAGATCGAGACGCTGAACGGACTCCTGCTCTATCTGTACGGACATGTCCCGGAGGAAAATGCCCATTTCAAGCTAAAGGCATTCGGATATATATTTGAAATCTTAAATGTCCACGAGAGGGTCATAACAAAAGTAAAGGTATGGAAGGCTTGAAAGAAGAACCATATAATGGTAAAATATTTAGGTTAAATAAGATGGAAAGGATATTTATTCAAAATGTCAGGACATTCAAAGTTTGCTAATATCAAGCACAAGAAAGAAAAAAATGACGCCGCAAAGGGAAAGGTATTCACAATTATAGGACGTGAGATAGCTGTTGCGGTAAAGGAGGGAGGTCCTGATCCTGCAAATAACAGCAAGCTCCGTGATGTGATCGCGAAGGCCAAGGCTGCAAATATGCCTAATGATACTATAGACAGAGGTATAAAGAAGGCAGCAGGAGATGCAGGAAGTGTCAATTACGAGACTGTCACCTATGAGGGATACGGCCCGGGCGGAACTGCTATAATAGTAAAGGCTCTTACAGACAATAAGAACCGTACAGCCGCAAATGTAAGGAATGCTTTCTCAAAGGGACACGGAAATATAGGTACACAGGGGTGTGTATCATATATGTTTGACGAAAAGGGTCAGATCATCGTCGATAAGGAAGAGGCCGATACAGACGCCGATACTCTGATGATGGAGGCTCTTGACGCAGGAGCAGAGGATTTTGTCGAGGAGGATGACAGCTATGTGATCACGACTGATCCGGCTGATTTCTCAGATGTAAGACAAAAGCTCGAGGATCAGGGACTGCCTATGGCTGACGCCCAGGTCACCATGATCCCTCAGAACTATGTGACTCTTTCGAGTGAAGAGGACAAGACCAATATTCAGAGGATACTTGACTGGCTCGACGATGACGACGATGTCCAGGAGGTATATAATAACTGGGAAAATGACAGCGAGGAATGATCTCCTCACGATAAAGGAGGCAATGCTATGAAGAAGATTCTTTTTGCCGCAAGTGAATGCTTTCCGTTCGTAAAGACCGGAGGACTGGCCGATGTAGTTGGCGCTCTCCCCAAGGAATTTGACAAGGAGAACTGGGATATAAGGGTTGTGATCCCTGACTATACCTGTATACCGCCGAGATTTCGTGACAATTTCAAGTTCAAGACCAGCTTCCAGATGTCGGGCGGACCTCTTATGGGTGAAAAGTATGTTGGCGTTATGGAGTATGAATACGCAGGCGTCACCTATTATTTCATCGACAATCTGGAGTATTTCGAGTGCTTCTATCCATATGGAGACACCAGATACGATATAGAGAAGTTCATCTATTTCGACAAGGCAGTCCTGTCCATGCTTCCGGTGATCGGATTCAAGCCTGATATAATCCATTGCCATGACTGGCAGAGCGGCTTTATTCCGGTCTATCTGAAGAATGAATTCCAGGGTAATGAGTTCTTCTGGGGTATGAAGACTATTATGACGATCCACAATCTCAAGTTCCAGGGAGTCTGGGATATAGAGACAATAGAGGGGCTTTCGGGATTTCCGTCATATCTGTTCACACCGGACAAGCTCGAGTTCAATAAGGCAGGGAATATGCTTAAGGGCGGTCTGGTCTATGCAGACTATATCACGACAGTTTCCCAGACCTACTGCGAGGAGATCCAGACGCCTTATTACGGCGAGGGACTCGACGGACTTCTGTCATCAAGACATTTCGATATGCAGGGAATAGTAAACGGTATCGACTATATTACCTATGACCCTTCGACAGATATGTCAATATTCAAACAGTATGATGTTTCCTCCTTCCGCAGGAACAAGAAGATAAATAAGGAAAAGCTTCAGGAGGAGCTGGGGCTTACTGTGGACGGAAAGAAATACATGATAGGTCTTGTATCGAGACTTACCGATCAGAAGGGGCTCGATCTGATAAACTACTGTATGGACGGTATAGCAGATGATAATACCCAGTTCGTAGTAGTTGGTACCGGAGAGAACCGCTATGAGAATATGTTCCGCCATTATGCATGGAAGTATCCGGATCGGATCTCAGCCAATATCTATTACTCAGAGGATATGGCAAGGAAGCTGTATGCTGCGGCAGATGCCTTCCTGATGCCGTCACGGTTTGAGCCATGCGGACTTACCCAGCTGATAGCCTTCAGATACGGAACCATTCCTATCGTAAGGGAGACAGGTGGACTGAAGGATACAGTAACTCCATACAATGAGTATGAGAAGACCGGGGACGGCTTCTCATTCAAGAACTATAACGGAGACGAGATGCTAAATATCGTCAATTATTCCAAGGAGATCTATTTCACGAAGAAGGTCGAGTGGAATAAGATGGCGGAGAGAGATATGAAGAAGGATTACTCATGGAACGCCTCAAAGTTCAAGTATGAGGGGCTCTACAATTATCTCTGCGGAGATACACAGAAAGGTTAATACAAGGCAGCAAATGTCAGGCACAAAGAAAAAAAGGAAAGGCACTAAGGGTTCCACAAGCGCGAAGGGCGCCTCGGGAGTCAATAGAGATGTATATCTCTGGCTTTCCCTTGCAGTCTGCACACTGCTGCTGCTCAGCAATTTCGGGCTCGGAGGGAAAGCGGGAAATGTTATAAGCCGTTTTCTCTTCGGGCTTTTTGGCGCGATAAATTACGTGCTCCCGATAGGACTTCTTATCGGGATTTTTTTTGCTATATCGAATAAGGGCAACAGGATAGCCGAGGTAAAGCTCTGGGCATCCGTTCTTTTTATAATTTTCCTGGACGGGATCATAGATCTGTTTGGATACGGATCAGATCTGCCTTCGCCAGGCAGGGCATATCTTATTTCCTATAGAGACAGAACAGGCGGAGGGCTTTTCGGAGCTGTAACGGCTCTTATTTTTTCAAAGGCCTTCGGAGCTCTTGCCGCAGGAATCCTGCTTCTGATCTTCATGATCATATGCACTGTGCTTATTACAGAAAGGGGATTTCTAAGTCACCTTATAGACAGGAAGGATAAGGACATACAAAGGCCAGCCCGGGAGGATAAGAAAAGGGCAGAAGAAAAACCGGACAAGCCTCCTGCCAGGAAAAGAAAGGCGATAAAGGGCGTAGCCCTTACTCCGTCATTCATTAAGAATGAGAAGGTAAAGGACCATAAGGACGGAGTAAGGGAGATCACTGCCGATCAGATAGAAGATGATGACAAGGCAGATGATAAGAAGATAGAGCTGCCACAAGAAATAGAGAAGCAGGAGGTTGACCTCCATAGCGGATGCGAGGTGAAGACGAATATACATATTCCTGATGAAAGGCCGCCTGAGCCTGATCCGGTAGTTCCTGATCCAGAAGATATAGAAGCATCGCCTGTTGAGGTAGCAGAAAGCGGTCATGACAGCAGAAAAGAGCCAGAGTCATTGCAGCAGGAGGAGACTTTTTATGAAGCACCTGTGGAGCAGAAGACAAAAGAGCCTGCTTGCGAGGCTATAGCTACTGATCCATCCATTGATAAGAGTCTTCCAAAGAAAAAGGACTACATCTTTCCGACTTTTGACTTGCTAAAGCAGGAGAAACAGAATGGAAATGCGAATACAAGGGAGTCACTGCAGGAGACAGCAGACAAGCTTTCAACGACTCTCCATAATTTCGGGGTCAATGCACAGGTGACAGAGGTGACCTGCGGACCTACTGTCACAAGGTTTGAGATCCATCCTGAGATAGGGGTAAAGGTATCAAAGATAGTAAACTTAGCCGATGATATCAAGCTTAACCTTGCTGCATCAGATATAAGGATAGAGGCACCTATCCCTGGAAAGAGTGCCATTGGGATAGAGGTTCCCAACAAGCATACTCAGGTAGTGCCGTTCAGGGAGATGATGGAGTCAGATGAGTTCCGTAAGACGAAATCAAGGATAGCCTTTGCAGCAGGAAAGGATATAGCCGGAAAGGTAATAGTATCTGATATAGCAAAGATGCCGCATCTTTTAATAGCAGGAGCTACAGGCTCAGGAAAGTCGGTCTGCATCAATACCATAATCATGTCCATCCTTTTCAAGGCCAGACCTGATGAGGTCAGATTCATAATGATAGATCCCAAGGTGGTCGAGCTTTCTATCTATAACGGTATCCCTCATCTGATGACTCCGGTGGTAACCGATCCTAAAAAGGCAGCCGGAGCCCTCCAGTGGGCTGTAAACGAGATGACCGACAGATACAAGAAATTCGCCCAGACCGGTGTCCGTGATATAAAGGGCTACAATGCCAGAATAAAAAATGGTAAGATAGGAGTCAGGGACAAAAACGGAGAGACCGTAATGGTTGAGACCGAGAGGATGCCTCAGATAATCGTCATAGTAGATGAGCTGGCTGATCTGATGATGCAGTGTCCCAAGGAGGTAGAGGGAGCCATATGCCGGCTGGCCCAGCTTGCGAGAGCCTGCGGTATCCACCTGGTAATAGCTACCCAGAGACCGTCGGTAGATGTCATCACAGGACTCATAAAGGCAAATATGCCAAGCCGTATAGCCTTTGCGGTGACAAGTGGTGTGGATTCCCGTACCATACTTGATATGAACGGGGCTGAGAAGCTTCTGGGCAAGGGAGATATGCTCTATTTTCCTCAGGGACTTTCAAAGCCTGAAAGAGTCCAGGGAGCCTTTGTCCCTGACGAGGATGTGTCGAGGGTAGTCGATTATATCAAGAAGATGAATGGCGGTGATGCAGAGTACGACAGCAGCATAGAGGAGTCGATCGAGGAAAGTACTCCTGCCTCATCTGGGGCTGACAGAGATGGAAATAATGATTTCGACCAGCAGGACCAGTATTTCGCTGATGCTGCTTATCTGATAATAGACAAGCAGAAGGGATCTATCGGTATGCTGCAGAGGAATTTCAAGATAGGCTTCAACAGGGCGGCCCGGATCATGGACCAGCTCGAGGAGGCCGGAGTGGTCGGAGCTGAGACAGGCACCAAGCCACGCGCAGTCCTTATGACAAAGGAAGAGTTCGATAACTATCTGGAAGGTATATGAAACAGGAGGCAAGAATGAAGTCAGACATCGAGATAGCACAGGAAGCCGAAAAGCTAAGGATCGAGGAGGTCGCAGAAAAGGCTGGCATACCTCGCGATTCACTTGAGTTCTATGGTAAGTACAAGGCAAAGCTTTCAGAGGAATACTTACGGGAGCTTGATAAGAAGGAGGATGGCAAGCTGGTCCTTGTCACCGCGATAAATCCTACTCCGGCAGGTGAGGGTAAGACCACTACTACGATAGGACTTGTTGATGCTCTTAACAGACGTGGTGTAAAGACAGTAGCAGCCCTAAGAGAGCCTTCACTCGGACCATGCTTTGGTATAAAGGGAGGAGCCGCCGGAGGCGGCTATGCCCAGGTGGTCCCTATGGAGGAGCTGAACCTTCATTTCACAGGTGATTTCCATGCTATTACAAGTGCCAACAATCTGCTTGCAGCCATGCTTGACAACCATATCCAGCAGGGCAATGAGCTTGGCATCGATCCAAGAAGCGTGGTCTGGAAGCGCTGCATGGATATGAATGACAGGGTGCTTAGAAATATCGTCGTAGGTCTGGGCAGAAAGCCGGATGGAATGCCTCGTGAGGATCATTTCGTTATCTCGGTAGCAAGCGAGATCATGGCGATCTTTTGTCTGGCAGATGATCTTCATGACTTAAAGGAGCGCCTTAAGAAGATAATAGTTGCCTACAATTTCAAGGGCCAGCCGGTCACTGCAGAGGACTTGAAGGCAGTAGGCGCTATGGCAGCCCTTCTTGTTGATGCTATAAAGCCTAACCTGATTCAGACCTTAGAGCACAATCCGGCCATAGTCCATGGAGGACCTTTTGCAAATATAGCGCATGGCTGCAACTCTGTCCGTGCTACAAAAGCAGCAATGAAGCTTGGTGATATAGCAGTCACAGAAGCAGGTTTCGGAGCCGATCTCGGTGCTGAGAAGTTCTTTGATATCAAGTGCAGGAAGGCCGGACTTCATCCTGATGCTGTAGTCCTCGTTGCTACTATAAGGGCTCTTAAGTATAATGGAGGTATCCCTAAGGATCAGCTCAAGGAGGAAGATCTCGATGCTCTTAAGAGGGGAATAGTAAATCTGGAGAAGCACATAGAAAACCTGAAGAAATACAAGGTCCCTGTGATCGTAACCTTGAATTCCTTCGATACTGATACAAAGGCAGAAATCGCCTTTGTAGAGAGCTTCTGTAAGGAAAGAGGAGCAGAGTTCGCTCTCTCAGAGGTCTTCGCAAAGGGAGGCGAGGGAGGACTGGCTCTTGCTGATAAGGTGATAGGGATACTAAAGACTAAGAAGAGCGATTTTGCTCCGCTTTACCCGGATGATTTGCCGCTTGAGCAAAAGATCGAGACGATCGCAAGGGAGATCTACGGTGCAGACGGAGTAAGCTATGCTCCGGCCGCAAAAAAGGAGCTGATAAAGCTTAAGGACCTGGGAATGGATTCTCTTCCTGTCTGCATGGCAAAGACACAGTATTCCCTGTCAGACAATGCAAAGGCACTTGGCAGGCCGAGCGGCTTTACTGTAAATGTAAGGGAGATCTACCCATCAGCAGGAGCCGGCTTTGTCGTAGCAGTACTTGGAAATATCATGACAATGCCCGGCCTTCCAAAGCATCCGGCAGCAGAGAATATCGATGTGACAGATGATGGAAGGATTGTTGGGTTGTTTTAGTAGGTGTTGAGGTGAGAGGTGAGAGGTGCGAGGCCGCTGTCTGAGGCTTTAAGTTTCGAGATGAGAGCAAGCTGAAAGCGAATCTCGAACCTGGTGAAGAGAAAGAGAAAATATATAATGAATATTATTGATGGAAAGAAGATCTCTACGGAGATCAAGGATGAGGTAAAGCAGGATGTAGAGGCCCTCAAGGCAAAGGGGGTAAAGCCATGTCTTGCAGTAGTTCTGGTAGGAGATGATCCGGCCAGCAGGGTCTATGTCAGGAATAAGATAAAGGCCTGCGAGTATACAGGGATCAAGTCGGTCTCAGTCACAATGCCAGCCGATACGAGTGAGGATAGTCTGCTTGAAAAGGTAGCAGAGCTTAATGCAGACAGGTCAGTGCATGGAATACTTGTCCAGCTTCCTCTGCCTGCCCAGATAGATGAGCAGAAGGTGATAAATGCGATAGATCCAGATAAGGATGTGGATGGATTCTCACCTGTATCAGTCGGAAGGCTGTCTATCGGCCTTAAGGGATTTACCTCCTGCACACCGGCAGGTATAATAGAGCTGCTCAAAAGAAGCGGCATAGCAATAGACGGCAGGACCTGCGTGATCTGTGGAAGGAGCAATATAGTAGGAAAGCCTATGGCAATGCTTCTTTTAAGAGAAAACGGAACAGTCACGGTCTGCCATTCCCATACCAGGGATTTAAGGGCAGTCACAGGCGAGGCAGACATCCTTATAGCAGCAATAGGAAAGCCTAAGTTTTTTACAGCAGACTATATAAAGGATGGAGCAGTAGTAATAGATGTCGGAATGGACCGTGACGAGAACGGAAAGCTCTGTGGAGACGTGGATTTCGATTCTGTAAAGGATAAGGCATCATATATAACTCCTGTCCCGGGAGGGGTAGGACCGATGACTATTGCCATGCTTATGAAAAACTGCGTGGAGGCAGCCCAGGAGTAGCGGCCTATGAAGAAGAAGCTTTCGATCGGAATCATAATAGTGATAGGGCTGATGGGACTTATATATTATCAGTACACCACATCATTCTCCTACCAGTATACACAGGGGAGAGCAGCCGAGACAAAGAAGGAATACAGCAGTGCGGTGCTGCATTACAGAAGGGCTCTTGAAAAGAAGCCTGAGGATGTAAGGACCCTTTATTCTCTGGGAAATGTCTACTCAAGGCTCGGTGGTCAGAAGGAGCTTGCCAAGTCATTTCTGCTCAAGGCAGTTTCCTTGGACGGGAACTATACTCAGGCTTTTTCTCTTCTCCTGAAGCTCTATGAGAGCGATGGAGACTATGATTCGATGGAGAAGGTGCTTAAGTATGCTGATGGAGAAGAGGCTAAGGCAGTGTTCAATGACTTCCTTATTAAGCCTCCTGTATTCTCACAGCCATCGGGAAACTATGACGATGATATAGTCCTTACACTTGAGACGCCTGAGGACGAGAGCGATTATCAGATATTCTATACGACGGACGGCAAGGCTCCGAACGGGGTTCACGGACATCTCTATGACGGGTCCTTGTATCTGACAGAGGGCAAAAACGTCGTGAAGGCCGTATGCAGGAATACCAATGGCAAGTTCGGAGAGGTCGAAAAAAGGGTATACCGGATAAAGTACAAAACTCCGGCAGAGCCGAAGGCCGATCCGAATGGTGGAAAGTTTACAAAAAAGAAAAAGGTGACCCTGACGGCCGATGACGGATGCTCTATCTATTATTCCTGGAGCAGGAAGAGCAGGACACCCGATGCATCAGATCATAAGTACAGTGAGCCGATTGAGATACCAAAGGGATATCATGTTCTGTCGGCAGTGGCCATAGATCGTCATGGCAAACGGAGTAAGGTTTATCATATGGGGTTTTCATATTACCCGGATAAGTGAGGAATATGAGGATATTTGATATCATAGACAGGAAGAAAAACGGAAATACCCTTACAGATGAGGAGATCAGGTTTTTTGTAAAAAGCGTGGTTGACGGGAGCGCATCAAACGAGCAGATCGGAGCCATGCTTATGGCCATTGTCATCCGCGGTATGGATGAGTGGGAGACAGAGATGCTGACACAGGCCATGGCAGAAAGCGGAGACCGGATCGATCTGTCAGGAGTCGATGGCATAAAGGTAGACAAGCATTCGACCGGAGGAGTAGGAGACAAGACAACCCTGATCCTGGTTCCGCTGGTCGCATCGCTAGGCATTCCGGTCGCCAAGTTTTCAGGAAGGGGCCTTGGCCTTACAGGTGGCACTATAGATAAGCTTGCCTCTATACCTGATATGCATACCAATCTGACTGAGGACCAGTTTGTCTCTCAGGTGAAGAGGATAGGAGCGGCTATAGCAACTACCGGGAAGAACTTAGATCCATGTGACAAGAAGCTTTATGCCATAAGAGATGTGACAGCTACAGTAGACAGCATACCTCTTATAGCATCTTCCGTCATGAGCAAGAAGATAGCATCAGGAGCCGATGCAGTCGTACTCGATGTCAAGTGCGGAAGCGGAGCTTTCATGAAGGATAAGAGAGGAGCGACAAGACTTGCAGATCTCTGCATAAAGATAGGCAGAAAGGCAGGACTTAGGATGTCAGCCGTGATCTCAGATATGGATGAGCCGCTGGGAAATGCAGTAGGCAACTCTCTTGAGGTAAGGGAAGCCATAGAGGTCCTTAAGGGGCAGGGACCCAGTGACTTAAAAGAGCTTACACTCCGTCTGGCTTCACATATGGTCATGCTTGCAGGAGTGGCTGATTCAGCAGAGGAGGCAGAGGAGATGGCTCTTAAGTCTATCTACGAGGGTAGAGCCATAAACAAGTTCAGGCAGCTTTTAAGAGCCCAGGGAGGAAGGGATGTGACAGAGCATCCTGATCTACTCCCGGGAGATAAGTTCAAGGGAGAGGTTACAGCAGATCGTGACGGATATATAAGCTCTGTTGATGCAGCATCTATAGGACATGCGGCAGCCATACTCGGCGCGGGACGGCTTAAGAAGGAGGATCCTATCGACTACGGTGCAGGGGTTTACCTTTGCAAAAAGAGAGGAGACTATGTGAAAAAGGGAGAGAGACTTATGTATCTCTACTCGAAGAGCCAGAAGCTTATTATGGATGCAGAGGATGACATCAGAAATGCGGTAAGCTTTTCGGATCAGAGGCCGGAGGATAAAAAGATCGTTCTGGAGGAAAGGTTTTAGTTGGAAGAGATTAGTCTGCAGGTTCCTGAAAAGGACTTAAGAAATATTTTCGGTGAGTTTGATTCACATGTGAAGCTGCTGGAAAAGGAGCTCTCTGTCTCATTTATATTAAGAGGCGATCAGGTCAAGCTGTCCGGCCAAGATACAGACAGGGCCAGGAAGGTATTTGATGAGCTTCTGCTTTTGTCTAAGAGAGGTCACCAGATCACAGACTCAGATGTCAGATATGCACTTTCTATAGAGGATAAGACGGATGCAGATACGCATCCACTGGTCACGCTTGATTCGGATGTGATCTGCCATACTGTATCCGGAAGACCGGTAAAACCAAAGACTCTTGGACAGAAGGAATATGTGGATACTATAAGAAAGAGGATGATCACCTTCGGAGTCGGACCTGCAGGAACAGGAAAGACCTATCTGGCAATGGCGATAGGTATCACAGCCTTTCTTCATGAGGAGGTAGAGAGGATAATCCTTACCCGTCCTGCTATAGAGGCAGGCGAGAAGCTGGGATTTTTGCCCGGAGATCTCCAGTCCAAGATCGACCCGTATCTTCGTCCGCTCTACGATGCGCTCTATCAGATAATGGGTGCCGAGACCTTCCAGAGAAATATGGAAAAGGGCACCATAGAGGTAGCACCTCTTGCCTATATGAGAGGCCGTACCCTTGATAATGCCTTTATCATCCTCGATGAGGCCCAGAATACCACACCTGCTCAGATGAAGATGTTTCTTACCAGGATAGGCTTCGGAAGCAAGGCGGTGATCACAGGTGATGCGACCCAGAAGGATCTGCCGGCCGGAAGCAAGAGCGGTCTGGATGTGGCCCTTAGGGTACTTCGCAGAGTTGATGAGATCGGAGTAGTAAGGCTTACAGGAGCAGATGTAGTGCGGCATCCTCTTGTACAAAAAATAGTAAAAGCTTATGAAGAATATGAGGAAAAAACGAAGGCAGCAGGAAAACGTCGCAGACACTGAGGCAGTAAGGATAGAAAAGACCTATACGACAGAGATAAGGCTTCATCCCAGACGGGTAATGATGACAGTCATCATTATTTCAGTAAGCGTGATAGCTGCCTGTCTCTATGCCTACAGAGGCGGACTGGCAACAGGAGGAGTCCTCTGCGAGGCTCTGGTCATCCTTCCGCTCTGTCTTACCTTTGCCCTTTTCATGATAAATGAGAGAAGGTCAGGAAGACTCTGGTATGATGATACCGAGTACGAGCCCTTTACAGTATTGTATGTGATAGCAGAGGGACTATTATTTGTCCTGACATTTTTCCTGCCTGACTATCTATCTCCTGTCATGATAGTGGCTCTTCTTCTTTCGTCGTTTAGGAACAGACTGCTTTCGATGACCGGCTCATTTATCATAATAAGCTCCTTTGTCTTCGGCTTGGGCTCGGATATGCATACGGTCTGTATTCTCTATTGTGAGGCGGTCATTGCGGTAATGCTTTCATCTGTAATAACAGAGGCGAGTGGAGCTGACAGGGCCTTCCTTTCAGTCATGACAGCCTCGGTCCAGTTCATCCTGCCCCTGTCGGGAAGATATTTCAGTAAGCTTTCTCTGGAAAGGACTGATCTGATCTATGCGGCAATAGAGGCGACTGCTACAGCAATCTACGGAGTTCTTATCATGCCGGCTGTGACTGGATGGGTAGGCCGGGAGAGAAGATACAGCTATCAGACCATAATAGATAACGATTATCCTCTGATAGAGGATATAAAGCTTTTTTCGGCAGATGAGTATGAGAGGGCAAGGAAGCTGTCAGTCCTTTCCCTGAAGGCAGCTCAGGAGATAGGAGCAGATCCTTATCTTGCAGCCGCAGGCGGACTCTACTACAGGGTTGGCCTGATAAGGGGTGATAAGGAGATAGACTGTGCAATGGAGATAGCCGCAGAAAACGGCTTTCCGGAGAAGCTTACAGCCATACTCTATGAGTATCAGGGACTGATACGTCGGCCTACGACAAGGGAATCAGCCATAGTCCATATGTGTGATTCGGTGATAAGACGGCTGGATGCCATATCGAGAAAGGGAGATCAGATGGAGAGCGGCTGGAACAAGCAGATGCTTATCTATCAGGCCTTCAATGACCTTTCGCTTTCAGGAATATATGACGATTCCGGGATTTCCATAAACCAGTTCCTGCGTATCAGGGACAGGCTCGTAAAAGAGCTCTGACATTTTTGATTTATTAAAGGATAGAACAATGACCTTACTGATTGATGATCTCGTAACAGATGGACTTGACTCTGACTATAAGGAGCTTGCAGAGTCGGTGATAAGTGAAACGCTTGACCTTTTATCCTTCCCTTATCCTGTCCAGGTCTCCCTGTCACTGGTAAGCGAGGAGGAGATCCATGTAGAAAACAAGGAGTTTCGGAATGTGGACCGGGTGACTGATGTCCTGTCTTTTCCAATGCTTACCTTTCCGGCACCGGGAGACTTTTCCTTTATTGATGAATGTGATGATATAAGGGATCCGGATACAGGAGAGGTGGTCCTGGGAGATATAGTCCTCTGCACCAGGAAAGTCATTGATCAGGCAGCAGAATTCGGCCACCCGGTCAGAAGAGAATATGCCTTTCTGATAGCTCACAGTATGCTCCATCTGCTGGGCTATGATCATGTGAGGTCAGACGAGGCAAAGGAGATGGAGAGATTAGAGGACCAGATACTAAATGGTCTGGGAATCGGAAGGGACTGACGAGATGAGCCGTGCCAAAAAGAGCGATGTGAACTTTCTGATGCAGGGGTCGCTGCTTGCGGTTGCCTCGATAATAAGCAGGGTGATAGGCCTTGTCTACAGGCTGCCGCTCACAGCCATAATAGGCAAGGAGGGAAACAACTATTACGGGACAGCATTCGAGATCTACAATCTGATCCTGCTTATATCCTCATACAGTATTCCTCTCGCAGTCTCAAAGCTTGTAGCAACAAGGATGGCAGAGGGTCAGGTGAGAAATGCCTGGAGATTCTTGAAGGGAGCGCTTCTTTTTGCTACGGTAAGCGGAGGAAGCTTCGCTCTTGTCGTATGGTTCGGAGCGGATTTCTTTACAGCAAGGCTTCTGGCGACCCCTCTGGCTTCTATAGCCCTAAAGGTCCTGGCTCCGGTCATATTTCTTGTGGCTATAGCAGGAGTCCTGCGCGGATTTTTCCAGGGGCTAAACAGCATGATGCCTACGGCCCTGTCTCAGATAGCAGAGCAGATAGTAAATGCTGTGGTATCAGTGGTTGCCGCATATTTCCTTTATTCCTTCGGAGCAAAGGCCGGAGCTGTGCTTGGAGATAAAGCTGAGTATGCTGCGGCCTGGGGAGCTGCCGGAGGAACTCTTGGTACAGCCATGGGAGCCCTTACATCCCTGGCATTTCTTATCTTTGTGATATCAATCTACCGTAAGCGCTTCAGGCGGATGATGAGAAAGGATAAGACAGGAGGCCATGAGAAATACGGGGATATCCTCTGGTTGCTCCTTTCTACTATAGTTCCTGTCCTTCTGTCAACGACACTTTATAATATCTCCTCTATAATAGATCAGGCAATCTTTAAGAACTATGCTCTCTTTCAGGGCATAAAGCAGCATACGATAGATGTCTGGTGGGGTGTCTATGCCGGACAGTATAGGGTTATAATAAATGTGCCTATTTCTATAGCTTCATCGATAGCAGCCTCATCGGTGCCGGCACTCATCACCTCCTATAAGGGAGGGGATATGGCAGACGTAAGAGCAAAGATCCATTCTGCGACAAGATTTATAATGGTAATAGCCTTTCCATGTACGATCGGGATCTTCGCACTGGCAGGTCCTGTCCAGAGACTTCTTTTCTCTGATACGGATCCTACCTCTGCATATATGCTTATGGTAGGAGCAGTATCGGTACTTTTCTATTCTCTTTCCACCCTAAGCAACGGACTTCTGCAGGGAATAGACAAGCTTAGAATACCGGTAAAGAATGCAGCGATCTCGCTTGTCCTTCAGGCTGTCTTTCTCGTCGGGGCAATGCAGCTTTTCAACCTTGGAATCTATGCTGTGATACTGGCGAATGCCTTCTATGCGTTTCTTATGTGCCTGCTGAATGGGAGGGCAGTGATAAAGTATTCGGGGACCCATCAGGACGTGAGGTCTACCTATATCACCCCTCTTGCAGGGTCAGTCATAATGGGAATAGCAGTCTATCTGGTCTATATACTGGCAGAGGGCCTTACAGGTTCAAATGCGCTTGGAACCATCCTTGCATTCTTTGCGGGTGTATTCGTATACTTTGTAGTGATGCTTCTGCTAAAGGGGATTACAGAGGAGGAGCTAAGACGTATACCTCATGGAAACAGGCTTATTGCCATAGCTGAAAGGATGCATCTTCTCTAATGAAAGAAATCATAGTCATAGGAGGCGGCCCTGCCGGACTCATGGCCTCGATCACTGCCGCAGAGGGAGGCGGCAGGGTCATGATCCTTGAAAAAAACAGCGAGGCCGGAAGAAAGATCCTTTCTACCGGAAATGGCAGATGTAATTTCACAAACCGACATATGGATGCTTGCTGCTACAACACTGATGACAGGAAGCGGATGATGGCTGTGATAGATGCCTTCGGAAACGAGGCTCTGATCGACTTCTTCAGGGACTTAGGAGTCATGACAACAGAAAGGGATGGATGGTGCTACCCGGCAAGCCTCTCGGCTGAGTCCATACAGCTCGCTCTTATATCAAGGGCAGAGCGGCTCGGGGTAAAGATAAAGGGAGGAAAGACAGTAAGAGCTATCAGGAAAAAGACAAACAGATTTCTTGTCGATACGGATGGATACTCATATGAGTCTGATGCAGTGATACTTTCAACTGGTGGTCTGGCCGCTCCCGGCTCAGGAAGCAGCGGGGATGGTTTTTCATTTCTAAGTGAGCTTGGGGTCGGGCTTATTGATCCCTCTCCAGCCCTTGTTCCGCTGGTGACAGAGGATTCTTTTCTTAAAAAAGCATCAGGAGTAAGAGTTGATGCAGGGCTTACTCTTCTAATAGAAGGCAAAGAAGCAGGAAGCTCTTATGGCAACCTGCAGATCACGGATTTCGGGATATCGGGTATTCCTGTCTTTCAGCTGTCCTCAAAGGCAGTAAGAGCCCTTGATCAGGGAAAGGATGTTGAGATAGCTGTTGACCTGCTCCCTGAGATAGATGAGAGTGCCATATATGAATATATGCAGATGGCAGCAGAGAGCCTTAAGGAAACAGACATGACCTGGCTATTAGTCAGTGGCTTTTTTCCAAGAAAGCTTGCCAAGGCCCTGATGGGAAAGAGCATGACTATAGGAGAATGGGATGGACGTCCTCCAAGGACAAGGGGTATAGTCCTTAGGATAAAGGGATCAAAGGGCTTCGGGTCGGCCCAGACCACATCGGGCGGAGTGCCGTTTAGTGAGCTGTCTTGCGACCTGTCGATAAAAGGGATCCCGGGACTTTTCGTCTGCGGAGAGATAGTCGATGTGGATGGGATCTGCGGAGGCTATAATCTGCAGTGGGCATTTTCATCAGGCCATGCTGCCGGAAAGGGTGTCCTATGAATAAGCTAATAATCATTTCAGGTCCTACAGCAGTAGGAAAATCAGCTGCATCCGTTGCTCTGGCAAGGATGATTAAGGGTTCAGTGATTTCAGCTGACTCAATGCAGGTCTACAGGGGCATGGATATAGGAACAGCCAAGATCACAAGAAGAGAGATGCATGGAGTAAGGCACTTCGGGATCGATATACTAGAGCCCGAGGAGAGTTATGATGTGACAGAGTTTGTCTCCATGGCAAAGGGTGCTATGGAGAGGATCTATGGTGACGGAGAGATACCGATAATATGCGGTGGGACCGGATTCTATATCCAGGCCCTGGCCTATGGCATAGACTTCGGTGATGAGGATGGAGATACTGCCTTTCGCGACAGCCTCTGGGAATACGCAAGGGAGCATGGAAATGAGGCCCTGCATCAGAGACTTTTCAATGTAGATCCCAGGAGCGCAGAAAGGATCCCTGCCGGAAACGTAAAGAGGGTAATAAGGGCCATAGAGTATTACCGTATCCACGGAGAGAAGATCTCAGACCATAACGACGGGCAGAGGCAGAAAAGCTCTCCCTATGATCTGTCCTTTTTTGTGATAACAGATGACAGGAAGAAGCTTTATGAGCGGATCGATAAAAGAGTGGACGCAATGATAGAGGCAGGTCTTGTCGATGAGGCCCGATTGATATATGACCGGATCGGAGAAAGGGACTGTACTGCCGCAAAGGCCATAGGCTATCGCGAGCTGTTTTCATATTTTCGAAAAGAGACTACGCTTGATCGGGCAATAGAGCTTATAAAGCAGGATTCCAGGCACTTCGCCAAGAGACAGCTGACATTTTTCAGGCGCTATCCCGAGGTGATCTGGATCGACAGAAGAGACTTCGCAGACACAGAGGAAATAGCTGGGTTCATCAGGGAAAAGGCCGGTATCGATAGGTGAAAAAACAGCTGTAATCATCAGAGAAAGAGCGGTTTTACAGGTGAAGAAACAGCTGTAATCATCAGGGAAAGAGCGGTTTTACAGGTGAAGAAACAGCTGTAGTCATCAGGGAAAGAGCGGTTTTACAGGTGAAGAAACAGCTGTAATCATCAGGAAAAGAGCGGTATCGGTGCGTGAGGAAATAGTTGGACTCATCAGTGAAAAGAATGGTATTGGTTCATGGGTATTGTAATAGATAATATAAAGCTTACTCCATTTGAGGACGAAAAAAAGGGACTTCTTCGCGAGGCGGCGGGGCGGCTTCGTATAAGCGAGAGTGCGATCGACAGGCTTACTATCCTTAGGAAATCTGTCGATGCAAGGAAGAAGCCTGACGTTGTTCTTTTATACCAGGTAGCCGTTTTTGGAGCCTTCAACGAAAGGAAGCTCCTGACAGATCGCCATATAAAAAATATTAGAAGATACGAGAAAAAAGTATATAGGATAAAACATAAGACTTCAGACCTCGCACCTCACACCTCTCACCTCACGCAAACGCCCTGTAGTCGTAGGCTTAGGTCCTGCCGGTCTTTTCGCGGGACTTATCCTCGCTGAAGAGGGCCGCTATCCTATTATAATAGAAAGAGGAGAACCGGGTGAGAAGAGAAAGGCCGATGTAGAGGAATTCTTCAGGACAGGTCACCTCCGTCCTGACTCCAATGTCCAGTTCGGAGAGGGAGGGGCAGGAGCCTTTTCTGACGGCAAGCTTAATACAGGAGTCCATGACAGGGAGGGCCGCAACAGGTTCGTGCTTGAGACCTTTGTGAAATACGGCGCGCCGGAGGAGATACTCTATGACGCAAAGCCCCATATAGGGACAGACCGCCTTACTGGCGTGATAGGAAACATAAGAAGAGCCATAGAGGAAAAGGGCGGGGAGGTGAGATTCCAGACCAGACTTAGCAGGATCATAATAGAGTCATCTCATGTAAGAGGCATAGAGACAGAACATAATGGAGTGATAGACCAGATAGAGACAGATGATCTGATCCTGGCCATAGGACATTCAGCCAGGGATACCTTTTATCAGCTCTATAGTCAGGGAGTCCCTATGCAGGCAAAGGAATTTGCCGTAGGCTTTCGTGTCGAGCATCCTCAGGACTTCATCAGCCGGGCCCAGTACGGAGACCAAGCAGCAGCGGTCCTTCCGCCAGCACCCTATCGCCTGTCCATGAATGGAGAAAGGCGGCATGTCTATTCATTCTGTATGTGTCCGGGCGGATATGTGGTAAACGCTTCATCTGAGCAGGGCCTTCTGGCTGTAAACGGTATGAGCGACTACGCCAGAGATTCAGCAAACGCCAATTCCGCTATTGTCGTATCAGTAGGTGAGGGGGAATATGACCTGAATGATCCGCTGGGTGCCATAAAGTACCAGCGCTCTCTTGAGAAGAGGGCCTATGATCTCTGCGATGGACTTATCCCCCAGCAGCTTTTTGCAGACTTCGTCTCTGACAAGGAAAGCTCATGCTACGGCGACTTCGAATCCCTGACTAAGGGAGGCCATAAGCTTACAAATCTCCGGGGAATATTCTCCCCTGATATAGAAAATGCCTTTATAGAGGGTATGAACTATTTCGATAAAAGGATAAAGGGCTTCGCCCGTCCTGACGCGATCCTCAGCGGAGTAGAGAGCCGCACCTCAAGTCCGGTTCGAATACCGCGCGACTCATCCTTCCAGTCATCAATCCGTGGCCTCTATCCATGCGGAGAGGGCGCCGGCTACGCAGGAGGGATCACATCGGCAGCTATGGATGGTGTGAGAGTGGCTGAAAGTTTCGAGATGAGAGCGAGCTTATAGCGAAGCTCGAATCCGAAACGAAGCCGTTCTTTGAGATTAATGAGAGCGAGCCATAGGCGAAGCTCGAATTTAGCGAAAAGAACTTCCTTGTTAGCAAGAACGAGTCGAAGACGAAGTTCGAGCTTAACGAAGACAGCTTCCTTAGCAAACTGGTGTGAGGTGAGAGGTGAGAGGTGTGAGGTGTGAGGGTTTAGGGCCTAGGGTTTAGTGGAGAGAACAGTTATGTTTGTTTGCAGCTAGTGTAGTCCCTCTGTTATGATCTGCAGGGCCTGTATCTGTCTGGAGTTAAGGGAGCTTACATCAAGGACTGCCTGAGGCAGCTCCTTTTCCATTCCAAGCAGATAGTCTGTCGAGCATTTATAGAGGGTGGCAAGCTTCATCAGGACCTTAAGAGAGGGCTCTATATGTCCGTTTTCATAATCGGCAAGTGTAGACGCAGAGATTCCTATAACTTCAGAAACGACTTTACGTGACAGGCCAAGAGCCTGTCTTTTTTCTTTTAATCTAACAGCAAGCCCTTCTATCATCTATAACCTCCGAGTGGAACCTTCCTTTTCTTATGTCTTTATTCCGGACAGCCTGATACCATCCATATCAATGGGGCCGCTTCAGATATATGTCATTTCTTTCAAAACACCCGAGAGCAGCCGATAAGACCTAACTACTATAACCGATAATTTTATATTGAAAATATAGAAACTTGCGTTAATAACGCAAAAATGATAAAATTTCTGCAATGAGAGCAAAAGTCAACACCTATGTCAGGTGTGTGTATTAAAGAAAGGGTTTCAATGCGCTTTTTATCTTCTGATATCAGGCTCTGTGAGGAGTTCGCCAGACGGCTGTCTCTTGCAGCTTCCAAGATGAAGGACGGTGTCCCGATTTCCAGAGCTCTTGCCGAGGCAGGGATCAGTCACTCTACCTTTTCTACGCTGGTAAAGGGGCTAAGACAGTGCGAAGCCTCTTTTGTATCGGATCAGGAGATAAGAGAGCTAAGGCCTCTGGCCTGGGAGGATGATCTGGCAGGCGATCTGTTCGGAGAGATGGTATATATACCGGGGGATTTTCCTGAGGAGCTTTCACTGATAGAAAGGGAGGAGCTTTCGGATCAGGAAAGGGAGGTTATCGACTTATATTACAGAAACAGGCAGAGCACAGGCGAGATAGCAGATAGGCTTTCCATCCATCCTAATACTGTAAGAGCTATAAGGGAGAGGGCTATAAGGAAGCTTAGAAGAAGGCGTGATGACCTGGTCCTCGGATATGAGTATCTGAAAAGGCTGTCTGACCTGAAGGAACAGTACAGGCAATATAAAAGAGAGCTCTTATGGATAAGTCAGGCCAGGGCCTTTATAGCAGACCTTGAAAGGGCAGGAGACAGGGAGCTTGATCCTGATCAGATGTTGCCTGAGGAGAAGGCTTACTTTACCAGACAGGGAGTTCGGACATTAGGCGATGCCATGGAGGCGGATCCATCTGAGATATTTTATGATCTGATAGAGGCAGCAGAGGGCTACGGGGCAGAGCTTATGGCAAGGATGGACCTGGAGGAAAGAGACAGGGAGGCGATAGGGCCTGATACGCCTCTTTCAGAGACAGGCCTTAGTAGAAGAGCAGTCGAGGCCCTTTCTGCAGAGGGTATCCATACAGCAGGAGAGGCGCTTTCGCTGAGTGAAAAGGAGCTTATAGCCGTTCCAGGGATAGGATATGCCCAGATCATAAGGCTTTACTACGAGGCGATCCACGGCAGGGAGAGGAGATCAGACAGTAGAGATGAATGAAGATTATGGCTTGCGTTCAGGAAAATCATAGAATAAGCAGCAGACGGTTATCAGCATAGAAAGGGAAAAAAGTGGCAGTAAGGGCAGAAGACCAAAGGGTCGTAAGGACTATAGCAGCTCTTAGAAAGGGCTATACAGACCTGCTTACGGCTTGTGGAATGGATCAGATCACAGTAAAGGGACTATGCAGCTATTGCAGGGTCGACAGGAAGACCTTCTATCTGCATTATAAGAACCTTGATGACTTAAAGCACGATATAATAGACGATGCGGCAGAGGGACTTTGCCAGAGGCTTAAAGGAGATCTGAAGGAGGATATAGGCACGATCTACGACTTCTTCGATAGTAACGATGGGATCTATCAGCTGATCACCCATGAGGGGCAGGGCGGTATAAGAGGAGACTTTCTCCACAGGATTTTTTCCTCTGATGCCTTCAGCGGATATGGGAGAGGGGCCGATCAGGATATAGTAGAGGGCTATCTCTATTCGATCTTCTATATCTATTCTGATAACAGGAAGAGGTCAGATCCGGTCGATACCAGAAGACTTTGCGGCCTCTGCTTTGATCTGATCCGGAATGGTTTGAAAAAAGATTGAAAAAGTTTAATTGATAAAAATAAGACATCTGAGCATATTTTACTATTTTCCCCACACTTGATGAGTAAGTGTAGAATAAGCCTGTATTCACAGATTGCGCCGATTTTACGCCTCAGACAAAGAAGATTATAGTGGTAAATGTCCTAAGGAGAGAAGCAACACATCAGCGTAAGTTGCTATCCATTTCGAAGGCATGAGGGACTCGGTTCCTGATCGCCAGAGGAAAGGCTCTCCCCAAGGACGGTGAAGAAAACACAGCCAGATTGACATAGCGGGACGCATCCGCGATGGTCTTTTCGCCTCGGCTGTGTGAGTGGTTTGGGAGGACGCTCCTTCACGTGTACCATGATAAACATTCCATGATGAAGGGAGGGACCAGGGCCAAGGGCCCAGGGTCCAGGGTTTTGGAGCTTTAGCTTTATCAGGATTTCGAGATTTGACTAAACTTCGGTAACCATGACCCCTACCCCCTAGACCCTAACCCCTGCCCCTTCGGAAAGTGAGGAATAATAAAAAATGTTAAACATGAAAAAAGGTTTAGCTATCGTACTTGCAGCCGCAACTGCTCTTACATTTGCTCCGGTAAGTACCTTAGGCCTTACAGGTGTTGTAGAGGCACAGGCTGCAGATACAACATCAATTGCTATTAACGCAACTACTGGATCTTCAAATGATACAACATTATTATCTGGTGATGACACTGGTACTGTAGATGCAAGTAATGGTGCAAAGACAGTAAGTATTGTAGTATCAGGCCTTAATGCTTCAACTGGTACTGTTAAAGTAACAGATCTGGCTGGAACGACAATTAAAAACGATACTGCAACTGTTTCTGCAAATGCTGATCAGACAGCTGATTCTAATGGTAAAGTAACTCTTACAGTTACCATTCCACAGAGTGTAAGTGCTGCTTTGAAAACATATGATATAAAGCTTGTAGCTGACCTCGATGGTTCTGGCTCTGTGAAAACTAGTGAAACATATACTGTAACTATCACTGATTCAGCCGATGCAAAGATTGCAGACGCTGCTGCTGCTGCTGCTGAAAAGGCAGCTCAGGAAGGTTCTGCTACCTACGGCGGTGTTAAGGATGCTATCATCGCAACAGACAACACAACTTACAGCCTTGTAAGCAGTGATGTTTCTTTCGACATCGATGGTAAAAACTACACAGCTGACCAGCTTAAGTGGTATCTTACAAAGACTCCGAGCACCACTCCTGTAAACATGGGATTCACTCAGGGATCAGCAGTTATCACCGAGAGCGGAGCCAATGGCGTAGGAAAGCTCTCTGTAAAGGTGGCGAATGCTAAGCAGTTCGAAACTGACACAAACGGGGCTAGCATTGTAGGTGTTTACACCTCAGGTGCTGTAAACAAGATCGTCTACAATAAACCAATCACCGTAGTAGGTGCTAATCCTGGTGTCACCACCATAAACTATGACGCAGGCACAATCGCTACAGATAAAACCACAGTAAACGCTAAAACCTCAGCTGCTGATCCTCTCAGCAAGGATTTTCTGAATGGTATACAGTTCATTGGAACCAACAACAAAAAGCTGAACGGATCAAATTCAACTGTAACCATAGGAGACCTTAAGGGTGGCATCAACTTCAAAGCAGACCTCGCCACTTACACTGCTGCGGATGGTAACGCTGTGAAGGGTTCAAAAGTTTACAAATCTATAGCAAAAACTTTAGGCGACGGCGTATACTATGAGACCTACTATGTTCCTTATACAGATAACACTGAGAATGGAGCAGCCGGTGTCAAGTTCATCGCTCAGATCAACCTTACTGTTTCTGTAAACGCTGGTCCTTCAATCGAGGTAAGAGAAGGAAACTTCGTATACAGCCTTACAGATGCACAGAAGGATGACCAGTCACTCAGAGATGAGAAGGTTATCGACTTAGACCTTACTACAAACAAGACCTTTGATCTTGCTTCTCACATCTACTCAAACAAGGATAACACCACATATTCATATGATGTTGATACCCTGAATGTGACTGTAAGTGATAAAGGAGTCGTAACAGCTTCTAAGATTGGTACAGCAGTAGTAAAGATCACTCCAAAGGCTAACGGCGTATCAGGTGCTCCTGTATATGTATTCTTCAGAGTGAACGCTAACTCAGATGACCAGATCACAGTAACAGGCAAGGACGGAGACAAGGCTACTGTTCTTACTACAAGACAGTACAACGGGAACAGCGCTAAGCTCACAGACGAGAAAGCACTTGCAGCAGCTCAGGTAGGCTATGACCAGATCGAGGTAACAGGTGACGAGACAGCAGATGTCAAGGAACCTCTTACTGTAAAGGGAACTGGAAACCTCTCTTATGCACTTGCAACTGCACCAAAACATGGTGAGTCAATCGATCCTAAAACTGGTGTTGTAACGATCCCTCATAGTTATCTGAATGACAAAGCTAATTGGACAGTAGCAAACACAACTCCAACCTACGTATTCCCTGTAAAGGTTGTTTCTACAGAAACAAAGACTTCAGCTCTTACTACCGGATACTTCTACGTAGTAGTTGACTTTGCTGATGCTACAGTTAATGGTCTTCAGAGTTCATATGATCTCGGAACTTCCGGAACAGCTACTGACTCAGATTCATGGCTCAACCTTGGAACCAACAAAAACGTAGGTCCTGTACATGTAAGCTCAAATGCAACACTTACAACTAAAGTTCTTGACAAGAGCTATCAGCTTGACAACAGCAAGATTTACAACGATGATGACAAATCTGCTTTTGAAAACGATGAGAGAAATAACTGTGTTGAGAGAGCTACTGTAGCAGGAAAGACTGAGCACCTTCTCATTACCGCTGGTAATGCGGCTCAGAAGATTGGTAATACATACAAGGTTGTAACAGTTAAGTCTGTAGCAGGTCAGAAGAACTATGTAACCAAGATCACAGATGCAGCAACGGGTAAGACTATCTATGAGACAAATGGAGTTACTTCAGGAGCTTCTATCGTAATCGACAAGACTACTGTAGTTAAGGTTTCTGTAGCGCATACTCCGGCAGCTTCTCTTAACCCTAAGTATGATCCTGCATTCACGATCAGCGACGGAAACGATGAGTTCAACTACAACCCTCTTCATTACTTCGTGGCAGCTACTGAGAACCCTAAGACTTATGAGGTTACTCTGATCCCGAGTCAGGAAGGAACTCAGATTGTTTCAATCAATCCTACACAGGGCAGACTTTCTGAGACTGACTACTCTCTTGTAGGAAACGACTACACAATGCTTGCTGTTAAGTACGATACTACTCCGGTTCCTGCAAAGGTAACTGGCTTAAAGATCGCCAACAAGAAGGGTGCTGCTGTCAAGGTTACATGGAAGTCACAGGGCTCAGGCATCAAGTACCGTGTCTACAAGAAAGTAGGTAACGGTGACTGGGTAGCTAAGAATGTATCCTCAAGCTCAACTTCACTCAAGGTAAAGAAGGGCGCAAAGGTTACTGTAAAGGTTAAGGCTTACGCAAAGAGCTCTTCTAACAAGACTATCTGGGGACCTAAGGCAACTCAGGCTTCTAAGAAGACTGACAAGAAGTAATA
>DLDA01000043.1:0-2766 GCA_002480925.1 Lachnospiraceae bacterium UBA7784 | reverse complement strand
CAGATCCCGACCGCATTATCCCAACCGGATATCTCCCATGCGGGCGGGATTTTTTACGGTATTAATATGTTGATGTTTTGAATTGAGGTGCGACAAATGAGTGATTCTAAAGGAATTCGTGGCTTGTGGTTGATTGATGGATCGTATATATACAAGTCTGCGAAAAAGGTACAAAGGGACAAAACAGAATACAAGAATAAATGGATAGATTACAAAAAGCTTAAAGAAAACATATGCAGAGAGTTTGGCATCGACAGACTGGAGGGTTGGTATTTTAATTCCACCCCGAATCCGGCGACTGACAGCCAGAATGCCTTTCACACATGGCTCAAATCTGCGGAACCGAAAGGGCCGGGCATTAGGGTAAAGCTTTATGATATAAAGGAAAAGAACGTACGCTGCACTGAATGCAACACATCTTTTAAGATAAAAGTCCAGAAGGGCGTGGATGTAGGAATTGCTGTTTGTGCAATGCGGCTTTTTTCGCGCTATGATGTTATAGTGCTCTCTGCGGGAGACGGAGATTTTGAGGACTTTATCCGTTACATTGTCGAGGATAATGACAAACAACTCTATATCGCGGGATTTGACGGCAATATCTCTTCTGACCTTCAGCAGTTCAGTTCGGCTAATTATCTGCTGGATGAGCACTATGATGAAGTCAGCAATGATCGGGTGATCAAGCCGTTTGATGGTGTTGACGACTTAGAATGATTTTTGGCTTAGATCAATTATCCGCCATAAAGGTATAGAAGGCAGATAAACATCGAGACTCTTGTATCGTGCACCTTGTTTTTGCTCTTTGGATCAGTGACACAAAAACCCCGTACGCATTATCCGGGGAATCGGACGTCTCCTATGCGGGCGGGATTTTTTTATGGACCAGATTTGATGATGTACTTTTTTACAAGGCAGTTGCAGGAGATGAAGGATTATGCTGTATTCGGTTGACAGCGGTCAGTATGTGATGCGCCTTCCACATCAGGCGGATTATGACAGATGGAGGCAGAATATCTTAGATAAGGACTACCAGGATATAGAAAACGCACTGAGAGCGCGAATCAATCAGAGTGAGATAAATACTGCCGGATGGATTCACGGACACGACTGGACGGGTACGGTATACGAACCGATATACGAGGCGTGCGGGAAGAATGTTACTCAGGCCGGAATGTTCTTCGGGCTGATCGTATTTAAGCTTCTGATGGAACGGCAGGATAAGACATGGGGCTTCGGCAGATATGAAAAGAACGGTCTGCAGATAGCGAGTATGACTTATTTTGAGCTGAAGAACCCGCCGAAAAGGGACTAGAGGCCTTGAGGTGGAATGGTAGTAGCCAGGATATAAGGCTGAGACGTAAACGCCAGATAACAGGCGTCTGGAATCATCCTTTTAGAAGCAATAGAGTTCCCAATGATCAGGATACTTCATGATATCCTGCGAGATCATCGCTATTTCATGAATAGGAATCCAATGTCAGATCATATCATTTTTTCTCACAATGGTCTGGTGATACCATGCTATTTCATGAATGGTAATTCAATGTCAGATCATATCTTTTTTTCTCGCAATGCAGGAGCTCATCCAGGAACAGGAGTCAGGCCGCATTATGATAACGGCATGGTGCTCCTTCAGATCAGATTTCCATTAATAAAAGATGAAATTGATGTCAGAACAGGCCATGGATTGCGCCGTGCCAGCTGCTGATGCCTCGTTCCTTCTTGCTTGGCGCAAGGAATGAGGCCTGTCCTTCGGCGATCGTCTCATCTATCTTCTCTTCTTGCTTGGCGCTGAAAGGAATGAGGGCCCCTGGTCCCTTCCATCCTGCCAGCACTGAGGTCCTAGGGTACAGGAGTGGCTTCTCTGTTTCCAGATATAAAAAAGCAGCCAGCATTGAGAATCCATGGTAGAGGAAGCAGGGTTTAGGGCTTAGTTTAGATTTAGATACCACTAGCCCCTAGGCCCTCTGACCTCACACCTCACACCNNCTCGCTAAGCTCAAGCTTCGCCTGCAAGGAAGTTCTCTTCGCTAGGTTCGAACTACGCTTATCACCTAAGGAAGTTCTTTTCGCTAAATTCGAGCTTCGCCTATGGCTCGCTCTCATTAATCTCAAAGAACGGCTTCGTTTCGGATTCGAGCTTCGCTTTCAGCTTGCTCTCATCTCGAAACTTTCAGCCTCACAGAACGGCCTCGCTTGTGGCTTGAGCTGCGCTTTTGGCTTGCTCTCGCCTACAAGCTTTCAGCCTCAGAGAACGACCTCGCTTCGGATTCGAGCTTCGCCTTTGGCTTGCTCTCAGCTCGAAACTTTCAGCCTCGCACCTCTGACCTCACACCTCCGACCTCCCCCACCTGTTCATACGTTCGAAAAAACTTGCAAAATAATCATATCCATGATAAAATATTACCAGTAACAATTTACAGGAGACAGAGGAGAGTATGAAGAACAGAAGCGAAGACGCCACAGGTATACTCCTTTTGTCGCCATATGTGCAAAGAAAGGAGTATTATGAGATTGAATGAGATTTTGCCTGTAGCAGAAATGGACAGGGAGCGCCTGGAGCGCGAGCATCAGAAGGATCTGGAGCGTATCAGGGGATTTCGCCTGATAGATGACGATTTCATGAATGTCTGCTTCGATGACAACATACCAGTGACGGAGCTGCTGCTTAGAATCATACTTGGCAGACAGGTTTTTGTAAAGCAGGTGCGTACACAGCGGAATTTCAAGAACCTTGTTGGCAGGGACCTCTATCTGGATGTGCTT
>DLDA01000029.1 GCA_002480925.1 Lachnospiraceae bacterium UBA7784 | reverse complement strand
TGCAGTAACATAGTAAAATAAAATCCCGGCAGATGCAATTGTCAGGATCAAGAATATAAGCTTCACGCCAGCGGCGTGATTTGGTTCAATGAAAAATATGGCAAAGGTACGGTAACCCTCTCTATAAGGGATCAGTATCAGAATATGATAGAGATCATGAAAGACCATATGGATATAGTAGGACGGGCAGAGGATGCGATCCGGTCAGTGGGGCTTGAGCCGGTAAGCCGTCCGGTGCGCGGAGGAACAGATGGAGCTATGCTGTCATTCAAGGGTCTTCCGTGTCCAAACCTGGGTACAGGTGGCTATGGTTTCCACGGACCATATGAGCATTGCACACTTGAGGCCATGGAGAGGGAGGTTGGTATAATAAAATACCTGATGACACATCCGCTGTGATACATTTTGCTTTCTATTCTTGTGTGTATTCTGGCGTACCTGATTCCTGATATTGTATGCAAGAGCTCTGAAATGATATATTACCTTCCCATAGGCATGATAAAAGATTGCATCAGGTAAAAACAATCTTAAACCTGTGATCAAGGCTTTTTTTTGCGTGATTTTTTTGGTACAATAGGGACCCGGAGGTAAAGATAATGGGTCTTACAAGAAAGATGAACAGGCATCTGGACAGCAACAGCGGTCTGCCGCCTGAGCTTACTAACAGTATAAATGATCTTTTCGACGAGGTATACGGTGGATCTGATCAGGAAGAGGATGAAGAGAAGACTGACCCTGGTCAGGGAGATGAGGAAGACGGCAGGTCTGTCTGATCGGAGGAAGTATGGGTATAATGTATTTCGTCCGTCATGGACAGACAGTCTGGAATGTAGAAAACAAGATCTGCGGAGCAACGGACAGCCCGCTTACAGAGCAGGGACATATGCAGGCGAAAAGGACCGGTGAGATAATAAATGATGCTATCTCAGCAGGCAGGATGCATATAGATATGATACTTACATCACCTCTTAGCAGAGCAAGGGATACTGCAGAGGAGATAAGCAGCCAGACGGGTATTCCAGTGCATACTGAGGTGAGGCTGACCGAGCAGAACTTTGGCAGGTGGGAGGGAACGCCGAGAGACGGAGGAGATTTTGCTGCAGCAAAGCAGAATTTCTGTGACAGCTTTTCAGGCGGTGAATCCATGCTGAGGTGCGCCCAAAGAGTTTATAATCTGATAGATGAGATAACAGCCATACCGGAGAAAACATTTCTTCTAGTGGCTCATAATGGTATTGCCCGCATTGTTGAGTCCTATTTCAGGGATATGACAAACGCAGAGTTTGCAGCGTTTGGAATAAAGAATGCCCAGATACGTGAGTACAGATTCTGACCCACACAGGAGGTAGCTATTTTGAAATACATGAAACAGTTTGGTATCATCCTGGCAGTGACCTGTGTCGGAGAATTCCTTCATCAGTTCCTTCCACTTCCTGTACCGGGATCGATCTACGGACTTGTCATAATGCTTATATTTCTATGCACCCATGTGCTTCACATAGAGGATGTCAGGGATACGGCTGAGTTCCTTATAGAAATCATGCCAATGATGTTTATCCCCGCAGCAGTTGGATTGATAGTCACCTGGAGGGCCATAAGGCCTGTGCTGGTGCCGGTGCTTGTGATCACAGTAGTTTCAACGATCCTTGTGATGGGAGTCACGGGTACAGTAACTCAGTCGGTGATGCGCCTTAGAAAAAGGCTCACATCACGTACAGATACGGTAATAAGTGAGGAGGCTGCAAGGATCCGTCAGGAGCGTAACATGATACCGCTTGACAGACGCATAAGACTTAAAGTCAGGATCCAGCTGATAAAAGGACGGCGATGGAAGAGAGATCATATAGACAGTAGATTTAAGAATAAGGATAAGGATAATGGAGAGCATAAGTAATCTGGTCGCGCTTTCAGCGACGTTCGGAGTAGTAATAAGCATAATAGGATACGGGCTTGGTGTACTGATAAGGAACAAGACAGGACTAGGTATTTTTAATCCCCTTCTTATATCCATTATTTTTGTTATGGTCATTCTTTCTGTATTCAGAATAGATTATAAGGATTACAACGTAAGTGCCAGATATCTGTCATATCTGCTGACGCCGGCTACAGTAAGCCTTGCCATACCGCTTTATATCCATATAGAAAGACTGAAAAGGAACTGGGCCGGAATACTTGTGGGTCTGCTTTCAGGTTCGCTTACGTCGATGGGTTCGGTTCTTATGATGTCGGCCTTATTTCATCTTTCTCACAGGCAGTATGTCACTCTTCTTCCGAAATCGATCACCACGGCGATAGGCATGGGAATTTCAGGTGAGCTTGGCGGAATGGTGACGATCTCTGTGGCTGTGATAATTGTTACAGGAATACTTGGAAATGTGCTTGCAGTATCCGTCTGCAAGCTGTTTTCGATTACTGATCCGGTGGCAAAGGGACTTGCTATCGGCGCTGCTGCACATGCGATCGGGACTTCAAAGGCCATGGAGATAGGGGATATAGAGGGAGCGATGGCTTCTCTAGCCATAGTAGTAAATGGTCTTATAACAGTAATAGGAGCAAGCTTCTTTGCAATGCTATATTAATGGCGGGATAATAGCTGATCGAAGGGATATATCATGATAAAGTGCCTGATAGTCGGGGCAGGCGGTGCAGTTGGTGCAATAGCAAGATATCTTATTGGGCTTATGCCGCTTGATCCCCGGAATGGATTTCCAGTAAAAACATTTCTTATAAACGTGATCGGTTGCTTTATTATAGGATTGATCGCAGCTTTTTCTGAAAGGAATGGCCTGAAGCCTGACCTTGTCCTCTTTATAAAGGTAGGAATATGCGGAGGATTTACAACATTTTCCTCATTTGCACTTGAGGCCGAGGGACTTATAGGCAGGGGCCAGGCAGGCATTGCACTTATCTATATGCTGCTGAGCGTAGTCAGCGGTGTGCTTTTAGTGTTTGCAGCTGAGAGGATTGTGGCAGGGATCTGATTTTTAGTTTCAAATGATCATGATGAGCACGGTAAAAGGGTGTGCAGTAGTCAACAAATTTTGGACACAAATTTATGTTTTTTTGCCTCTTGTTCAAGTAGAGAATATCAACTGTTTTAGAAATGGATCTTCTCTGTCTTTATTATATAATACACGTGTCCAAAAATTAACCCCTCCGTGTCTAAAATAAGTTTACCACTTCATTTCAACGCGGAGTAAGGCATAGTATAAAAAGGTGAAAAATGGACTGCCCCTTTTTTGACTTGACATTTGGGTGAGATGGTAATAAACTATAAAAGTTATGTGAAGAATAGATACAGGTTTAATTGGAAACGATAATGCTCCTTTCGTGAGTGGACCCGAACAACACAGGTATCACACGAAAGGAGATTTTTTTATGCAGAATTTACCGAAGAACTGGCTTGAAAACCTGATTTTTACAGTGATCATGGCTTTTCTCATGGTCTATGCGATGATATGCTATAATATCGCACTGAATATAGGAGGGATGAATGACCAGGTATTTATCAAGGCCTTTGGCGAGCTGAGAATCATGTGGCCGGTAGCGATAGTACTGGAGATGTTCGTGATGGAGAAGCCGGTCATGTACTTGACAGGTCGCGTGGTTACAAGGGAGATGCCTTTTTTCGCAGTCCTTCTTATTAGGTGCTCGCTTACCGTCTGCCTTATGTGCCCGACCATGAGTCTGGTGGCGACACTTCTGTTCAAGGATTTTGCCGGGGCCGGATTTGTGAGCACCTGGGTGCAGACAGCAGCGATGAATTTCCCGATGGCACTGGCTTGGCAGATCTTCTTTGCCGGACCGCTGGGAAGGCTTGTATTCAGGCTTATATTCAGAAGAGCACAGGCAAAAAACGGTGAATTAGTTAGAGATTAATACCGAATCAGCTGCCAGCCAGTGGAATGGGCAGTACAGGCATACAGACCCGTCTGATTTCCTAAAGGGAAGTCAGGCGGGATTTTTTTTAGAATAGAGGTGAAAAAGGGGACAGACACTTTTGTCATCTCGTGTTATAATAGTTATATCAGTTCAGAAGACAGGACAATGCTGGAGGTTTACATGGATGATCGTTATCTTCCTATTGGAAAACAGAACTTCAGAGATATAAGAGAGAACCACTATGTCTACGTGGACAAGACCAGATACGTCTGGGAGCTTACGAGAACCACGATGCCATACTTTCTCTCCCGCCCGAGGCGCTTCGGGAAAAGCCTTTTTATCTCTACGCTTTACAGCTTTTTCTCGGGAGAGAAGGAGCTTTTTAAGGGGCTCTATATAGAGGAGAAGGAGAACGCGAGGGGAGATAAGGCGTGGACGAAGTACCCGGTGATCTATTTTTCATTGTCGGGCGGGCAGTATAATGATCCTGATGGACTTACCAATACACTGGATGATGTCTTGACCCAGATTGAAGAACAGTATGAAATAGACCGTTATGACACCGACTTAAGCAATCGCTTCAAAAATATCATAAGAAAGCTTCACGAGAAAACAGGACAGCAGGTCGTAGTACTGGTAGATGAGTACGATAAGCCCCTGCTTTCTACTATGATATCTAATCCCGCCCAGGAGGAGAAGAACAGGCAGCTGTATAAGGGATTTTTCTCGGTGCTCAAGGATATGGACGGCTATCTGCGGTTCGTATTCTTTACCGGAGTGACGAAATTCTCTAAGGTATCTATATTCTCGGATCTAAATCAGCTGAACGATATCTCGATGCATAACGACTACGCAGGCATCTGCGGTATCACAGAGGAAGAACTGCAAGAGAACTTTGAACCGGAGATTGAATACATGGCGAAAGAACAGGGCATCTCTAGAACAGAGTGTCAGGCGAAGCTTGCAAAAATGTATGACGGATACCATTTTTCACGGAGTGGGGCAGGAGTATATAATCCTTTCAGTCTGCTGTGCGCCTTTGATGCCGGGGATTTCGGCAGCTACTGGTTCGAATCCGGGACACCTGAGATACTGATTAAGAAGCTCAACTCATCCAGGATGAATCTCTATCAGCTGACAGAGGGAGTACGTGCCAGGGAATCTGTACTTAAAAGCTATCGTGTGGATGATCCGGATCCGGTTCCGCTTTTCTATCAGGCCGGGTACCTGACTATCTGCGGTTACGACAATCGCTTCGGCAACTACACGCTGCGTTTTCCGAATGACGAGGTGAAGTACGGATTCATGGAATCACTGGTGAACTATGAGCTGGGAGATTCCGCCAGAGAGAATCCTCTGGCACTTGACAATCTGATCATGGATCTGGAGGGTGGGAATCCGGACTCATTCCTGACCTGCCTCACTTCCCTCTTCGCCTCCATCCCGTATCCGGAGGGCAGAGTCCCGCAGTACGAGGGCGAGTGGTCGAGACAGCTCTACCTGATCCTATCGCTGATGGGAGCCTATACGAGCTGCGAGGTGCATATGGCAACAGGCCGCGCCGACTGTGTGGTGCAGACAGCTGACTATATCTATGTCTTCGAGTTTAAGCTCGACGCACCGATTGAGGAAGCGATGAAGCAGAT
>DLDA01000008.1 GCA_002480925.1 Lachnospiraceae bacterium UBA7784 | reverse complement strand
TTGGAACTTTCCTAAGTTATTCAGAACATCTGTAATCTTCTCGATGTAGTGTTTCCTACGGGAGAATCTGTCACTGTCATGGTCTCTTATTATATAAGACAGCTTTGCCGCTTCACAATTCCCGGAAATATCAGTCAGATAATAGAATCCCTCACGTCCGGACGTATGCTCCGGTCTCTCTGCCTCAGGGATCAGGCTGTCGAATTCGGCTGCAATAGAAGCAGCGTTTTTCATTATATCCTTTGCCTCTCCCGGATGGACATTCTTGCCCACAATACTTATATCAGCCGATGCTGCATTGAAATTCTCATAGGCAACCTCTCCCTCATAGTCGCCATCTACTGTAAAGCCATATTCTGCCCTGCATCTTTCAAAGGAAAGCTTATCTGATCCCCGTCCTATCTCCTCATCCGGAGTAAATACTATATAGATATCTCCATGCAAGGCTCCCTCAGAAAGCACCCCCTCTGCTGCCGTAATGATCTCTGCAAGTCCTGCCTTGTCATCGGCTCCCAGAAGAGAGGTCCCATCTGTAGTGATAAGTGTCTGTCCCTTTAGTGCTGCCAGATCCGGGAAATCCCTGACCGAAAGCAGATCTCCGCTTCCCTCAAGCCTTACATCTCCGCCATCATAATCCTCAATGATCTGCGGATGCACATCTCTTCCATTAAAATCAGGCGCAGTATCCATATGTGAAATAAAGGCCAAAGGCTTTCTGTCTACCATTTCAGGAGATGCCTTTATATAAGCATACACATATCCCTGATCTACCGTAACATCATCTGCCCCTATCCCTGCCAGCTCTTTCCTTAATATCTCTGCAAGATCAAGCTGTCTGTCGGTGCTTGGTGTGGTATTCGAGGTCTCATCAGAGGTAGTATATACTGATATGTACTTAAGGAATCTCTCTTTCAGTGTCATGGGTCTTATCCTTTCTAATGCTTGTCTTAAGCTTCTCATATACCTCTCTTATCTGATTACCAGGATCCGGCTTCTTAGAATCTGTATCTGCTTTCTGACTCGTGCTGTTATCATCAGCCACGACAATGGTCTGTTTTGTATCTCCACTGATTTGTTCTGTGCAGCCATCAGATTTGCCTGCCCGCTTACTGATCCTGATCCTATCTGCCTTTTATTGTCCTGATCCGTCCACATTATTGTAATCCGGAGTCACATAAAACATTTTTCCAGAGCCAGGAGTCTTGATCAGATAGGCTGACTGCTTATCATTTATAGCATTTCTGCCATAATGTGCGTTTATCTGGTTACGATAGCTTACGACTGCCTCATCTGCATATGACCTGGCATCTGCCTCGCAGGACTGACCGTAATATCCGGCGAAACCCGAGCTGCTGTCCTTGTAATTCTGAAACTCATTCAGATACTGTCTGGCCTTTTCATAGGTATGCTGTTTTCTGGAAATCCTGTGATCTGCAAGCTCATTTACAAGATAAAACTCATATCCATGATAAAGCTCATGACAGGTTGCCGCTATCATCAGATATGGTCCTCCCTGATCCAGATATATACTATTCAAAGAAACTGTCATCTCGTTGGCATTAAATAATCCGATCGTCGTATTATCAAGTTCATCTGCCTTCAGCCTTATCTTGACTGATGAATCGATCCCCAGATGCCTGCTCTCTATATCTGCCACCCTCTGCAGGGTAGCTATCCTCTGATCCTCCGAAAGCCCCTTCCATTTCTTCTCCTGCAAGGTTCCAAGGTCATCCATCTGCTTAATGATCATAGTATCTCTAGGCCAGTAATCAGTCCGCTGATCGCTGTCCGGCGTCAGATCCGATAGCAGCGATGAGTCATCACGTCCGTGGATAATGATATATACTGCCGCAACCGCCAGAAAAATGATCACCAGTATACGAGTACGACCTGTCATCTTCGTTTTTCTTACAAGCTTTCTCAAAAGGAAAGCCAAAGCAAACGCTATTATTATGATCAGAACAGCAATAGTCTCTTTCATAGCCACCTCCTTTACCATATCTTGAATCATCGGATAAAGCTTAAAGCCAGTCCAATTATAACCGATAATCTGGACAGTCTCAATGATAACTTCCTGAACAAGGATCGACCTTTCCTGCGAATGCAAATGGATATTTTACAGCTCCACAGGAATATAGTCATGACCTACGGCTGGCAGATATACCCCGAAAACGTCCTTCGTCAGTATCTTAAGCGATGACGTGTTCACGCAGGGATGACAGCCGACATATTCCTCTGCCAGCACGTCCTTGTCCACCAGAAGCTGCACCTTTTTGTCATGGTCGTTCATAAGTCCCATTATGCTTACTGAGCCAGGCTTTATATCAAGATATTCCTCCATTTTATCCTCAGGCGCAAATGAAAGTCTGGCGGAATTGATCTGCTTCGACAGATCCTTTGTCTTGAATACCTTATGCCCAGGCATCATCAGCAGATAGAATCTGGTCTTCTGCCTGTTGCAGAGGAATAGATTCTTGCAGATCAGACAGTCAAGAACTGCATCGATCACATCGCAGACCTCCATAGTTGTGGCAGGCGCATGGTCTGTCCTCTTATACTTTATTCCAAGCGAATCCAGAAGGTCATAGACCCTTATCTCCTTCTCCTCCCTGCCGGCTGTATCTGCCGGTCTTCCGTCATACAATTCCATATCTATATTCCTCTGTTACAAAGCTTCCCGCATAGTTATATACATTCTCTTTTGATCATACCCTTATGTATCGGCAGATACATAAGCGATCTTCCTGCGCAGCATATTCATGACCCGTTTCTTGTCGGTTACCCACTTAGGTGATATCAGAAGATTTCTCGGGCCGTCACCGGTCATCCTGTGGATCACCGTGGTATCCGGCAGGATCGAAACAGCCTCTGCCACAAGATCTGTATACTCTTCCATTGTCATCTGCGGAAATGGATGTCTTTTATATTCTTCGGCAAGAAATGAGCCCTCAAGGATATTGAGCATCTGGATCTTGATCCCATCGAGAGGTGGAGATAAGAATGCGAGATGTCTTATTGTAGCAAGCATATCATCCCGGCTCTCGCCCGGAAGTCCGAATATCACATGGGCGATCACTTCTATGTCTGCTGACTTCAGTCTTCTAAAGCAGTCATCAAAGACTGAGGTCGGATAGCCTCTATGAATCCGCTCAGCAGTGTGATCATTTGCGGTCTGCAATCCAAGCTCGATCCAGACCGGCTTTATTTGATCAAGCTTAATGATCATCTGAAGCTTCTCTTCATCTATGCAGTCCGGTCTGGTGCCAAGCGATAAAACAGCTATATCATCCCGGCGGATCACCTTTTCATATATGCTTCTTAGCCTTCCGGTATCTCCGTATGTATTCGTATATGACTGGAAATATGCTATAAATCGCTGCTTCTGAGGTCGGATATCCGATGGAAGCTTATGGATCACTTTCTGCTTTGCTTTTTCTATCTGTGTGTCAATATCATCCAAAGAAATGATATCCGTTGCGAACTCTCCGGAGCCGCCGGCTGTACAGAATGTACAGCCACCAGTCCCTATACTTCCATCCCTGTTCGGACATGTGCAGCCGGATGACAGGGAAATCCTGTAGATCTTCTGTCCGTATATGCTTTTCAAATGATCAGAAAGTGTAATCATCTTCACCGCTGATACTTATTTAAGCTTCAGTCCGTCACTGAAGGCCTTTCCAACTACTGGTCCTATGAGCCTGTATGTATTCGTGCTGGCATCATACATGATCGGCTGCATCTTATCTAGATCCACCTTCCCGTCTGTTATGATACTATCATCCACCTGTGATGCTACTATCCTCCCGACAAGCACACCTGCCTCGTCATCCCAGGATTTCACCTCGCACTCAAGTGTCATCGGATACTCCTCTATGATCGGTGCATTGACATGGGATGACTTATGGACATGGACTCCTGCCTTCTCTATTTTGTTTACATTCTTTCCCGTCTCTACACCGAAGTAATCTGAGATAAGCACAGTTTCCTTTGTTGCCATCGCAACTGTAAATGCATTTGTCTTCTTGATATTCTCCGTGGTCTTATGCTTTCCGAGGAAGAATGTGATCTCTCCGTGGCCGCTCTGCTGACCCTAGGCTGCATTCATGGCGTTCGGTGTGCCATTCTCGTCATAGGTACCGATGATGAATACTCCCTCTGGTGTGATAACTGAGTTTTCTCCTGTAAGCTCCATTCTGATTATCTCCATTAAATCAATTATACCTGTCTGGTTATCAGATTCTATTATAGCACATAAGCCTGTTACTGTACTAATAATTATGCTAGAATACAGCTTAAAAGGAGATGATTCGATTTGTTTTTCAGATACGAAAG
>DLDA01000042.1 GCA_002480925.1 Lachnospiraceae bacterium UBA7784 | reverse complement strand
AACGAAGCCTACCGCATCTTCCGATGCGGGGAATAGGCTAAAATCTATGTAGGGCGGGGAACGCCCGAACTAAAGCCTGTGGAGCTGGCTCTGACGGGGTATACCTTTAGCGGGGTATGCTAGTTACCACCAGTCTTGAAGCAGGAAGCTCGGTTACTTGTAGCCGAGTAGTTCACTCTGGAGAAGGAGGTCCGCTCCTATGACAGGCCTGGATCGAGAGAGAAGCTTGCAAGCTCAGTTATTGAGCTGATAGAGTATATAAACAGGTCCTATAATGAAGGCAGGATGACATATGACAAGTATCTGCTGGTAACGGATATGATGAAGAAGGTGACAGACAACCTGTCTTCACGTTTTAGTAAGGTGAGAAAGGAGCTGGATGAGATTATGGGTGGTAAGATATTACAGTTTAGAGGCGAGGAACTTTATAACGAAGGACGAGAGAAAGGACGCGAAGAAGGTACGATCGGGACTCTTATCAAGCTGGCATTTGATCACACCCTTCCAGCCGATGTAGCAGCTGATAGAGCGGAAAGTATGTGTAAAGTTTCTAAGGATAAGTTTATGGAGATGCTGAATTCATATAATCCGGATGACACACTGATGCAGGGATAAAATATCCCTAACCCCTAGGCCCTCGCACCTCTCACCTACCAGCAACGCCTTATGGCCTGAACCTGAATAAGAACACGATATGACCTGGGAATATTTCTATCAGGAAGCAGAGGACTGGAACGAGAAAACATTTATAAACAGGATCTGTTCACTTGAGGATTCAGGGACGGCGGAGCAGGTGCGATCGCCTTACTTGCAGGAATTTGGGATGGCATAAATGGTAAGAAAAACGACTTATATGGTTTAAAACAAAGTGCTTTTCAGCTGCATTGAAAGATGCTTGAATTTTCTTTAGCTTTTTACAGGAAAGATATCCATACAGAAATGAAATCTGTATGGATATCTTTTTATGCACGGATTTTGGGCATGGAAGGGAGGGGCAGAAAATAATAGAGTAGGTTATGTCCATAAGGGATACAGCGGACCGGAGTCTTGGACCTTGATGAGTTTTTTCATTATATCTCAGGCACAGGTCATCCCGGAGGACCGTGAGTCAGCGGTAATAATCACCGGCGGGACGCATCCGCCGTCTGATACGCCTATGCCGCAGTAGATTGGGAGGTCGGATTCACGTAGCAACTTGATAAACATTCCAGATGAAGGACAGGGGATAGGGCCGGGGGCCCAGGGTTTCAGAGCTTTTTGTAATATCAGGTTTTTCTGATATGACAGAACTTCAGTAACCATACCCCCTAAACCCTAACCTCTGCCCCTTCGGAAAGAGAGGAATAATACAAATGTTAAACATGAAAAAAGGTTTGGCTATCGTGCTCGCTGCTGCTACAGCATTCACATTCGCACCGGTAGCAAGTCTTTCATCAGCTGTGTCTGCTTACGCAGGAACAGATTTCAGACAGGCACAGAATGTAGCTCTTACTGTAGATGATGTGTTCACATATGACGTGAATGTAACTAACGTAAAAGACGGAACAACATTCACCGTAATAAATTCAGCACCGGCAGTTGTTAGGGTGGATCTGGATGGAACTAACGATGGTTCGAATGTGGCTAATGCCGCTGGAAAACCACAGACTAACGGAAAGTCATTTTCTGTTAAGGCTCTTGCAAAAGGTACTGCAAAGGTTACCATCAAGTACCATGAGTCAAACGGCGCTGAGCTTACCAAGGAGATCAACTTCACAGTATCAGATAAAAAGGATACTCCGAACTGGAAGATTGATAGCAATCCTATCAACGAGTTCGGCTATAAGGCTGACGGCACCACTGATGGACACACTCTGAAGGCTGGAGATGCTGATAATAACGGTACTTTTACTTTCACAAAACTTACAACCAGTAATCCTGATGTTGTAGCAGTAAAGGCTACTGTTGAAAGCACAAACAATGAGTGGAAGCTTACCTTCAAGAAAGCCGGAACTGCAAAGCTTACTGCTTCAGTTACCGGAACAGCTTCAGGCAAGAGCGGAGACTACACCATCACAGTTAACGTAATCCCTAACGGCTCTACATTCAAAATCGGAGACACAGAGATTACTACTGCAGATGCGGCACCGAACGTGACTGCAGGCAGCGTGAACATCAAAAAGACCATCTACCTTACAGCTGCTCACTCATCCGAGAACATCGGAGCTACCCTCGTTAATCCTCAGGTAAAGGGCGAGAAGATTTCCTACACAGCTTATAAGGCGGATTCAAACACAGATGTTACGCTAGCAGATCCAGCTGACAAAACTTCTGAGATCACCGTATCTGATGACGGTACAGTCACAGCTACAGCTAACGCTCTTAATGCCACAGAGGGATACTACTTCGTAAAGGCAGGAGTGGATGACGATGCTGACGGAAATCTTGATAAGATTGGCTGGGTTCGTGTTATCACAACTCGTGATGCCAAGGCTTTCTCAACCCTTAAGGTTTCAATCGAAGGCAAGGATTATGAGAAGAGCGCTTCATATGACGCAGTTGGCGGTATCAAGGACAGCACTGATACAGAGGTAGCTGTAAATCTTTCCACAAAGGACAAGACTACAGTTCCGTTTACAGTAACTTCAAGCAATAACTATGAAGTGAAGTCAAACGATACTTCTACAGTTGATGTAGTAAACGGCGCACTTGTAGCTAAGCGTACAGGTGTAGCAGCTATAACTATCTCAACCAAGAGCGATGTAACACACTACGGCGCCGTTACGATCACCCTTAAGGCTAATGTTACTAACCAGATGCTTAATGCAAAGGTTGTAGCAGCTGATTCAGCTGTAGCTCTTAACAAAGTTACAAAGTCAAAGAAGCTTGCAGCTTCTGTTGTAACAACACCAGCTCTTGCTAAGCAGCCTACTCTTTCATACAGATTCGTTTCTAAGAACAGTGATGGAACATATGCAGCAGCTACACCTGTAGATTTCACACTTAAGGATGGTGTGGTAACATATACCACTACTAACGAGGCATCTACTATCGTAGAGATCTCCGCTCCAGCAACTAACGACTATACTGCTCCGGCTCCTGCATACGTTACTGTAACAGGTACTCAGAAGCAGCAGCCTACAAAGCTCTCTGTTTCTACCAAGTCACTTAACCTTGAAGAGGGCGCTTCCGATGCTATCGCAGCTACAGGAACTGCTCTTTCATTCAAGTCATCTGACGAGAAGGTAGCTACTGTTGATGCAACTGGTAAGGTAACTGGTGTCAAGGAAGGTGTAGCTGTGATCACTGTATCTGACGCAGGAAACGATGAGTTCGCTGCTGGATCAGCTGACGTAACAGTATACGTTACTGCAAAGGCTGTTAAGCCTGCAAAGGTTACCGGTGTAAAGGTATCCAACAAGAAGGGCGCCAAGGTTTCTGTATCATGGACTTCACAGGACAAGAATATCAACTATCGTGTTTACAAGAAGGTAGGCAACGGCAAGTGGATTGCTAAGAACGTTACTTCAAACAAGGCTACTCTTTCTGTAAAGAAGGGTGCTAAGGTTACAGTCAAGGTTAAGGCTTTCGTAAAGGGAACTGACGGAAAGACCGTTTGGGGACCTAAGGCTACACAGGCCAAGGCTTTCAAGACCGACAAGAAGTAATACCCAATCCTTCAGGAAAGATCAACAATTAGACAAATAGGGATTTGACAATATTTAATAATTCGTGAGACCCCTGTAAACCTCATGGTTATGAACATATCCCGGTCCGGGGATGCTCCTCCCAGCATCCTCGGATTTTTTGCATCAAGTGAGAGGTTGCAGGTGCGAGGTGTGAGGCATGGTAAGCTTGACTGATCAACGTTGTTAATCTACAATTTAACGGAAAGTGTAGATTAAATTCGAAAGTAAATCCGCCTCAGACCTCGGACCTCGGACCTCAGATCTGACAGAAGAAAGGACCTGACAATGACTACTACCACCCCCTCAACCGACCTTCGTGTCGTAAAGACGATCCGCGCCATCAAGCAGGCGCTTTGCAGCATTATCCTGAAGACTCCCTATAAGAGGATTCGTGTCGATATGGTGACTAAGGAGGCTCTTATAAACCGGCAGACCTTCTACAGGCATTTCTCCTCGATAGATGATGTCTTCGATTCTATAGAAACTGATATGATAAGGGAAATGAAGGATTCTTTATCTACTGTAGCCTCCGGAAACCTTCGGGGGGGGGTAGAGGTATTTTACCATTATATAAGTGCTGATGATCCGGTCAGAAGAAAGCTCTTTTTTGACAGCGGATACGCCTTCTTTTTCAGGAAGCTTTCCATGGATTATTTTGCCCTGGACTTCTTTATGGATTTTGGTAAGGATAAGAGCCATCGGGAGCTGATACCGTCCTTTGTGGCTTCTGTGGCCACAGGAGTATACCGCTGCGGCATAAAGGATGGAGTGAGTGATTTGCGAAGCCTCTCAGACGAGGCAGCAGATCTGCTGCTGCATGGGCTGAAAGGCGGCAAGAGAACCATATGAATTTATTGACCCCGCAGTGCGGGGCTTTTTTTATTTGAATCCCGTCCCGGCATCGGGTATAATTTTCCTGTTGATAATGAATTAAGAGAGGCAATAGATGCAGGATTATTTTATAAGGATAAAGAGAGGCGAGGGCCGGTCCTTAAAGAAGGGCGGAGCCTGGATATTCGACAATGAGATAGACGAGGAGCCGGGAGGGGCAGCTGACGGAGAGATGGTAAGGGTGCTCGACTTCGATGATTTCTTTCTGGGATGGGGAGTCTACAACAGCGCCTCAAAGATCAGGGTCAGGATCCTCTCACGCTACAGGGAGGAGAAGCCGGATCGTGGATTCTTTAAGGAAAAGGTAAGGCGGGCTCTGAGTTACCGTGAGAATGTGGTCGATATGGGCGCATGCAGGCTGATCTTTTCTGAGGCTGACGGTTTTCCGGGATTTGTGGCGGATAAGTATGATGATCTGCTGGTAATAGAGTCGCTTTCACTAGGAATGGACAGGATAAAGCCTGTGATCCTCTCGCTGCTTCTTGATGAGCTTGGGGGCATGGGCTTTCATATCAGAGGGATCTATGAGAGATCAGATGCATCGGTCAGGAAGAAGGAGGGGATGAAGCCCTTCAAGGGCTGGCTGTATACAGAGGCAGAGGGCTTTATAGAGGAGCCCTTTAACGACATGGAAAGAGAGTGGTATCCGTCGGGAGAGTTTCCTGACCGTTTGGAAAGTCCATTGGCTCAGATAGTAGAAAACGGAGTAAGCTATCGGGTTGATGTGGAGAATGGACAGAAGACCGGATTTTTCCTCGATCAGAAGTACAACCGCCTCCTGATCCAGAAGCTCGCCAAGGGGAAAACTGTGCTCGACTGCTTTACCCATATGGGGACATTTGCCCTGAATGCTGCAAGAGGCGGGGCCGCTTCAGTGCTGGGACTTGACATATCAGAGCTGGCAATATCCCAGGCCAGGGACAATGCGGCCATAAACGGCCTGTCTGATACAGCCCGCTTTGAGGTCGCAGACGTACTTGATGCCCTGCCGGACCTTCGCAGGAAGGGAGAAAGGTTTGACCTTGTGATTCTCGATCCTCCGGCATTTACCAAGTCGAGGAATACTGTAAAGCAGGCCGAGAAGGGCTACCGCGAGATAAACCGCGAGGGTATGCTTCTGGTAAAGGACGGAGGCTTCCTTGCGACCTGCTCATGCTCTCACTTCATGACAGAGGAGCTCCTTCGCAGGGTCATATCCCAGGCAGCCATATCAGCCCACAAAAGACTCCGTCAGGTCTCATACAGCGCCCAGTCTCCTGACCATCCCTATCTCTGGGGACTTGATTCCAGCTTCTATCTGAAGTTTTTCATCTTCCAGGTCACATCTGAGGTATAAATGTCTTTGGGGAGGCTATAAACATCCTCCCCGACATAGCCAGGTGGGGCATGTCGATCCAGCGCTGCTTGTCACTGCAAAAGCCTCTTTTGCTGCCGTGGGCAGCGTTTTTTAGCAGGGGATCGCCAAGGATAGTGCTGCAGTCACTTATAGCGTCCGCGATCTCAGCCTCTCCGCAGGGACTTATGACCTCAGAGGAGATGAGACCATGGCCCTTTGTCTCAGTAGCAGCGATAAGGCGTACTTTTTTCCCCGGGTGAGAAAGCGAAAAGGAAGCAGCCGCAGAGCCCATCATCACAGGCTCACCTATAAATGCAGTGACAGGGGAGGCCTCATTTCTTATTTTCCACTGAGACACGCCCAGAATGCCCATATACACATTTTCACAAGAACCGGATTCCATGGCTGCGTAGAGAGAGTCTATTGTTTTTCTCTGAAAGAGGTCCAAAGAGGCTGAAGGGGAGGTCGAAAAGACCGGGTTTCCTATCACATAAGGAATGCCGTAATTCCTGTAGAGATAGTCGGCGGCAAGGATACCGGTAGAGGAGACGACAAGGGATACGTCTGCAAGGACGGCTCTTTCTATGGAACCGGCGGAATGGCAGGCACTCCCTCTTCCCCAGTTTGATGCGACAGTAAGCCCGGCATCCTCCAGAAGGGAATAGAGACGGTCGATCTGGCTCTCATAGGGGAATTCAAAGGGAGTAAGTCCCAGCAGGTTTACTGATTTCCCTGACCTGGCAACAGAGAGCCTTTCAGAGGTGAGAAACCCTTTGGCCAGAGCCAGAAAGGCATTGGCAGCACCTGTGGTGTAATCATGCATGGCATTGGTCGGGACATAGAAGGTCCTGATACCGGATCTAAGCTCTATTAACCTTGTGATGGCAGAGAAATCGGTCCCTATTATGTCTGGAACAGGTGAGTTGCAGACCGCAATGAATGAAGGACGCTGCTTTAATGAGGAGAGAGCAGAGAGAGTATCATTGATAAGACGGCTGTCATTGCCTCTTATCGCGTCGCTTTCGCGAAGGCCGGAGATATAGATCAGGCTTTCCTTTTTCTCCCAGCGCAGCTCATCGTGGGTATTGTAGGTGGAGTTACAGCCGCTTGGATCATGGATCACAGTCATGCCGCCCATCTCATAGAGGGCGGATGCAGCGCCGGAGACGTCTCCGGAGTATACAGGTATATGAGTAAAGGTTTTCTTCTTGAAATCAGCTCTGTTCATGAAAAACATTATGGACCATTATGCCAGGAAAGGCAAGAGCCGGCAGTGCCTCTTTATTTTTCCGGGGATCCGTGTTAGAATATGAAAATAGCTGAAATTTGAGCTTGATTATGGAGGATATATGAAGATCCTGATAGTTGAAGATGAATTTGCTCTTGCAGATGCCTTGAGAGACAGGCTTACTCAGGAGAATTATGATGTGGATATAGCCTCTGACGGAGTCAGTGGATGTGACAGGGCTATGACCGGAGCCTACGATATAGTGATAATGGACGGTATGCTGCCGGGTAAGGACGGGACCGAGATCATCTATGAGATGAGGAAGGCAAAGGTTACGACACCGGTCCTTATGCTTACTGCCAGGTCGTCTCTTGTTGACAAGCTGAAGGGTCTTGACGCCGGAGCCGATGACTACATGACCAAGCCGTTCGAGGTCGAGGAGCTTCTGGCAAGGCTTAGGGCCCTTATCAGGAGAAACTACGGCAGTGAGGATGATGTGGTCAGAGCAGGCAACTTAAGCCTCGACAGGAGGAATGCCTCCCTGATGAATTCAGACACCAGACAGACCATATCTCTTGCCGGAAAGGAATTCAAGATACTAGAATACTTCCTCGAGAATCCGGGCAAGGCCCTGACCAGGGAGCAGATCTCCGAGAGGATCTGGGGAAATGCAGATAATGTCGAATACAATAATGTCGAGGTCTATGTATCCTTCATCAGGAAGAAGATCAAGTTCTTAAAGGCAGACGTATGTATCCGTGCAGTCCGCGGTGTTGGCTACAGGCTTGATGTAGAGGCAGTCAATGATAAAGAAGCTACAGCGAAGGATTGAGCTGATCCTCTCGATCACCATGTCCTCGATAGTCATCATCATTCTGGCCTTCGCCTTTGCCTCCCAGTACAATGAGAATTCAGTGACACTCGACAAGCATCTGAGACGGGCTGAGGATGCCTCCTATGATGCCTATTACGACAGCATCCTTGGTCTTAGAATGAAGGAGGCAGGAGACGATACCAGACAGGACAACTCGAGCTATGCCTATCCTGAGTCTCCTTCCTATGCAGTGTTTATAGAGAGGAACGGAAAGGAGGATCCGGACGACTTGATAGCAAACGAGGCGTCCGGAGATGCCGGCAAGGTAAAGGTCGGGAACAATAATAAGGGCATAGCGGTAGTCCAGAATGCTGATGCTGATATGGATGATATAGAGGCCCTGGGTTTCCAGATGAAGGAAACGGGGAACGACTCGGGTGACTATTCGCATTATCGTTTCTCCATAAGGGAGGTCGAGGATGTGACCCAGATCACATTCATCGATACCGATATTGTAAGGCACAGACTGATCCCGGTATTTGCTCTTACAGGCATTATAGCGGCAGCGGGCATGGCAGCCGTTATAATAGTAAGCATACTGCTGGCCAGATATCTGGTACAGCCGATAGAGGAAAATATGAGGAGGCAGAGAGCCTTTGTAGCCGATGCTTCCCATGAGCTTAAGACCCCTCTTGCAGTAGTCGATGTGAATATCGACATGGCCAGATCGACAAAGGACAATGACAAGTATCTGGGATACATAAAGGGCGAGACAGGGAAGATGAACCGGCTTATTCAGGAGCTTCTGACTCTCGCCTCGGCAGAGGATGCAGATCCGGGAAAGGATCATGAGGTATTCGATCTGTCGGAGACCATAGAGGGAGTGATCCTGCCATTCGAGGCGGCGGCGTTTGAACATGGCGTGACGATCGAGCAGAAGATAGAGCGCGGTATAAGACTAGTCGGCAATCCTATAGATATAAGCAGGATGGCAGAGACCCTGATCGAGAATGCGATAGGTCACGCCTCATCCGGTACAAGTGTCGATGTGGGACTTTCTGAGAGCGGCAGGCATATAATCTTTACGGTAGGAAATCACGGAGAGACCATATCGCCTGAGGCCCAGAAGCACCTGTTCGAGAGGTTTTACAGGGTCGATAAGGCCAGAAACAGGAAGGAAGGCCATTTCGGACTTGGCCTTGCCATAGCCAAGGCCATAGTCGACAGACACAATGGAAGCATTGCAGTCGAAAGCGAAGACGGTTATACTACATTTACATTGACCCTGCATAAATGACAGGGATAGATATAAAGGGGCGTCTTCGGATGTCTCTGATCAGACTGACACAAGTCATAGGAGGTAACTTTATATGAGAAAGCATATCAAAGGAAATGTATCATGGATCGGATATCTGGACTGGGATCTTCAGAAATTCCACGGGGATGACTTCACGATCCACAACGGAAGCTCGCAGAACGCATACCTTATAGAGGAGGAGAAGACTATCCTTATGGATACAGTCTGGGCTCCTCATCAGTTCGAGTACATCGAGAATCTGAAGAGGGAGACAGATATTACAAAGATCGACGCTATAGTCGTACAGCATGGGGAGTGCGATCACTCAGGCACACTTCCGGCTCTTATGAAGGAAAGACCTGACCTTCCTATCTACTGCAGTGCAAATGCAGTGAAGTCACTTGAGGGACAGTGGGGTAAGCATGGCTGGGATTTCCATGTGGTAAAGACAGGGGACAGCCTTGATATAGGAAACGGCAAGAAGCTTATCTTTGTAGAGATGCCATTCCTGCATTGGCCGGATTCAATAGCTACATTCATGACAGGAGACAATATCCTCTTCTCAATGGATGCCTTCGGTCAGCACTACGCAGTCGGAGAGATGTATGCAGATCTCGCCGATCAGGATACACTCTGGCATGAGGCACTCAGATATTATGCCAATATAGTTTCTCCATTTGCTCCTATGGTCACGAAGAAGGTAAAGGAGCTTAAGGCCATGGATCTCCCTGTAGAGATGATCGCGCCGTCTCATGGGGCTATCTGGAGGAAGGATCCTATGCAGATAGTAGATGCCTATGAGAGGTGGGCAAGCCAGCCTGAGGAGAACAGGATCACGGTGGTCTACGGGACCATGTGGCACGGCACAGAGAAGCTTGCTCATGCGATCGCTGACCAGATCTCCCTGAAGTCCCCTGACACGATTGTCAAGGTCTATAATGTGGACCATACACCTAAGGACGATATAGCCTCTGAGGTCTTCCGTTCAAAGGCAGTTGCGATCGGATCTCCGACTATCCTGAACGGAGTGCTTGACGGAGTGGCAGCCTTTACCTATTATCTGAAATCCTTGAAGCTTAAGAAGGGCAGAAAGGCGGCAGTATTCGGCTGCTACGGATGGAGCGGAGAGGGCAACAGAGTCCTCCGCGAGATGATGACAGAGGCAGGATTCGATGTGGTAGACACAGAGATAAAGTGTTCATGGAATCCTTGCGATGACGATATCGATAAGGCAGAGGAGATAGCAGAGGCTCTGATCAGTGACAAGGCTCCTGCTGCAAAGGAGAAGGAGGCTTCATCCTCTTCGGGCGAGAAGTGGAGATGCCCTTGCGGATACATCTATGATCCTGCCAAGGGAGATCCTGAGCACGGAGTGCCTGCAGGTACACCATGGGAGAAGGTACCGGATGACTGGAGCTGCCCGGTGTGTCATCTTCCTAAGAGCGCATTCAAGAAGGTGGAGGAATAAGACAAAGGAGTTTGACTGATGAAGCTTGCGAAGACCTACGATCCGAAGGAGATCGAAGACAGACTTTATAAGAAATGGGAGGAGAACGGATACTTCCACGCTGAGGTGGACAAGAGAAAGAAGCCGTTTACTATAGTGATGCCACCTCCGAATATCACCGGAAAGCTGCATATGGGACATGCTCTCGACAACACCATGCAGGATATACTGATCCGCTTCAAGAGGATGCAGGGCTATGAGGCACTCTGGCAGCCGGGCACCGATCATGCAGCTATAGCTACAGAGGTAAAGGTCACAAATGCCCTGAAGGAAAAGGGCATAGATAAGGCCGAGATAGGCAGGGAGGCTTTCCTTGACTACTGCTGGAAGTGGAGAGAGGAATACGGCCGTACCATTATCGGTCAGCTGAAGAAGCTCGGAAGCTCCGCAGACTGGGAGCGAGAGAGATTCACTATGGATGAGGGCTGCTCAAGGGCTGTCGAGGAGGTCTTTGTCAGACTCTATGAGAAGGGATATATCTACAAGGGCTCAAGGATCATTAACTGGTGTCCTAAGTGTCAGACCTCGCTCTCGGATGCAGAGGTAGAACATGTCGATCAGGACGGATTCTTCTGGCATATCAACTACCCTGTAAAGGGCGAGAAAGGCAGATTCGTAGAGATAGCAACTACCCGCCCTGAGACTCTGCTCGGAGACACAGCAGTAGCTGTAAACCCTGACGATAAGAGATATAAGGATATAGTAGGAAAGACCCTCCTGCTTCCTCTCACGGACAGGGAGATCCCTGTCATCGCAGACTCATATGTGGACAAGGAATTCGGAACAGGCTGTGTGAAGATCACTCCGGCTCACGATCCGAATGACTTCGAGGTAGGAAAGCGTCATGATCTGGAGGAGATCAATATCCTAAACGATGACGGAACTATGAACGATAAGTGCGGCAAATACGCCGGCATGGATCGTTATGAAGCAAGGAAGGCCATGGTGGATGATCTTGACAGGCTTGGCCTTCTGGTAAAGGTAGTTCCTCATACCCATGCTGTTGGTACCCACGACAGATGCCATACTACTGTAGAGCCTATGGTAAAGCCTCAGTGGTTTGTCCGCATGAAGGAGATGGGAGAGGCTGCACTTAGGGCAGGGAAGAAGGGCGAGGTAAGCTTCGTCCCTGACAACTATATCAAGACCTATGAGCACTGGCTTTCAGGGATCAGGGACTGGTGTATCTCCCGTCAGCTCTGGTGGGGTCACAGGATCCCGGCCTACTACTGTGATGATTGTGGCGAGATGGTCGTACAGAGAGGCGGAGCACCGGAGGTCTGCCCTAAGTGCGGCGGTAAGCATTTCACTCAGGATCCTGATACCCTTGATACCTGGTTTTCATCAGCCCTCTGGCCTTTCGAGACACTTGGCTGGCCTGATGAGACAGAGGATTACAAGTATTTCTATCCTACAGACGTGCTTGTGACAGGATATGATATCATCTTTTTCTGGGTTATAAGGATGGTCTTCTCGGCGATAGAGCAGACAGGGAAGGTGCCATTCCACCATGTCCTTATACATGGACTTGTCCGTGATGACAAGGGCCGCAAGATGTCAAAGTCTCTCGGGAATGGAATAGACCCTCTCGAGGTCATAGACAAGTATGGAGCAGATGCCCTGCGTCTTACCCTGATGACAGGAAACGCACCTGGCAATGATATGAGGTTCTACTGGGAAAGGGTCCAGAATTCCAGGAACTTTGCCAATAAGGTCTGGAACGCCTCGAGATTCATCCAGATGAATCTCGATGGATTCTCTCTCTATGATCCGCAGCCGGAGGACTTTAGGACAGAGGACAGGGCTATAGTTTCTCTTGTGAATACCCTTGTGAAGGACGTCACGGACAACATGGAGAAGTACGAGCTCGGTGTTGCGGTAGGAAAGGTCTATGACTTCATCTGGGACGAGTTCTGCGACTGGTATATAGAGATGGTAAAGCCGCGTATCTATGCGAAGGATACCGATCCGGCTTCAGCCAATGCAGCACTTTTCACACTGAAGAATGTGCTCTCTATTGCCTTAAAGCTCCTTCATCCATATATGCCGTTCATCACAGAGGAGATCTTTACCTCAATGAATCCGCAGATAGATACCATAATGACATCAGGCTGGCCTGTATATGAAGAGGACGCATATGATGCAGAGGCAGAGGAGATCTACGGCAGGGCCAAGGAGATAGTAAAGGGTATGCGTGCCTTAAGGAAGGATATGAATGTCCCGAATTCAAAGAAGGCGAGCCTCTTTATCGTCTCCACGAACAAAAAGGTGGCTTCAGTCCTTTCTGACAATAAGGATCTCTATGCGGGACTCTGCGCAGCAGCTGATGTCACAGTAAAAGCAGACAATAAGGGCATAGATGAAAAGAGTGTATCCTTTGTGATCGCAGATGCCACCTGCTTTGTGCCGCTTAACGAGCTTGTCGATATGGACAAGGAAAGAGAGAGGCTTTTGAAGGAAGAAAAGCGCCTTTCCGGCGAGCTTAAGAGATCAGAGAGTATGCTTGGCAACAAGCGTTTCCTCGAGAAGGCTCCTGCCGAAAAGGTAGCCGAGGAAAAGGACAAGCTTGCAAGATATACCCAGATGATGGAAGACGTAAGGAAGAGGCTTTCCGAGCTTATGGCCTGAGGAAATAAAATGTTGGATTTTGACGAGGAACTTAAGAACTTCAAACCCAGTATGGAGATAAGAGAAGCCGAGGATGCTATCCGTGATACCGACCTTACCGATATGATCGATATCTTAAAGGAGATGACCGGTGCAGACCGCCCAGATAAGGGCAGCGCCGGGAGGTGACCATGGAGAAGTGTTTCTACTGCAAGAGCCCCGTAAGCGAGGAACAGGACAGATGTCCTTCATGCGGAGCGAGTCAGAAGGCATACCGTATGATCATGGACTCATCTGAGATGGCCTACAATGAAGGCCTGGAGAGAGCTTGTGAGCATGATCTGTCAAGGGCAATAGAGTCCCTCTCCCGTGCAGTCAGATTTAACAAGAGAAATATCAAGGCCAGAAATCTGCTTGGACTTGTATATATGGAGTACGGAGAGCCTGTACTGGCACTGAGGGAATGGGTGATCGCAAAGAACTTTGCCCCTGACGATGAGCTCTCAGACAGGTATCTGAATTCAGTAAGCCAGGACGTGGGACTTTTCGACAGGATAGATACAGCTACCCGCCGTTTCAATACAGCGCTTAAGTATTGCCAGAGCGGCTCTACTGATCTGGCTCTTATAGAGATAAAGAGAGTAATCCATGACAATCCCGGAATGGTAAAGGCCAGACAGCTTACGGCTCTTCTCTATATAAATGACAAGCAGTACAGCAAGGCCTATAACGAACTTAAGGAAGCAGAGAAGGTCGACTGGAACAATCCTCTGACGGCCCGCTACATAAAGGAAGTAAAGAAGCATCTGGTGCCGGAGAAGAAGCACCGGGAGAAGAAGGTCCGCCGTCAGACCATAGAGTATAACGACGGCCATGACGTAGTGATGATCCCGCGCCAGACATTTATAGAGGCGCTTGACAATTCAAAGAGCGGTCTGTTCAATATCCTGCTTGGAATCGCGATCGGAGTCCTATGCTTTATATTCGTGGTCACTCCTACTATAAGGATCCGGGAAAACGAAAAAGCAAGGACAGCCCTTATCACAGCCAATAATAAGGCAGCAAGCTCCAAGAGCGACGCAGCGACGCTTAAGAAGCAGGTTGACGAGCTTAAGAGCCAGCTTGACAGATATGAGGGACAGTCTGATGTAAAGGGGTCATATGAGTCACTTCTTGAGAGCTATAGCAAATCCCAGGATGAAGACTATGATTCAGCTTCAAATGATCTATCAGATGTGAATCAGGATCTTCTCGACAAGAACGGAAAGGCCCTCTACAAGACAGTATCAGATACGGTCGATCAGAAGGTCTGCGAGAAGAAATACACCGAGGGCCGTCAGGCCTTAGCCAGACATGACTATAAGGCAGCCATAGAGGCTTTTTCACAGGTGGTAAAGCTTGATGATTCATATGAGAATGGAGATGCGCTTTACCGGCTTGCTGAGGCTTATGAGGACAATGGCGACAAGGATAATGCGATAAAGTATTATAATAAGGTTGTAGATAAATATGCTGACTCATATAAGGGCCGAAGCTCTGCGAGAAAGATACAGACGCTTCAGTCATCTGAGGGCGAATAGAGACCACAGTCCGGATTTTTCCGGGCTGTTTTTTTACATACTTAAAGAACTGTTGAAGATTTCCTTGTGAAAATGTGATAATTCGTCCTTGTTTTCGGTGAAATTTCTTGTTAAATATGTCATTTGCAGCCGTTTTATGTTAAATTATTGTTACGACAAATTTATAGCGAAAGGAATGAATGATCTTGCAGAAGAAAAAGATAGCGGCTGCCTTCATTGCGGCTGCAGTAACGATGACGACCTTCAGCGGAGTCGGTGGGCTTTTGAATAATAGAATGCCTGGTGAGACGGAGGCAAGAGCTGCCACGGATCCATATGGTACGCCCTATGATCCGGTGACAGCCGATCCGAATGATACAGTGATAGTAGTAGATCCTGGACACGGAGGTTCGGACAGCGGAGCAGTCGGCAATGGCTATAAGGAGAAGGACTTGAATCTCGATATAGCAAGCGCCCTTTCAGAGCGCCTCTCTCAGTACAGAAATGTCCGTGTCTATATGACAAGGAGCGAGGACTACTATGTGGGACTTACGGCGCGTACTGACTATGCAGCCTCGGTGAAGGCGGATGCCTTTGTATCGGTTCATCTGAATTCGGCCGGAGCCAGCGCCCACGGAGCCGAGGTCTGGTATCCGAACGCAAGCTATGACAGCAAGGCCCACAGCAAGGGGGCAGAGATGGCGGAGAATGTCCTTGACGGCCTTATTGATCTGGGACTATTCAGCCGTAACTTCCATTCGAAGAATTCCTCGGCAGGAAGCAAGTATCCTGACGGCAGCATAGCCGATTATTATGCTGTGATCAGGGGATCGAAGCTTCATCATATACCGGGAATCATAATAGAGGGCGCCTTTATCTCAAGCAAGAGCGATGTGAAGAACTTCCTCAATTCAGATGACAAGACCGAGGCCATGGGAATTGCAGACGCAGATGCGATTGCCAAGTCCTTTGACCTGACACTCTCTGACGGGAGTGAGCAGCTCCCGGGAGTGACTACGCTTACTTCTGCGGCTCACACAGGGGAGGCCAACAAGGTCAAGATCAGCTGGAAGCAGGCAGCCAATGCTTCTGAGTACCTGGTCTTCAGAAAGACAGGAGCCAAAGGCAGCTATAAGGAAATAGGACGCACGGCCGGGACTGAATATACAGATGAGACTGGCTCATACGGCAAGACATATTATTATACTGTTATAGCAAGAAATAACTATGGCAGACCTGACAGCTATGACAAGAAGGGGCTGAAGGTCACTATACCTAAAAAGGACCTTGAGGCAAAGAGCGCTGTTGATAATGGACTCGGAAGAGTAAAGGTGACCTGGGAGAAGGATCCGAATGCTACCGGCTACAGGGTCTACAGAAAGACCACCGGAAGCTTCAAGAAGGTCACAACTATACAGCACAATTCAACGACCTATACAGATGAGACAGTAGCAAAGAATACAAGCTATACCTACTGCGTAAAGGCCTATTACAAGATGAATGGCTCGACCATATGGTCCACCTATAAGAGTCCGGGTGTGTCCGTGACAACTGACTCTGATCCTATCGGCACGCTTACTGGAAGCGCAGCAGCAGATAATAAGAGCATCTCCTTCAGCTGGGACAAGTCGGCTGATCCTGATGTCACCTACAGGATATACAGAAAGGCCGGGGAGGGAAGCTACGAAAGAGTATTCCAGGTTGCACCTGGAGCAGAGCTTAAGTATACAGATACTGATCTCCTTGCTGGCACCACATACAGCTACAGGCTGCGTTTCTTCAGAAAGGGCCTTCACGATACGAAAAAGACCTTCTGGAGCAGTTATTCGAACGTCGTCACATTTACGACGCCGCAGGAGGAAACTCCTTCGGAGAATACTGAAACGACAAGCCAGGGCACATCTATGTCTGCCAATGTCACAGCTCCTGTTGATCCGGCAGAGACCTCTGCTTCTGTCTCAGCCTACATGAGCTCCCTGTCAGTACAGTGGCGGAGTGCATATACCCCTGTCAGGTCATCAGGCGACAGAACGGACTATGATGCCGACGAAAAGGATTATGTGACTCCGTCCTCTGAGACCTCACTGGCTCTTCACTGGACTCCGGTGAATGATGTCAGCGGATACCAGATTCTTGATGGGAATGGAAAGAGGATCACCTCTGTAAGCGGTGCAGACAGGAACAGCTATACAGCAAAGGGCCTCAAGAAAAGGACGACATATACCTATATGATCCGTCCCTTCAGGAGGTTTAACGGCAAGAATTATTTCGGGAATAGAAGCACTCCGGCAAGCGGTACCACAGCCTATGCCATAAAGGGAGCCTCGTCTGCCCAGCCGGCCCAGATGGCCCGTTACTATAATTCAAAAGTATCATCGAGGAATTTTACCTATCCGTCAGATGTTTATTCATCATATGGTGCTCCTACTATAGATGATTTCACAAGGATCGTCTATGAGGAGGCCACAAGGGCAGGGATAAAGTCAGAGGTCCTTTTCGGACAGATCTGTAAGGAGACAGGTTTTCTGAAGTTCGGAGGCGATGTATCTGCAGCTCAGTGCAATTTCGGCGGGATCGGAGCCACAGGAGGCGGTAATCCGGGAATTGACTTTGTAAGATATGCCTCACTTTATTACAGCGCCTTAGGCTATGACAGCCCAGAGGCTGCGGCAGCGGATGCAGTCCGTGTAGGCATAAGGGCTCAGGCAGTTCATTTAGGCCTCTATGCATCAAATGATGGAAAAGCTCTGTCATTTTCACATGTGACTGCGGTAGAGGATTATCCGAATATAGGAACTGTCGTGGTCCCGGATCCTAGAGCCGGAAGCTGGCTGATAGGATATGCTCCATATGTGGAGTGGCTTGGAATAAAGGATAATCACTATACTACGGGGGAGGCTGATGGTGCATTCACAAGCAAGGGCTGGGCAAGCGCGAATAATTACGGCTACAGCCTGATAAGCGATTATATAGAACCGATGCTAAGGAGCTGAAAGGAGTTCTGATGCTTTTTAAAAGAATAACAGCTGCAATTCTTACAGCTGCTCTTACTATGGCAGCATTTACTGGCCTGAGTGCCTCTGCGAAAAGCACTGCAGCAGATAAAGAAAAGGAGGTTCGCGGGGTCTGGCTTTCTGTCTATGATTATGGATATTCCGGTATCGGCCTCTCGACCGACAGCGAGACAGTCTTTAGGAAAAATGCCGACAGGTTCATAAGCCGGATTAAGCAGTACAAGCTGAATACCATCTATATGCAGGTCAGGTCAAATGACGACGCAGCCTGGAGGAGCTCCACATTTCCTGCTATGAAGGAGCTGTCTCCATATGTCAGCAGTCTGGCAAGAAATGGTAAAAACACAGCGGCAGCAAAGAAGACACTGAAATTCGATCCTCTTTCTGTAATGACAGAGGAGGCGCATAAGAACGATGTGGACCTTATCGCCTGGATGAATCCCTACCGCTGCTACAGAAATAACAAGAGCAAATACCCTACCATGTATTTCCTCGATCCGCAGGCATCAGGGTCTATAAACCGGGTGGTAAAGGCAGTAAATGAGGTCATGGCCTACGGAGTAGACGGAGTAGTCTTCGACGATTACTTCTATCATTCGACAAACGGCTACTGGAATGATTCAAAGAAGAAGGTGACTCTTTCCACCGCCCAGGCAGCCAAGCTTCCAAGGGCAAAGAAGGCCGCCAATGTAAATAAGCTTGTAAGAAAGGTTTATTCCGCAGTTAAGGCCCGCAATAAGAATGCGACATTCGGTATCTCTCCTCAGGGCAATCTGGATAATGATATGGCATCAGGAGCCGATGTAAAGACCTGGGCATCCGTTGATGGATATGTGGATTACATAATGCCGCAGATCTACTGGACAGATGATTATGGTAAAAAGGGCGGCACCACGATGTTTTCTGACCGCCTGAGCCAGTTTACCTCAAAGTCCCTTGACAAAAAGGGAAAGATAAAATATATCGCACTCGCACTCTACAGATGCGGCTACGCCAACGCCCTCGATCAGGGCTGGAAGAGCTCTGATACCAATCTGGCAGACCAGTATGAGGCTCTGAAAGAGGCAGGATGCAAGGGATATTCGCTGTTCTCAGCCAGATTCATATATATAGGTAAGGCAGAGGATGAGCTGGGGTATCTTAATGAGTCGATTGTGGGATAGTAGGTTTTTTTCGGGTGAGAGGTTAGAGGTTAGAGGTGAGAGGTGAGAGGTTAGAGGTGAGAGGTGAGAGGTGAGAGGGATTAGGGTATAGTTAATACCTGTTATTTCTACCAAACACTCGATTCTCAGACTTAAACCCTCGGACCTCAGACCTCACACCTCGCACCTCACACCTCAGACCTCACACCTTTTTGTTAAAACTCAATAATCGTCTGCAAAACCTCCCGATTTGTGTTATACTAAAAAATAATTATGCTTTTTGCAGGAGGTAGAAAAGATGAGTATTAATAGATCAATAGCCGTGATCCCTCTGATCGCGGCGCTTATGCTGTGCGGATGCACCGGGGGAGATCCGGCGAAGAAGAGCTCTGAAAGCCATGTGAGCTTTTCGACTGCATCAGGAGATGCGACAAAGGAGATGACCATTTCGGTCGGAACAGAGGATGATATACCTGTCCTTAACCAGATAACAGAGAATTTCAAAAAGAAAAATCCTGATTTTCCTTATACTATAAAGCCTGTCGTGATCAGTGAGGCGGATGTGAAGAACAAGGTCCTGACAAATATCAACGGGGCACCTGATGTATTTACATTTGCAGACGACCAGCTGAACGCGCTCGCAGCCTCAGGGATACTTGAGAAGGTAGGAGACAAGAGTGCTGCAAATGACAATATAAAGGCAGCAGTAGAGGCAGCCTCGGTAGATGGAAAGCTCTATGCCTATCCTATGACAGCTGACAACGGATACATCATGTATTACAACAAGAAATTCTTCGATGACAGTGACCTGACATCACTTGATAAGATGATGAAGAAGGCAGCCTCAAAGGGAAAGAAGATCACAATGGATCTGACAAGCGGCTGGTACCTGTATTCATTCTACGGAGAGACAGGACTTAAGCTTGGTCTGGCTGATGACGGACTGACAAATGTCTGTGACTGGAACTCGACAAAGAACAGTCCCAGCGGACTTGACGTAGCTGATGCTATCTATAAGGTCGCTTCGAATCCAGGATTCTTATCAGGCGGAGATGACGTCCTTACAGCAGGAGCCAAGGACGGCTCAGTAGTCGCTGGAGTAAGTGGAGTCTGGCTTTCTACTAATCTGGCGGCAGCCTGGGGAGATGATCTGGGAGCAGTAAAGCTTCCGACATATACAGTAGCAGGCAAGCAGGTCCAGATGGCCTCATATGCAGGCTACAAGATGGTAGGCGTGAACAGCTTTTCATCGAAAAAGGAATGGGGAAACAAGTTCGCTGCATTTATGACAAATGAGGAGAGCCAGACCCTTCGTTTCCAGAAGAGAGGACAGGGCCCGTCCAATAAGAAGGCCTCGGAATCGTCCGATGTGAAGGCATCACCGGCTATTCAGGCTCTACTTTCCCAGTCATCTAATTCATCTCTTCAGAGAGTAGGACAGAAGTACTGGGATCCGGCATTTGCATTTGGCTCAGAGCTTGTAAGCGGCAAAAAGCCTGACCAGAAGTGGATTGACCAGATGGTGAAGCAGATAAACGCTTCAGTAATCGATTAAGGAGGGCGCCATGGATAGAATACAGGGAAAGAAAAAGAACAGTATAAGTGTAAGGGTACTTATTCTGGGACCGGTTATCCTGATGGGTGTCATAGCTATACTTTCAAACCTGATCAGTAACTCCAGCCTTTATAAGATAAAGGAATCATCAACAAGGATAACTGACGAGTCTCTTTCTCAGATAGAGGAGCTTTCCGATATCGAGAAATATTCCCAGAGCATCTACCAGAAGTCGCTGTCACATATAGTTGCGACAGACTACAAGACGAAGATCGAGATGGTAGAGGGCATCCGTGAGAATGAGGCCTCTCTTGAGAAAAGCCTTAAGAAGGCCGATCAGGATGCAGTTACTCCTACAGCGAAAAGTCAGTCAAAGCAGCTTATCAGTGAATATACGGAGATGAAAAAGGCTGTAAACCAGCTTACTGCTGCATCGGCAAATGCTGACAAGACAGGCGCCTATAAGCTTGCCAACAGCGAGGTGAAAAAAGCATCAGACGAAATATTAAAGACCATTTCGTCTATGATAGCCTCGACCGAGAAGGACGCTTCCGTGAGGAAGAACGATCTGAACAAAGTCATAGGCGCTACAGCGGTATTTGACACACTTGCTATCATCATATCTGTCGCTGGTATGCTTTCAGCGCTCTATGTAGTGATGATCCTTGTGATCAGGCCTCTTCTGCTAACAGAAAAGGAGCTTGGCGCAATAATAAAGGGGATCGATCAGGGTCATGGCGATCTGACAGCCAGAGTCACGGTAAGGAATAATGATGAGATAGGAAGGCTTGGAAAGGGCATAAACAGATTCTTAGAGAAGCTTCAGCAGATCTTTTCAGTCATCACATCCAATTCCGACAAGATGGAGAATGTCGTATCAGATGTGCTGGGCTCCGTAAAGACCTCCAACAGCTCTGCATCTGATCTGTCCGCTGTCACTGAGGAGCTTTCTGCTACCATGCAGGAGATTGAGGACAGCGCGTCAGCTATCAGTGCCAATGCCTCTGATGTATCTTCAAAGGTTGATACGATAGCAGACAAGTCAGTGGAGATCAACACCTACCTTGCCCAGATGAAGGATCAGGCCTCTGAAATGGCACAGGAAGCAAAGAAGAATATGGCTGACACCGACTCAAGGGTTCAGGATATTGTCGAGATTTTGAATCAGGCAATAGAGGATTCAAAGAGTGTCGATGAGGTCAATAAGCTTTCCGGAGATATTCTTTCGATCGCAAGCCAGACTAACCTTCTGTCTCTTAATGCATCGATAGAGGCTGCAAGAGCCGGCGAGGCAGGACGTGGCTTTGCTGTCGTGGCAGAGGAGATTTCCCACCTGTCTGATTCAAGCCGCGAGGCAGCCTCAAATATCCAGAAGATAAATGATGTGATCACCAGAGCTGTACACAACCTTTCTGATCATGCTAAGAGCCTTGTCGGATATATAAACGAGTCTATCCTTCCTGAGTTCCGCGGTTTTGTAGATGATTCGGAAAAGTACAGGCAGCAGGCTACAAGCATAGAGGATATGATGAATGAGTTTTCTTCATCTGCTACCCAGCTCAAGGACCTTACAACTGAGATAGCTGATTCGATATCCAACATTTCTCACTCGATTACGGAGGGAGCTCAGGGAGTTACAGGGGCAGCTGATTCGACTCAGGTCCTTGTAAACGATATGGATTCCATCACAAGGAGGATGGATGAAAACCATAAGATAGCAAAGGATCTTAAGAATGAAACTTCGGTATTTACCAATATTTAACTTTTGTCTTGCAGCTGCGCTCATTGCCACAGCCTGTTCTGGTGGCAGCAGTACAAAGTCAGACAAGGAGGAACAGACCGTTTATAAGGCGGGGATAGTTTCCGAATCAGGGAATTCTGACCTTGAGCAGGGCTTTAAGGATGCTCTTACAGATATGCTTGGAAGTGATCATATAGAAATAGATACGGTTCATCTGACAAAGGGTGATGAGAGCGATGCTGTAAATGAGCTCAGGGAAAAGGGAGATTCTCTGATCCTTACAGAGAGCGAGTCTTCACTCTCCTCGGCTTATGCCGCACTAAAAAATGATAAGGACGCCTCTATAATATCAGTAAACGTACAGGATATCTTCCGCGCGACAGGCACGGAAGAGCCTGAGGATAAGGATGACCGTAAGACAGGGATCAATGTGACCGGTATCAGCTCCAATCCATATGTAAGCGATCAGCTCTCAGAGCTTATAGAGGCGACACCAGACCTGAAATCAGTCGGTATCATTTATTCACCGGATGATACCGATGTCGTAAAGTCTGACAGGACCCTTGAGAATTTCCTTACCCAGGCAGGCATAGAATACAGGGAGTATTTACTTCCGAGCAAGGTATACAGATCCCTTCTTACTGACAAGACAGATACCAGCTCAGCTACCCTGCTTAATTCGATCAGGAATTCTGATGAAATAGATCCGACAGTGCCTCAGATGTCAGAGGGCTTTGCAAAGCATATACATCCGGACTATGACGATGCCAGACTTCTTAAATGGGAAAAGGCAGCCAGAAAGTCACTTCTTGATGCATCGGATCAGAAGATAATTGATACAGCAGTAAAGCAGAATGATGCACTTTATATAGCCGGAGGCTCCTGCAGCGGGAAGATATCAGATATAGTAAAGGCTGCGAAAAAGGCAGGAGTCTCTACGTTTGGAGGAGACCATGAGGCAGGAGAAAAGACCCTTGTGACTTTATGGAGCGATCCTTATGACAGCGGATATCAGGCCGGAAAGATGGCCGTAAGGGTCCTTTCCGGAGGAGAGAAGGCATCTGATCTTCCTTATCAGTACAGAAGCCGTACATCCTTCGTAAAGCTCTACAACAAGGACTATGCTGATAAGCTTGGTCTTACCTTCGGGAAATCATTTCATGAATACAGCGAGTATCTTAAGGACTATACTCCGGGCAGCAATACTACAAGGATAGAAGGCACAGAGGGATAATTTTTCCAATGGAAACAACGATAGATGGCATTAATATAAGGTATAAAATAAGCGGAAAGGGCAGGAAATACGCTGTGATCCTTCAGGGCTGGGGGACAGATATGAAGCTCTATGACAGCATTGCAGCGGATATAAGCGATCAGTACCGGGTAGTCCAGTTCAATCTGCCGGGCTTTTCCGACAGCGACGAGCCAAACGAGCCCTGGGGCATAGAGGAGTTTGCAGTATGGTTCTCACATTTCATCGAGGCGCTTGGAATAAAAAAGACTACTCTGATCGGCCACAGCTTCGGTGGAAGGATAATGATATGGTTGTCCTCGCTGTCAAAGGAGGAGCTGACCTTTGAGATAGACTCACTTGTGCTTATAGATGCAGCCGGTATTCAGAGAAGGAAAACCCCTAAGCAGAAGAGAAGCATAGCCTTTTATCATTTCAAAAGGAATCTTTTCCATTTTCCGCCTGTATATTTTTTCTTCAGGGATGCCGTCGATATCTGGCAGGGCCAGCAGGGATCCGCTGATTACAGGAATTCAAGCCCTATGATGAAGCAGTGCATGGTGCGTGCGGTAAATAATGATCTGACCTATCGACTTGCCGATATCCATTACAGGACCTGTCTGATCTGGGGTGATCTCGATACCGCTACTCCTCTTGCCGATGGAAGGGATATGGAGAAGCTTATCCCGGGCGCGGATCTTCATGTGCTTACCGGGACAGATCATTTCTCATTTCTGAGAAAGCCTCAGGAATTCAGGGACATATTAAGGAGTTTTCTATGTTGATTCAAATCGATAGGATCCTGATGATTTTTGCCATGCTTTTGTCGATTCCTGTGATAGTGACCGGAATCCACTACAACCTGCAGATGTTCCAGCAGAACGGATACCGTAACAGCGAGTTCATTCACTGGCTTGAAAAAAATGCAGCCAGGCAGCGATTCCTCTGGCCATATCTGGGATTTTTTGTCCTGCTGATTCTTTTTAAGGCTCCTCCCGCCAGGCTTGTATGTCTGATAGCGCTGATGATATGGATGGGGGCGTCCATTGCAGCCTTTCTCCTCTACTGGAGGAGCGAGACAAAGAAAAAGCTTGTCATGACGGCAAGGGTAAAGCGGCTTTGCGTCACATTTGTTATAGTTACCGCCCTGATCTGCATATTATCAAGAGACAAATGTCTTATCTGCCTTCTTGCCATTCTTTCCTTCCTTCCGGAGCTCCTGATGCTTGCAAATATCATCAATGCTCCGATTGAGGCCGGCATCAGGCGGTATTATATAAACGATGCCAGAAGGATCATGAGAGAGAATCCGGGTATCAGGACTATAGGAATCACCGGAAGCTATGGCAAGACCTCTATGAAGTACTACCTTCATACCCTTCTCAAGGATTCATACGATGTGCTGATCACTCCGGGTAATTTCAATACTACCCTTGGAGTAGTAAGGACTATAAGAGAGCATATGCGCCCGTCCAATCAGATCTTTCTCTGCGAAATGGGAGCCAGACATGTGCATGATATCAAGGAGATCTGTGACCTTTTTCCTCCAAAAGAAGGGGTGATCACAAGCATAGGTCCCCAGCATCTTGAGACCTTTCATACTCAGGAGAATATAATAAACACCAAGTTCGAGCTGGCTGACGCCCTTCCGGACGGGGCAAGGATATATCTGAACGCGGATAATGAATTCGAGGTGAATAAGGCCAGAGAGTACGGAGACAGGCTTAAAGTAATATTTTATTCCTATAAGAATAATATGGGATATCATGCATCAGAGGTAAAGCTATCTCCTATGGGGACAGAGTTTACTATGACCGCTCCTTCAGGAGAGACAGCCCGCTTTTCTATGAGGCTTATAGGAGAGCATAATGTCATAAACGTCTGCGGAGCCATAGCTGTGGCTCATGAGCAGGGAATCCCTCTGGAGGCCCTGCGTGTTCCGGTAAGGCGGATCGAGCCTGTGGCTCACCGCCTGCAGTTGATAAACCGCGGAGATGTGACTATAATAGACGACGCGTACAATTCGAATCCGGTCGGGTCAAAGGCAGCGGTTGAGACGCTCCATATGTTTAACGGCATAAGGATCCTTGTGACGCCTGGAATGGTGGAGCTTGGCGGAAAGGAAGCCGATTATAATTACAAATTCGGAACCTACGCAGCGGTAAACTGCGATCATATCCTACTTGTCGGAAGGAGAAAGCATACAGATCCGATCAGGAAGGGCGCACTTGATGCGGGCTTTGACGAGAAGGATATCAGATCATTCGACGATCTGAACGGGGCAATGGAATATGCCTACAGTATTACCGGCGAGGGAGCTAAGTATATTCTTCTTGAGAATGATCTTCCGGATGCATATTGATGGTTGTTTTACAGAAAGGAACAGGAAATGAAGACCAGAGTAGCAGTCATGTACGGCGGCAGGAGCGTGGAGCATGAGGTATCGGTCATCTCAGGTATCCAGGCTCTTATGAATATCGATAAGGAAAAATATGAGACCATACCGGTATATATCACCAAGCACAATGAGTTCTATGTAGGTGATGACATAGGAAAGATAGAGGCCTATAAGGATATTGATTCCCTTATTGCCAGATCCCAGAAGGTAGTATGGGTAAATGAGGGGGATAAGGTAGTCCTTTCTCCGTATCCTAAGAAGCGTTTCGGCGGCATGAAGGATATAGAGGTCGATGTGGCCTTTCCTGTCGTCCACGGAACCAATGAGGAGGACGGCACTCTTATGGGATTCTTAAAGACGCTTGGGATCCCGTTTGTAGGATGCGATGTGACAGCCTCGGCCGTAGGTATGGACAAATATATTTCAAAGTGCGTGCTTAAGGACGTCGACATTCCTGTTCTTGACTGCGTCTGCTTCCATGAGGATGATTATGCCGATATGGAAAAGCTTCTCGATACGGCAGAGAAGAAGGTCGGCTACCCTGCAATAGTAAAGCCGGTAAATTCAGGCTCATCAGTAGGCATCTCCATGGCCCGCAACAGGGAGGAGCTTACCAGATCTGTTGATGATGCCTTTACCTATGCCTCGATCATACTCGTAGAGCACGGGATCGAGAAGCTTAAGGAGATAAACTGCTCTGTCTTAGGGGACGATTCGGGAGCAAAGGCTTCAGTGCTTGAGGAACCATTCCATACAAAGGATATCCTTTCCTATAAGGACAAGTATGAGAGCGGCGGAAAGGGAGGCTCAAAGGGAATGGCCTCAGTCCAGAGAAAGATACCTGCAGATCTTCCGGCAGATATGACTGAGAAGATAAAGGAATATGCGGTCCGTGCCTTCAAGGCTTTCGGCTGCAACGGAGTAGCCCGTATCGACTTCATGATAGACGAGGAAAATAATAAGCTTTACTTCAATGAGATAAATACCATACCGGGTTCCCTGTCCTTCTATCTCTGGGAGCCTGCAGGCCTTAAGTACAGCGAGCTTCTCGACCAGCTGATCCAGATGGCCTTGAAGCGTGCGAGAAAGTATCAGGATCTTACATTTACATTTGATACCAATATCCTTAGCAGTGCATCATTCGGAGGTGCCAAGGGGGTAAAATAATGGCTGAGATATTTGAGGCAATAGGCGAGACCGACAAAAGAAACCATCCGATTGCGGTTTTTGATTCAGGCGTCGGAGGCATATCGGTCTTGAGGGAGCTTGTCAGGGTAATGCCCCAGGAAAGGTTTTATTTCTATGGGGATTCCGCCAATGCTCCATATGGCACGAAATCGAGATATGAGGTCCTGACCCTTACCAAGGACCATGTGGAAAATTTTATAGACAGAGGAGCCAAGGGGATCTGTATCGCCTGTAATACAGCCACCTCTGCAGCAGTCAGGCAGCTTAGGCTTGAGTATCCTGAGATCCCGATAGTGGGTATCGAGCCGGCCCTAAAGCCTGCCGTATCCTTCATGGATCATCCCAAGGTCCTTGTGATGGCGACTCCTATGACTATAGCCGAGGAGAAATTTCAGGACCTTCTGAAGAAGTACGGTGAGGAGGCAACGGTCTATCCGCTTGCCTGCCCGGGACTTATGGAATTCGTAGAGGAAGGAAAGGCCGGGACCAGGGAGGTCCAGGATTTCCTTAACGACCTGCTTTTAGACTATGCACCGGGTGGCAAATACGGCCCTGTGGATGCAGTTGTGACTGGCTGCACTCATTACCCTTTTGTAGCTGACCAGATAGAGATCGCCCTCGGAGGCGGTACAAAAGTATTCGACGGAGCCAACGGGACAGCCCGCGAGATGCGCCGCAGGCTTTTCGCTGCAGATCTTCTTCTCCCGGAAAAGAGACAGAAAGGTCCGCTTTCAGACGAGCAGATACTGGGAAGAGTCACGTTCGAAAATTCCTCCAGCGACAGGGAGAGGATGATAGGGCTTTGCAGGAAGTTGTTGGTAGGTGAGAGGTGATCCTACCCTAACTACTATGAAATATACAGAAGCTTTTTTCGACCTCGACGGTACCATTACCGATTCGGGGAAGGTTATTATGGAATGTGCGGCTTATTCGCTGCGTTTTTTTGGATATGAAGATCAGCCGGAGGAGAAGCTCCGGAAATTTGTCGGCCCCTCTCTTATGGACTCCTTTCAGACTCTGTACGGAATGTCGGAGGATGAAGCAAGGAAGGCTACAGGGATCTACAGAGGGCTCTATGAGACGGACAAGATGTATGACGTGACAATATATGATGGAATTGTGGAGCTTTTGTCGTCATGCAGGAAGGCAGGGATTTCATGTTACGTGATCACCTCAAAGGTGGAGGCCTCTGCTAAGCAGATAATAAAAAAATTCGACCTTGACAGATATTTTACTGATGTGATAGGACCTGACCCCTGTGACCCGTCATCAGACAAGAAGCGCCTGATAGAGCGCGCCATAGACCGTTATTCTCTTGACCGTAATCACTGCATAATGATAGGCGATACACATTTCGATATCGACGGAGCAGTCGGGGCAGGCATAGACTCGATAGCCGTGACATATGGATATGGCGACTTATCAAGCCTTGAGAAGGCAGGACCGACATATGTGGCGTCGGTAGCGGGTGAGGTATGGGAGGTACTCAGGGACTAGGGCCCCCTCGGACCAAGGAAGTTCTTTTCGCTAAATTCGAGCTTCGCCTATGGCTCGCTCTCATTAATCTCAAAGAACGGCTTCGTTTCGGGTTCGAGCGGCGCTTTCAGCTTGCTCTCACCTCGAAACTTTCAGCCTCAAGCTTCGCCTGCGGCTTGCTTTCGCTAATTGCACAGAACGACCTCGCACCTCAGACCTCGGACCTCGCACCTCAGACCTAGTTCCAAGGAAGTTCTCTTCGGATTCGAGCTTCGCCTTTGGCTTGCTCTCATTAACAAGGAAGCTGTCTTCGTTAAGCTCGAACTTCGTCTTCGACTCGTTCTCGCTAATCTCAGACAGCGGCCTCGCACAGGACTCGAACTTCGCTTACGCTCGTTCTTGTCTCTGTGCTTTCGGCCTCTATACTAATCCTCCCAACTATGTTATAATATCCCCAAAACTGCCGATATAAATCATAGCAGACAATTTGCGCAAAGTGGTGATAGAATGGTAAAAGGACTATATACAGCATACACCGGTATGGTAGAGGAGCAGAGAAGGCTCGATGTGATGAGCAATAATCTTGCAAATGCCACCACAGCCGGATACAAGAAGGAAGGTACGACTAATGCCGCGTTCAGGCGGCAGCTGGCACTGCGTATAAAGGATTCCGGCAATTTCATGTTCGCCCAGGGGATAGGAGATATCCAGCAGGGAGACAAGGTCGGAGAGACCTATACGGATTACAGCCAGGGCAGTTTCAAGGTCACAGATGAGAAGTCAGATCTTGCAATCGGAGGCGACGGATTTTTTGCCATAGCCTATACGGACAAGCAGGGGAATTCATCAGTCAAGTACACAAGGGATGGACAGTTTACAGTAGATAATCAGGGATATTTCAGGACAGGAAACGGAGATTATCTGCTCAATATGAACGGCGCGACTACAGGCAGGGTTTCGGAGCAGAATTTTGTCAGGGTAGATCCGCTGCAGAGCTATACAGTGGACCCTGAGGGACGGATCTGGCAGAATGGTACGGCGGTCGATCAGGTCGGAGTCGTAGATGTGAATGATACGGATTATCTGGCTCACTACGGCGAGAATCTATATGATCTCGTGAACGGCGGAACGGTCACCAGAGGAAACGGATACAGGATAGAGCAGGGAGCTCTTGAGATGAGCAATGTGAATGTGGTCGATGAGATGGTATCAATGATCACGATCCAGAGAGCCTATGAGGCAGGAGCCAAGATGATACAGGCAGAGGATGAAACGCTTGAATCTGCTGCATCACAGGTAGGCTCGATAAGCTGATAGCACAGGAGGCATATAATCATGATGAGAGCATTATGGACCGGAGCGAGCGGGATGAGGGCCCAGCAGACTGCGGTCGATACGATTTCAAATAACCTTGCAAATGTAAATACAGTAGGCTATAAGTCAAAGACCACAGAGTTCAAGTCACTGCTTTATCAGAACCTGCAGAGTCCTACGACCTCGGCAAATGGCGATCCAAAGCCTACCCAGGCCCAGGTTGGATTAGGGACCAGGGTAGCGGCTACAAAGACAAGCTTCTCTACCGGTATCCAGCAGGCAAGCGACAATCCCAGCGCCTGCTTCATAGACGGAAGCGGCTTCTTCGGAGTCCAGGGTGCAGACGGGAGGACTTACTACACAAAGGACGGAGATTTCAACTGGACGGTTGACGGCGACGGAAGCAGGGTCCTTACCAATAATAACGGACTTCGCATACTTGACAGCAGGGGAAGAAGGATCACAGTCCCGGCTTCTGCCTCAACAGAAAAGATAGTCATAGATCCAGACACAGGAGCCATAAGCTACAAGCTGGCCAACGGTAAGTATCAGGCCAGTGGACAGAGCATAGGACTCTGGCAGTTCTCCAATGCAAACGGGCTTTCCGAGGAGGGAGGCAATCTCTGGGGAGCAACTGCAGCAAGCGGCAATGCTATAAATGAGCGTACTACAAGGCTTAATATCATAAAGAGCACGGTCAAGCAGGGATATATAGAGGGCAGCAATGTCTCACTGGCAGATGAGATGGTAGACCTTATAGTTTCACAGAGAGCCTATGAGATGAACTCAAAGGCTATAACGACCTCTGATTCCATGCTGGAGACAGCCAATAATCTAAGACGCTGATGAAAGGATAGGCTATGGCAGTAAGCACTGATATCACATCTTCATATCTGAATGCAGCCAGCCAGCAGGCTATGGGGCTTTATGATTCTGATAAGACAGGAAGCATCACAAGGAAGGCCTCCTCTCTTAGCAGGAATTCTTCTACAAGTGACCTTAAGAGTGCTATGAAATCATTCGAGACCTATTTTGTCGAGCAGGTGATAAAGGAGGTAAAGAAGTCGAATGATGCATTAAAGCCGGACGACGATACAGACGGATGGGCAGGTCAGATGTCCGATATGTATATGGATTCGGCTATATCAAGTGTTGCAGAGCAGATAGTTGACAACTACGGAGACAGCTTTACGGACCAGATGGTGGACCATATGAAGCTGGAGTACGGAATAACTGATGATGGTAACGATTGAAGGATGCGTAGATAAGATCATTTATAGAAATGAAGATAATGCCTACACGGTTCTCGTGCTGATACCAAAGGAAGCGGTATCGGATCAGGATCTTGATGATCCCTATGAGATAACCTGTGTAGGCATTTTTGCGTCGGTAAGTGCCGGAGAAAATCTGAGGGTAACAGGCGATTTCGTCAATCACGAGAGCTTCGGCAGACAGCTTAAGATGAAGGAGTACGAGGAGGTAGCTCCGACAGATACTGAATCGCTTGAGAGATATCTGTCATCCGGTGCGGTAAAGGGAATAGGGCCGGCGCTCGCATCAAGGATCATAAAAAGATTTGGGGACAAGAGCTTCCAGATACTTGAGACACAGCCGGAGCGGCTGGCTGAGGTAAAGGGAATAAGCAAAAGCAGGGCCGAACAGATTTCAGCGGATCTGAGGGCGAAGAGCGCCCAGAGGATGGTCATGCTTGCCCTCTCAAGATTCGGGATCACAGCAGGCATGTCATTAAAGATATATAATAAATACGGCGAGGATGCAGTATCTGTGATAAAGGCCAATCCCTACAGGCTTGCTGAGGAGGTGGATGGAATAGGCTTTCGCAGCGCAGATAAGATAGCCCTGGCCTCGGGATTTTCACTCCAGAGCGAGGAAAGGGCCAGAGCCGGTATAGAATATGTGCTGTCAGAGGCGCTTACAGCGGGTAATACCTATCTGCTTACAGCAGATCTGAAAAAGCAGGCGATGGAGCTCCTGAATGTACCTGAGCAGATGATAGACAACCAGATCTTTTCACTGACCATGGACAGGAGGATAAAGGCATCAGGTGACGAGACCTATCTGTATCCGATCTATAGGATGGAAATGAGGTGCGCATCAAAGCTTCTTGCCATGAGAAAGAGCTATGAGGATGGTACTAAGGCAGCAGATGACGCTATATCGGAGATAGAGTCAGAGGAGGAGATGACGCTTGACACTGAGCAGAAAAAGGCGGTAAGGGTGGCGGCAGAGAACGGTATCCTGATCCTTACTGGAGGACCGGGAACAGGAAAGACGACGACGATCAGATCTATAATCCGATATTTTGAAATGGAGAATAAGACAGTTGTCCTTGCCGCACCTACAGGCAGGGCTGCCAAGCGGATGAGCCAGGCAGTCGAAAGGGATGCAATGACCATCCACAGGCTGCTGGAGGTGGAAAATAACGGGTCTATGGATGATGACAGGCCTGGATCAAATCCTGGGATGTTTTCAAGGAACGAGGATAACCCTATAGAGGCCGATGCAGTTATAATAGATGAGATGTCAATGGTGGACATAACTATCTTTTACTCGCTTCTAAGGGCTGTGACAGATGATATGAGGCTTATACTTGTAGGGGATGCAGACCAGCTGCCGTCGGTAGGACCGGGAAACGTGCTGAAGGATCTGATTGCTTCGGAGGCCTTTCCTGTGGTAAGGCTTACCAATATTTTCAGGCAGAAGGAAAGCGGAGATATAGTCCTTAACGCTCACAGGATAAAGAATGGCGAGCCGGTGGATATAGATAAACAAAGCCGGGACTTCTTCTTCCTGAAAAGGTATGATGCCAGAAACATAATCTCTACTATCCTCTGGCTTCTGCACAGCAATCTGCCGAAGTATGTAGGAGCGGATATCTTTGATATACAGGTGCTATCACCAACAAGGAAGGGACTGTGCGGGGTTGAAAACCTGAACAGGATACTTCAGGACAAGCTGAATCCGCCGTCGCAGAGCCGTGACGAGAAGACTGTCGGCGAGGACATTTTCCGGGTCGGCGACAAGGTGATGCAGACGAAGAATGACTATGAGATGGACTGGGAGAGAGATGATAAGTATGGAGTCGCTGTCGAGAAGGGGAAGGGAGTCTATAACGGAGATCTGGGAAGGATAGCAGAGATAAACGATTACTCAAAGGAGATGCTTATAAGGTTTGATGACGGCCATAATGTCTATTATCCATATGAGAGGCTTGATAATCTCTCCCTTGCCTATGCGATGACTATCCACAAGTCACAGGGAAGCGAGTATCCGGCTGTGATCATACCGCTTCTGTCCGGTCCGGAGGTACTCTACAACAGGAACCTTTTATATACAGCGGTCACAAGAGCAAAGAAAAGTGTAATACTTGTCGGTGATGAAAAGGTCTTTTTCAATATGGAAAAAAACGACCGTGAGAGGAAGCGTCAAAGCGGTCTTTGCAAAAGGATAAGGGAGGCGATGGGACTTGAGGATAGGAAGGTTTAGGAGGATACTTTTTCCGCCGAGATGCGGCGCATGTGATCAGGTGCTCTCTCCTGATGAGGAGGGTTTCTGCAGGTGGTGCAATGACCTGGTAATAAGAGTTACAAAAAACTGCTGCGTCAAATGCGGGAGGACTCTTACGGATGAGACCAGGGCACTCTGCGATGACTGCAGGAGTAAAAAGCATTTGTTTTCAGAGGGGAGGTCAGTCTATGTATATGACGGCCCTATGAGGGAGGCAATGTACCGATTCAAGTATTCAGGAAGGTATTCTGCGGCCGAGGCTTATGCGAGGGATGCACTGGATCTGTGGGGCAGCTGGTTTGAGGGGATGGGATTTGATATGATCGTGCCTGTGCCAATGTATCCGGCAAAGGAGAGAAGAAGGGGCTTCAACCAGGCTGGTGTATTCGCGAAAGCCCTTTCGGCGGAAACCGGAATACCGGTAAGAGAAGCACTGGAACGCGTCAGGAAGACACCCCCGATGAAGGGGCTTTCACCTGAGGAAAGGCGAAAGAATCTCAAAAATGCTTTTCAAGCAGACGATTTTGTTGTAAAATCAAAGAAAGTGCTTATGTGCGATGATATATATACGACAGGTGCTACTATGGATGCTGCGACAGGAGCTCTGCTAGGGGCTGGAGCAGTGAAGGTCTGCGGTATATTTATCTGCACAGGAGAATAATACATGGAGAAAGGGTGATAAGATGGATATACGCAATTGCAGGAAATGCGGCAGGATATTCCAGTATAGCGGGGAGAGCCCTGTTATCTGTGATAATTGCAAGAGAGAGCAGGAGAAGCTTTTTGAACAGGTAAGAGACTATATCAGGGATAATCCGGGAGCCAGCATGAATCAGGTCTCTGAGGAGAATAGTGTCTCTATAAATCAGATACAGCAGTGGGTCAGAGAAGAGAGACTGGAATTCTCGAGAGAGTCCGGAGTCACCTTTTACTGTGAGAAGTGCGGCGCTCCGATAAGGACAGGACGTTTCTGTAATAACTGTAAGAACGCGATGGCCCAGGATCTGGATAGCATGTACAAGAAACCGGTGACAGCAGTACCACATAAGAGAAGGACCGAGAGGGACGCGATGAGATTTATGGGAAAGCAGGATATCTGAATTGATAGATCAGGACAGGGTCAGGATCATGACCCGTATGGCGATCCGGGAGAAAAGGACAGGATACAGGATACAGACGGCTGACGGACTCGACAGGAAGTCCTTTGTCTCCTATTACGGAGTCAGGAGCTTCTTCTTCGGAAGCATTCTTTATTTCCTTGTCTTCTCGATCGTCTCAGCGGCTGTATTTTCATGGTTCGTGATCCCGGTAAGAAGGTTTACGATCGAAGTCCTGCTTTTTTCGGGATTGCTTGGCTATCTGTTTTTCATGCTGTTCTTTCTGCGATATGAAAGGCACAGGAATCTTAAGCGATACGAGAGATACAGTAATACTGTCCGCAGTCAGGACAAGGATATGCAGCAGCTGTCTGCTATTTATGAAAAGGAAGACCAAAAAAGCCACAGGTAAGTACAATGAAGGTAGATCTGGCGGTCAGGAGCCATGTAAGTAATTTCATAATCAGGAATGAGAATGTGCTGAGAAAGATCCTGAGAGCGATCTGGACTCTTCTCGGAGTAGCTGTTATATCATCATCATTCGGATATTCATCTCTCCTGTCCTCTTTACCAGTGAAAGCCCTGCTTACGGTAGCAGGATTCTTTCTTCCGTCCTCGGGCGTGGCAGTCATGCTTGTCATATATCAGGTGCTGCAGGTCCTCTCCCTTTCCCAGTCTATCGGGATAATGGTCTTCATAATGTTCGCTCTTGCCTATCTTTTCTGCTATTCATACAAGGCGAGATCATATACTCTTCTGCCAGGAATGGCAATACTTTACCGAATCTTTGTGCCATATGTCGGACCAATGGCGGCAGGGCTGTTCGGAGGCTACCATGACGTGACCTCTGTTATTGGGGGCGGAGTCATTGCATATTATCTGAAGACTGTGCATGATGCGGTCCCGTCTATCACGGAAGGTGCTGACGGCACGGGAGCTTTCGATCTGCTTTCGTCAATGGTATCGGGCAGCGGATTTTATTTTTTTATATTCTCGATGATAGCGCTTTTTCTTTCAGTATGCACTCTTAAGAACTTGAAGACCACTTATTCCTGGATAATCGCTGTGATAGGCGGTGCCGTAGCGCAGATGCTTATTGAGTTCGGGGGACTTATGTTCTTCGGGACAGGTCCGGCCATGCTTTCTATGGTTGCAGGAGATCTGATCAGCATAATGCTTGGTATCGTCTGCGCCCTTCTTTTCAGGAATCTTGATTTCTCAAGGGTGGAAAGGGTCCAGTTTGAGGATGACGATTATTATTACTATGTGACGGCAGTACCAAAGATCCATATTGCCGAGGAAGATAAGGAAATAAAGAAGATAAGCCCTCAGGGGCCTGATGAGCCTGATGACAAGGAGGTGGATACATGACGGCTTTTATTGACAGGATGAATGGCTTTCTGGCCAATTTCGACCTGACATTTCCTACGATACGTGTCATTGATATCGTAGAGATCATAATCATAGCCTTCTTCATCTATGAGATTCTGGTCTGGCTGAAGAATTCAAGGGCTTTCATGCTGATACGGGGTATCCTTGTGATCGTGGCCTTCTTTGCCTTTGCAGCACTGCTGCAGATGAATACTATCCTGTGGCTGGGCGAGAAGCTTCTGAATGTCGCGATAATCGCTATAGTCGTGGTTTTCCAGCCGGAGATGAGACAGGCCCTGGAACAGCTCGGAAGGAATAATCTGTTTAGGGTACTTGCCAGTGGCTTTTCGAAGAATTCAAACCAGCGTTTTTCAGACCATACCCTAAATGATCTGGTCAAGGCCTGCTACGATATGGGCGCCGTAAAGACCGGAGCACTTATAGTAATAGAGATGGAGACCGGACTATCCGAATACGAGAGGACCGGTATCCCTATAGATGCTATTCTTTCGAGGCAGCTGCTGATAAATATCTTTGAGAAGAACACGCCTCTGCATGACGGAGCTGTCCTGGTTTCAGGAGACAGGGTAGTATCTGCCACCTGTTATCTGCCACTATCTGACAATATGACCATATCCAAGGACCTTGGGACAAGGCACAGAGCAGCCCTTGGCATATCGGAGGTTTCCGATGCAGTGACTATAGTAGTATCGGAGGAGACCGGAGCTGTATCGGTGACAGTTGGAGGAAAGCTGCGCCACGATATAAGCAGCGAACAGCTTACAAAGCTTTTAAAGAGCATCCAGAAGAAGAATTCTGTAGATGAAGAAAAGAAGAGCGAGAGGAGGTCATCAGATGAAGCAGAAAATAAATGACTTTCTTACCAAGAACTGGGGCTTAAAGATACTCGCTATTGTTCTTTCCATAATACTCTGGATTGCGATCGTAAATGTGGATGATCCGAATGAAAAGCGCAATTTCACTGCAAAGATCTCTCTTGAGAATCAGGAGGTTGTGAGCGAGCAGGGCAAATATATATCGGTGGCCGATTCCAATATGTCCGTCACCTTTCGTGTCAGCGCAAAGAGAACGATAATGGACCGCCTCTCAAACAGTGATTTCGTCGCTACTGCAGATCTCAATTATCTGGATGACAAGGGCAGGGTGCCTATACAGATCACCTGTGTGACCTATCCCAGAGCGGTGAACGTGATAGGAGCTACACACTACCTCCAGGTCGAGGTAGGAGAAAAGCAGTCCAAGAGGTTTGTGATAACAGGCTCCTATGATGGCAATCCGGCGGAGGGCTATGCAGTAAAGAACATAGACGTATCGCCTAATGTGATCACAGCTGAGGGACCGGCAAGCATAGTAAAAAAGATAGACCATGTCGAGGCTGTGGCCGATGTGGACGGTATCAGCACGAACGTATCTGAGAATGTGGTGCCTACCTTCTTCGACAGTGATGGAAAGGAGATAAATACCACAAGGCTCACTCTTTCGATCTCGACTGTAAAGATCAATGTTACTATGGATTCGGTAAAGAGCGTACCGATAGAGGTGACTAGTCCGGCTAATAAGGATCTTCCTTCGGGCCTGTCTGTAAACGATATAAGGGTTTCTCCGGATCACATAGATATCCAGGGAAGCCCTGATGACCTGAATACAATATCGCGGATCACCATACCATTCTCGGATCTGGGCTTTGCGGATTCAGATCAGAACTTCGAGACGACAGTCGATATCTCGAGCTATCTTCCAAAGAAGATAAAGCTTGTAGATTCTACAAAGGGAAAGGCGACGGTTACAGTAGATATAGATTCAATAGCTGACAAGACATTTAACGTCTCAACCGGGAACCTGAAGATCAGGAATATATCGGATGATCTTGACGCGACATTTGACACGGACACCGTATCAGTGGTATTGTCTGGGTACGAAAACAAGCTTGACAGTATAAGTGAATCCGAGCTCACGGGTTCGGTTGACGTGTCGGGGCTTTCGGAGGGTACTCATAAGGTGAAGGTTACTATAGACCTGCCTGATGGCGTGAAGCAGCAGAATGCTGCTGTTTCGATAACCCTTGAGAAAAAGGAGACAGAGGAAGGAGAATAAGGAATGCTAAGTCATAAATTGACAATCGTAAACCCAACAGGCCTGCATCTAAAGGCTGCCGGAATGCTATGTCAGGAGGCGATGAGGTTCAAATGCAGTGTGACCTTCAGATACGGTCCGGGAGAACGGGGTGAGGCTAATGCGAAAAGCATCCTGTCAGTTCTGGGCGCCTGTATCAGGAAGGGAGACCGGATAAACCTTATATGCAGTGGAGAGGATGAGGCGGAAGCGATGCATAAGCTCGTACCAATGATAATGGATGGCCTTGGGGAGAGGCTGTAGGAAGGAGATAATAGCTATGATGAATTACAAGCACTATGTGAAGAACCCTGTATTAAGCTTCCCGGAAAGGACCTGGCCGGACAAAGAGATCACACGTCATCCGATCTGGTGCTCGGTGGACTTAAGAGACGGTAATCAGGCGCTCGTAGAGCCTATGAATGTCGATGAGAAGATGGAGATGTTCGAGCTCCTCTTAAAGCTCGGCTTCAAGGAGATAGAGATCGGGTTTCCGGCTGCCTCACAGATAGAGTATGATTTTCTTCGCAAGCTTGTAAAAGAAAACAGGATTCCTGACGATGTCAGGGTGCAGGTACTCTGCCAGTGCAGACAGAACCTCATAGACCGGACCTTTGAGGCTATCCAGGGGATCCCGAATGTTATCTTCCATATATACAATTCTACCTCTACGCTGCAGAGGGATGTAGTCTTCCATAAGGATAAGGAGGGCGTAAAGCAGATCGCCATAGATGGCACAAGGATGGTAAAGGAAGGCATGAAGAAGTATGACGGCAATCTCTGGCTTGAGTACTCTCCTGAGAGCTTTACCGGAACTGAGGTAGATTATGCAGCAGAGGTCTGCAATGCAGTGATCCATGAATGGGATCATGCGACTGACAATCCTGTCATAATAAATCTCCCTGCTACTGTTGAGATGAATACTCCTAATGTATATGCGGATCAGATAGAGTGGATGGATAAGCATCTCGATGAAAGGGACAATGTCATCCTTTCTCTCCATCCTCATAATGACCGTGGTACAGGTATTGCCTGTGCGGAGCTCGGACTTCTTGCGGGAGCAGACCGTATAGAGGGTACCCTGCTTGGAAACGGTGAGAGGACAGGAAATGTCGATATCTTAAATATAGCCTACAATATGTTTTCGCAGGGCGTTGATCCGGGACTTGAGCTTTCAGATATCAAGGAGATCACAGAGGTCTGCGAGAGATGCACCAAGATGACAGTGGATCCTAGACATCCATATGCTGGGAGCCTTGTATTTACGGCCTTCTCAGGCTCACATCAGGATGCAATCAATAAGGGCGAGCAGGCAATGCGCGAGAGGAATTCTACGATCTGGCAGGTTCCTTATCTGCCTATCGATCCTTCAGACATAGGAAGGGAGTACGAGCCTGTAGTCCGTATCAACAGCCAGTCAGGAAGAGGCGGCGTCGCATTCGTGATGGACAAAGTATACGGCTACAAGCTTCCTAAGGTCATGCAGAGAGAGTTTGCAGATGTGATCCAGGATATCAGCGAGAAGGAAGGCGGAGAGGTGAAGCCTGAGCGTATCATGAAGGAGTTCAAGAGGGAATACCTGGAGAAAAAGGAACCGTTTACGCTTGACTTTGTGGATATCGATGATAATACTGAGGACGAAGATACTCATGTTTCACTCGACTTCAAATACAACGGAGAGGCCTTCCATTCTGAGGCTGATGGAAACGGACCTGTCGATGCGGTGAAGACTGCAATCAAGCAGTGCGTTCCGGAGGTTGATTTCACTCTTGTAGACTATTCAGAGCACTCACTCGGAGTAGGCTCACATGCAAAGGCAGCAGCCTATATTGAACTTCAGAATCCTCGTACAGAGAACATCAGCTTCGGAGTAGGACTTTCGTCAAATATTACCAGAGCCTCGATCAGAGGTATATTCTCAGCATTGAACCGGATGGTGGAGAAGGAGAGAGATTTAGGTTGAGGTGCGAGGAACTTTACGATGCGTAAAATAATGTTAACAGGGCCGGATGGGCAGCTCGGACGGGCTGTCAGGAAAGAGTATGCGAATGATGAGGCGCAGATCATCTCAGTGGCTCATTCAGATATGGCTATCGAGGATCTCGATGCTGTGCTAAAGAGGGTTTCCGATGAGAAGCCGGATGTGATCATTAACTGTGCTGCATACACAGATGTCGATGGCTGCGAGAGGAATACCCATCTTGCCGGCAGGATAAATGCGGTTGGTCCTAGAAATCTAGCGATCGCAGCTCAGAAGGCTGGCGCAAAGCTTATCCACATTTCGACAGACTATGTGTTTGACGGATGCGGGAACAGACCCTATGTGGAAAGTGATCCGCCATGTCCGGTCAGCGCATACGGACGGTCCAAGCTTATGGGAGAAAAATATGTAAGCGAGCTCTGCCATAAGTATTTCATCATCCGTACGGCCTGGCTTTATGGGGATGGCAAGAACTTCGTAAGGACTATGCTTGGGCTTTCAGAGTCTCATGATGAGGTCTCTGTAGTGGATGATCAGGTTGGCTGTCCTACAAGCGCAGCAGAGCTGGCCAGGATGATACATTTTCTCGAACGAACGGAGCAGTACGGCCTCTATCACGGAGTATGCACTGGACAGACATCATGGGCGGATTTCGCTGAGGAGATCTTCAGACTTAGCGGAAGGACAACCAGGGTAAGGCATATTTCCTCGGAGGAGTACGAGAGGATGAACCCGCAGTCCGCAAGAAGGCCAGCCTATTCAGTTCTGGGCGACCAGATGCTTTCTCTGATCGCTCCAGAGGGAGGGGGATTTGAGATGAAGACCTGGCAGGAAGCATTGAAAGAATATCTTAATCTATGAAACCACTGATAAGTGTTATAATACCGGCATTCGGTATTGCAGAAGAGCTGCCCGGGATCGTTGGTGACCTCCTCGGACAGCCATTTCAATTTTTTGAAATATTAATAGTGCTTGAGGACGGAGATGATGACACCATAAGCCTTGCCAGAGACCTGGCCAAGTCAGATGAGCGTATTAAGACTTTGATGAGAAGCGGCAAGGGAGTCTCTGCCGCCAGGAATGCTGGTATTGAGGCGGCAAGCGGCGAATATATCGTCTTTTCTGATGGAGATGACCGGGTCTCAAGGGGCTATCTGGGTACTCTTATCGCAACGATAGCTACTCCGTCGAAGGAGGTTAAGAGCAAAGGATTTGCCAGAATTCCTGTGGAGCTTGGCATAAGCGGCTACGATATATCTGATAACGGAGAAGTGATAGGAGAGACGTGCGAGAGCGGGATCAGGGTTATCGATCAGGAGGATTTCCTCTGCCGTCTCTTTTTAATGGAAAATTATCAGGGATATGTATGGAATAAAATCTTCAAAAAGAGTATAATCGACAAATACGGTCTGAGGTTTGACGAGGACTGCTATTATCGTGAGGACCAGCTCTTTGTTCTGGAATACGCCCTCCATTGCAGCTCGATTCGCTACAACCCGGCAAGAACCTATCATTATCAGGTCAGGAAGGGCTCTGCGACCGATCAGCTGTCTGGGGATGACGGTGTCATAGGCCTTGATGTGCTGGAAAGGCAGATGACTATGTGTCTGGCTTTTTCCAGGATGAGGAAGCTTCTTAAGAAGCATGAGGATCCACAGTGGTTTTTAGAGCAGGTCTATGTATTCTATGCCCTTGAGTGCTTTTACAGGATGAGACTTGTCGAGGACAGGGGATATTTCAGGGACAGCTATTTCAGAAGGATAGCCAGAGAGGTCTGCTCGATAGATTATTATCCTCTCGATGAATGGGAGGAGGAGCAGCTTATGGCTATGAAGGAATACGAAAAAACGGGTATTTTAAAGGAGAACAATGAAGTACAATGATCTTATAGTAGGAAGCGGCCTTTTCGGAGCGGTATATGCCAGAGAGGCTCTTGACAGCGGCAGGACAGTGGCTGTTCTTGAGAAGAGAGACCATATCGGAGGCAATGTCTACACAAAGAAGGTTTCTGATATAGATGTCCATGTCTACGGAGCCCATATTTTCCACACAAGTGACCGCGAGGTCTGGGAATATGTGAACCGGTTTGCAGAGTTCAATAACTATATCAATTCTCCGGTCGCTATCTATGGGGATGAGCTCTATAATCTTCCATTCAATATGAACACGTTCAGCAGGATGTGGGGAATCAGGACGCCTGCCGAGGCAAAGGCAAAGATTGCCGAGCAGATAAAGGATCTTGATATAAAGAGCCCGAAGAACCTTGAGGAGCAGGCTCTCTCGCTTGTCGGAAGGGATGTCTACGAGAAGCTTATAAAGGGCTATACCCAGAAGCAGTGGGGCAGACCCTGCACAGAGCTCCCGGCCTTTATCATAAAGAGACTTCCGCTCCGTTTCATCTATGACAATAATTATTTTTCTGACCGCTATCAGGGGATTCCGGTAGACGGATATACAGCCATGGTAGAAAAGCTTTTAAAGGGAGCAGATGTCTATACAGGGCAGGATTTCTTCGATTTCAGGAAGAAAAATGCTTTGAGTGACGGCACTCAGATAGAATATGACAGACTGATATTTACAGGACCCATCGATAAGTATTTTGACTACTGTTATGGTCCTCTGGAGTATAGGAGTGTCCGCTTCGAGACAGAGGAGCTTCCTGTGGATAATTTCCAGGGAAATGCAGTCGTAAACTATACTTCAGCCGATGTTCCATATACCAGGATCATAGAACACAAGCATTTCAATTTCGGAAAGCAGCCTGTGACAATAATTTCAAGAGAGTATTCTTCTGAATGGAAGCCGGGTGCAGAGCCATATTATCCGGTAAACGACCAGAAAAACAATGCCCTCTATCAGAAATATGCCGGAAGGGCAAAGGAAGAGGAAAAGAAGGGAGTATATTTCGGAGGCAGACTCGGAGGCTATAAGTATTACAATATGGATCAGGTGATCGCGGAGGCTCTTTCGCTATCCGGGCAGATTCTGTGAGGTAGAAAATGCTAAAACCGGCAGACATGCTTGACCGTCTCTTCGAGCGTATTTTCACTAGGCACCCTAAGAGCCGACGGGTAGAGCCGCTATACCATAAATATAAAGAACTCATGCTGTATGGAATATTCGGGCTGGGTACCTTTATCATATCTCTGTTTACATACTGGCTGTTTACAGAGCCATTCCACTGGAATATCCTTATCGGAAATGCCCTTTCATGGATCTTTGCAACGGCCTTCGCCTTTATAACAAACCGGAGGTTCGTTTTCTATAACCATGCGCCGGGTGTATTTGCTTTCTTTTATCAGCTGGGGACCTTCTGCGTCGGAAGGGTGCTTACTCTTGGCATAGAGGAGATAATGCTCGGAGTATTCATAGGACTTATACATTTGCCAAACATGCCGGTAAAGATCGTGGCTCAGGTGGTCGTCGTATCATTAAACTATGTATTCTCCAAGATATTTGTATTCAGGAAGGAATAGTGGACCTCTTTTATGAATAACAGGATGGAAAACATGAAGCGGCTCTACCGCATTATTTCCAATATAGTCATTACTATGGTGGTCACGGTTATGTTCGCCTTTGTCTGGGAGAAATGGCTCAATGTACTTCTGGACAGACCTTTCCTGACACTCGGCGGCACAACTATGATTGTCATATATATGGTCATAGCGATCTTTTTTATTCATGGATTCGGCGGATATGAGATCGGAGTCAGCAGGATATCCCATGCCTCGATCGGCTGCGCTTTGGCCTCGTTTATCGTAAACTTCCTTATGATGGTCTTTACGGTAATGATGGTCGGTTACAGACGGCTGGTACCGGGTATTGTAGTGGCCTATCTGGAGCTTTTCCTTGGTGACGTGCTGATACTGTTCATAGTCACCTATTTCCTGACCTGGCTCTACAGGAGGATATTTCCGCCCTATCAGATGCTCCAGATACATGGTGAGCATGTGAATAATCTCGATCACAAGATGGGACTTCGCCGCGACAAATATGTGATCGCGGAGACAGTGATGGACACAGCACCATTCGAAAGGATCGTAGAGCGGATCGACAAGTACGATGCTGTACTTATAAATGATGTGCCGTCGGAGCTTAAGAACAGGATCCTTAAGGTTTGCTTTGACAGAGGAAAAAGAGTATACTTCACTCCGAAGATTTCGGACATAATAGTCAAGGAATCAGAGGAGCTGAACCTGTTTGATTCGCCGCTTTATCTGTCAAGGAATACAGGCTTTTCACTGGCACAGAGGATTGCCAAGCGGACTATAGATATTATCCTTGCCTTGATAGGGATAATCCTTACCTCGCCTGTCATGATCGTCGTCGCCGTGATGATCCACTCATATGACAAGGGACCGGTCTTTTATAAGCAGGAGCGTTATACTATACATAAGAAGAAATTTATGGTGATAAAGTTTCGCAGCATGATAGTGGACGCAGAGAAGAACACAGGCGCAAGGCTTGCATCTGAAAATGACGACCGTATCACACCTATAGGGCGTCTGATCCGAAAGACCAGAATAGACGAGATACCTCAGTTCTTCAACATTCTAAAGGGTGATATGTCCTTCGTTGGGCCGAGGCCTGAGCGACCGGAGATCCACGAGGAGTACTGCCAGAAGGTCCCGGAATTCGATTTCAGACTCTCTGTGAAGGCCGGGCTTACAGGATATGCCCAGGTCTTCGGCAAGTATAATACAACAACCTATGACAAGCTGAAATTCGACATGATATATGTGCAGAAGGCATCGATCCTTCTGGATCTGCAGCTTATTCTGCTGACACTCAGGGTAGTGTTCCAGAAGGAGAGCACCGAGGGAGTGGATGAGAGTGGGAAAGTTAGGTGATAGGTGAGAGGTTAGAGGTTAGAGGTAAGAGGTGAGAGGTTAGAAAAATTAGGGTATAGGGATTAGGGTATAGTTAATACCTGTTATTTCAACTAAAACCTCACTCCTCGGACCTCGCCCCTCGCACCTCAGACCTTGTTCCAAGGAAGTTCTGCTCGCTAAGCTCAAGTTGCGCCTGCGGCTTGCTTTCGCTAACAAGGAAGTTCTCTTCGCTAGGTTCGACCTTCGCTTATCAGCTAAGGAAGTTCTTTTCGCTAAATTCGAGCTGCGCCTTCGGCTTGCTCTCATCTCGAAGCTTTCGGCCTCATTAACAAGGAAGCTGTCTTCGTTAAGCTCGAACTTCGTCTTCGACTCGTTCTTGCTAATCTCAGACAGCGGCCTCGCTTGTGGCTTGAGCTGCGCCTTTGGCTTGCTCTCGCCTACAAGCTTTCGGCCTCGCACCTCGGACCTCGCACCTCGCACCTCACCCCTCAGCACAAGAAAGGCCATCAATGAAAAAATACATCAAGGGATTTTACGATTACCGCTTTCTTTTAAGCGAGCTCGTAAAACGTGGAATCAGACTAAAATACAGAAAGAGCTATCTGGGGATCGTATGGTCTCTTATCGAGCCTCTCATGACAACCGCGGTTCTGGTTGTGGTATTCGGAGCATTATTTGACAGACTAAAGGATCCTACCTTTGCGACCTATATCATGTGCGGACGTCTGACCTATACCTTCTTTCAGAACGGGACCAAGGGAGCGAGCAAGGCAATCCGGAGCAATGCCGGTATGATTAAGAAGGTCTATGTG
>DLDA01000049.1 GCA_002480925.1 Lachnospiraceae bacterium UBA7784 | reverse complement strand
CCACTACAAATGGGGATTAACCTTTCTGATCATATGACCAGAGAGCAGAGAGAAGACAGGGATGTCCTTCTAACACAGATAAACACAGGAAAAGAGGTTCATACAAAGGTAATCTATACACTTGATGATGCTGATGATATAAGGGATGACAACACCTATGCTCTTCAGGTTACTACGACCGGTCAGATGCCGGAAAATGATAAGCCCAATAACTACAGACTGATATTACTTAAACCGGAAAAGGAGACCTGAGGGTCTCTTTTTTTATTTAGAAAACCAGCCAGATACCGGTATAAAAAAGAACCTTTTAATTCATCATACTTTGCGTTATTATGTAGCTATGATTACAATAGATTTGATAACAGGCTTTTTAGGCTCAGGAAAGACTACATTTCTCAAGAAGTATGTCAGATACCTGCTTTCACAGAAAGAGAATGTATGTGTACTCGAAAATGACTATGGAGCCGTAAATGTAGATATGATGCTTCTCTCGGACCTCTATGACGAGGGATGCGATGTGGAAATGGTCGCCGGTGGCTGCGACAGCGACTGTCACAGAAGGAGATTCAAAAGCAAGCTGATAGAGATGGGTATGCTCGGCTATACGAGAGTTGTGGTAGAGCCGTCCGGTGTATTCGATGTGGATGAATTCTATGACAGTCTTCAGGAGGAACCGCTGAATCGATGGTACAGGGCAGGATCGCAGATTACAATTGCAGATGCAGGACTTGCTCTGCCTCTTTCTGATACCTCCAGATATGTATTCGCCTCCGAGGCTGCAAATGCCGGCAGGATAGTGATAAGTAAGGTCCAGCAGAATCCGCTCGATTCCAGTGACAAGATAATTGCTTATTTAAATGAATCCCTTGCCGCGATAAGCTGTGACAGAAGGATTACAAGGGATGATGTGATCTCAAAGGACTGGGGTGAGCTTTCTGATAAGGATATGCAGCTTATTGAAAATGCGGGCTATAGGGATTATTCATTTGAGAAGCAGCAGGTCCTCGATGAGCACAGATATGAGTCTCTTTATTTCATGGAAAAGGGATTTTCGGCTGATGATCTGAAGGAGAAGGCAAGGACAGCTATAGATGATCCCGCATGCGGAGGAATAATCAGAATAAAGGGCTTCTGCGGGGATCGAGGCAGGGGCTTTACTGAAATAAACGTCACTAAGGATGATCTTACTGTAAGACCGGTAAAGGATGGACAGGACATAGTCATAGTGATAGGGGAGGGACTCAGAAAGGAGAGGCTTGCACAGATATTCGGCGAGCCGGCGGAAATCCATGCAGACTGACAGACACGGGCTCCTTCGCGTTGCCAGGGCAGCTCTCCATTTCTGGGAGGAGCCATGTATTTCCGGGACAAGTGGTTCTGGCGCGGTCTTTTTCTGTGGATGCGGACTTCAGTGCGTTTTCTGTCAGAACTACAGGATAAGCCGTGGAGGCGCCGGGAAGAATATCACTACAGACAGGCTTTCGGATATTTTTCTCGAGCTTGCTGAAAAGGGAGCTGATAATATCAATCTGGTGACAGCCGGACATTTCATCTCGCAGGTGACAGATGCTCTTATCAGGGCAAAGGACAGGGGACTTTCTATTCCGGTGGTCTACAATACATCATCATATGAGAGGGTAGAGGACATAAGACGACTTGACGGACTTGTCGATGTATATCTTCCGGATTTCAAGTTCATGGATAATGAACTGTCGCAGAAATACACAAGGGTAAGTGACTATCCGGAAACTGCTAAGGAAGCTATCCGGGAGATGGTGCGTCAGACCGGGGAGGCGGTTTTCTATATAAAAGGGGAAAAAGGCAGACTTGACGCAGAGGAGTATAATGAATCAGGAGAGGCTCTGATGAGTCATGGCAAGGAGGTGCTGATGCAGCGGGGTACCATAGTAAGGCATCTTCTGCTGCCGGGATCTGCAGATGATTCGAAGAGGATAATCAGATATCTGCACGACACTTATGGTGATACTATATTCCTTAGCATTATGAATCAGTATACACCTATGCCTCAGACTGCTTCTGATCCGCTGCTTGGCAGAAGGGTAAGGGACAGCGAGTATGATGAGGTTATTGATTTTGCTATAAGCGAGGGAGTATGCAATGCCTTCATTCAGGAGGGCGATGTCGCAAAGGAAAGCTTCATACCTGATTTCGATACGAATCAGGGAGTTTAGATTCAGGAGGAAAAAATGGCTTGTACAACACTTCTTGTAGGGAAAAACGCATCCTGGAACGGATCGACTATGATAGCAAGGAACGATGATTCCGGTTCAGGAAAATTTACAGCAAAGAAATTCACAGTAGTAGAGCCCGAGGACCAGCCAAGGGAATATGAATCTGTGATCTCGCATCTGCATATCACTCTGCCGGATGATCCGGTCAGATATACGGCTATGCCTAATGCGCTTAAAGGAGAGGGAATCTGGGCTGCCTGCGGGATCAACCAGTATGGAGTTGCAATGACAGCTACGGAGACCATAACCTCCAATCCGAGAGTGCTGGGGGCAGATCCTCTTGTGGAATATCAGAAGAAATGGGAGTCCGATAACCTCTACTTCGGTACCGATTCTGTAGTCGAGGAGGAGGGAGAGGATCAGGAGAAGGCTGGTGGAATAGGTGAGGAGGATCTCGTTGTCATTACTCTCCCTTATATACATTCTGCCCGTGAGGGTGTCAGGAGACTAGGAGAGCTGCATCAGACCTATGGTACCTATGAGGAAAACGGAATAGCTATTTCTGATAAGGATGAGATCTGGTGGTTTGAATCAGTAGGAGGACATCACTGGATAGCAAGGAGGGTCGATGATGACGGAGTTGTCGTGATGCCTAATCAGCTGGGTATCGACAGCCTTGATATCGATGATGCACTTGGAGAGCAGGTAAGCAATATGTGTTCACAGGATCTGCTTTCATTTATAGATAAGAATCATCTGGATCTTGAGAACCATTATGATGACGATGAATTCGACAGCGACATGGAAGATGACGAGAGCAGCGATCACTATGTGATAAATCCGCGTATAGTATTCGGAAGCCATGACGATGCAGACCATGTCTATAATACTCCAAGAGCCTGGTATATGCTGCGTTATCTGGAGGGTAAGGATATGTACGAGGGTGACGAGGCTATCTACGGACCTGAGGATGATGACCTCCCCTGGCAGGTATTTCCGTCAGTAAGGCTTACTCCTGAGGATGTGAAGTATCTGCTTTCGTCCCACTATCAGGGCACAAGATACGATCCTTATCTCAGCTATGGCGACAAGTCCTCTGCCGGAGCCTATCGTTCTATCGGTATCAACAGGAATGATTTCCTGGGCTTTGCGGAGCTGCGTAGCGGCGCTGAACCGATCGAATGGGTAGCATTCGGAAGCAACGCATTCAACGCTATGGCCCCGTTCTATACGAATGTCTCAAGGATACCTGACTATCTGTCGAATACCACCGGAAGAGTGTCAACTGACAATTTTTACTGGACCTCAAGACTTATAGCTGCTCTTTCTGATGCTTCCTATGGAAAATGCCAGAATGTGATCGAGATCTATAATGAGAAGGTCATGTCAAAGGCGCATGCTATAATAAACAGATTCGATGAGAGACTTGCAGAGACCCGTGATACAGACAGGCAGGCCATATGCGAGGAAGCAAACGACCAGATAGCTGATATGCTTAAGGACGAGGCAGACAAGGCTCTTGCCAAGGTTCTTTTCTTCAGGAGCAATGACATGAAAAACCAGTATGCCAGATCGGATCACTGAGGCCGGCTTCTTTAACTGCACGGTGAGCTTGGAGGTGTGAGGTGTGAGGTGTGAGGTGTGAGGGCTTAGTCATACGCTTATCTTTGAAAGCTCGATCAATATACCCCAGAAAACACCGACCAGATATAGGAGCAGAGTGATGCGTATATTCTCCTTGGGATGATGGTGGTTAGTGCGGAAAAGAACCAGAAGACCTACACCGGCTCCGACAAGGAGGCCTGCTATCATTGCTCCAAATGACATCATACCAGACAAATATAGCTGGGTTAATACCACAGAGGCACCGCAGTTAGGGATCAGACCAATAAGTGCAGCCAGAAAAACGCTTAGTACAGGAATGGCATTTAAAAATCCGGCTATGCGTTTAGCGCCAAGGGCATCCACGAGGATAGTCAGAATAAAGGCGATCACGAAGATGAAGATCACTATATGGAGAGTATGGGTAAGTGCGGCTCTTATGATCCCGCCCTTTTCTGAGTCCTTATAATCGGCATGCTCTTCTGTACAGAGGTCGTGAATATTCTTTTTGGGATCATTTCTGAATCTGGTGTGACGGATTACAGCATCAATCGACAGGCCGGAGATTATTCCAATAACAGCCTTGATAAGAAGGATAAGAAGAATCCTTTTCAAAGCGACCTGCTCGGAGATGAATATAGGAAGCATCTCGTCTGAGGTCGACAGGAATACAGCAAGCATTGTGCCGACAGAGATAAGGCCTCCTGAATAGAGACTTGCGGCACTGGCCGAAAATCCGCACTGGGGAACTATGCCGAAGAGACCTCCGAACAGGGGACCGGCCTTACCCATATCGGCAAGGATCCTGCTGGTCTTTTGGCCGGCATGGTGCTCCAGAGCTTCCATAAGCAGATATGTAACAAATAGAAATGGTATAAGCTTTGCTGTGTCTATAAGCGAATCAATTAAAGCGTCAAAGATCATTGACATGTATTTTCTCCTTCCTTTTTCCTGCACTCATCACAGAGGCCGACAAGAACTGAATATCCGCAGTCAAGTAAAAAACCGTGATCCTTTTGCAGGTGGGACTGTATGTTTTTCATGAAAGCACAGTCCAGATGTATCACCCTTCCGCAGCTTTTGCAGTAGAGGTGGAGATGGTGGGGACAGTCATGGCCGGCAGACAGATACTGATAGTATTTCTCACCCTTGTCACAAAGCCTGTGCCCTCTGATCGTACCGGCCTCCTCAAGGCGGTCGAGATTTCTGTAGACCGTGGCCTGATTAATCGTAAGACCGTCAGAGCGCATCCTCTCCAGAATGTCTGATGCGCAGATCATCTCATCCTCATGCTTACTGAAAAAATCCCTGATCCAGCTCTTATACTGTGATCTGTAGTCCTTCACTGTTTTATTCCTTTCCTTGAATGACATTTGCAAACGATTCGCAGCAATCCTTATTATACACATTTGCGAATGATTTGCAAGAAGCAAATAAAAAATCCCGCCCGGGTTTTCCGGGCGGGACTAATAACATCTATTTAGTGAAACTGCCTGTTTACAAGAGGAGAAAGCAGCGGGTAGAGGACAGCAGCGATTATTACCCCGAATACTGCCTGAAGTAGATTTGCCGGAATGCCGGCAGCACTTGCGGCAAGAGCTGCGTTAAGTGATGATGGATCAAGCCCTCCCTGAGATGTGAATGCTGTAAGGAAGGTCTCGAAGACGAAGTAGCCTATTATCATGAAGGCCTCGGCGACGACTCCGCCGGCGATCACAGGGATCACATTCCTCCTGTTCTGGGTAAATCTCTGGATCAGGCCAACGAGACCGGAGGCGATGGCAGCTACCAGAGCCTTAATCACGAATGTCGCAGGGACGTAGGTGATGTATCCGCCGATCAGATCAGAGAGCATGGAGCCGAAGCCTGCTGCAAGAGAGCCCCAGAAAGGTCCTAAAAAGATGCCGGACAGGAGTACGAATCCGTCTCCCGGATGTATATAGCCTTTTGTGATAGTAGGAACCTTGATCAGATAAGTTCCAAGGAAGGTAAGCGCGGCAAAAAGCGCAGCTGTGACAGCGACTCTAAGCCTTGAAGCTGATACTGATTCCTGATTTTTGTTTATCGATTCATGTGTAACCATTCTGATACCTCCATTTCAGGTCCAATAGATTTTCCTTGAATTATACTCAGATTATGATACCATGGAAATATCCAGTTTTTAAATATTTGATATGACCAGTTGGAGGCAGATGGATCTTTATGAGGAATAATGAACCAGCATATTTAAGGATATATTACAGACTTCGTGATGCAATAGTAAGGAAGGCATTCAGATATGGCCAGAGACTTCCATCAAAGCGGGCTCTTGCTGAGCAGACCGGCCTTTCAGTGATAACTATAAGTCACGCACTTGAGCTCCTTGTCGATGAGGGATATGCAGTTGCAAGAGAAAGAAGCGGATATTATGTAAGCTATAATGACGCGGACCCCTTCCTTTCCCAGGAGGAAAGGCCAGAGCCTGTAAGAAGCGGGGAAGTAAGAGAGGAGTTTGCCATGCCGCCCGTCCCGGAATTCTCCTTTAATTCCTATGCAAGGGCGGTAAGGAAGGTCTTAAATGATGAGGGAGAGAGGCTTTTTGTGAAGTCAGAGAATCAGGGAAGGACTAATCTGCGTCAGGCCATTGCAGCATACCTGTCGAGAAACAGGGGGATCAATGTGAGTGCAGATCAGATTCTGGTAGGAAGCGGAGCTGAATACCTTTACGGTATGGCTGTTTCCATGCTTGGAAGGGATATGATATATGCCGTTGAGGATCCGTCCTATCAGATGATAGAAAAGGTCTACAGGCAGAACGGGGTAGCCGTGGAGAAGCTTCGGATGGGAGATAACGGTATAGAAAGCCGTGAACTTAAAAGAGCTGAGGCAGGTGTCTTACATGTGACACCATTCCATTCCTATCCCTCAGGAGCAACTGCCGATGCCAGCAAGAGGACGGAGTATGTGAACTGGGCAAAGGCAAGGGAAGGCTATATAATCGAGGATGACTATGATTCGGAATTTTCAGTAAAGAGCAGGAGGGAGGATACGCTTTTTTCCATGGAACCAGAGGAGCATATCATTTATATCAACACCTTCAGCAGGACCATCTCTCATGCAACAAGAATAGGCTACATGGTTCTTCCTGAGAAAAAGGCGGCATCGATGCTTGAAAGGATAGGGTCATATTCCTGCTCTGTACCGGTGCTCGACCAGGAGGTGCTAAGAGAGCTTCTCGATTCAGGAGAGTTCGAGAGGCATATAAACAGGGTCAGGAGAATACTAAAGAAATGAAAAGCGTTTTTTGTTGAGTTCCACTGGTATCTAATGTATAATATGCTCATTGGAGGAAACGGTAATGGGTTTTAATGAGGATTTCGGACGGACCTGTGATCAGATAATAGACAGGGTAACAGACGCAGTAAAGAATGGAAACTATTCCAATCTTAGCTCAGATATCACAGATACTGTAAAGCGCAATATGAGCTCTTCCGCCTACAGGCCATACAGACAGCCGCAGACGGCTAATCCTTATATAAGGAATAATACTATGCAGCAGGTGAACGAGTCAAAGCTGCATTCGACCCCTTTCATGACAAGACCTGCTGACACATCAGCGCTTTCAGCGACTACGGGTCTTCTTCTTGGCTTTACAGTTGTGAATTTCATTGTCGTTGCTGTCTTTATCATCCTGGCGCTGGTTTCCGGTATGGTTCCCTTTCTTGGAGGAGGGCTTAGGATCCTCTTTATAGTGGCAGCCTGTGTGTTCGGAGGCCTCGGCGGAGTTTTTATCCATTTCCTGAGAAAGACTAACAGACAGAAGCAGGCCAGATTGATATTCAACCGATACAGACAGATACTCGGCAACAGCGAATATGCCTCGATCGATGATATTTCTGCAAGGGCAGGAGAACCCCATGAGAAGGTCATAGAGGATCTTAAGACCATGATGGGAGCAGACCTGCTTCCGGGGGCCTCGGTTGATCCTGAGGAGACGACGCTTATCCTGTCGCAGTATGCCAGAGGACAGTACAAGGCTCTTTTATTTAACCAGTCACAGAAGGCTGAGGCGGAGAAGGGTCTTCCGGAGGAGGCTGTAGAGCTTTTAAGACAGGGCGATCAGTATATAGCCAGAATCCACAGGGCAAATGATCTGATTTCTGAGGAGGGTATGTCAGAAAAGCTTGCCGATCTTGAGGACATAATGAAAAAGATCTTTGCGGAGGTTCGCAGAAGCCCTGAGAAGAGAGATGATCTGCGCAGGCTGATGGATTATTATCTGCCGACTACAATGAAGCTTGTGGATGCATATTCCCAGATGGAGACCAGGCCGCAGACTGATAATATCTCCTCGACAAAGCAGGAGATAGAGAATTCTCTCGATGTGATAAATGAGGCATGTCGCAAGCTGTTTGATACTATGTTTGAGGAGGAGAGCTGGGATATCAGTTCAGATATAAATGTGATGAAGACAATGATGAAGCAGGACGGCCTTGTAGATGACGGGGCATTTGATACTGATAACAAGTAACAGAAAGGAAAAGGGCAATGACGGAAACAAAGGAAGAAACAGGATTCACACTTGAGTTTGAGGCAGCTCCGGAGGCACCGGATGTTACAGCCGGGAAGGGGGCGGAGGCTGTAAATGTGACAGAGGATATGACGAAGGAGGCAGCTCTTACCACAGAGGAGGAGAAGCAGGTTGATGCCTTTGTTGAGAAGATCGATATCACCAATACCTCGGCAGTAATGAATTACGGAGTGGGCACACAGAAGAAGCTTGCGGATTTCTCACAGAAGACTATCGATAATGTGAGGTCGAATGATGTCGGGGAGGTCGGGACCATGCTTTCAGACCTTGTGACCCAGCTCAAGGATTTCGATGTCGACGACAATGAAAAGGGGATAAGGGCTTTCTTTAAAAAGCAGGCCAATAAGGTTACTGCCCTGAAGGCAAAGTATGCGACAGTCGAGAAGAATGTATCGACGATCGTAAAGGAGCTTGAGAAGCATCAGGTCACTCTCCTCAAGGATATCGATGTACTCGATCGTATGTATGATCTGAATCTCAACTATTTCAAAGAACTTACCATGTATATAATAGCGGGAAAGAAAAAGCTGGAGCAGGTCAGGGCAGGGGAGCTTAAGGAGCTTCAGGATAAGGCTGCCGCGACAGGACTTCCTGAGGATGCACAGAGGGCCAAGGACCTTGCTGACAAGTGCAACCGTTTCGAAAAGAAGATATATGATCTGGAGCTTTCAAGGACGATAGCTCTTCAGACCGGACCTCAGATCAGGGTAGTGCAGACTGCCGATACGGAGATGGCAGAGAAGATCTCGTCCACCATTGTGAATACTATACCGCTCTGGAAGAACCAGATGGTGATCGCTCTGGGAATTGAGCATTCGACTCAGGCCGCAAAGGCAGAAAACGAGGTCAACAACATGACAAATGAGCTGCTCAAGAAGAATGCCGACAAGCTTCATGTGGCTGCGGCAGCCTCAGCCAGGGAGGCTGAGCGTGGAATAGTAGATATAGAAACTCTCCGCCATACCAATCAGGAGCTTATCTCTACTATTGATGATGTGATAAATATACAGAGGGATGGGGCAGAAAAACGCCATGCCGCCGAGGCAGAGCTTTCTGACCTTGAGGGACAGCTCAAACAAAAGCTTCTTGAGGCTTCAAAAGGCTGATGTTGTAAATACAACATACAACGATGCCCCCGGGGAGTATACTGTAGCCGTAGTTTAAAAGAAAAGCAGCAAAGGCTGCCTTAGTATCAGATAAGGAGGTTCTGAAATGGGTGTTCATATGAGAAAGGCCGCTATGATCGGCTGTGGATTTGTAGGAAGCGCAAGCGTTTATTCGCTTATGCAGGCTGCTGTTTTTTCGGAGATAGTTCTTATCGATGCAAATAAGGACAAGGCAGAGGGTGAGGCGCTTGATATAAGCCATGGCCTGCCTTTTGCAAAGCCTATGGATATATATGCCGGGGATTATCCTGATCTTGCTGACGCCGGAGTCATAATTATAAGTGCCGGAGCAGCCCAGAAGCCAGGTGAGACGAGGCTTGATCTGGTAAAGAAGAATACAGCTATTTTCAAATCCATTATCCCTGAGATAGTCAGATACAATAAGGACGCAATAATGATAGTCGTTGCAAATCCTGTGGATATCCTGACTCAGGTTGCCCTTAAGCTTTCAGGCTATCCGAAGAACAGGGTATTCGGCAGCGGTACCACCCTTGATTCGGCAAGGTTCAAGTATCTCCTGGGCCAGCATCTGGATGTGGACAGCAGGTCGATCCATGCATTTATAATAGGTGAGCATGGTGATTCGGAGATCGCTGCATGGTCGTCTGCAAATGTATCAGGAGTTCCGATCCACAAGTTCTGCGAGATGAGAGGCTACACCGATCACGATGCTGAGACGGCCCGCATAGCTGAGGAGGTCAAGAATTCTGCTTATGAAATCATCCAGAAAAAAGGCGCGACTTACTACGGTATCGGAATGAGCGTCCGCAGGATCTGCGAGGCAGTGGTAAGGGATGAGAAGTCGATCCTTCCTGTTTCTTCATATATAGAAGGGAAGTATGGTCTTGACGGTGTATGCCTATCCATGCCTGCTATAGTAGGCTCTGACGGTGTAGACAGCCTTATTCCATATGAGCTTTCGGATGAAGAACTAAAGGAGCTCCATAAATCAGCAGAGACACTGAAGGAGGTCATGGAAAGCCTTGACATCTGATAGACAGAGCAGATAAGCCACCTGTATACTTTGTACTTCACATAGTACTTTCAAAATGTCTTAAGTGGTGTTAATATATAGTTGTCTGACGTGAGTTAGGCAACTATAACAATTCTGTAAAAGGAGACATACAAATGGAATTCGGTTTTGGTGGTATGATCGAGAGGCTCAAGAAGGAGCCTAAGTCTATAGTTTACACTGAGGGTACTGATCCAAGGATACTTGAGGCTGCCTCAAGGCTTCTTGCTTCAAACTTCCTTTCACCTATCCTGCTTGGAAATCCTGAGGAGATAGAGAAGGCAGCAGAGGACAACGGTTTTAATATCCGCGGAGCCAGGATAATCGATCCTGCCAACTATGAGAGATTCGATGAGATGGTCGATCTGTTCTGCGAGCTTCGTAAGAAAAAGGGAGTGACACCAGACCAGGCAAAGGAGATCCTTAAGGGGTCCAACTATTTCGGGACCATGCTTGTAAAGATGGGAGAGGCTGACTGCCTTCTCGGTGGTGCCACCTATTCTACAGCTGATACAGTCCGTCCGGCTCTTCAGCTTATTAAGACAAAGCCCGGCAACAGCATAGTAAGCTCTGTTTTCATCCTTGTCCGTCCTTCTGCAACAGGCGAGAATGAGGTGCTTGCCTTCGCAGACTGCGCAATCAATATCAAGCCTTCAGAGGATGATCTGGTAGAGATCGCTGGGGAGGCTGCTAACTGCGCAAGGATCTTTGGTGTAGATCCTAAGGTCGCTTTCCTTTCATACTCAACTCTCGGTTCAGGAAAGGGAGAGGATGTTGACAAGATGAGAAATGCCGCTGCAAAGGCAAAGGCAAAGTATCCTGATCTGCCTATCTCGGGAGAGCTTCAGTTTGATGCTGCCGTTGCTCCTAGGGTAGCAAAGACAAAGTGTCCTGGAGATCCTGTTGCCGGACATGCGAATACCTTTATCTTCCCTGATATCAATGCAGGAAACATAGGCTACAAGATCGCTCAGCGTCTTGGTAATTTCGATGCATATGGACCTATACTCTTAGGCCTTAACGCTTCGATCAATGATCTTTCAAGAGGCTGCAACGGACTTGAGGTTTATTCAATGTCGATAATCACAGCTGCACTTGCATAAGACAAAATAAAGGATGGAAGGCTTTTGCCTCCATCCTTTTTCTTTTAATAATCTTCGGTAAAGAAATGCTTTACCCCATCCTTTTTATAGGCTATTACAGTTGACAGATTTACATTTTCCACACTCTTGAATATATTTTTCTCAACGTTGGGATTGACCCTTTTTAGCTCGCGGATAAGCTGCTTTATCTCCATTCTCTTTGAATTGGTATGTCCCTCAGGATCGATAGAGGAACAGGTATCGGTGAAATGGCAGGCGCACTGAATGAAGTGAAGCCCGTTGCTGTCACGCCACAGCTTGATGTCATCCTCGCGTATGAGATAGAGGGGCCTTATAAGCTCCATGCCTGGGAAATTGGTAGAATGAAGCTTGGGCATCATCGTCTGCATCTGGGCGCCGTAGAGCATGCCCATAAGGATGGTTTCGATCACATCATCATAGTGGTGGCCGAGAGCTATCTTATTGCAGCCAAGCTCCCTTGCTTTAGCATACAGATGGCCTCTGCGCATCCTTGCACACAGATAGCAGGGATTCTTTGGTACTGTGTCAACTATATCAAATATATCCGAATCAAACATAGTGAGAGGGACATCGAGAAGCCTGGCGTTTTCCTCGATTACTGCCAGATTGGTCTCGTTGTATCCCGGGTTCATACAGATGAAGGTCAGGTCAAATTCGAACTTATGGTGGCGCTTTATTTCCTGAAAAAGCTTTGCCATAAGAAAGGAATCCTTCCCGCCTGATACACAGACAGCCACATGGTCGCCGGGTGAAAGCAGCTCGTATGTATTAAGAGCCTTTGCGAATTTTGAAAAAATACGCTTGTGATAGGTTTTCCTGATGCTTTCCTCGACCTGTTTTTTCTTTGATTCGCAGTGCTTTATATCAAAAACTACCCATGAGGAGTAGCCTCCGGCAAGTGAATAGGCCTCTACCCCGATTTCTCTTAGCCTTATTACAGGCCAGGCAGTAAGCTGTCCGCTCATGCAGTATAATATCACAGGAAGACCGCTAGCCTTCCACTCCGCAGCATGGCTTATAAGTTCATTCTCATCGATATGGATCGCGCCCGGTATCATGCCATAGCTTCTGGCACTGTCATTTCTAATATCCACGAGTATATAGGACGACAGCCGTTTCTGTGACATCTGGTCTGGAGATATTTCATAATCATTCATCCTGATCACCTCTGTTAGCATCAGGGCCCTTAAGAGCCTTTTGCCTCAGGGCTCTTCCTGCCCGGATCAGCTCGCGGTTCTTAAGCTTTTTCTTCAGGTCAGCCTCTTCTCTTGCCCTGTGGTCAAAGCCTATAAGGTCGGTCGTAACTTTTGATGCTATAAGAAGGCCGGCTGCAGGAGGAACAAAGGGAGATGAGGCCGGGATAGAGCGTCTGTCATTACAGGACCTGGGTGAATTAGGAGGGCAGACGCAGTGACTCCTGCAGCTTATAGCATCATCCTCAATAGGAGACAGGGCTGTTTCTGTAGAAAAAAGGACCGTGCATTTTTTTATCCCGCGCTTTTTTAGCTCTCTTCTCATGACTCTGGCAAGTGGATCCTTTTCAGTCCTTGATATATCAGTTATCCTGAGTGCCTGCGGATCCATCCGGTTGCCGCAGCCCATACATGAAATCACAGGAACTCCTGCCTCTTTGGCCTTTTCTATGATAAGCAGCTTGGCGGTCACGGTATCGACCGCGTCTATACAATAGTCGTAGCTGGTGAAGTCAAATCCGTCACATGTTTCAGGCAGAAAAAAGGTCTTGTGGGTCCTTACCTCTGCATGGGGATTTATCATACCTATCCTCTCAGCCCCGGCCTCGACCTTGGCCTGACCTATGTTTTTTATCGTTGCAAGTATCTGCCTGTTTATATTGGTAAGACAGACCACATCATCGTCTATAAGATCGAAGTGTCCGATACCGGCCCTGGCCAGGGCCTCCAGGACATAGCCGCCGACTCCTCCGATCCCGAAGATCGCGACAGTTTTGTTCTTTAATGTATCCATTGCCTCTGCTCCGAGAAGCATCTGGGTTCTTGAAAACTGGTTTTGCATTTTATCCTTTCCTTTGACCAGTGACAGGTATTATCCTGCCATCTGAAATACCATATTCTGTTTCTGCTCCCCAGTCCAGCACAGCTCTGCCGGAGGTCATATCATTAAGCTCCTTCTCTATCTGGTCATGGCTTTCTGAAGGGATCATCAGTCGGATCCTGACATTGGCACCGTAATCAGTTGCGGTAGGGATCAGATGATTTTCATTCAGGAAGAAATCAACCCTGCCATAGTCATTGTAATCCATAGTCACAGAAAGAGGAAAGCCCCATGCAATGCTAATAAGCCCTGCATCCCTGATTGCTTCCTGGCCTGCGCTTGTATAGGCCCTGATCAGGCCTCCAACTCCCAGAAGGATACCACCGAAATAACGGACCACTGCAATCAGGCAGTGGTCGAGCTCTTCATGCTCAATCAGATCAGCAATAGGGCGACCGGCAGATCCCTGAGGCTCACCGTCATCAGATGACTTTATGACAGAGCCTATCCTGTAGGCATAGCAGACGTGTCTTGCGTCATAATGCTTTTTTTTAAGAGCTGCGATCGCCTCAGCGGCTTCAGATATACTGTCGGCCGGGATGACATATCCCAGGAATCTGGATTTCTTTTCGGTTATGGTAGAAGTGCCTTCTTTAAGGATCCTTTGCATAGCATCTCCATATCTTTTTGGAATTTACGACTCTTTATTATACAGGAAAATTCTGATATAATAAAGACATGAATTACGGCAGGGAATACGTTAAGAACTATAATTCGCCCAAGTCCAGGGACAGGCGTTCATCTATAAGGCAATTCAGCACCTCTCTGATAAAGACCCTTCTTATCCTGATACTCATACTGATAGCAGCATCCTGCCTGGGGGCCTTCTATTATGTCAGGTCCCAGATCAGGGAGCTGCCAGATATCAGTGAGATAAATATCACTCCGTCCGGACAGGGGGCCAGGGTATATGACGCAAAGGGAAGACAGATAGCGACTCTTTCAGCCAGTGGAGCCAACAGGGGACATATAGGTATAAGCAAAATCCCAAGGGACCTGCAGCTGGCCTTTGTCGCCTCTGTGGACAGGAATTTTTACAGGCATAATGGAGTCGATACAGGAGAGGCAATAAGGGAGATATTCAGGAGTCTGGTAAGCGACGAAAAGGCAAATGACGGGACCATTACAGAACAGCTTATCACAAATAATTATTTTTCAAAGCAGACCAGAAGGAAGGGGCTTTCAGCCTGGATCAGCAGGAGAATTAAGACCCAGTATCTGGCAGTTGCAGTGGAGAAGACCAATTCAAAGGATAAGATACTTGAGGACTATCTGAATTCAATCTGTCTCGGTGATAATATAATAGGAGTAGAGGCCGCCTCACAGAGATATTTCAATAAAAATGTAAGTGCACTCAATCTGTCTGAGTCAGCCGTGCTTGCAGCGACAGCAGAAAACCCGCAGAAATATAATCCGATCGATCATCCGAAGAATAATTCCATACGCAGGGAGAAGATCCTTAGAAGCATGCTGCTTCAGGGTTATATATCCCAGGAGCGATACAGGGAGGCAATGGATGACAATGTTTATTCAAGGATAACAAAGGCAGTCCCGGACTATGGCAATGATACATCCTATTTTATCGAAGCAATGACAGATCAGGTGGTTAAGGATCTGATGTCGGCATATGATATTTCCTATACAGAGGCCTATATCAAGCTCTATACCGGAGGCCTTGTCATCCGTTCTACACAGGATTCAAAGGTTTCGGCCATAGCAGAAAAGGAGGTCAATAACAGGGACAATTATTCCGTAAACCCGGGATATTCAATGACATTCTCGATCACGGTAGAGAAAGAAAATGGGATAAAAAGATATTCCCAGAAGACCATGATTTCCTATCTGAAGAAAAAGGGAATCAGGAACAACCTTGTTTTTCCTTCCAGAAAAGAGGCCAGGCAGGCCTATCGTGACTACAGGAAAATAGTGACAAAAGGCGGAAGAATACCTGAGGGCGGTGAGCACGTGGTCTATACCCTGCAGCCTCAGGCAGCAATGACTATTATTGACCAGCAGAACGGAAGGGTTAGGGCTATAGTCGGGGGACGGGAAGAAGGAAAGGGAGAGAGAACAATAAACCGGGCAAAGGATCTGACCAGACAGCCGGGAGAGACGCTTGGGATCCTCTCCACCTATGCTCCGGCCCTCGATTCAGGAGGGATGACACTTGCTACAGTAGAGGATGACGCACCTCTCAAGTATCAGGACGGAGAGGCAGTAAAGGATATGGGTAAGAGCTACAGGGGATTTACCACTATAAGGTCAGGAATTGCCGACTCGGTAAATGTCGTTGCAGTAAAGGCCCTTACCGATATAGGAACCGGACTCGGCTACCAGTATGTGAAGGATTTCGGTATCAATACCTTAAGAGAGGGAGATGACAACCAGCGCCTGGCTCTCGGAGAAATAACCTCAGGAGTAAAGAACATTGAGCTTACTGCAGCCTATGCAGCGATAGCGAATGGCGGTATCTATAACAAGCCGGTCTTCTATACCTCAGTGGAGGATACAAGCGGGGAGAGGATCCTTGATACCACCCGCAGACAAGGGAAGAGAGTGATCAAGAAAACAAGCGCCTGGCTTCTCACATCGGCAATGGAGGAGGCAGTCAGGAGAGGCAACGCAAAGAATGCAGGATTCACCCAGATGGGAGTCGCCGGCATATATAAGGGCAGGGGAGATGACAGGATGTTTGCAGGCTTTACTCCCTATTATACCTGCGTGATCTGGGGCGGAAATGATGATGGGACCGCACTTATTTCCTCTCCCTTTGCAAAAAACATCTGGAGATCGGTAATGCTTCAGATAAACCAGGGTAAGGAAAAGAAGGATTTTTCCATGCCAGGGGCCATAGTAGCAAAAAGGGTGTGCAGAAAGTCCGGCAAAGTCCCTGTGGAGGGGGTGTGTGATCATGACCCCAGAGGGGATATGACATATACAGAATATTTCGAGAAAGAGAGCGAGCCGACAGAGACTTGTGATCATCATATAAAGCTTACCATATGCAGCGAGTCGTCTCTTCCTGCGACTGAGTTCTGCCCCAAGACAGTTGAGAAGGTGTTTATTACCGGAGGAAGTCCTGGTACAGATGACGGAAAGTATCTGCTGGATCCTAAGCTTTCTGATAAGACATGCCCCCTGCATCCCGGCCCACCCCACTAGGAATTGTATTCAAAAAAATACTTGCTTATTCTTCGGAGATGAGTATAATGAATTTTGTTGTCAGTCATTGGCCCATAGCCAAACGGTAAGGCAGCGGACTCTGACTCCGTCATTTCAAGGTTCGAATCCTTGTGGGCCAGTATTTAAGGAATCGCTTATGCGGTTCCTTTTTTTTCATGTTTGCCATAGAGAGCTTATAATGATAAAATATCATTCTGTAAAATGACTGCTGCCGGTAAGGCAGACTAGTATCAGAAAGGCATGGACAATGTATGAAATGAAGACCCGGGTGGGCTTTTCCACAACGGATGAGAATCTCACCCTTCCCCTTACAGGGATAATAAATCTGCTGCAGGATTGTGCGACCTTCCATTCACAGGATACAGGATATACATCTCAGTGGCTTAAGGCCAATAACAGGGCCTGGTTCGTTACAGACTGGCAGGTCAGGCTGCATAAGCCGGTTACTATGGGAGATAATGTGACAGTAAGGACATATCCCTATAAGGCAAGGGGCGCTCTTGCTTCGAGATATTTTACTATAACCGACTGGAATGAGACACCCTTTGTGACTGCCAATTCCCTCTGGATCTATATGGATCTGGACAAGATGTGTCCTGCAAGGACCCCGGACGAGATGTTTAGGGCATATGGCATAGGTGCTGCTCCGACGGAGCAGTTCGGAAACAGGAAGATAAGGTTTCCTGAAAAGACGGAAACCATCTCCTCGATCAAGGTCGACAGGACAATGATAGATTCGAATGGTCATGTGAATAATGGTAAATATATTTCTATAGCAGAGGATTTCCTTTCAGATCAGGGCTATTTTGATTTCTTCAGGATAGAATACAAGAGCCAGGCCCATCTGGGAGATCTGATGCTTGTAAAGATGGGAAATGAAAACGGAAATGTATATCTGGATATAACTGATGATGAGAATACCTCCTTTATGAGGCTTGAGGCAATAAATGAGAGCAGAGATCAGTCCTATGCCGACTCTTCGGCTGGAAGAATATAATAAAAAAAGGGAGAGCTACAGAGAAGCAGGACTTAGAGCTATTGACAATGGGGAGCTTGCGCTCCTGCTGCTTGCCGGTGGAATGGGCACCAGGCTTGGCTACGACGGTCCCAAGGGGACATTTCCTATAGAGCCAGGGAGATCCATTTTTTCATGCCTGTTTGACAATCTCCGTGATGAGCTGGGAGAGCGGTCCATACCATTCTTTATAATGACATCCGATAAGAATGATCAGGCAACAAGGGATTTCTTTCAGGAGAAGGATTATTTCGGTTATGACAGGGATCAGATAAGGTTTTATAAGCAGGAGATGGCTCAGGCCACGGATCTGGATGGGCAAGCGCTCTATGAGAGCGAGGGCCATCCTGCAGTCTCTCCGAATGGAAACGGTGGCTTTTTCAGATCGCTTATAAGTGCAGGCTACGGAGACTGCCTTAGCGGAGTCAGATGGCTTAATGTATTCGGTGTTGACAATGTACTTGCAAGGATCGGGGATCCAGGCTTTCTGGGCTCTCTCATATGCGAGGGCAAAAGCGCCGGAGTCAAGGCTGTGATGAAGGTGTCTCCGGATGAGAAGGTAGGAGTAGTCTGCAAAAAAAACGGCCGCCCGTCTGTGATCGATTATACACAGATGACTGAGGAGATGTGCAATGAAAGGGACGCGGACGGCAATCTGGTCTATGGTGCAGGAGTAAGCGTCAACTATCTTTTTGATACTTCAATTCTTTTAAATACAATAAATGACGGGCTGCCCGTTCACAAGGTAAAGAAAAAGATCCCTTATCTGGCTGCCTCTGATGGCAGACCATGGAGGCCGGGGATGGAGCCTGGAGTTCTTGTGGATCCATCGGAGCCTAATGGATATAAGTATGAGATAATGATAACCGATCTGATAGAGAATTTCCCGGATTTCCTCCCGGTAGAAGTGGAGAGGGAAAGGGAATTTGCTCCGGTCAAGAATCTGCATGGAGTTGATTCTGCTGACAGTGCGCTTGCGCTTCTGAAGAGGAATGGAAAATAAGATGGAGCTTGAGAGGATCCGCTTTTCAATAATAATAGGTGCTTATGAGACAAACGCTGTTTTTTTCAGACAGGGCTTATCCTCTGCCTGTGCGATAAAGTGGAAGAATCTGGAGATCCATGTGTTAGACGCCTGCCCAGGGGCAGGACTTGATGAGGTTACCAGGCAGACAGCAGGAGACGACTACAGGGTAAGCTACCACAGGATAAGACCCAGAGGCTCGCTGGCAGATGTATTCAATGCCGGGATAGGGATGGCAAGAGGTGACTATCTCATCTTTCTGGGTCTTACAGACAGGCTGAATACCATGATCTTAAGGTATTTGAGCGATCATATAATGCTTCACCCGGATGATCAGATCATATATACAGATCACGATGAAATCAGGGACAAGAGCCGGATGAATCCATATTTTCTACCTGATTTCAACAAGGAGCTCCTGCTGGGGGACAATTATATAGGCGATACCTTTATAGTAAAGCGGGATGCATTTTCAAGGACAGGCTTTTTCAATAAGAATCTCAGATTTGCCTTTGACTATGATCTTTTCCTTAGAGCAATGGCAAAGGGGATAAGATTCGGCCATGTCGCTGCCCTACTCTGGCACAGAATGGAATATGACCTTCCTGACAGCCCAGAGATCAGGGAGCTTAGACGGCAGAGCTTAAGAGAACATATAACTGTTGCAATGACCTATTTCAATCAGGTCGGGGTAGCTGCCTCCATAAGTCAGGGCATTCTTGGAGATTCCTGGGAGGTCCGCTATGACGGAAGCGGATTTGAGGCACACAGGTCGGATGTGATACTGATAAAGAACAGGCATGTAAGGGTGCTTACAAGAAAGGCTGCCCAGAAGCTCTACGGCTATGTCTGTCAGCCTGATATAGCAATAGCGGCAGGGAAATTTATACATGGGACACATATATTAAACTGCGGATACATATTTGACCAGAATGGTATCACCTATCCGGCCTGCAGGGGCCAGGGGATTTTTTCAAGCGGACTCTACGGGAGAAATATAAGGCCCCAGGACGTCTCTATGGTGGATTTTTCGTTCTGTATGATAGATGCCCGTTTCTTTAAGAGATCAGGCGGATTTGATACGAGGCTGAAGGGGAATGATATGTTTTTGGATCTATGCCTGAAGGCCAGGGCTGGAGGACTGAGGGTTGTCTATGTCCCTGGTGTGATCACAGGACGGCAGGAGGCAGAGGAGAGCGGAGACGAGGCCTCGAGGAAGATCCTGCTTGACAAATGGTCAGGAACTATCCCGGCGGGGGATCCGTTTTACAACAGGAATCTTCCGGCTGGTATCGACAACTATGTTCTATGAGAATTGACAAATGAAGAGAATCGGGGTATCATTCAGAGGTTAATATCTATCAGGAAAGAAAAGGAGAGTAAAGGTACAGATATATGAGTGAACATGATACAGTGCGACCATCCAGGAAGAAGAGACGAAGAAGGAGAAGGAAGGTCCTTCTTATCATAGAGATAATCATACTCCTCCTGCTGCTTTTAGTGCTTTTCGTTTGGCTTAAGTTCGGAACGATCAACATGAAGGACTTAGGCAAGATAAAGGCTGGAAATATATCAAAGAAGACGGAGGAGGTCCTGTCCGGCTACACCAATTTCATGATATACGGTGTTGATAACCGCTCGAGCGGCAATTATTCAACAGGTAATACCGACGTGCAGATCCTGGTGAGCATAAACAATGATACCAAGAAGATCCGTATGGCCTCGGTTTACAGGGATCTCTATCTGGATGTGGATCCGACCAACGGTACCCGCTTCGCCAAGTCAAACGCAGCCTATGCCAGAGGCGGTGAGAAGGAAGCGATGGAGATGATCAATGAGAATTTTGATCTGAATGTCGACAAATTCGTGACTGTGGATTTCGCTGCTGTTGTTGATGTCATTGATGATGTAGGCGGAGTGGATATTGACGTATCAAACGATGAGCTGGCTGCCCTGAACAGCAGAAGATATCCGACGATACCTGAGGTGGCAAGGATTTCCGGCAAGAAGGCGACCTATGTCACAAGAGCCGGCAAGCAGACTCTTAACGGAGTGCAGGCCTGCGCATACTGCCGCATAAGGCACGGAGCAGGAGATGACTGGGGACGCGCAAGAAGGCAGAGAGCCGTAATGAGCCAGCTTTTTGCAAAGGTAAAGGGCGCCTCAGGATCTCAGCTCAGCAGGATAATAGACGATGTATTCCCAAAGGTTTCTACAAACTTCTCTGCAACAGAGATGATCTCTCTGGCAAGCGCCGTTAAGTCGTATCAGATCGACAAGTCATTCGGCTTCCCGTTCGATGAGACCAATGTGAAGATAAATGGCAGCGATACTATGATTCCTTGTACTCTGGAATCTAATGTGGTAAAGCTTCATCAGAAGATGTTTGATGAGGCTAACTATGCTCCTAGCCAGACGGTAAGAGCCATAAGCTCACAGATAGCACAGCAGACAGGAACAAGCGAGAGCTCTGCTCAGAATTACAGCAAGCTCGAGGGCAATATCGGAGTCGATGATACTGACACTACAGAGGATACCACTGAAAAAGGTACTGCATCGACACAGTAGAAAGACAGAGGCAGACAGATGTGCGGAATAGTTGGATACATAGGTGAGGATCAGGCTGCGCCTATACTTCTTGATGGTCTTGAAAAGCTTGAGTACCGTGGATATGATTCGGCAGGAATAGCTGTTTTTGACGGCAAGGAGATCGAGATAAAGAAGGCAAAGGGACGTCTTAAGGTCCTTGAGGAGCTTACCCACGACGGAGCCAATATGCCGGGTTCCGTTGGAATAGGACATACCAGATGGGCCACTCACGGTGAGCCGTCTGATATAAATGCCCACCCTCAGTACAACAAGGACAAGACCATTGCAGTAGTCCATAATGGGATTATAGAGAACTATCAGAAGATAAAGGACAAGCTTACTGCAAAGGGATACAGTTTCATCTCGGAGACTGATACAGAATCCGTTGCCCAGCTGCTTGATTACTATTATCAGGGCAATCCTCTCGAGGCTATCATTAAGGTGATGCTCCGTATAGAGGGGAGCTATTCGCTAGGTATACTGTTTGCAGATCATCCTGACAGGGTGTATGCTGCAAGAAAGGATTCTCCTCTTATAGCCGGTATTGCCTCTGACGGAAGCTATATAGCATCAGATGCCACAGCAATATTAAAGCATACAAGGGATGTCTATTATATCGACAATCAGGAGATCGCCTGCCTTTCAAAGGATTCGATAAGCTTTTTCAATATAGACGGAGAGCCTGTCGAAAAGGAGCCGAAACATATAGACTGGGATGCCAATGCCGCTGAGAAGGGCGGATATGAGCATTTCATGCTGAAGGAGATGTATGAACAGCCTAAGACTGTAAGGGATACACTCTCACCAAGGATCAGAAAGGATCATGTGGTCATTGATGATCTCGGCATGTCAGATGAGGATATCAAAAATATTAGACGTCTCCATATAGTTGCCTGCGGAAGCGCATACCATACAGGTGTTACTGCCAGATATGTCTATGAGGGCATGGCAAGGATACCTGTAGATGTTGATGTGGCAAGTGAATTCAGATACAGGGATCCTATCCTTGACAGCAGGGATCTGGTCATAATAATAAGCCAGTCCGGAGAGACGGCCGATACCCTTGCAGCCTTAAGGCTTGCCAAAAAGAAGGGCATACCTACTCTTGCTATAGTAAATGTAGTGGGCTCATCGATTGCTCGTGAGGCAGACAGTGTAATGTATACCTGGGCTGGCCCTGAGATAGCTGTTGCGACGACAAAGGCATATTCAGCCCAGCTGATCTGTCATTATCTGCTTGCCATTCGCTTTGCAAAGGCAAGAGGCGAGATAAATGACGATCAGGAAAAGGCTTATATAGCTGACCTTGAGAAGCTTCCTGATCAGATAGAGATGCTTCTTAACAATAAAAACAGGATCCAGAAATTCGCAAACCGCTATGTCGGAGCCAAGGATATATTCTTTATTGGCAGAGGAATAGACTATGCCATTTCACTTGAGGGCTCCCTGAAGCTGAAGGAGATATCATATATCCATTCTGAGGCCTATCCGGCAGGCGAGCTTAAGCATGGTACTATCTCTCTTATAGAGGATCAGACCCTTGTGACAGCGATCGCCACCCAGAAGGATCTCTATCCCAAGACTGTATCCAATATTGTCGAGGTTCGTACAAGAGGAGCCTTTGTGCTTGCGGTCACAAATGAGGGCGATACAGATATGGAGGAGAACGCGGACTATGTGATTTATATTCCTCAGACCAACAGGTATTTCACAAATTCGCTTGCCATCATTCCGCTTCAGCTTTTTGCCTATTATGTAGCTGTCGGCAAGGGCTGTGATGTCGATAAGCCTCGTAACCTCGCTAAGTCAGTGACTGTGGAGTAAGTTTCACATAAATAAAAATTTATCTTCACAGATCTTACATATTTGACTGTTAATATAATAGCTGTCAAAAGGAAATGACTTCAGTTGAAAGCGAGGTAAGGATATATGAGTAATTATCAGTACTATGAATATCAGCCGGGTGGTGATGACGGCAGCAATAATCAGGACAATGGCTATAATCCGTACAATGGCCAGTATAACGGGCCCGAGCATCCGAGGAAGGAAAAGAAGCCTCATCCTGCAGCAAAGTTTGTAGGAAAGGCTGTTGCAGCAGCCCTTATCTTCGGGCTTGTAGCAGGTCCCGTCACCTACGGAGCCAACAGACTGACCAGCCGTATTGCCGGCGGCGATCAGAGCGAGCAGGCCAGTAGCGGAACAGACTCGTCCAATCAGATTTCATCGACAGCTACCTCAAAGAACGAGGCAAATGATGATGTATCAGCAATAGCAAGTGAGACGCTTCCTTCTATTGTACAGGTGACCAACATGTCACTCGAGAAGGTCCAGAGCTGGTTTGGCACTTCGTCAACGCCTACCAAGAGCCTTGGAAGCGGAGTTATCTTCAAGCAGGATGACAATTATCTCTACATTGCTACCAACAATCACGTGGTAAGCAATTCCAACAGCCTTTCTGTTACCTTCAATGACAACAAGAGTGTGACTGGTGAGGTCGTTGGTACAGATGTGCAGTCAGATCTGGCAGTGATAAGGATCAAGCTTTCATCGATCAAGGACAGCACAAAGAAGGCTATCAAGGTAGCTACATTAGGATCTTCTGCATCACTTAAGGTTGGCCAGCAGGCAATAGTTATCGGAAATGCTCTAGGATACGGCCAGTCCGTTACCACCGGAGTCGTAAGTGCTCTGAACAGAGAGGTTTCCATCCAGAATGAGGACAATGGAAAGACCTATACTCAGGAGATGATCCAGACATCCGCAGCCGTTAACTCAGGAAATTCAGGCGGTGCCCTTCTCAATTCAAAGGGTCAGGTCGTAGGTATAGTATCTGCCAAGTATTCAAGCAGCGGCTCATCTACCAATGCATCGATCGAGGGCATGGGATTTGCCATTCCTATCGACAACGCAAAGACTATAATTGACCAGCTGATGTCCACAGGAAAGGTAACAAACAGACCAGGCTTAAAGAACCAATCCTCCTCGTCCTCTTCTACAAGCACCAGTGATCAGGGCTTCTTAGGAATCCAGGGAGCTGATATCTCATCTGAGATGGCTCAGTCCTATAACATGCCTCAGGGCGTCTATGTGACAAAGGTCGTTTCAGGCAGCCCTGCAAAGAAGGCCGGCATCAAGAAGGGTGACGTGATAACCGGAGTCGATGGCAATAATATTTCATCGATGTCATCCTTAAGAGAGTATATCTCAAGCAAGAAGAAGGGTGATAAGGTAAAGGTTGCTGTTGCAACTGTAGAGAATGATTATAAGTCAAAGAACGTGACCGTCACTCTTACATCGAGACCGACTGACGATTCGGATTCCGGAAGCAGCGGAAACGACGATGGCAGTCAGTACGATGAGGGTAATGATGACAACAGCTTCGGTAACGGCGGTCTCTATGACTGGAGCCAGATATTCGGGAACTGATTCTTAATTTTCCATATTTTCCACATATAAAGGAGTGCTTCTTTTATGAAGCACTCCTTTTGTGTCCGTTCTTTTCTTTTTCAGATGGTGACTTTTTGGTTACAGTTCACGGGTAATGTA
>DLDA01000046.1 GCA_002480925.1 Lachnospiraceae bacterium UBA7784 | reverse complement strand
CCCACACAAACTGATGAAGAACCTTATTTTTATTGTATAAAATTCCAAATTCCATTTTATCTCCTTTGTAACCCTCTCCCATTCTAGCATAAAGATCAGAAAAGAGACAGAAGTATTTTTCGTTTCTATTACTGCTTTTCTGGTCAAAAACGCTTATAATGATAGTATAAAGCGCAGAAGCCCTAATGTCTGCTTCTGCTGATACAAAGGACATGAGGCAAAATGTGAAAAGAGGACATATGACTACTGCTGAAAAGGTGCTCAGATATATGGAAGAAAACAAGGGAAAATGGTTCTCGGGAGCCCTGCTTGCCGATGACCTGTCGCTTTCACGAAATGCAGTCTGGAAGGCAGTCGGAGTGCTCCGTGAAAGGGGCTATGACATAGAATCAAGCCCCAATAAGGGATACCGGCTCTCCAACCATTCTGACAAGCTGTCTGTTGAAGGAATACTCCCTTATTTAAGCTCCGGCGCATCCTCCTTTGATCCGGATGACATTCATGTATATGAATCGATCGACTCGACGAATAAGGAGGCCTTAAGACTTCTTTCTACAGGAGCCGGTCACGGGACGATCGTTGCTTCACAGATGCAGACAAAAGGTCAGGGACACAATGAAAGATCATTCATCTCGCCTCCCGGAGGTATATATCTAAGCATTATTCTTCTCCCCGAAAAAATGAAGTCATCTGAGCCGGCTCATGTCACAAGAGCTGTCGCCGACTGTATCTGCGGTGCCGCAAAAGCTCTCTGTGGCAGGGAGCTGTCATTTGAGAAGCCCTCAGGCTGTCTCCTTCAGGGGAAAAAGGTTGCCGGGATCTTCACAGAGGCTCTTTATGACCTCGATATAGGACGTCCCCTGGCCTATATTCCCGGTATAGGGATCAATTATTACACAAAGAGGGCTGAATTTTCCAGTGAGATAAGAGATGTGGCAATAAGCATCTATGGTGACGACGAGCCAGCCACAGTCAGCAGGAATGAATTCATAGCGGAGCTTATAAAGAGACTGCTGCTGCTTTAAAGCAATATGGAAATACCGTTGTTTTTGATCCGGTCTTATCTTATAATAGTTCTGAAAAATATATTTAGAACTGGAGTGGATATGCTAACTATAAAAGATTTGAAGATTGGACAGCAGGCGACGGTTGCATCTGTCGGCGGCGAGGGCGCGCTTAGACAGCACCTTCTTGATATGGGTATGATACCCGGTGTCACTGTAGAGCTGATAAAATATGCACCTATGGGAGATCCGATAGAGCTTCGTGTACAAAGCTACGAGCTTACCCTGCGTCTTGACGACGCATCAAGGATCGAGGTCGTAAATGTAAGGGACTGTGCAGAGACAGGAAGATCTCTTGCCGGTATAGCCTCTTTGCCGCAGGAAAAGGCCATCCCTCCGGTAAATAAGCTTATCGACCATCCGGGACTTGGAGAGGGAGGCCGCTTTCATAACAAAAAAACAGAGCATCCTCTCCCGGACGGGACCTGTCTGACATTTGCCCTGGCTGGAAACCAGAACTCTGGAAAGACGACTCTTTTCAACCAGCTTACCGGTTCCAACCAGCACGTAGGAAACTTCCCCGGGGTGACCGTAGACAGGAAGGACGGAGTAATAAGAGGTCATAAGGACACCCTTGTAACCGATCTGCCGGGTATTTACTCAATGTCTCCCTACACGAGCGAGGAAGTGGTCTCCAGACAGTTCATACTGGATGAAAAGCCAAGAGGGATCATAAATATAGTTGATGCGACCAATATAGAGAGGAATCTCTATCTCACTCTCCAGCTCCTGGAGCTTAATATACCTATGGTCGTAGCCCTTAATATGATGGACGAGGTCCAGAGCAACGGCGGCTCCGTAAATGTAAACAGGATGGAGCAGCTGCTTGGTGTTCCGGTCGTCCCAATCTCCGCTGCCAAAAACGAAGGAATAGATGAGCTTGTAAGCCATGCCATCCATGTCGCAAAATATCAGGAGAAGCCGCTCAGGCAGGATTTCTGTGACCCCGAAGAAAGGCACGGTGCCGTCCACCGTTCAATCCACGCTGTAATGCATCTTATTGAGGATCATGCCGACAAGTCAGCTATACCGATAAGGTTTGCAGCAACAAAGCTTATAGAGGGTGACAAAAGTGTGATCGATGCACTGGGTCTCGACACCAATGAACAGGAAACCGTTGTCCATATAGTAAGACAGATGGAAAAGGAAAGCGGACTCGACCGTTCAGCGGCGATCGCCGACATGAGATTCAACTTCATCGAGAGAGTCGTCGCTTCATCTGTAGTCAAGCCTGAGAAAAGCAGGGAACAGACAAGAAGCAGCCGTATCGACTCAGTCCTCACCGGAAGGTTTACTGCTATTCCTATGTTTGTCCTAATAATGGGACTTATTTTCTATCTGACTTTCAATGTGATAGGCGGCAGCCTGCAATCACTTCTCGATACAGGTATCCAGGCCTTAAGCGATACCTGCGAGAAAGGGATGGAGGCCGCCGGGGTCAATCCTCTGCTTATCTCCCTTGTCGTAAAGGGAGTCTTCGCCGGAGTAGGATCAGTGCTCTCCTTCCTGCCTATCATAGTGACCCTGTTTTTCTTCCTCTCCCTGCTTGAGGACTCAGGCTACATGGCCCGCATAGCCTTTGTGATGGACAAGATCCTAAGGAAGCTTGGTCTCTCGGGCCGCAGCATAGTTCCTATGCTTATTGGCTTCGGATGCTCAGTACCAGCGGTAATGTCAAGCCGGACCCTGCCATCAGAGCGTGACAGGAAGCTTACAGTGATAATGATCCCCTTCATGAGCTGTTCAGCCAAGCTGCCGATCTATTCATTCTTTATCTCTGCCTTCTTCCCCGGAAGAGGAGCTCTTGTGATGCTTCTTCTCTATTTCACAGGTATCGCAGTCGGTGTCCTTACCGCAGTGATCTCTAAGAACACGAGATACAAGGGTGAGGCCGTACCTTTCGTTATGGAGCTTCCAACCTACAGGATGCCTCGTCCGAAGAACGTCGGACAGCTCCTCTGGGAAAAGTCGAGAGATTTTATCCAGCGTGCCTTTACTGTGATCTTCCTTGCATCGATCGTGATCTGGTTCCTTGAGACATTTTCACCTTCGTTTGCCATGGTGACCGATTCACAGAACAGCATACTTGCAGTCATTGCAGGTTTTATAGCCCCGATCTTTGCTCCTTTAGGCTTCGGCGACTGGCGGATGGTTACAGCCCTTATCTCCGGTTTCCTTGCCAAGGAATCGGTTGTATCGACACTCGGTATACTTTTCGGAAGCGTAGCCTCTCTCCAGCAGGTCCTTACACCTGCAAGAGCGGCCTCCTTTCTGGTATTCTGCCTGCTCTATACACCATGCATAGCCGCAATCGCCTCCATAAGACGTGAGCTGGGGCGTCGCTGGGCTCTCTGGATCGTGCTATTCCAATGTGCGATCGCCTGGGCCTGTGCCTTTATAGTACATCTGGTCACACTTATATAAGAGATTTTACGACAGCAATAAAAAAGAGACCGGAAATGTCCGGTCTCCTTTTTATCTAATGATATCATTTGCCGCTTGAACAGCTGATGCTTTTCATCCCAGCGCTACGTCAAGGATCATCATCACGACAAATCCGAGAGAGAAGGATACTGTTCCTATATTTGAATGCTCTCCCTCAGACATCTCCGGTATCAGCTCCTCTACTACCACGTAGATCATGGCTCCGGCTGCAAATCCCAGAAGATAAGGAAGGACGGGAACGACCAGACCTGCTGCAGCTATAGTGATGATCCCTGCTACAGGCTCCACCGCTCCTGAAAGCGTACCATACATAAAAGTCTTCATCCTTCCAATGCCCTCTGCCCTAAGCGGCATGGACACGATCGCTCCCTCCGGAAAGTTCTGTATAGCTATTCCAAGCGAAAGGGCCAGAGCTGAAGCTGCTGTAATGCCTGAATGTCCATAGAGGAAGCCTGCAAGGACCACCCCTACTGCCATTCCCTCCGGTATATTATGGATGGTCACAGCCAGGATCAGCTTCGTCGTACGCTTCAGTCCCGATGCCGGACCCTCCTCAACGCTGTCCATATGCATATGGGGCGTGATCCTGTCTAATAGCAGAAGGAACCCTATACCGATCATGAATCCTACAGAGGCCGGAACAAAGGCAAGCCTGCCCATACCATCCGCCCGCTCGATTGCAGGACCAAGCAGAGAAAAAAAGCTTGCTGCAACCATCACTCCGGCTGCAAAGCCAGTAAGTAGTCTCTGTATACTTTCGGAGATAGCCTTTCTTAAGAAAAAAACCATGGCAGAGCCTGCCGTAGTACCAATAAACGGGATCAAAAGTCCCTTTATTACTCCTGTATTCATATTTATAATCCTTTAATAATACTTAGAATATCCTGTCTCAAGTCTGTAACAGCATATATCGTCACTGGTTTTTCTGCTTAATTCGCCTTGTAAAAGACCAGATATTTTTATATCAACACCCACCTAACATTTTAGTATAAATCTATTAACTAGCTTTGATTTCAAAGCTCAAAGGCAAATGGCAGCAGTTCATCAAGCAGGAATTTCCTTGTAAAGGCAAGCTTTCCAGCCTTATATGAACCCAGAACTATCTCAAATGAAGTGTCACAGAACTCACTCATGACCTGCCGGCAGATACCGCATGGCTGACAGACAACTGTATCATCAAGACTTTTACCACCACAGATAGCAATAGCCTTGAAATCCTTATGTCCATCTGAAACCGCCTTGAAAATCGCCGTGCGCTCAGCACAGTTGCTGGCACCGTATGAAGCATTTTCTACATTGCATCCTGTATAGACAGTACCGTCGTCACATAGCAGTGCTGCACCTACCATAAATCCAGAATATCTGCAATATGCGTTTTCCATAGCCTGATGGGCCTTTTCTATAAGCTCTGCTTCCTCGTACATAGTATCTCCTCTCATCTGCTGCCTGTTCTTATCCCATGTCTGGCACTGCTTATCATCACAAGCATTGTAAATATCAGGGCAAATCCAATCAGATCATAGATCCCGGCCCTGACATGGAATACAGTAACAGTTATGACAGCAGCCGTGACAGGCTCGGAGAAGCCATAGAGTATACCCTTTTCTGGTCCTATATATGACACACCCCTGATGTAGAGCGTAAAAGCCAGCACATTTCCTACAATTACCACAAAGGCAATGCCAAAAAGTCCCATGGCATTCGGAACATAATGTATCCTAAAACTCCTGAAAAGTATGGCAAATACAATTCCTCCGGCTATGAACGAATAGGCCTGGAGCAGTGCGACCGGATACTTACTGATAAGCCTGTCCGAGCAGTTATATATCATTACGCATACTGCCGATACAACTCCTGAAATGATGGCCGGCAGGGAAACAAGGATATTTCCTATGGAGCCATGTGTCGACAGAAGAAATACTCCGGCAAAGGCCATAACTATCGCCATCACTTCATTCCGCTTCGGTCTTCTGTGCTCTCGAAGGCAGGTTACCATAAGGATGAATACAGGTGAGAGATCCTGAAGTATGGTTCCCATGGCTGCTGAGCTTAACTGGATGCACCGGAAATATGTGAACTGACAGGTGCTTACACCTAAGATCCCATATACGAATAGTCTCCAGAGATCAGCTCTGTTCGTCAGGGGGCCTGCTACCCTTTTTCCATATCTGAACAGGCAATATATGAAAAGTATGACTCCTGCCAGACAAAGCCTTAATGGAACCAGCCATCTCGAGTCCATTCCCTGTCTTGTGAAAAGATACTGTCCCATAGAGCCCGAAAGCCCCCAGCAGACGCCTCCAAGCAGGCACATAAGAGCGCCTTTTCCTTTATCTCCTGATATCGTTTTATACATACAGAGATATTATCACTAAAGGCAGGGGATTTACAAGAGTCTATAGCAATGATCGATCTAAAACCTAAATGAGCCGTCCGTCCTCCATACGATAGATTCTATAGAAGCCCTTTTATATTCAAAGCTTATGCTATTACCTGATGATCCTACTGACATTACTCTTACCTCACTTTATAATGGAACCGCTTTTAAGATAACATGAACAAAGTCAATTCTATATATAGAGTGCATAAACGTCAAGCCCGGCAAAAAACCGCGGCCCGGATTTATGGGCCGCGGTTCTTTCTTATCAGTCGGCGATTGCCAGTTAAAAACGTCTTTCTGATCTCTTTTTCTTTACAGTCTTTACAACCTTATAGTTTTTTACTATGTATTTCCTGCCTTTTATGCTTATCGTGCCATTCTTCATAAGAGCGCCGCTCTTCTTCGCCACATATAGGCTGCCCCTGACCTTAAAGGTCCTGTTTTTTACAATAAGGCCCTTTGAATCAGTGTAAACACGGCTGCCTGTTTTCTCAAGTGTAACAAAGGCTTTTCTTGCAAGAGTACCATCCTTCCTTGCCACATATATCTTTCCAAAGACCTTGACCTTCTCAGCAGATGCCACGACACCATCACTATTGATAAGAAATGTCTTGCCTGCAAGCTTTGTCATTGAGTTTGCCGCTATCGCCTTGCCCTTCTTATCAGTGATCACAATACCCTTGTCAGTAGCCAGGGCAGCATTCTTTAGAATTCTGCCATCTGCATCCTTATATATGCCATTTACTGCTGCTCCCTGACTCAGGTCAAGACCTGTTTTGTTTACTACAGCAGGCTTTTCGGGCTCTGAATCTTCTGCTTTGATCTGATCTGTCGGTCTGTTCTCAGAAGGCAGACCACCTCCAGCCGGCTTGTTTCCGGACGGAGTGCCAGCAGAAGTCTGGCCTGTCGTTCCTGCACCTCCTGAAGATCCTGAAGTCCCCTGGCCTGCGCTTCCACCAGCCGAAGGACCCGGAACAGGCTTTGTCTGTTCCTCATCCAGTTCAACAAGAGAGATATCATCGATATAAATGTCATGCTGCTTCCTGATTCGGACGCCATCGACAGATCCCATAGTTATGTTAAACCGTGCGGCAGGGTCTGTCGGATCATCCATAGTAAAGTCAAAGGTATAATCCTTCCATTCCTTTCCGACATCGATAGCACCGGTCTTGCTGTAATTGGTCCAGTTGCCTTCATACTGCTGCATGGCAACAGAAATCTTACGCCCGATAGTAGACCTGGCTTTTAACGACAGGCGGTATTTGCTGCCCTGCTTAAGCGGCACTCCATCCTGATTCAGCTGGATATACCATGAATTCCCGGCATCATCTGCCATTGTATCATCGATCGTGATCGCAAACGCATTATCATTGCCATTCATGCTGTCAATGACATACTTTGCCTTTACTGTATCATAGATGTAAGGCGCAAATCCTGCCATCCCGGCATCAAAGGATCCATTCTTTATAAGTGCAGCCTCACACAAGCGGATATTATCCAGATAGTAGGTCCCTGGCTTTGAAAATATCAGATCGATATCTGCATGATCACGGTCCAGTCCCCTGTCAAAATGAAGCTTACTGCTGCAGGACTTACGTTTATCAGTAAGATCCGGTGTGAATTGCTGCTCGCCCACCTTTATGGTAAGGCCTGCACCATCTGTTAAAGCATCACAATAGCCATCAAACGAAAGCTCATAGCTTCCTGCTCCGACAAAAGCCAGCTTACTCTGCCCTATATGGATCGTCTTTCCCTCTGGCACCTCTACCTTCAATTCCCTGACATTGTTCTCATTTGTCACATGGATATATCCGGCATCGTCCTTGTCATATTCCCAATAGCCAAGACGTTCCTTTCCCATATCAAAGGAGCCGTTATATATATAGTTGCCATCAGGGCGGATCACCTTGTCATTGTTTTCAGGAATCTCATCACCTGACTTATGTATGAGTCTTACATTTGAGAGCCTGACTCCTGCCTTTGTTCCCTGTTTTCCCAGATTGAACTCAAGGCTTCCGTTAGGATCGCTCTTCTCATTCATGGTAAAATCAAGGGTATAGCTGCGAATCTCTTTCCCGACAGAAACAATCGTATCCTGCATATAACGCTGCCAGCCTCTGTCAGGTCCTTCCACATCAACTACGATATCGCGTGCCTCATCAGCTGATGCATCAAATGAAAGCTCGTATTCCCAGCCCTTATGCATAGGGATATTTTCCTGCTTCAGCTGGACGCTGTGGTTCTGAGAGCCGATCGTATCCGGCTTCAGATAGATCTGCTTATCCTTTTGTTCATACGTCGTACCTTTTGCATCGCTTTCCAGATGAAGCTTCCAGTTATCTCTGGATGCATTTTCGTCCCCATCTTTACCTATATCCTCAGAGAAATCCCCGTTTCTCACATAGTTTCCGCTTTCATCTGCCTGGCGGTAGACTACAGGCGCTGCCTCAGGCCTCCTTGCTTCCTTTTCTTCTCTTGCATAGGTCTCTGCAGACTTCTGATATACCTTTACATAGTCGACCTTAAAGGCCTGGTCATTCATGCCTGCATAGGTTTTTTCATCCGGATAACCAACCCAGCTTCCGCCCACGGCCAGATTCAGTATAATATAGAAGTTCTGATCGAAAGGCGCCGGATAAGTCAGCTGATTATCATCATCCTGACCCGTATACCAGTCTCTAGTGGAGTAGACCTCCTTGTCATCCACATACCAGGTGATAAGGCCCGGATCCCAGTCGACTCTATATACATGATAGTCGTCTGCATAGCTTCCCTGAGTAAGCGTATTGCTTCCCTGATTCTGCTTATGGCCATTGCCGGAGTCATATCCGTAGTGGATGGTATGGTAGGACTTCCTTGTATCCTGCCCCATGACCTCCATGATATCGATCTCACCGCACTTAGGCCACTGTCCGTATAGTCCCTCATCTGATGCCATAAGCCAGAATGCCGGTAAATACCCCATTCCCTCAGGAACCTTTGCTCTGGCTTCAAAACGCCCGTATCTGAAATCATGCTTTCCCTGAGTATTGATCCGGCCGGATGTGATCTGACGCTCTCCGCCTCCATAAGCCCCGTTCCCGGAGATCATTGCCTTACCTCCGCCATACCAGGTATAGCCATTATCGGGGTCAAGCAGACTTAGCTCTATCAGGCGGTCCAGATTACTTGATGCAGTCATCCTGAGCTTATAGCTGTGACCATGCTCCAGACGCAGACCGCCCTGCTGCAGCTGGATATTCCAGTTGGCTTCACCGGAATTTACTATTGAAAGGATCGCCTGGCCATTTTCATAACGGATACTGCCCTGGCCAGGCGAAGTCGCGCCAAAGATCCAGCCCTCCTCACTATCAAGCGATGAATTCTTCAGTAATTCATCAGATTCATTACCATCCTTATCCACCTCCTTCAGGGAGATCTGATCGATCGCTACAGTTGCTGCTGCAGTGGCTTCCGTCGGATGGTCGTTGTCATCGATCTTTCCGAAATTCACCTGAAGAGCTATGGTATCACTGGTCTTACCATCAGCCTTGATATCCATGGAGATCTCTGTTTCCTTCTCTGCAGGATCTCCCTCGCCAGCACCAGACGTCATCTGGGGTCTGATGACCAGATTGCCATCCTCTACCTTGATATTCCCCTGATCAAGACTGGTATAGCGCTGTAATTCTGCATTGACCCAGCCCGGATCATGCTCCTCCACATTCCAGTCTTTTGTGCTCAGGCCCTCCCCGTCAAAGTCATCCTGCCAGACCAGCTTATAGCCGTCATCGGCCTTTGCCACAAGGCTTGCCTGTGGTAATCCGGTCAAGAGCATGGTAGCCATAGCAGTGCATGCGATTACACTCCTTCGATTTCCCCGATACATTTTTTCCTCCTTGCTCAAAAAATCAAAAAAACCATCAGTTACATTCCTCTATTATGGTCATGTTACTAAAATGATCGTGATTTATATATCACAAGGAGCGAATAAATTACATATTTATGACTTGTTCTATCACCTGATCGTAGAAAGTCTGGCGTTCTTCCAGTAGCTTTCTATCTGACCGGCGAACTGGGCGCGGTCTATCTTTTTGCCCAGATACTGCTGGGTCATAGCACCTACAGTAGCCTGCTGGTCATCCGGCAGGAAATTGTACCAGCCTATCAGCTTATCATCCTTTAGGTACTGCTTTAATGATTTACCAAGAGGATCAGCTGCATCCACGCTGTTATTTGTAAACGGCGATACCAGACCGCAGGTCTTTGTGATGAATTGCTGTCCCGCCTTATCATAGACAAGCCAGTTCAGGAAATCCTTTGCAGCCTGCCTTTCCTTGTCGGAGATGGAATCCGAATTATCGATGAAGAGATATTTTGTAGAACCAGCGACAAGCTTTGTATTAGTACCGTCATCTGTATTCTGAGGGATAGGCATGAGTCCCATCTCATCAGAAGGGTTATACTTTTCGAGCAATGACCAGTCCCAGGTACCTCCGAACATGAAGGCTATATCTCCCTCTGCAAGCATCCTTTCTGTGGTTTCCCTGTCTGCTTTCAGTGGATCCGCCGATGCGTAATTATACTTCATCAGTACATCAAAGGTATCCATTATACTGTCAAACTTCTTATCGGAAGCGATATCAGCTGTGCCCTTGTGCAGCTTCTCTATAAAGGAATCCGTATCCTCCTGTTCCTCGTAGATCTGAGGGAAAAAATGTGCTCCAAGCGACCAGTCCTCAGCCTGAATACCGACAGGAGATTTCATCCCCTTTTTCTTAAGCTCCTCAAGAAGCGATTTGAATTCATCGAGCGTCTGAACGGATGACGGATCAAAGTCCTTTCCGGTCACCTTCTTGATCGCACTTGCATTATAGATGATTCCCCGGCCTTCCATGCAGAAAGGAAATCCATATACCTTTCCCTTTACACTGATCGTCTGCTTTGTGTCATCTACCCACTTCTCCTTTGAAAGGTCTGCTGCATGATCTGCAGCAAGAGTATAGATATCCTTGGCATCTACCATGGAGATCGTATATGGATCATTTGCTACATATCTTGTCGCCAGATGGAGGGATACTGTTTCATCAGGACTGTCGACCTTTACCCTTACTCCGCTAGCCTTCTCATACTCCGAGGCCAGCTCCTTCATCTGGTCGGCTATTTCGGTCTTTGAGTTAAATATTGTAATCGTTACATTCTTATTTGCTTTACTTACAGAGCCACCCTTGCTGCCGCAGGCCGTCATGGAGATGACCATTGCAGCAGAAAGAGCCAGAGCTTGCAATCTTTTATTCATCTGGTTTCCTGCCTTTCTGTTACAGAGTAGTAAATTTCTCGGTGCTGGAATTAAGCTGTAGTGTGACATTGTTATTCTTATCCATGTCATCATTGATACCGGAAATCTCATTCACGATGTTCTGGGCGTTTTCAGCCGACATATTGATAGCCTCCGACGCCTCACGGACTGAATCCGTGATTCCGGTAACGGAGCTGTTCATATCCCGCATTATAGAAGCAAGCCGTGAGGCTGATCCGTCAAACTCTGACAGCATTCCGTTTATCACATCAGCGGAGGCCTCATATTTGGAGCTGGTATCCACAAAGGCGTCATAATCAGACAGGACAACTGTGTTGATGTAGTCGAGCACCTGCATGGCATTATCAGACAGTGCTGTTACAGCCTTTGTCACATCGCTGCTGATATCCTGGATATTTGCAGCTGTCTGTCTGGAGTTTTCGGCAAGAGTGCTGATTTCCTGAGCGACCACTGCAAAGCCCTTTCCGGCCTCTCCTGCTCTGGCAGCCTCTATCGAAGCATTAAGTGCCAGCAGATTGGTCTCTGAAGCGATCTCTAAAATATCGTTAGTAAGATTGTTTATCTGCTGGACCTTCTTCGAATCCTCGACCGAGCTCTCAAGGACCTGTGAAAGCTCTTCCATCTGATGACTGGTGTTTTTCTTTTTCTGCATAGCAGTGACCTTTACGGCATCGGCCTCCTTCTTAATCTCCTCGGCCTTTCCGGCGCCGTTTCTGATACTGCTTTCGATATTCTCCGTTGCTTCGTTTACATCATCCAGCTTTTCGTTGATGTCAGATGCTGTCTCGGAGACATTCTGCATGCTCGCAGACAACTCCTCAAGAGCGGCAGAAGTATTCGTGACATTATCATTTGCCATCGCTATCCTTTCCGTCATGCTTCTTGTAGAGTCAGTCAGGACGACTGTACCATTCTTTACATCTCGAAGGATATTCTGCAGGGTCTCAATGAAATCATTGAAGCCATCTCTTATATATCTGATCTCGGAGTCGGTATCTACGCTGATACGCTGAGTCAGATCGCCGCGTCCTGCCTTGATATTTTCGATGATCTTATTGATGCCGTTTGAAAGTGCTATGATCTTTTTTACTATCATCTGATACATCATTACGAAGTTGATCACCGTAAAGATAATAAATACGATCACACTGATCACAGAAACAAGAACGCATTCCTGCTGGATCCTCTGCATCTCGTCCATAGACGAAGCATTTACCCTGTCCACCTCAGATGACAGCTTCATGAAATCGGTGGACAGATCCATAAGACTCTGAAGCACGACCCCGTTCATCTGGATCTGCGCGTCATCATTATTTCCGTCATTTAATAGCTTCATTACATTGTCGACGCTTTTACAGTAAGTCTCTATATCACTGCTCGTCCTGTTAAGGCTTGAAGCCACATCTTTTAAGTCCATGGAAGAATACTCCGGACTTTTGACCTGCTTGTTCAGACTCTCAAGGGTTCTCTTTATCACCTTTTCACAGTAGGTGATATTGCCCTGATAGGTACGCTTGTTGGTATCTCCTGTCGTTATGACATAGGACAGGGGCTGGGAATACATGTAGTAGACCATGGTCTTCATCTTTTCCTTGCTGCTGCTCACCTGATTCGAGAATCTGACTGTCTCGTTCGAGATCTTCTCGCTTCTTCTGAAACTTGTCATCATAAGAGCCATAACAGCCACAAAGACTATGACAAATAGCAGGTTCATAACAAAGACCTTAAAAAGTATGGAGCGGTTCCATCTGGTATGGGTGCTTCTCTCATCTGAATGCTGTGCCATATATTTTCCTTTCTTTTCCTTTATTATTAATTCTTATGCTTAACTTTTTTAATATAGTCTTGCTCCTGTAAAAATTCAACAGCTTTAGAAAGAGTTAATTTCAGCTATATTCAAAGTCCATCCCGTCAGAGGCTGCAAAAACTGCGAAATAAATATCCATTTGAATACAATATTTTATTTTCCTAATACCATAAAAAAGACTTCTGGCTACAGCCAGAAGCCCACAAATCTGTCCTGAAATGTATACTCACCCATCCGATCAGACTTTTACAACAGAAATCCTCTGTTGTATGTGATCTCTTTTTTCGATCTCATCTACCATTGCAATGGCATAATCGGCACAGGAGATAATGCTCTCACACTTTTTTCTCATAAAGATGCTCTGAAAATATCCGCAATATCCTTCTCACTAAGCGGTGCCCATGCGTTTTCAAGTCCTTCATTTTCTGCTACATGATGAGCCATCTCATCGATGCGGCTCTCATCAATGCCAACATCCTTAAGATGCATAGGAATACCGATCGATTCAAAGAACTTATAGGTTGCCTCTATTGCCTGATCTGCAATGGCAAACTTATCCTGATCTGAATCAATTCCAAAAACATTTACACCGTATTTTACGAAGCGATCTACAGTCTTCTCGCTTAAGATATGCTTCATCCACCTCGGTGTAATGATCGCTAGTCCCTCCCCATGTGTGATGTCATAATATGCCGAGAGCGCGTGCTCCATACCGTGGCAGGGCCAGCCGGACTCACTGTTTCCAAGCGAATAGATCCCGTTGCAGCCATAGGTGCAGTCAAGCATCATTTCCGCCCTTGCCGTATAGTCGGCTGGATTCTCAAGACACTTCTTTGCATTGGCCATAAGGCTCTTAAGCGCCGCTTCCATAAATCCATCGTTAAGAAGTGTGGAATCCTCGCAGAAATACTGCTCCATAATGTGATTCATCGCATCCGCGCAGCCTGCAGCTGTCTGTTTCTTGGATACCGTAAATGTATACGTCGGATCAAGGAAGGAAACTTCAGGATAAAGAAGCGGATCCACATAGCCGATTTTATCGTTTGTCTCGGTTCTGGAAATCACTCCGCCGCAGTCATACTCACTTCCCGTAGCGGCAAGCGTGATAATATCTACAATCGGAAGTGCTGCATCTGCCTTTACCTTGTAAGAAATTAAATCCCACGGATCTCCGTCATACTTCGCTCCGGCTGCGATTGCCTTCGAGCAGTCGAGTACGCTGCCTCCTCCGACCGACAGGATGACATCCACATCATGTTCCTTGCAAAGCTTTACTCCGTCAAGGACGCTCGGATCATACTTGGGATTCGGCTGAATGCCTGAGAGCTCCACGATTTCAAAATCCCTAAGAAGTTCCTTCACCTTATCATAAAGTCCAATCTTCTTGATACTTCCGCCGCCGTAGGTCATAAGAATCTTTTTCCCATACCGACCCATAACCTCCGGAAGCTTTTCCACGACTCCCTGGCCAAAGATCAGTCTTGTAGGGGTGCAATAATCAAATTTCTGCATATTTTCTTCTCCTTTCGATCATACGCCCTGCCTTTATCGTCATCGCAATAAGCCTCACATCGGTATAAATCTACCACATTTATCTTTTTGCAATTCATTAATCAATCAGATGAAAATCACGCAAATACGACTCATATTCTTTCATCGAAATATTTTTATCATTGTAGTAGAAATGACTGCTTTCATTATATCTATCATCTTTCGAATCCCAATACTCTGCCCCTATACGGATCATATCCTCTACCTTCTCATCACCATTATATTTTTCTAGAATATAATACTGTCTTCCATAATGGGTCAGGTCACTGTGAACTACCCATACAGTGTTCTTAAACGAAGTATGTGACAGTTCAGAGGCCATACCGTCACCATATGCCAGCACACGGAGACTTCCCTTATATGCGTCTATGTACATTCCTCCATAAAGCTCCCAGCAATTATCTCCAATAATATACTCATCCTCGCCATCATTATCAAGGTCCATCTTACTATTTACAGAGATGGAAGCAGGATCCACATTCTTCTTTAGTATCTGATAATAAACCCAGTCCAGGTTCTTCGTGTCATTGTAGATTACCGGAATCTCACCAGATAGGAATTTTTTAAACAGGGCATCATTAGAGAGGTTCTTTGTCTTATTCAGTGTCTCCTTTTTTAGAAACACATCATAATCCACACTCACCGTCTCTTTGCCGACTTTGCATAATATGGTTCCAACTCCATTATGTACTGGCTTAATGACAATTTCTTTATTGCTTTTCCTGACAATCTTTACAGATGGCTTTTTATACTTCCTGCAATAATCGTTTTCCCTTATTGTCCATACTACTTTTGAATTTCCTGCTCCTTTAAGTTTTACAGTCTTCTGAACCTTCTTTGTGATCCGAATGGTATTACTTATACTCAACTGTGGAGCTGACTTTGCACTTGCTGATATACTCACTTGATCAGTGCAAAGAATAACAGCAAAAAGCATCAATACTGCAGCAAATTTCTTCTTATATCTCATATAATCCTCCTGTTATATATTTGCATGTCCTATAATTTTGGCTTTGTTTTGATACAATTATTGTCTGTTTTGTTACATCCGTTACCGTTACCACTCCCGGATCTATAACATAACAAACAATGTAGTTGTCGATGATCATCTTATGTATTCCAATGGAATGCTCCGGTTCGCATTCAAACAAGCCAAATCTATCCGGGAATGACTCCAATGTCAAAATCGCATCGGCAATACGATTATACTGTCCTATCGCATTCTCAGGTGCTTGAAGTTTTTTGCTATATGCTCATAAAGAGCATCCATATCGGCAAGAGCATCATCGGTAATATCAACTGTGTACTTTTCCATTAACTGTGACTCTCCCGAAATTTTTCAAATGCCTGTGCTGCATTTTGTGTTCTTCCTGCCTTATAAGAAT
>DLDA01000002.1 GCA_002480925.1 Lachnospiraceae bacterium UBA7784 | reverse complement strand
GAGAATAAGTCTATAGCTGATAAGTACAGAGAATTATATAGCGAGGTGTGACCATGGGAAAGATAATGAAGTATGAGTTTATAAAAAATAAGTCCCGCTACCTTATAATGGTGGCAATACTGGCGATATTGGAGGCGATCTTCCTTATCGTAAGCAGGCTTAGCTGGAAATATTCACTTGGAATGAGCATAGCTCTCATGGTCGCTGCTATAGGGACCGTATTCGTGGTTGTGATCGAGGGGATAGGGATGTACAACCGGGATCTGAGGGATAAGTCAGGATATATGATCTTTATGACCCCTCTCCCGGCCTGGCAGATAATAGTCGGAAAGATCCTCGTGATCCTTATAGTAGGTACAGCGCTTTTCTCAGCCTATTGCTTCCTTGGATATGCTGATCTGCATGTGCTGATGAATGCGGTACAAAGAGATAATGCACCGGGATCGATGATCTCTGCAGTGGCAAAGGCGATTGAGAATATGTACGGGACAGATACGGTGATCACACTGGTAAAAATGCTTGGATCCACAGCGGCAGGCGTGACATTCTTTGTCTCAATGGCATATCTGTCATCGACTATCGGAGCCTCTCTACTGCGCGGCAAGAAGTTTGAGAAGTCCTTAAGCTTCGCAATCTTTGTGGTATTCTTTATTCTGATGGAGTACATTTCGTTTAAGATAACTAATGCGACCAATGGATTTGAGCTCTCGATAGGAGCAAATGGGCTCAGTTTCTATCGGGCAGGAGATGCGGCAAGAGCGACCGCTTCACTAGCTTTGCAGCTGGGATTTTCGGCCGTGGCAATTGGGCTGTCGTCCTATCTTCTTGACAAAAAGGTGGATCTGTAAGGACAAAGACGCGAGAGATCGCGTCTTTTTGATTTACAATTCTGCTGAGTTGGATTATATTATATCTAGAGGTTGACCGGTTCGAACCGGATTGGATTTATGTCACAATGGTGTGATGAGCAGGAAACGGCAGGATTTTCTTTTTGAGTTTTATGGAGGATTAATGTCGGAATATGACGAGATGACAAGGATGTCTGAAAGAAGTGCTATTGACGATATGACAGGACTGCCGGGAGAAAAGGAATTTTATCAGGCAGCCCTGGTGCTCGCAAGAGAGAAGATGGAGTCCGGGGAGTTCGAGAACTTCTGCCCAACTTTTTTTAATGTCAAGAACTTTCGAGCATATAACAGATCATGCGGTATAGAGGGCGGAGACAAGGCAATCGTATTCATTGCGACTACTCTGAGGGAAATGTTCCCGGAGGCACTTATAGGCCATTTTGCCGGGGATCATTTTGCTGCTCTTCTGCCAAGAGAGGGGATCCCGGACAGACTTGATTTGGCTATTGAAAAGATAAATGGTTTCTTTGCAAACGCACTTATCGCGATAAAGGCAGGAGTAGTGATATATGACGGGCCGGTCGATGCCGGAGAGGTCACACATGCCTTTGATAAGGCCAAGACTGCCTGCAGGGCGGCTATGAATGATTCTGATTCATCATATGCTGTCTATTCTGAGGAAATGGATAAGGCTCTTGCTAAGAAGTATTATATCCTCGATAATTTCGATGAGGCTCTGAAGAAGGGCTATATAAAGGTATACTATCAGCCTGTAGTCCGTACGATAACAGGACGGGTATGCAGCTTTGAAGCTCTTGCCCGGTGGGAGGATCCTAAGGAGGGGATGCTCTCTCCCGGACTTTTCATCCCTGTACTCGAGGAGTCAAGGATGATAGGAAGGCTTGATGCCTATATCATAGAGAATGCAGCCAGGCTTATCCATGACAGAATAGCAAATGGATGTGAGATGCTTCCTGTATCTATAAATCTCTCAAGACTTGATTTCTCACTGATGGATCCTCTGGCAAGAGTCGAGGAGGCAGTGAAGAAATACGATATACCTAAGCGCTATATCCATGTCGAGATCACAGAGACAGCCGTAGCAAAGAGCAGAGGTGAGCTGGAGAAGGCCATAGAGAGCTTCAGGGAGGCCGGCTATGAGGTCTGGCTTGATGATTTCGGTTCTGAGTATTCGTCTCTTAATGCCCTGCATAATTTCGATTTCGATATGCTAAAGATCGATATGGGATTCTTCAAGAATTTTAATGAAAAAGGAAAGAATATCATCACAAGCGTAGTGTATATGGCTAAGCGTCTTGGCATACATACCTTAGCTGAGGGTGTGGAGACCAAGGAGCAGATGGAGTTCCTCAAGAAAATAGGATGTGAGAGGATCCAGGGCTACTACTATGGCAAGCCTGAGAAATTCGAAAATGACCTGATGGAGTTCGACAGGAAGGGGCTTCTGTTTGAGACAGAGAAGGGCAGCAGGCTGCTTGAGGCAGCCGGTATGGTAAATATGGCTGACCGGTCTCCTGTAGCTATCTTTACATTCGATGGGAATCATGTAAGACTTCTTGCTGCTAATGATATCTATTGCACAGAGCTTAAGAAGGAAGGGGTAGATGGAGTAGAGCAGGAGAATGAATACCTCTCTGATGACTGCAACAGACAGGTATCCCATATCAGAGCCTTCATGAAGAGGGTATACAATGAGCCTGACACCTATGTCTATTTGAAGAATGACAGCTATATGAGCGTTCATGCCCAGAGGATTGCCGGGGATGAGGACGAATGGATAGGCCAGTCCTCCCTGTTTGCCCTGTCTACTGACAGACAGAAGAAGGCCTGCAGCAGGATTGATGCTCTGACGAGACATATAAGCCAGATCTTTGACGGATACTATTATATGGATCTGGAGTTGGATCAGATAGAGGTGATCCAGCCTATGCATGTAGATATGGGTATAGGTGAGGTGATCAAGGGGATAGATGATTTCAATATAAAATATTCAAAGGAGCTTGTGCACCCGGATGACAGGGAGAGGTTCCTCACCTTTATAGACCCTGAGAATATCAGAACGGCTGTCAGGGATTCAGGTAAGGGTAAGTCTCAGGATCTTTTCCGTATTAAAAGGAAGTCAGGCAGATATCACTGGGTTGTATTTTCGGCTATACTCATAAAGGAGCCGGGGCAGCATGATTGCATACTTATATCCGAGCATGAGGACCTCTGGGAACATAAGGGCGACAGGTCCGGACTTCTGCCTGTTTTTGCTTCTTCATACAGTGTCTCTGTGCGTACGGATGTATCTGAGCAGAAGAAGGATAAAAATAAAAAACCCGTTCATTATTGGAATGGCACTATTCCTGATCGCAGAGTAGGATACAGGAGAGAATCAGACATAGCTCTTGCAGACTCGAATCAGGCTCTTCTCGGAGTTGAGGCCTGGTGTGATGATGCTATATCAATGGGACTTAGTGAGAAGGACCCGGCTGATGGTATAAGGACATCGATCGCAAGGATTGCTGAAAATCTGCTCGCAGAAAGATTCTTTATTTTTGAAGAAAGAGAGGACGGGACAGTTTCCTGTACCTATGAATGGAATGCAAGGGGCGTAGCCCCTCTTATGGCTGAGCTGTCTGGGATCAGGAAATCCGATCTCGCGCCACTGTATGAACTTTTCAATGACCATAAGGTCGCTATAATAAGAGATTTCAATGAATTCATCAAGCTTCATCCAGACATGAAGCTGCCTGTAGCCGGAGTCAGAAATGTCATTTCCGGAAGACTTACGATCGCAGGAGAGCCGTTAGGCTTTACTGTAGTCATAAATTCTGACTCACAGAGGCTTAATTCCAATGGATATATGCTGTCTACACTGACTAATTTCCTCGCATCAATGATCTCCCATAAGAATGTGATGAATGCGGCAGAGGACAGGACAAGAAGAGATCCGCTTACTGGCAGCTTGAACAGATCCGGACTCAGGCATTATTTCGATAATAGAACATCCACAGGAAAGATAGGCCTTATAGTATGTGACATAAAGGGACTGAAGGATATCAACAACGCAAATGGCTATGATGCTGGAGATAAGGCCCTTGTCCGTGTGGCCTCTGTACTGAAGCGGATAGCCGATGCCGACCATGTCTGCCGTATAGACGGTGACTCTTTTATGGTCATTGAGGAGGATATGGACGACGCAGGCATCAGGTCTGTCGCTTCCGATATCACCAGAGCCTGCTTTGCCGAGGGTGTAAGTGTCTATTCCTCCTACTGCATCCTTACAGGCGCAGTTGATAGGAACCGCTTTGATGCCGCGCTTCTCGTGATGGAGGATGAGATCAATACACAGCAGAGGAGAGGGGATAGGTTATAGGGTCAGGTAATTGACCATATATCAAGAATCTTCTGAAAGCCTTCTGCACCTGCACGAGCTGCAAATTCATAGAAACGTTCGCTTCGTCTGCGGTTTTTAAGATAGTATTCTACAAAGGCGGCAGCCAGATCTGTGGCCTTTTCGGCCGGAATACGGCCACTAAGCACTGTACCAAACTGTGGAGCAGCTCCCAGATGTCCGCCGACGGATACTGTGTAGACATCCGTCAGGCTGCCGTCAGAGGCTCTTTTTCTGCCTCCTGTGAAGCCTATATCCGCTATCTGGGGATGAGCGCATGAATGAGGGCATCCGGTCAGATTGATACGGATGGGCATACGAAGATCCGGGAAACGTCGGTCAAGCTCTGATGTGATCCTGTTAAGTGTATGCTTTGTCTCGATCGGGGCAAAGCTGCAATAGGCGTTTCCTGTGCAGGATGACTGGTATCCGCTGAATGGACCCGGTCTCAGAGGGTATGCCGAAAGGATCCTCTCCTTTCTGAATGAGGAGAGGCTTTCCTCCGCTATGTTCAGGATCAACAGCTGGTGTGTATTTGTAGTACGCAAAGATCCGTTTCCATATTTTTCAGACAGATCTATGATTTCATTGAAGTCAGATGCCGGAAGCATACCACCTGGCACGCCAAGCCCTGCATAGTAGAGACCGGGCTGTTTCTGGGCATGTATGCCATAGAAGGTCCCGCGGTTCCATGATCTGGTCACAGTGCGTCCGCCATGAGGCAGGGGTCCGGTGATCTGTTCGATAAGTCTTTCGGTCTCACGAACACCTATATCCTCGATCAGATATTTCAGTCGGCAATGATTCCTTTTTTCACGGTAACCCTTATCACGGAATATAGCTGCAACCGCGCAGGCTACGTCTACCGCGCGATCAGGCGTGACAAAGAGACTTAAGGGTTTTGACAGCTTCGGCTCGTTTGAGAGGCCGCCACCTATCCTTAGATGAAATCCCGGAGTATTATAAGGACCATAGACAGCAGGTATGAATGCGAGATCGTTTATCCCTGCATAGGCGCAGTCGTGAGGATTTGCTGAAAAGCTGAGCTTATACTTGCGCGGGAGGTTTGAATAGTCGGGGTTACCGACAAGCCTTCTTACCGCCTCATCAACAACAGGCTCTGTGTCAAAAAGCTCATCCGGGTCGACACCCATAAGAGGATTGCCGAGAATATTCCTAGGGACATCGCCGCAGCCCTCGATCGTAGTAAGCCCCTTGCTATCAAGTGTCAGATTATGGATCTGTATGCATTGACGTATCGTGATCTGAAGCTCTCCCTTGCCATATTCCACGGCTATTCTGGCAATAGCTCTTCCCTGAGAGGCAGTAAGCCGGCCCGACGGGAGCTTAATACGTATCAGAAAGTGGCCGTCCTTAGGACGCTGGCAGTA